>JAVBVA010000122.1:0-15742 GCA_031554665.1 Bacteroides sp. | reverse complement strand
CTGTGAAAAGCGTGCTTTCTCTTGATTTTACCTGTTCCGGTAAGGGTAAACCTTTTTTTGGCACCGGAGTTAGTCTTCATCTTTGGCATCTTAGTTAATTTTAAATGATTAATTATCAATAATGGCAACGCACTATACCTGCGCGTTACGCACTCTTTTTTATTCTTTGTCCTCTTTCGGAGCATCAGGCTTGCTTTCTGCTGGCTTACCTTCTGCCGGTTTTCCTTCCTTAGCCGGTTTCTTCGGAACAACTGCCGCAGCAGGTTTTTTCGGAGCGAGTGATATCGTCATACGCTTTCCTTCGAGCAACGGTAATTGTTCCACCTTGGCAAGATCTTCCAAATCGGTAGCAAAACGAAGCAGTAACACTTCACCTTGCTCTTTGAAAAGGATGGAACGGCCTTTGAAAAACACGTAGGCCTTTACCTTATCCCCATCTTCGAGGAATCCCTTGGCATGTTTCAACTTGAAGTTGTAGTCATGATCATCAGTTTGTGGCCCGAAACGAATTTCTTTCACGGTCACCTTCACCTGTTTGGCCTTCTGTTCCTTTTGACGTTTCTTCTGTTGATAAAGGAATTTAGAGTAATCAATAATGCGACAAACAGGAGGCTGAGCATTGGGTGAGATCTCCACCAAATCCATTTCCATGTCTGCAGCTATCTTCAAAGCCTGGAAAATGGGATATACTTTCGGTTCTACTTCATCGCCTACAATACGTACTTCTTTGGCTCGGATCTGTTCGTTAATCCGGTACTGCCCTTTTAAGCTGTCATTCTTCATTCAAAAATGTTACTTCTGTTTGTTTTCTTAAATACTTTATCAATTATTTTAAGTTTTTTATATCAAAGATCATCTTCTACAGATAACTTTAACACTGTTATTCGCTAACAGGCGGCAAAGTTACCATTTATTTATCATACTTGCCACTTCTTCATTGATATTTTTAGCGAAATCTTCAAATTTCATGCTTCCTTTATCGCCTTCGCCTTGTCTGCGTACCGATACTTCACCGTTTTCTGCTTCCTTTTCGCCTACGATGAGCATGTACGGAATGCGTTTCATCTCATTGTCGCGGATCTTACGTCCGATCTTTTCGTTACGGTCGTCGACAAGGGCACGTACATCTTGTGTATCGAAGTAAGCCTTCACCTGCTGTGCATAGTCGTTGAATTTCTCGCTGATAGGCAGGATAGCAACCTGATCGGGGGTAAGCCACAACGGGAATTTACCACCGGTATGCTCGATGAGTACAGCTACGAAGCGTTCCATAGAACCGAACGGAGCACGGTGGATCATCACCGGACGGTGTTTCATGTTGTCGGCACCGGTATATTCCAATTGGAAACGTTCGGGCAGGTTGTAGTCTACCTGAATGGTACCCAACTGCCACTTACGACCGATGGCATCGCGCACCATGAAGTCGAGTTTCGGACCGTAGAAAGCAGCTTCGCCGGTTTCGACTTTCGCCTTCAGACCCTTTTCGGCACATGCTTCTACGATAGATCGTTCGGCTTTTTCCCAGTTTTCGTCGCTACCAATGTACTTTTCACGATTGTTCGGGTCGCGTAAAGAGATCTGTGCTTCAAAGTTTTCGAAGTTCAGTGCGCCGAAGATGATAAAAATGATATCCATCACGCGAAGGAATTCATCTTTTACCTGGTCGGGACGGCAGAAGATGTGTGCATCGTCCTGCGTGAAGCTACGTACACGCGTCAAGCCGTGCAGCTCGCCACTCTGTTCATAGCGGTATACCGTACCGAACTCAGCCAGGCGCAACGGAAGATCTTTATACGAACGAGGCTGCCACTTGTAAATCTCACAGTGATGAGGACAGTTCATCGGTTTGAGCAAGTATTCTTCGCCCTCTTCCGGTGTATTGATGGGTTGGAACGAGTCTTTTCCGTACTTCGCATAGTGACCCGAAGTAATATAAAGTTGTTTGTTACCGATGTGCGGAGTCATTACCTGCTGGTAACCGAAACGTTTCTGGATGGTTTTCAGAAAATCTTCCAAACGCAAACGGAGGGCAGTACCTTTGGGCAACCACATAGGCAGTCCCTTACCTACAGTTTCTGAGAACATGAACAGTTCCATCTCCTTACCGATCTTGCGATGGTCGCGTTTTTTGGCTTCTTCGAGAATCACCAGATATTCGTCGAGCATCTTCTTTTTAGGGAAGGTGATACCATAGATACGCGTAAGCATCTTGCGGTCTTCCCGTCCGCGCCAGTAAGCACCGGCTACCGACAACAGCTTGATGGCCTTGATCGGAGCGGTTGTCATCAAGTGCGGACCACGGCAAAGGTCGGTAAATGCACCTTGTGTATAAGTGGTGATGTGGCCGTCTTCCAGTTCCGAGATCAACTCGCATTTATAAGTTTCACCTCTGTCGCCGAACTTCTTCAGCGCATCGGTTTTCGTAATATCTTCTCTGACCACTGCTTCCTTTTTGGCAGCGAGTTCGGCCATTTTATTCTCGATGGTTACCAAATCAGCTTCCTTAATCACTGCTTCGCCCGGATCTACATCGTAGTAGAAACCGTTTTCGATAGCCGGACCGATACCGAACTGGATGCCCGGATAGAGTTCCTGCAAAGCTTCAGCCAACAAGTGCGCGCTGGTATGCCAGAAAGCGTGTTTACCTTCTTCGTCGTCCCACTTGTACAATACCACCGAAGCATCTTCGTTGATGGGACGGCCCAAATCATAAATCACACCGTTCACGCCACAAGCCAATACATCTTGTGCCAAGCGGGAGCTAATACTTTCTGCAATCTGCAGACCGTTCACTCCTTCTTCATACTCACGGACAGAGCCGTCAGGAAAAGTAATTTTTATCATATTGTTTTTGTTATATTTCCGAAATTAGCACGCAAAAGTAAACATTTCTTTTGAGTTTTCTGATTATCAGGCGAAAAATGTTATTCAGGAAGCTCCGTAAAGCGCTTGATGATGTTGTATGCCGAAACAATTCCCAACTCACCTGCCTTGCTCAAATCGGCTATTCCTTGTTTGTTATTGCCCAGATAGATTTGCGTCAATCCACGGTTGTAATAGGCATCGGCAAACTCGGGATTCATACTGATAGCCTTGTCGTAGTCGGCAATAGCTGCCCGGTAATTCTTCAGCATGGCAGCAATGTTGGCCCGGTTGTAATAAGCGTACACGAAATCAGGCGCCAGCGAGATCACCTTGTCGAGATCGGCACGGATGATTTCGTAATCGACTGCTGTGACTTCGGTCTTCGTAGGCACGGATCCTCCCGAAGTAGCAATAAGGTTTTCTTCCGAACGGCGGTATTCGAGTTGTTTGTAGCGAACCAGCGAACGCATGAAGTAGGCTGGGAAGAAGGTATCGTCGATCAGGATAGTCTGCGTGAGATCGTCCACCGAGTTGGCAAAGTCTTGCACCAGATAGAAATCGAGCGCCCGTGCAAAACGCTTCCGTGCATTCTGCGGATCGGCAACAATGTCGGCTGTATGTTTGTCGGTCAGTTCGAAATGATACTTCACCTGCTCTTCGGTCAGCGGAGACTCCATGTTGGTGATGCGCAAACGTTTGGGCAGTACGTTGGTACGGTTCAGGTCGTCGATAAACTTGTGGTAATGTACCAGACGCATTACCTCGCTCATCTTCTCATAATAGCTCAATGCATACATCGGCTCCATGCGGATGTTCACGTTGCGGTCCTGTACACGTCCGCGATAGTCGTTTTTGTATTGTTGTGGTGCTTCGGAGTCGTCGGCAATGACAATCTTGCGATAGTTGTCCATGTTCTTGTCCGACTTCTTACGCGTTTTATTTCCGTCTTGTTGTTCTTCTCCCTCACCTTCTTTTCCATCTTTATTATCGGCAGTGGCCTTATTACTCCCTTGCGGATTGTTCCGCTTTTCCAATTGGGCTTTCATTACTTTGAACTCATCGAGCTCAGCATTTTTCCTGTCGCCCGTTTTCCGGTAAGCTTCCGAGCGGTAGTGGTAACCGGCCAGGAAGTTGGGATATTCGTTGATCACGGTTGAGTAGTCCTTGATAGCTCCCCGATAGTCGCCGGTCTGTGCCCGGAGCAGTCCACGGTTGAAGGTGGCCATCATGTTATTGGGTTCCATGGTAAGCACGAAATCGAAGTCTTCAATGGCCCGGTTGTCATCGCCCACCTGTGCCCGGAGCAATCCGCGGTTATAGTGTCCGATGAAATTATTCGGATCGAGGTCGAGCGCCATGTCATAGTCGCTCATGGCTCCCCGGAGGTTGTTCTGGTGGAAACGTGCCAAGGCGCGGTTGATGTAGTTACCGGCATTCTTCACGCTCAGGCGGATGGCTTTGTCGAAATCCGACTCAGCATCGGCATATTTGGCCTGCTGGAGCTGCACGATGGCGCGTGATGCCCAGGCATCGGGATCGTACTTATCCATCTCGATGGCTTTATTGAAGTCGTTCAACGCCCGGATGGTGTCTTGCTGTTTGAGTGCTACTTCACCCCGCATCAGGTAAGCCCGGGTGTACCGGGGAGAGATACGGAGCAGGTTCTCCAAGTCTTCATTGGCGGCTTTATAGTCTTTTTTCTGTATATGGCACAAGGTGAGGTTATGCCACAGAGTGATATTTTCGGGGGCATATTTCAAGGCCATCTGGTAGTCGGAGATGGCTCCTTCGTACTTGCCTTGCTTGATGCGGGCGAGTCCCCGGATCTGATAGGTGCCCACGATGAACGGGTTACGCTCCAATGCCAGGTCGCAATCGGCTTCCGCTCCCTGATAGTCGTCCAGATTTACTTTCGCTAAACCACGGAAGAAATAGGGTTCGTACATATAGGGTTTGGCATTGATTACCTGATTGAAGTATTGGATAGAGAGCACATAGTCCTCAAAATAGAGTGCATTACGGGCGATCATCATCACTCGTTCGGTATTGATTTGAGCGCACAACAGGGTGGGGAGCAACGAAAGTGCTATTAGTAGTTTTCTGACCATTCAATTTTAATTCTTATAAGACAGGCAAAAATACTAATTTATATATACTTGCCGAGTATTTGAGTTAACTTTTTGCTTTTTTTGTTTATTATTAGGAGGTGTCTCTTCTTTTGTCTTGATACATGTTGCTGCGCTGTCCCTTCTTTTGCCTTGATGCAAAAGAAGCAAAAAATCAAGGCTGCGTCTGTTTTCCTACTCGCTCGCTGCGTAGCGCTAACGACCCCGAACTCGCTCGCTACGCTCGCTCAAACACAGGGTCGTCTTCACGCGCTACTACGGTCGCTCGCTTGACGGAAAACAGCCGAGGCCGGTCTTTTTTTCGCCACATCGCTGCGCTCGTGGCTTTTTGTTTTGTTTGGACTTTGGCTCGGCTACTTCTCTTTGGCTAATGTAAAGACGAATTCTAATCCGCCACCGAGGTTATTCTTTGCTGAGATGCTTCCTCCGTGAATGATTACGGCATTCTTGACGATGGCTAATCCGAGGCCCGTACCGCCTAATTTGCGTGAACGGCCTTTGTCTACGCGGTAGAAGCGTTCGAATAAACGGGTGAGATGTTCTTGGGAAACCCCTACCCCGGTATCGGCAAAACTGAAATAGTAGAAATTTTCGTCTTCGCGGAAGCAGTTGATATAGATCTGGATGTTGGGGCCGGCGTAGGCGATAGCGTTGTCCATCAGGTTGCGGAAGATGGAATAGAGCAACGAGTAGTTGCCACGTAGCTGGATGTCCTTACGTAAGGAGTCGACTACGGTGATGTGCCGCTCTTCCAGTTCGAGTGATACTTCGTTGATGATATTTGTTACCAGTATGCTGATGTTTACCTTCTCCATATCAATCATGTTGGCAGCTTCGTCCATGCGGGTGAGCACGGATATGTCGCGCAGCAGACGACTCAAGCGGTTGCTCTGTGCATAGCAGCGTTCGAGGAACACGTCCATCTTTTCGCGGGGAAGTGACTCACCGCTGTTGACGATTGTTTCCAGATAGCCTTGTATGCTACTTACAGGGGTTTTTAGTTCGTGAGCGATATTCTGGGTTAGCTGGCGCTTCAGGCGTATCTTTTCTTCTTCGTAGGTGACGTCGTTGATGGATATCTCAAAACTCAGGTCCTGGAAGATGATACATTCGACAATAAATGTTTTCCCGTTCTTGTTGATACTGATTGACATCCGCTTTTCCTCTTTTCCTACCGGGCGTTGCTGCACCTTGTTGATGAAGTTAGTGATATCGCGCAGTTCGTTAATACTGAATACTTCTTCGGTGGTTTCGAGATTGGAATCCGAAAGCAGGTTGCTGTATTGGGTGAAAAGATTGTTTACCAAAATCTCCCGCTTATCACGTGTAAATACGCCTAACCCTTCGTGCGATGTCTGTAAATGGGTGATCAGTTTCTCGCGTTCGATGTACAATGCCTCTTTCGTTTCGTGCAGGCGTTTGTAAATCTGGATGATGTGTTGCGATATCTCGCCTAACTCATTGTGCGGGAAGGCCGATTGCATAGCCATCTCTACAGGTTCGTTCCGGTCGGCACGCATCGCAAAATCCTGCAACTGGCTAATGGAAGTACCCAGCTTGTGAGTAAACTTATAAAAGATACCGATAAGCACTATGCTGATGATGATTGTAAACCAGATAAAGTGCGAATCAGCACGCAGGTTTCTAACCAAACTGACATTATAGGGAAGCGCCGAACGAATGATGCAATCGGGATAAAGTGTAGCCGAATAGAAATAAGGTAATCCCGTAGTCTCGGACGTGCGACGTACATTGAAGCCACGCCCGTCATGTAAAGCTTTCTGTACTTCGGGACGATTGACGTGGTTATCGAGTTTCCGGATATCGGGGCGGTAACTGTCATACAGCACCGTTCCGTTGAGAGCGATGATAGTGACCCGCGAATCGGGCAATGCATTCTTTGCCAGATACGACGCCAGGGTGTCGAAATGATATAGGTTTCCCTCTAAATGCTCGTACAGCCGGGAGTTATAGTCGTACAACTGTGTATCGAGCATCTCCACCTTAAACTCTTTCTCACGCTGGTATTGGTAAGCCAGGAAACTGGCTGCAAACACCAGGAACAGCAGGATGACCGACAAAAAGAGTCTCCGGCTGAATGTCAGGAAATGTCGTCCGTTTGTCCGTCTCATTCTCATTCTGCTTCAAAGCAATAACCGTAACCGAGGCGAGTCACAATACGTTTGCCGTAGGCACCTATTTTCTTACGCAGCCGGGTTATGTTCACATCAATGGTACGATCGAGCACATATACTTCATCACTCCAGATACGATTCAGGATATCTTCGCGGGAGAATACGCGTCCTTTGTTTTGAAGCAACAACAGCAGTATTTCGAATTCTTTCTTGGTAAGTGCCACCTCGTGTCCGTCGATACTGGCTCTTTTCTTCGTAATATCGATCACCAGCGTTTCATAGCTCAACTGTTCGGGTGCCTTCTCTGTATCAGATGCATTTGTACGACGTAATACGGCTTTCACCCTTGCAATGACTTCGCGCAATGAGAAAGGTTTGGAGATGTAATCGTCGGCCCCGATGTTGAAACCTGTAACAGTATCGTTCTCGGTATCTTTTGCTGTAATGAATATGATCGGAACGCCAGCTGTTTTCTTGTCTTTCTTCAACATGTTAGCCATCTTGAAACCGGAGATCTCGCCCATCATCACATCCAACAGTAAGAGGTGATAGCTGCTGATATCCAGTTTCAAAGCCTCTTCGGCCGAGTTGGCGGTAGTTACGTTATATCCTTCATTCTCCAGATTGAACTTGAGAATCTCGCACAGGTCTTCTTCATCGTCGACCACTAAAATACGGTAATCGCTCATACTGACTTATCTTTGATTAATTGATACAAAGTTAAACGTTATTTGATTCTGGCAACAAAGATGCGGCCATTTTGTTACGTCAGGGTGAAACAGGTGTTACGTTTTTATGACAAAACAAACGTTTTACAAAATTATGCATTATATTTGTTAGCTCTAAGGCATAGTAGAAGAAGAAATAGGTATGAAAATAAAGGATATAACGATCAAACATCTCAAACTGAAAATAGCCGGTATTCTCACCGGAGTATTGTTACTGGCAGTTATCAGTTACTCACTCGTCAAATACAGTTCTTCTCAACCCAACTTTGAGATCACGGATGAATTGGGGGGAAATATATTCCCGTCGGCTATTCTTTCGGTAGCCACTACGGATGCACTCATTATTACTCCAACCGACTCTATCTATGTGGGTAATCCGAAATCGTGTATTTCCATCCGGGTGAAATCGCGCGGAGCCTTTAGCAGGGTGCGTATCAATGTGGCCGAGACGTCTTACTTTGCCCATTCGGTATCCGAGTTTGTGCTTGATAAACCCCGGACGGAATACACCATCTATCCAGACATCATCTGGAAATACGAAGCCTTGCGTGACAATGCGCAAGCCAATCCTATCAGTGTGGCTATTACTGTGGAGATGAACGGGCACCAACTGGGGCAACGGGTACGTACATTCTCCGTACGCAGCATCAACGAATGTCTGCTGGGATATGTCACCAACGGAACAAAATTTCATGATACGGGTATCTTCTTTGCTGCATACGTCAACGAAGAAAACCCGATGATCGACCAGCTTTTGCGCGAAGCGCTGAACACCCGCATCCTGAATCGTTTCTTGGGATACCAAGGTAATAAAGAAGGGGTGGTCGACAAGCAGGTATATGCCTTGTGGAATGTGTTGCAGAAACGCAACTTCCGCTACAGTTCAATATCCAACACGAGTCTGTCGAGCAATGTGGCTTTCTCGCAGCGTGTACGCACGTTCGACGATGCGTTGCAATCCTCGCAAATCAACTGTGTGGATGGCAGTGTATTGTTTGCTTCCCTGTTGCGCGCCATCAATATCGACCCGATACTGATTCGCACGCCCGGACACATGTTCGTAGGATACTATACCGACAAGGCGCACACCAAAAAGGAATTTCTCGAAACAACGATGATCGGTGATGTGGACCTGGATGATTTCTTCCCCGACGAGAAGCTGGACTCTACCATGGTAGGCAAGTCGCAGAATCAAATGTCGCTGCTGACCTTCGAGAAGTCGAAGCAGTATGCCAACAAGAAATACCAGGACAACGAAGCAGGTATTCATTCGGGGAAGATCAACTATATGTTTCTGGAGATATCGAAAGATGTACGCCGGCGTATCCAGCCCATTGGTCGATAAGTTTTTGCGTACCGGGCAGTTAGACGTGTTGAATAGATAACAAAAAGCAAAGGTCTAAATATGAAAACAAAAAACGTTTTAATCGCCGCATTAGCCATTAGTCTGGCAGCCTGCGGCAATAATTCGCGCAACACACAAAGCCAGTCCGTGCAGGAAGCGGAAGTCCCTGACGAACCAGCCATGACCGAGATTAGAGAGATTGGAGAGATGGAAGATACCGTAACCCCACGGGAAGAGTCCATAGATACGATACTGACCGACACCCTACAGTTCTTCGGCAGCGGTGAAACCGAAGACGGTTTCTACGAATCTTTCCTGACGAAAAATTTCGAGATCCTGAGAATGTATCCGATGGAAGATCGTTTTGAAGAAAAGGACATGAACAAACTGTTCTTCATCCGTTGGCGGGAAAGTAAGTATCCCGATGGACGAGAAGAACGGTCTGTGAACAACCGCAACGAAATACCCGGTGCCCAGCCTTACATGACGCGCAGGCACTATTCGGAAGAAGACAGTTATACGAACGTCTTCGAAGATACCTACAAAGCTAAAACGCTGAAACAGGTGTACGACATCATCGTCCGGAACGAACAGGGTTTCAATGACCACCTGCGGAAAAAACTGCCGTCCGGCAATACGGATTACAAAAGCAACGAACTGGGCGAGGATGTGGAGATAGCCTACCGTTTCAAAAACCGGAAACAGCTGGCCATAACACTGAACTATCCGGGCGGGGTAACAATCGTCGAGATAGAAGAATCGCCTGGCAAAACCGTGTCGAAGATAACCTACTCGGCTGACTAACCTACGGCTATTAGTCAAATTAAAAAACCTTTCGCTTGCATCCTACAAATATTCTTTCTACTTTTGTCGCCGCATAGGTTTGCAACCCCCTCATCCGAGGGGCGCAATTAAAAGGGAATCAGGTGCGAATCCTGAACAGTCCCGCTGCTGTAAGTTTCAAGGTATGTTGTGAGCAATGACCACTTGCCACTGGAAGTAATTCCGGGAAGGCGCTCACCAACAGAAACAAGTCAGAAGACCTGCCATGCGTTGTATTTCATTGCTTTCGAGGAAAAAGCGTTGAGTCTAATGAACCGGGCAAGTCGCCCAATCATTTCATTCATCACTCTGTCGCAGAAAGTAATTGTTTCTAAGTAAACCCTGCCAGGTTTATTCTCAATGTCCGGCCGAAGTGATTTCGTCCGGACATCTTGAACAAAAACAATTAAAAAAGATGATAGACCGTACACTGAATTTACTTGTTTCATTGGGAATGCTCGCGGGCTGCCTGCTCCTGCCCTTGCCGATTTCGGCACAGGCAACGAAGCTGGACACTGCACGCACATACACCATCCCCGAAATTGTGGTATCCGATGCATACCATACCCGGGAGGTGCGTGCCATGGTTCCCACACAGGTATTTTCGAAAGACAAGCTGAAAACTCTTAACGCTTTACAATTATCTGATGCCGTGAAGCATTTTGCCGGTGTGACGGTGAAAGATTACGGAGGCATCGGTGGTTTGAAGACGGTATCGATCCGTAGTCTTGGAGCGGAGCATACGGCAGTGGGATACGATGGAATCACACTGTCCGACTGCCAGACGGGACAGATCGACATCGGCCGCTTCTCACTCGACAATGTAGACCGGCTTTCGTTGAGCAACGGCCAAAGTGACAATATCTTCCAGCCGGCGCGTTTCTTTGCTTCGGCAGGTATCCTGAATATACAGACATTGACGCCACGCTTTACCGGAGATAAATGCACCAACCTCACCTCTTCGTTCAAGACCGGTTCGTGGGGTTTGATCAATCCCTCCCTCGCTGTGGAACAGAAGTTGGGCAGTCGATGGGCGCTCACGGCCAGTGGCGAATGGATGTCGGCAGATGGACATTATCCCTATACCTTATATTATGGTAACAAAGAAGACCTGACTTCGGAAGAGAAACGCAAAAATACGGAAGTGGAAAAGTTGCGTACCGAGGTCGGACTCTTTGCCAACTTCTCCGATACTGAACAATGGCGACTGAAAGCATATTACTACCAATCATCGCGGGGGCTTCCGAATGCCACTACGTACTATTACGACTACGCTTCGCAACATTTATGGGACAAGAACTTCTTTGCCCAAAGCCAATACAAAAAAGAGTTTTCACCGAAATGGGCATTCCAGACTTCGGCTAAGTGGAATTGGAGCTACCAGCGCTACCTGAATCCCGACGACAAAGGTTCGAGCGGCCGGGAAGAAAGCCAGTACTATCAGCAAGAGTACTACCTATCAGGATCACTACTCTACCGGGTAGCCGACCGGCTCTCATTTTCGCTTTCTGCCGATGGCAGCATCCAGACATTGGATACGCATGAAACCAACTTTGCTTGTCCTACCCGGTATTCAAGTCTTACGGCATTGGCAGGAAAGTATGTCAGCGAATGGTTAGTGGCATCGGCATCCTTGCTGGCTACGGTGACCAATGAGGAAGTGAAACAAGGAAAAGCGTACGGTAACTTCCACCGGCTCTCGCCTTATGCAAGCGCCACCATTAAACCGTTCCGCAACGAAGAGTTCCGCATCCGTCTGTTCTACAAGGACGTGTTCCGCCTGCCCAGCTTCAACGATCTCTACTACGGACAGGTAGGCAACATCGACTTGAAACCCGAAAATGTCCGGCAATACAATGTCGGACTGACTTACAGCAGGCGAATCAGTCGTTTTATTCCTTATCTATCGGCTACAGTAGATGCTTACTACAACAAAGTAACCGACAAAATTGTGGCGATTCCCACCAAAGACCTCTTCATCTGGAGTATGATGAATTTGGGTAAAGTGGAGATTAAAGGGGTGGATGTAACGGGAAGCCTCAGCCTGCAACCAGCCGGGAAACTGCGTATCAACCTGTCGGGTAATTATACCTACCAGCGCGCCCTCGACATGACCGATCCCGACATGACTACCCCCGAAGGAAAGACGTACAAGCAACAAATAGCCTACACACCCCGTGCCTCAGGATCGGGACAGGCCAGTATCGAAACACCGTGGATCAATCTCTCCTACTCGTTTCTCTACTCCGGAAAACGGTATATCCTGGGGCAGAACATCAGCGAGAATGCACTCGAGGGATACAGTGACCACAGTCTTTCGGCCGGACGTGATTTTCGCTTACGCGCCATGAAATGTTCGGCAACGCTCGAAGTGCTCAATCTCACAGATAAAAATTATGTAATCGTAAAGTTCTTCCCCATGCCGGGACGCTCGGTGCGGGCTACACTCAAAGTTATTTACTAACCCGGTAATGGTACAATTATGAAACGAAAGCTCTATATTTCCCGACTACGCCCGTATCGCACTGCCGCCATCGGCAGACCGTTCGCGGAACGGTGCAGGCAACTCCTGTTCCTGATAGTTGCATGCCTGGCATTGCATGCCTGCGACGATCTGACAGATATAAACGAAAGTACAGGCGGAGAAACGCCTCCCGAAGCGGAAACTTCTGAGATTTATATACTGAACGAGGGACTGTTCAACCTGAACAACAGCACACTCGTGCGGCATAGCTTTGCCGATAACCGTACGGTGCCCGATTACTTCCGAATACTGAACCGGCGCGGACTGGGCGATACGGCCAACGATATGCAGCTTTACGGGAGCAAGCTTTACATTGTGGTGAATGTCTCGAGTATTGTCGAAGTAATCGACCTGCGTACCGGACTCTCGCTCAAACAGATTCCCATACGGGCAGATAACGGTAGTTCGCGTCAACCGCGATCCATCGCTTTTTACGAAAACAAGGCATACGTCTGTTCCTTCGACGGAACAGTGGCACGGATCGATACGACTTCGCTCGACATCGACGGGTTGGTGAATGCCGGACGCAACCCGGACGGTATCTGCGTACAGAACGGTAAGTTGTACGTTTCGAACTCGGGCGGACTGGATGCCGGAAGAAGTATCGGCGTGGACCGAACCGTATCGGTAATTGATCCGGGCACACTGACTAAAGTGAAGGACATCGAGGTGGGTCCCAACCCAGGAAAGATACTGCCCGGACCGGATGGCGGGGTGCTGGTGGTAATCCGTGGCGAGGATCTCACAAAAGGAAATTACCGGCTGGTACAGATCGACAGTCGCACGGATGCAGTGACAAAGACATACGAAGAGAAAGTGCTCAACTTTGCTGTGAACGACGAGCTGGCTTATCTGTACAATTATAATTATCAAACTCAAACAGCCTCTTTCAAGGTATTCAATCTTCGTACCGGAACCACAGAACGCGAGAACTTCATCACCGACGGAACGAAGATCAATACACCGTACGCCATCCAGGTGAATCCATTCAACGGGAATGTGTACATCACAGACGTATACAGCTACGTAGTGAAAGGTGATGTGCTCTGCTTCAGTCCGCAAGGGCAACTACAATTCCGGCTGAGTAATATCGGAATGAATCCCAATACGTTGGTATTCAGTGATACCCGCTCGCAAAGCAATATCGACGACGAACCGGTGGACGACAATGCTCCGACAGCCTTTGCCAACAAGGTGTGGGAGTATGTACCTGCTCCGGGACAGTTTATCAACACCACAACTTCGGCTTACAAGGATGGATTCGACAGCGAACAGGTACTGAACTATGCCACCGAACGTATCAAAGACAAATCATTGCTCTCGCTTGGCGGATTCGGTGGCTACATTGTGCTGGGATTTGCACAGAGCATACGCAACGTACAAGGCGAATATGATTTCAAGGTGTACGGCAATGCCTCGTACAACATGTACGGCACAGCCACCGGTAAACCGGGAGGAAGTTCCGAACCGGGCATCGTACTGGTATCGAAAGATGTGAACGGCAACGGTCTGCCCGATGATCCGTGGTACGAACTGGCTGGTAGTGAGTATGGAAAAAGCACCGAAACACGCGGATACAAAATCACGTACTACCGTCCCGAACCGGCCAATGGCGACGTGCGCTGGCGCGACAATCAGGGCAACGAAGGCTACGTAACGCGTAATACCTTCCACAAACAAGTATCGTACTACCCCGTGTGGATGGACGCAGAAATCACCTTCCGGGGTACCCGCCTGGCCGATAATGCCGTACAGGAAAGCGGTCAATGGGTGGGATACTGCTACGCGTGGGGGTATGCCGACAATCATCCGAACTCGACCGACCTGTGCAAATTCAAGATAGACTGGGCGGTGAACGAACAAGGCAAGCCGGTAACGCTGGATGCCGTCGACTTCGTAAAAATATACTGCGCCGTGAACCAAGGCGCCGGGGTAACGGGCGAACTATCGACCGAAGTGATGACGGTGGAAGATTTGCACTTCAAATAGCTCTTCCCACCCCGATAGCAGCAAGAAATATCAAGCAATCATTTATAAATTCAAAATCAAAGTAAAATGAAAAAGTTATCTTTACTACTCCTGTTAGCCACATTCTTATGTTACGGATGCAGCAGCGACGACGAGAAAAATACTTTTGTTATAAGCCTGGAAGATAAGCTGACAGTAGCGGAAAGCGAATTCACGACCACTGATGGGGTACTGGACGATCCGATCTACAATTACTACATGAAATCCGTATTTAAGGATTCCAAAGGGTTGATAGAGTTCATCCACTACTATTCGGAAGCCGGATTCGGAGGAGGTTTCACCTATACCAACAAGTCGGACGTGAGTACACCCGGAAACGGAAACATCAGCGCCATCACCGGCAAAGGAAAGGACCACAAGGTGTACCTTACCATAAATACCTTCATGCCCTCGAAGATGTACAATCCGATGAACCATGCATTCTGTACGAAGGGAGTATGGGTAACCAACAGCACCTACGCTTACTGTACCATCAAAGATGGCGTAACGGGCACATCGATGGAGGCAAGAAAGTTTGTCTCAGGCGACTGGTTCAAGATAACAGCCATCGGTTTCGATGCATCCAATAAGGAAATAGGACGGACAGAGTGTTACTTGGCCGATTTCCGGGATGGTAAGTCCGAAATCGTCAACACCTGGAAATGGTTCGACCTCGAAGCCATCGGAGAAGCCAGTTGCATACAGTTCGAACTAAGCTCTACCGACAACGGAGAATGGGGCATGAATACCCCTGCTTACTTCTGTATGGATGGCATCACACTCGTTCAAAGATAATGAAACCTTGGAATAACAGGGCGAAAATCTCTTCCTATTGCATTTTTTGAAAAGTTATCGCCATTCGCCATTATTTTCGACTTACAAGCCTGATTAAGTGTTGATTATCCGATGGTGAATACCATTTTTATTCACCATTCATTCACCATTTTCCGGGGTATTCACCATTTTTCTACAGCGATGCGACTTTACAAAACATGCGAACCAACGGTCGACGAAGCCGGATACTAATCAAAACAACGCTTTCGCTTACGGATAGAAAGTTTCACCCCGCTTGAAACAAACTGTTTCATGCTGCTGAAACAACTTGTTTCATCCTTTGAAACACTTTGTTTCTCGGTGTGAAACACTCTGTTTCTCGTAGAGCAACACACTGTTTCACTACGGGCAACAAC
>JAVBVA010000107.1:0-4403 GCA_031554665.1 Bacteroides sp. | reverse complement strand
ACTCCAACGCTTCAACCGCAACCGCTACCACCTGTTCTACGATACACAGGAAGTGCTCGAAACAGCCCGGTCGTCGGTAAAATCGGAGCTAAACATACTCCTCCCACAGGTGGTGACCTATCAGGCTGCCACTCCCGGCTTTACTTCAAGCTACGCCACGGGCTTCTTGATCAATCACCACTGCGGGCTGAATATCTATGTACCTCAGGATCAGTTCGGATACATCAACCAGATGTATCAGCAGCTGCAATGGTATAAGGCGGTTAATTCTCTTTAAGCTGATATGCCCCTGTCATCACCAATTTACGGATAATCTTCCTCAACCGTGTCTGGTCGATCGGTTTGGTCAACACATACGTGCAGCCCATATCCATAGCCATTTTCTTGTCGTACTCGAAAGCAAAGGCCGTCATGGCAACTATAGGTGTACGTGTATCCGTCTTCCGGATGAGCTGCGTAGCTTCCAGACCGTCCATCTTAGGCATCTTGAGATCCATCAAAATGAGGTCGGGCTTCTTTTCGGCATGCACGCGAACAGCATCTTCGCCGTTTTCTACCACGATGATGGTGTAGTGCTGACGGAGCATAGCGGAAATCAGCAGGTAGTTCGTAACCATATCTTCGGCCACCAGAATCACCGGCTTACGGCCATCGGACGTCAGAATGGAAAGGCTGTCTTCCACTTCATTCGGATCTACAGAAGGTATGTAAGGCAAACGGAACCAGAAACGGGAACCAACACCTTCCTGGGATTCCACCCCGATTTCTCCGTTCATTCTCCGGATCAGCTCCTTGCAGATACACAGGCCCAACCCGGCTCCCTGTATGAAGGAGTCGGCTTTACTGAAACGATCGAAACACCGTTCTGCCTGCTCGGCCGACATGCCGATACCACTGTCGCGCACATAAAATTCGATTTCGGGATGGCTCTCGTCGTCCGTCAACAGATAGCCCAGTTCTATGCTACCCTGGTGGGTGAACTTCAAAGCATTGCGCATAAAGGCGTTCAGCACCTGTACAACACGGTGATGGTCGCACAGCATGTGGCAAACGGGTAATGCCCCGGACACATATACATGAACAGGTTCTTTAGCCTCGCCTGTGAACGATTGGTACACCTCCCTGCAGAGTTGGTTGATGTCAGTGCTCGAAAGAACAGCATCGAAAATCCCTGCTTCAATGCGGGCCAGGTCGAGTACATCGGTAATGATTTGCAGCAGGAGATTATTGTTCCGGTTGATAAGTGTAGCCAATTCGCTATTGATCGGACTCATCGGGTCATCGGCTATCATAGACGAGAAGCCCACAATGGCATTGAGTGGTGTCCGTATTTCGTGACTCATATTGGCCAAAAACGCTGTTTTAAGGTTGTCCGACTCTTCGGCCTTCATTTTGGCCTCGAGCAAGGCAATCTCTACCTCTTTCAGTTTGGAAATGTCCATGTTAAAGCCGAACAATGTCACCTTTTCGCGTTTAGGATTGTATTCCACTACTTTGATAGCCATGCGCACCCAGCGTATAGGTGTATGCTTGTTCATCACCCTCACCTCTGCGCTGTATTCCATGGAGGTACCCTGCACGGCACTGTCCATAAAAGCGGCAATACCTGCCACATCTTCCGGATGTATCGTATTGGGAATCAACCCCGAAGCCATTGTTATATCTTCCGGGCTGATATTCAGATTAGCGCTCCATTGATTGGTAGCGTAACTTTCCAGATTCTTGCTCATCAGGTTAATGCGGAAGAATCCCACTTCGGAGAATTCGCCTATTTGGTCGAACATCCGTTGGAATTCGCCTAACTTCCTGTAAGCATGCATGCTATCAGTATGATCACTGAGAATAGAAATATAATTTCGCGTCTGCCCCTGCTCGTCGAGAAGCGCGGTCGATTTCACAAAGATATTTTTATCTTTCCCGTCGGTGCTCTTGAAAAAGTTCCGGCTGAACAGTGTATCCCTGTAAAGCGATTCGAATGACACATTTCCTCCTCTGCGCAGTATTTCCTTCTTGTCGTCCGGAAAAAACGGATTATCGAACAGGTTGAGTTTCAAACTCGCCACATCCTTCTCCTCGATTCCTGTAATTTCCCGGCTTCTCCGGTTGCAAGCCTGCAGATATCCTTCGGCATCAAAAACCTCAATG
This sequence comes from Bacteroides sp., assembly GCA_031554665.1. Lineage (GTDB taxonomy): Bacteria > Bacteroidota > Bacteroidia > Bacteroidales > Bacteroidaceae > Bacteroides. The sequence goes on along the minus strand of JAVBVA010000107.1, from coordinate 2,258 downwards.
CCCACCGGTATATGGTTCTCTATATATCGAAGATATTCCTTCTCCTTATGCAAGTCTTCATTAGCACGATACAGCTTCAGGCATAAAGATACGATGTTGCACACCACCATGAACCAATTCTGTTCGCCTTCCGTCCAGGTATGCCTTTCACGCGTCATGTCCACGCCCAGAAAGCCCCATACCCCTTCCCGGTCGATCATCGGCATCGCCATTAGTGACATGATACCCTGTTCGGTAAGGAAGGCCTGCTCCGAGCTGGCCGCTTCCGGCATTTCATCCACCAGGTCTATCGAAATCAATTCATGTCGTTCCAGATAGCTGTTCCACCAAGGAGTCACCGAGATAGAGAGATTTTGCAGAAAGTCTATTTCGGCCGATACTCCCTTGCGCACTTTCTCATGAGTACAGCTCTGTGTACCTTTCGAGCGGTCGTACTGAAACAAATAAGCGCGGTCGGCCCTGAACCGGTTGAGTATAGCTGTCAACGTTTCGTTTACCACTTCATCGAAATCCCGACGTTCGAGCACCGATGTAAGCATCCGGGGAACATGCTCCTGCCAGTATTTCAGTTCGCGCGACCGGCCGTTCATCATCTCCCAGGTAACAAATGCATCCTCCTTGACCGACAAGAAATGTGTGATACCATACACTACCAGCTGTTCGTCTTCCTTTTTGGGACGTCCCAGCCGTACACGCATAGAAACAAATTCTTGTTGATTTTTCAAGACACGCAGGTTGGTGTCCACCATTCCAATAGTGGTCAACAGTTCCATCCCTTGTTCAAGCCGATCCCGGTCTTCGGGGTGCGTCAGCTCGAACAGCTCCTTAAAAGTCAATGAGTTTGTAGAAAGATTCAGTTTCTCCTTTACAAAATCTGAGTATTGAAACATTTGAAGTGTCAGGTTTCCCTTTATCCACCCCGATGCAGTCATTTTTTGTGTTTCCTCAATGATGATTTTATTGTCAATTTTGTGTTCCACCTCTTCCATGATCATCTCCTTTCATATGTTGTGTTTTCTATTTCAACCAAGTTTTACAGTAGTGTGTTTGCTCGCACTTCTTGTTTTACAAATGTACATTAATAAATTCATTAATAAGTGTATTTCGCAAGAAAAAGGTGATATTTTCAGCATAAACAGTAAATAATTGTCTGTTTCTACTAACGAATGATAAGTGGACTCTCTTTTATTAAATATCGAACACAAATAGCTTTAAGTCATAAAAAATCTACCTTATTTCTACCAGTTTTCTACCTGAATTGTTTATAACTGCGCCACACTATACCAGAAAGCTGTTTGGGTAGAAAATTGGTAGAAAACGAATGCCTGTCCGGCTATTGTTTTAAGCGATGTTTAATACACCGCCTTGTACCATTGTAACTGCTGATACATCTGGTTGATGTATCCGAACTGATCCTGGGGTACATAGATATTCAGTCCGCAGTGGTGATTGATCAAGAAGCCCGTGGCGTAGCTTGAAGTGAAGCCGGGAGTGGCAGCCTGATAGGTCACCACCTGTGGGAGGAGTATGTTTAGCTCCGATTTTACCGACGGCCGGGCTGTTTCGAGCACTTCCTGTGTATCGTAGAACAGGTGGTAGCGGTTGCGGTTGAAGCGTTGGAGTGCAGCCAGTTCGTCTTCGCCGGGTGTCCAGCCACTGAGCGCGGTGCGGGCGATGGCGGCTAATGCTTCGAGCTTTTCGGTACGTGTCACCGCAATGGTGGCCGAACGGTAGTCGCCGTTTTGTGCATCCCAATAGTCGAAGTATGCTTGTGCGAATCCTTCCAAGTCGGGGGTATCTTTGTAGAGCAACAGCAGGTAGTTGGTGAAGGTAGACTTCATGCCCGGACTTACTACCTCGGTGGCCGATGCTACGAGCGCTTGTGTCTTGTTACGGAGCTCGTAGGCTACTTCCACACTGCCCATGTAGCAGTTTTCGAAAAGAATGAATTCCCATTTCTTATTGTTAGGTAGCGGTAGGGCGGCGGCGAAGTCGGTGATTTCCATTTCGTCGCTGCTGTCTATGGCTACGCTCCGTGTGCCGGAGTAAGTGCGGGTGTAGGGGTTGTCCAATCCTCCGGCGGGCAGCCAGGCGGTGCCGTGCGAGAAGATGATAAGCCCGTACGATTCGGAGGGGAAGGTTGTGATGGCTTCGTTCAGAACCGTTTGCAGGGTGGTGGCAGAGGCGGAGTTCTGGGTGCTGTACTCTTTGAGCAGGTGCAGCCCGCTTTCGTGTTCGGTGGAGTATTCGGTGAGTTG
>JAVBVA010000075.1:0-76892 GCA_031554665.1 Bacteroides sp. | reverse complement strand
CTTTTCTAAAGCGATCTCTTTCCGGACCGCGGAAGCGCTCCCTAAACGAGTGTCATTGGTCCCCATAGAAAATACAAAAATATCGGGTTCGGGGAAGCTCCCATCATTGACTTCTGCTATAAACTTCTGAATATGGACCTTCGACACATTATTATGCCTTTTCTGTTGCTCCACGGCATCCTCCGTAGGCTGCCATCCCCCCGAAATACCGGCAAAGTCTTTATCCCCGTACTCCTGTGTATCCTCATAACATGCCCAGGTAGCCGACCCAACCGCCACATTGTGATGAGTAGCAAAACCTAAAACATCTACTACCGTCTTTGACCATTGATTACCGGCCGTGATACTATTTCCATCACAGCCAAAATTCATGTTCCTGAAGTCGGTACTTTCCTGTGCTTGCTGGTCGGCCGAACACCCTATCAAGAACAGACTCATTAAGATCCATTTTTTCATATCCTATTTATTCTAATTTTCAGACTCATCTTTGAAACGCTCCATGACCTCCATACACATTCTTCCATTATGATAAGGGCATTTCCAGAAACCGGCTTTGTCATCTGTCCGGTTGACAGTGCCATCGGCCCGCAAGCTCCAATACCATTCCCCACCCGCAGTATCGACTAAGAATTTTCTGACAAACGCCCAACATTGAGTAGCCCGCAATAAGGAGATCTCATCATTAAAATAGTGATAGAGATTGATGTAGCCCACAATGGTTTCTGCCTGTACCCACCAATGCCGGTCGCTATCTACGGATGCACAATCGCCATGCATCTCATAGATCATTCCTGCAGTGGGAAGGAAACCTTCCGAAGCAGCCTCGGCTATTTCTATCACAAAAGGTTCGATCTGGGCTATCAGGCCCTGATCTCCGATAACGGTAGCTGCTTCATGCAGCAACCATGATGCTTCGATATCATGACCGTACGAAACTATATTTTTCTTACAATTCCAATCATCGTCAAAAAACAGTCGTAAGTGTCCTGTTTCCTGATTGAGTATCCGATCCGTAAATAACTCGATCAGGTTACGCAGTTGACGTTCCAGATATTCATTTTCCCAAACACGGAAAAGGTTGGTGTAAGGCTCCAGAATATGCAAATGTGTATTCATTGTTTTGCACTCATTCTCATCTTTGTCGCTTAAGCGCATGTCAACGATCGCTTCCCATTGGCGGGTATGAGCCTCATAATATCCATTCTTAGTCCGGTCAAAGCTATATCTTTCAATATCGTTGAACAGGCGAATCGCATATTCCAGCGCCTCTGCATCACCTGTAGCCCGATGATATTCACTTAGGCCATAGAGTGCGAATCCGAGGGCATAGGTTTGCTTCTTCGTGTCGAGCGGAGCGCCGTCTTCTGTTATGGACCAAAATACGCCGCCGTATTCATGATCATAGAACTTATCGATCAATTCTCTTTTGGCTCGTGTGGCCATTTCAAGGTACTCCTTCTTGGGTAGCAAGCGGTAGGCTGACGAGAAGGTCCATAAAATTCTCGCAGTCAAAACAGCCCCTTTTTGTGCACCCGGAACAACCACTCCTTCACCAGATACACACCCGAAGAAACCCCCATTCTTCGAATCCACCGTATGATTCATCCAAAATGGAAGAATATTCTCAACGAGCTCGTGCGCTACTTCTTCTCTTAATCTGACGATTTCTGTTCTCATCTTTTTCTATACTGATTTAATGCACCTGTCTACAGGTTTTGTCTACAATCCGAACTGCCGGCAAATCCATTTATTCCATTCCTCAGCTTGCTCCTGATACAAATAGTGTCCCGTTTCTATATAAGGATGAAGCTCCTTGGTCGACTGAATGACATTGTAAGCGGCGTACATGGAAGTTGGCGGGCACACTTCGTCGTTGTAGCCCCAACTAAACCAAGCAGGCACCTCGATGAGACGCGCAAAGTTGGCCACATCGTAATATTCGGCAGTGGCAATCTGCTCTTTTGACGGTTGAGAGGTGTAATAGAAATAATGAGGCCATCCTCCGGCCATCTTCTTTACATGCGCCTGATGATCACACATGGCCGGATGAACCGCCGCCAAAAAAGTGACCCTTTTATCTAATGCGGCTGTTACAACCGAAAGCGCTCCCCCCTGGCTGGAGCCGGTTACTCCAAGGGCTTTCCCATCATATTCAGGCAAGGAAGCTATGAAATCCACCGCGCGAAGCGCTCCTATAAAAACACGTTTATAGTAACTTTTATCCCGGTTGTTGTCATCCTGATAAGGATACCCGTTCAGAGCGCCTTTAGACAAGACATCGTATACGGGTTGCTGCATGGTTACAGGAATTCCATGAATACCTATCTCTAAAGTGATCACCCCTTTGGAAGCCATAAAAACATCGCCGGAATAAGGACGGACTCCTGCACCGGGCACTCTTAGTAAGGCTGGATACTTTCCGGAGCTTTTCGGCATACACAGAATGCCAAACGTGCGGGAACCATTGCGGATGTTCTGGAAACTTATGTGGTAAACATTTACCTGATCCGTACAACGGTCGGCAAGCAATTCCATAGTAGGCAATAAAGGAACCTTCCGGGCTTGTTCCAGTGCACTTTCCCAGAAATTTCTAAAATCAGCCGGAGTTTGAGTGTGTGGCTTCAATAGTTCAGGATCGTAGGCCGCAGTAGCCAGTCCTTCATAAACGCGGCCTTCCACATGTGCCCGCACTTTGCAGCGCAGAAACCCCGGAACATCCATGCTGCCTGTTACCACCAATTTCCCGTCCTTAAGTGTCACATTCTTCTTGCTCTCCGCCGGATACCACTCCGGCCCCAGTTCATAATCTATAGTTACCCCGGACAAAAGGTTCTGTGCCTTATAAACCTGAATGGTGAATTTACATTTTTCCTTCAACTGATAATTCCATTCGGCATGATCCGGAGATACAACCACCGTAATTTCTTTTCCACGTATCTGTGCAAAAAGAAAAGTTACATACACGCAAAAAATCAGACTCATTGTCCATCTATATGCATTCATAATACCGTTTATTTAAAGATTATCTATTCAAAACCAGTTAGTTCGCCCCTACCTGCTCTCTTTGCATATTCAGCTGGGCGGTAATTGTTTTCATTTTGCTTTCCGAAAGCGGATACATGCTGATAAAAATCACACTCAATAGGGTACCTACAGCAGGCAACCAGCTCAAGAACATGCGTATACCATGAATTGTATCTTCGCTTTGGACCGAATTTGCTTCAAAACCAAAGAACGCCAGCAACCATCCAGTTATGGCACTTCCAATGGCCCAACCGAATTTCTGGCTCATTGAAGAAGAGGAAAAGATAAGCCCCGTAGCACGATTGCCTGTCCGGAGTTCCGAATAGTCTGCACAATCAGCGTACATGGACCATAGTAGCGGGAAAATACTCCCTGCACAAATGCTGATCAAGATCTGGAAAACAAAAATTAAGACAAGCTGATCTTTATCAAACCAATAGAAAACAATGGAAAGAACAGTTGCCATCACCATGGACAGCATATACGTTCTCTTCTTGCCCAATCGATTACTCAATGGAGCAGCCAGCACTACCCCGATTATATTAGAAGCTTGCCCCACAGCCAGATACAGTCCACTCAACACAAAAGAAACTCCAAATAGGGAAACAGAAGTGTAGTCTCCTTCAACGACATAATATTTAAAGTAATAGACCGTTGCTCCATCGCGTATGGAGTTAAAAACCAAAGCTGCAACACCCGCTCCTAACAAGATCCACCACGGACGATTGTGAAGCAAATCCAATAAATCGCTTTTCAAGGAACTGTGCTGCTCTTTGATGGGTTTCACTCGTTCTTTTGTCCAGGCAAAGCATCCGTAAAAGAGTATCACACAGAGCACGGCAATCACTATGACACTCATCAGCCAGCCATGTTGTTCGCTATTACCCTGACTGAAATAATTCACCATCGGCATGAAAAGAAGTAATGCAATAAAGCTCCCTATATATGCAAAGGTCATGCGATACGTGGAAAGCGTATTCCGGTCTTTGGGGTCTGCGCTCATGACACCTAACAAGGAAGCATATGGCACATTAATGCCCGAATATACCATCATCATCAACGAATACGTAATATAGGCGTACACCACTTTCCCCGTATCACTTAAATCGGGGGTCATGAATGTCAATATGCCGATCAAAGCAAATGGGATACTCAAGTACAATAAATAGGGTCTAAAATGCCCCCATCGGGATCGTGTCCGGTCGGCGATAATCCCTACGACCGGATCAAAAACAGAATCCCAGATGCGAGTGATAAGGAACATGGTTCCAACCATCATTGCAGGCATTCCAAATACATCCGTATAAAATATCATCAGATAAGAGCCAAACAGCTTCCAGAACATAGATGAGGCCATGTCACCGAAGCCGTAGGCTACTTTTTCTCTTAGTTTTATCATGGAGTAATTAGCAATTTACGGTTTTATTGGCAGGCGGCTTCCAATGAACGGGATTCTACACTCATCAGCGCCAAGTTCTTGTCGATGAGCGTCTTCAACGTTTCCACCGAGGCCGACGAGCGACAGCCATCTTCGGGGGTGTGCAGGCAGTAGTCCACCAACTTATCCACTGTGCTGACGGCCACGTGCATGCGGGTATCCGACGAGGCGTAGTAGATGAACACCTTCCCGTCGTCATCGGCAATCCAGCCGTTGGTGAAGAGCACGTTCGACACGTCGCCGATGCGTTCCTCGCCTTCGGGCGCCATGAAGTAACCGGCCGGAGCGGCAATGAGCTTCGCGGGGTCTTCAAGCGATGTCATATACATATACAGTACATAGCGTAGTCCGGCAGCGCAACCACGTACGCCGTGGGCCAGATGCAACCAGCCTTTCGGGGTCTTGATGGGGTGCGGGCCTTCGCCGTTCTTCACCTCTTTAATGGTATGGTAGTAGCGGGCGTCTATGATGCGTTCCTCTTTTACTTCGGCACGCGTCATGTCATCCACCAGCGCCCAGCCGATACCTCCGCCGCTTCCGGCGTCGATGAATCCATCCTGCGGACGGGTGTAGAGGGCATATTTGCCGTCGACAAACTCAGGGTGCAGCACCACATTGCGTTGCTGGCTCCTTGTTTTCAGGTCAGGCAGGCGTTCCCAAGTCAGCAAGTCTTTGGTACGGGCGATGGCTGCCGTAGCAGTAGCCGATGAGAGGTCGCCAGCCGGAGCGTTGTCGTCGTGACGTTCGGCACAGAAGATGCCATAGATCCATCCATCGGCATGAGCGGTGAGACGCATGTCGTAGATGTTTGTGGCGGGGACGATGTCCTCGGGCATCGTTACGGGATAGTCCCAGAATCGGAAGTTGTCCACCCCGTTGGGGCTTTCGGCTACGGCGAAGAACGACTTACGGTCGGCTCCTTCCACACGTACCATCAGCAGGTACTTGCCATTCCACTTGATAGCGCCGGAGTTCATCGTGGCGTTCACGCCGATGCGCTCCATGAGGTACGGGTTGGTCGACTTGTCGAGATCATATCGCCAGAATACCGGCGTATGGGCTGCCGTGAGTACCGGATACATATACCGGGTGAAGATACCGTTTCCGCCTTCGACCGGCTTGTTGGAGCGGGTGATCAATGTTTCGTGTACGGCAAACAGGTTTTGCACTTTTTCTTTGAATGTATTCATATCTTATTTTAGTCTAAATCAGAAACAAATATTGTTTGGGGGTTCTCATAGAACTTCACAAAATCCGCAGCGGAGACCTGCCCGGGATAGGGTGCATAATAATGTGCGTCTTTCTCACGGGCATTCCGCCAAACCAATACATAACTAATCGGATATTTATCTAAAATGGGAAACAATGTTTCGGTCCACCAGGTAGGGTCAGGGATCGCTTCATAACCTGTCTCCGTAACTGCAATCGGTTTATCACGCTGTTTCCCTACTTCAGCAAGGATAGTCAAGGACTTCTCCATAGTGCTTATATATTTTTCACGCTCAAACTGATACGTATCAAAACCTAATAAGTCGATAATGTCATCTCCCGGATAGCGTTCTACATATTCTTCTGCTGTATTCGGTTCACTTCCCGAGGAATAAGCATATAAGAGTTGATTTATCCCCTTCGCCTGCAAAGCGTCATAAGTCAGCCTCCATAAACTTTGGTATTGTTCGGTAGTACAATGTTTCTTCCCCCACCAGAACCAGCTTCCGGTATGTTCATGCCAGGGACGGAAAATGATTGGAACTTTCACGCCTTCTTCAGTAACAAGTGTGTTCATAAAATCGGCCACTCTATCCAGCCACCCCATGAACGTTGAATGATTTATTCCCCCCGGAAGAATAGTACCGACAACTGTTGAATCGCTTACATCCCATGAAGCGCCTCCTGTTACAGGATTATCCACATGCCAACTAAGAGAACAAACCCCTCCTCGCTGGTAATGTGCTATGATTTCTTTACGTATCCGTTCAAAAGAGACATTATCCAGATTCTTCTCTCCACCTTTTTCAATACGTCCCAAATCAAAAGCCATCACAGCCGGGTAGTCTCCACATACACTTTTCACATCGCTACGGTTCTCGTCACCGTCCCAACGAATTCCATATACAGGGGCGTCCTGATGACCAAACATAAACCCGGCAGCAGGAATCTGCTTTAATTTCATCAATAACAATTCAGCTTCGCGGGTTCTTGAATCCGAACAATTAGCATTAGCTTCCATTCCTAATGCCAACATCAAAATACTCGCCAATAGTTTTATTTTCTTCATTTTGTTAGTTATTTATAGATCCTGATTTATTTCAATGAGGGCATCTGGTCACGAGTTATGACCCAATGCTGTTCCATAGCGTTCGTCCACCAGGACTTATCCGCATAAGCATGCATTGAATCGGTAAAAACCGCAGCAGCGGGATCTTTTGTCCGGGCATAATCATACCAAGGCATAAACCATGCCCAGTGTGCCCCTGATTGCCATTGAGTACTAAAAGCAGGCACGTTGCCACATTCACTCAATGAGACTAAGCGGGTTGGATATTTCGTTGTCAGATTCTGAAAACTGTTCAACAATTCCACATTCGTCTTTTTATATGTATCATAGCCTATGATGTCTACATACGCCGCCCCCGGAAACCATTCGTCATCGTTTCCTTCACTGGTCCATACCCAAATGAGATTGTTCAATCCTTTCTCCTGAAAAGTTTGGAACATGAGTTTCCACAAAGCCTTAAACGGTTCAGCCCCTTTAGTACCCCACCAGAACCAGGCACCTGAGGCTTCGTGCAAAGGCCGCCAGATCACGGGGATCTTTTTTTCCTTGAGTAAAAGCAGGCAGTCGGCAATCTTATCCAGGTCTGCCTTTACTATTCTATTTTCATACGTACCTTCCTGAACAGCCTTTGATATATCGAAGGATGTCTTTCTTTTTTGTATTCCGGAGCCCGCATAAAAGGCATAATCTTTACTACCTTCTTCTAATGGAACATTCCAGTGCCACATAGCCGACACCAATCCATTATTTTTCCACCATTCTTCTACCACACGAATATCCCTATAATCCAACAGTGCAGTAGGTGTAGAATGTAAATGTATATAGTCAAAGCAATTCATTGCCGGATATTTGCCTGTATGTTGATAAACCCACTCGGCTTCACTGATATTCCAGTTTACATTGGCCATTGCTGCAGAAAGCGTTTTCTTATTCCAATTCTTCTTCAGGAACCCGTACACCTTAGTTGCCTGTTTTGAAGCGTCGGGAGTGCAAAGCGAAACCATAGAAACAGACTTCTCTGCGCCGGCTTTACCCTCAACGGTTAAATTATCTTCGAATGTGCAAGCCATAAATGCCATTGCTATCCCTATCCAGAATAAACGGGACCGTACCACATTCATCATCCACTTGTTCTTTTTCATTATTTCCTTCCTATTAATATTATGATTTATTGAAAACTATTTTAGTGTATCCGGTTGATGGCTTCTTTAATTACCTCTATTGTGCTAATATCTGTCGCAAAGACAGAATTCAGTCCTTGCTGTTCCTGCGCAGGATCTCCTACATAATCATCTCCTTTCTGCCAGAATACGTTTCTGGGCTCAGCCAATCCTCCCCATGCCCAGAAATTACAGCCGCCCAATAAACGGTAGTCTTCATCAGCACTGCTTATCATCTCAAAAACATATCGGTAATAATTATCTCTTGCGTGGGTCGTAGTTCCCCGGTCAAACAGGAAAGCATCCCGTGGGAAACCAAATTCTTCCAAAACCAACGGTTTATTATATTTATGGGCTACTTCCAGATGTTCGTTAATGTATTTGCGGGTGTTTTGTTGTGCAACATTCATTCTCTCCTGCAAACTATCTGCCGACACCCACCCCCAGTTGTAAGGCCAGATGTGAATGTTCATATAATCCACATTCGGATCAGCATGGATCTTTTCAAAAAGTGCCATATCGCCTTCACATCCATGCTTGCCTTCACTTCCTGTAGAGATCAAATGATTGGAGTCCAATGAACGGATGAGAGTGGTTACTTCTGCCATCCAAGTGGCAAATGCCTCTTTGTTTTCTCCCGAGAACGCACGAGGCTCATTGCCCACTTGCCATGACATGATTGTGGGATCATCCACATATTCTATATTTGTATACCTATTGTTTCTTGTTATCATATCTCTCACATAGCCGGCAAAATATTGTTTTGCTTCACTACACGTAGGGAACTGCTTAACATAGTCCATAAAAACCGGCCAACCATCCACTCCCGGAACCGGCATCTTTCCTTTTCCGGCCCACTCCAGATATTGTCCATACCCTCCACTCCATTCCCATGAATTATTCAGGTAAAGCACTGCCAGCATATCGCGCTTCTTCATCTCCATCAACAGATAATCCAGTCCGGCCAGAAGTGTGTCATTATAAATCCCCGGGAACTCTTGCAAAGTCGGTTCTACTTTTGTAGGAATACCTCGTTGCCCATCGCTGCCCACTAAAACCCGCAAGTTGTCAACACCTATACTTTTTAAGGAATCAAGCTCCCGAATCAAACGCAAGCGATTTCCTCCTTCGCCTTCTGAAGCTAAAATAGCTCCATACCAGAAATTGGCTCCCACAAAACGATAGGGCTTGTCGCCACGCATAAATACCCCATTCTCCACCCTGATAAAAGGTACATCATACGTATCCTTCCTCACAACACAGGAAGCAAGAAAAAGAGCGCTTATACAAAACAAAATAATTTTCTCTTTCATAACTTATGGCTGTTGTATGTACTTTCTTTGAAGCAAAGATATGAAAGCTAAACGTATAGGCCTTTCCCAAATGGTTCTTACACTATCCTGTTTGTTATATGATACAATTGAAATAGCATATAAATACATTTGGGAAACAGTTCTATCAGCAACATCGCCCGCTTGAACCGCGACTTTATTGCTGCCAAGCTGAAAGACTAAGCTTGAATTTATGTCGAGTGGATGAACGTTCGTTCGACATTGATTAATAATCATCGAAGAATCCCCTGTAAGTTTCGGCTTGCAGGGGATTTCTTTTGTTCGTGTACACCTCATTAGTCAATGTCTCAATTATTATATCTTTTCACAAGCTGTTTCATGCAGCAGAAACAAGTTGTTTCGTCCTTTGAAACACTTTGTTTCTCGGTGTGAAACACTCTGTTTCACTACGGGCAACAACCTGTTTCGCCGGACTGAACATTTTGTTTCAAGAGTGGTAACGAAGTGTTACGACTGATGAAACGGATAGTTACCACCGATGAAACAAGCGGTTTGCTCGCTGGATGCACTCATGCATTCAGTAACATACCGAACAAATCTCCCTGAGATAATCCCAGTTACAAGCTGAGAAGCGACGGGTACAAAATGGTGAATACCCTGGAAAATGGTGAATAAATGGTGAATAAAAACACATTCACCATCGGGTAATCATCAATTAGCCAATATGATAAGTCGAAAAAAATGGTGAATGGCGAATGGATTTCAAAAAACAAGCTATAGGAGTAGGGGCGTTTTGAGGTTCTGAGCGGAGTAGAATAATACTACGCCAAGTCTAAACCCTCTTCAAGTAGTAGCAAGTCTATCCCTTATCCACTGTTATTCTGTCTACTGTTATAATCCGGTACGTATTCGAATTGATTGTTATCCGGATATTATTATCAGCACTCTTAACATAGATGTTTTTCCCGGTTCTTTGGAAGAACTCTTCCGGTGTTTCCCGGATGATATTCAATATCAGTGCTTCGATCTCCGGTTTTGAAAGTCTGCTATTCAGCTTCTTGCTTATCCGTTCATAAACAAGTTCCGTGTAGCAGATTCTATTTAGAATTTCTGTTTTATGGGTGCTCATCGTTGGTTGTTTCATTTCTTTTAACTGAATTTATCATTCCATCAGTAATATATTTTCTTAAGTCCGATTTCAAAACGTCATAAGCCTCATCATCGACAAAATAGTCCGAAGCATCCATGGTTGAAGGGAAACGATGGTATTGGAGATGGCCAGATAATAGCTCAACTGTATCGGCATGTATGCTTTTAATCTTCATAAAATAATAGGTCGCCGACTCGTTCTCTTCTTGCCGGATCAAATAGACATCATTAATCTTAGGATCGGCCACATATGCTGCTTTTTGCTTGTGAGTGTATACATTCCCCATTACCAGTGCAGCAATCAATACTACAAAAAGAATCGGCCACGCATACATATAAACCGGTGTCCGTGTGATGGACAGATAGTGGTTCTTCTTTTCACTATTGAACCGGTCATTGCACTTTAAACAGGCTGATTGAATGGTCTTACCCTCCATCGGCAAAAGCGGGATGAAAAAGACATGGAAACAGTCCTGATATACGGAGAATCTTTGCCCGAAGTCATGACAATGCTCACATCTGATGTGAGGGTCATCGTACGTCTTGATCTTTATTTTTCGTATTCCGTAAATTAAGAGCATTTCCTGATTTCTTTTTTCATGACTTTGTCAGATGGTTAATTCTTTCTTTTGATTCTCGGGCAACAGCTCGATAGATTCTTTCAGCAGCCGTCGAGGGATGATACCGAGGTTCTCTTTCAGGAAACCGAATGTCTCTCTGGGACATTTCTTGCTGACTTCCCTGAGCGCCCAACCGACAGCTTTCGACACAACTACTTCCCGGTCGGTGAGCAACGGTCGGACAATCCGGAAGGTTTCTTCGGGGTAAGCGCGACCATCGTGGTTGATATTGGCGGCTGTGGCAGCGGCGAAACGACGTTTCCATGGGTTGGACGAAGCGGTTAGAGCGTACAGTTCCGTCAGCAGTGATGGGATCTTGGCGATAAGGGGAGCGATGATGATGGAAAGCTGATCGCAGGTTTCCCAGTTATCGAGGTGGTCGAGCCAGAGGGCAACGCGTGTCCACGGGATGCTGGCTAAGTCCTTTTTGCGTTGGGCAAGAACAAAGACGGCAAGCAGGATTTCTTCCCGGCATTTGCTTTCGAACAGTTGGTCGACTATCCGGCAGAGAGTCTCGAAAGGTAGCGTGGCGAAGTCCGGTTTCAGTTCTTTCGCCAGTTGCCTGATGTTGGGGACGGTGACACCGATGCACCAGGCGCCGGAAGTCAGCCTTTCGGCTTTCTCTTTGGTTGCTTCGTCGGATAGTGCCAGCAGGGAGTGTCTGATTCTATCGGTGTATTCGTTGATTTGATTCATACTATTCAGAAGAAGGTTGATTATTCATATCTACTAAAAGTCCCGGTTCATAAATTGGCTGACTACCTTACCGTATTGTATCGTCCATGCAACATTGTAGGCTCCGGCTGCATCGCTGTTGGACATCACGACAAACAGAGTATTGTCGTTGCTGATAACTACATACATGTTTTCAAAATTAGGGCAGAACATACCTGTCAGCGCTTCTTTAGGGAACGGAAAGATTCGATTTTTGTGGGTTATTGTGATGGATTTTATTTCTGCAGGGGCCTCACGGTCGAGACTACCATCTACTCCCCATGCTACTATATTGTCGACCTTTGAAATATAACCGTCTTCCCGTTCTATTGTATGGTTCTGTGGGATGAACTTCCCCGTCTTGATAACCAGTTTAAGGGTATCATTCTGAAACTCGGCCTGATTGGGGTTGATGATCTTTCTTTTCAGCTGCGGAAGTTTGTCCAGATAGAGTACCCGGCTTTTGTGGATATACCCGACAGATTCCTCTTCCATCCGGTTGACAGGGAATTTCCGCGACTTCTTGTCACCGTAGGAGATGTACACCCACTCTTCGCTGCCACTACCAAACTGGCTTTGGTCTTCGAAAAGTTGGTTCTCCAACAGTTTGTCGATCACCTTAGCATCCTTCGAAGCTTCTGCATGCACGTTGACATAGCCATCCTTGTCTTTAATGATGGCAAAAGGAGCCATGTATTGCGCCTGCACTGTGCTGCCTGTGAATATAAGGAGCATTGCGGTAAGCATATATAACTTATGTGTTGTCATACTTTATCTGTTCTATTTACATTATTCTTTATTGCACCCCGTTCAGAACAAATCCGGAAGCTGTCAATTTATATATGTACTTTAACCCTCCTGCTTCTTCCGGACATTTTTTGTCTTTCCGGATAATCAATTGTTTTTGGCCGGGTTCCACCTTGTATTTCTGACAGACCGTCTCCTCACCTACTACTTCTTCGCCAGGATTATCTCGCCACCAGAAATTATATTCGTACGCATCCTGAAAATCCAAAAGGCAGCTGTATGTATCAAGGTCCCAAATCAGGATGCCGCTTTCTACCACCGTAAACCCATCTTTCCAACCGCTTCTTCCTTCCCTGAGCTGCCAACGGACAATCAGTTCGTCATTTCCGGTGCCATCGATGTTCTGCCGACTGAATGTTAACCCGTTATACATGTATCTACCCTCGGGCATGATGGCAAATGTAAGATATTTATTTCCTTTTTGTAGGGCAATTATATCTTTTCCATCTGAGATTCTTAGGAGATAGGTCTTTGGATGGTCAATCGAATCGCGTACAATGCCGCCTATGGATTCCAGATTATCACAATAAACCGTATCCGATTCCTCTTTATCGAAACGCCCGGGTGGGATGGGTCTGAGTTTGTCTTCTCCCTGAGGTGTAAATGAGTCCAACAAAGTGAGAATAGTGGCATATCGACTCAACCATTCGGCTGTTTGGACAAAAGGGGCGTCTATCGTTGGGCGCACCAGATCAATGGTTTCTTGCGAAACGCTGTCGCCTTCGCAGCAATCACAATACAAGCTACAAGAGAAATCGACAACGCGTCCATCATTCACGTAAAAGTATCCTTCCCTACCCTCGCAATTGTTGGAAGAATCATACTCGATATAAACAAGTTCTCCTTTTTCATCGTAATAGGCAGTGGTTTCGCCGTTCTCATGTGCTCCGTCATTCATTTTGTGTTCTCCAAAATATTTTCTCACCCGTCCTTGCTTGTCAAAATAGATGCTTTCGAAACGATAGATAATCTCGTTTTCGCTTGATGAGTTAAAGACTGTATCGCACATCAATTGGATGGAGTTGATTTTATCGACTACCGACTGGCATTGTGCTACTTTCCGTTTTTCTATCGGAGTTGTTCCGTCGGACAGTAGCGTGGTCTGAGCTTGTGCTTCAAAACTCAGAGCCATCATTACGAAGAATATTTTAAACGTGTCTTTCATAAGAGTTTTTCTATTTTTACATGCAGCACTGTACTCTCCTCCTTGCTAAGGAGGGGAGTTCCATCTATCAGTCCGTTGACTTAGAAAACTTAAAAACAGGCCGGTATTGATTTGCGGTTTCAGGATCTATCTCCTCAATGCCGACATAATGCGAAGCATAACTGCTTTGAGAATGATGCATGTAAACCTTTCCTTTGAGTTTGTAAAAATAGACTTCGGAATAAAAACTATTTATCTCATCAAGGGCTTGGATGTCATTATTTTCGATGACATAAACGAAGTCCCGCCCTTCGACGCTCGTATAATTAGCGATAAGCAGTTGCCGCTTTCCGAGGGAAATGGTATGCAAAGTCCTCAACCGCATGGTATCCGTAGGATTTCTGTAACTAAGTATGTCGCCTTTACGGATGGATGTGCTGATTTGATCATTAATACGCTTCTGTACCTTTGCATCATTCACAACGGTTTGCTCCAGTAGTTGGAAGTCTGCTGCCCGGCATTCCTTGAAAGCGATGTCGAAACACAAAGTGC
The DNA here is from genome assembly GCA_031554665.1 of Bacteroides sp. GTDB lineage: Bacteria > Bacteroidota > Bacteroidia > Bacteroidales > Bacteroidaceae > Bacteroides. The sequence continues at coordinate 62,714 of JAVBVA010000075.1, read as the reverse complement.
TGTTCTTCCTGATTCCCGACAGGACGGTATAAGGATCGCCAAGCCAATCTTCCTGATAAGACGCGGTGGTAGTGCCTGTCTGGATATTCAGATAGTTGTCCGGCCCTCTTTCTCCGTATCTGGGAAGAGAGATACACAGCCATTCTATGCCCGGTTTCAGGTTTCCGAACAGACCAACTGTATCTTCTGCCGACACTCCTATGGTGAAGCAGCTATCCGGTTTTATACCAAGGCCTTCCGTCTCATTGTACTCCTCTTCGGGTGAGTCGATGACTCTTTCCTCAAAGAAGCCTGCGTCGTCGGTAATGGTTTCGCTACTTTTGTATACGGTGTATTCGGTGATGTCGAAGGGGGTAAAGCCTGCTTCCAATGTTGTTGAATCATTGCCCGGCACCACTTCATTGGATGTGGCGGGCTTACTTCTACAGGCTCCTATACTCAACAGGATACTCACTGAAAGGAATAAAATCGTTGTTTTCATATCAATTTGTTAATCATTATCATGTCCATTTGGAAATTTGTTCTACAATCTCCTCAGCCCGTTATCGTATCAGTAACCATCGAATCACCAACATCACGATATTGCACATATTTCAACTGCCGGTCGGGGTTAATGTCAGAAGGTTTCACCCATACTTCACCCAACTGTTCATCGTACTTATCATACAAACGAATGGTAGCAAAACTGTATGGGTCCTCCACATTATCGACAAATACGCGGGTAGAACGGGTATTCTTATAAAAACGAATGTAGTGTTCCACGCGCCCGGAGTCTTTGTAGTAATGATTGGCATCATCAAAATAATCGAGCATCACACTGCGCAAAGCTTTACTGCCCAAAGGAGGTGGATTCTGAATCAAGACTGATTCCGATACGTAGCGGCGAGCAGGAGTAGAATCTGTGGCTTCCGTCAGGGAAACATATCGCTGAGTAGGCATCTGTGTAAACGACATACGACCAAAGGTAAAGAACCCATCGGGCAGAAAGGCGATAAGAACCGCCACCCAACAGACGATGCCTACCCATTTCACCCGCCAATCCTTGCGTATCAGCCATATTCCACCGCCAACCCAGACAGGGAGGAGAGCCATCAGTATATCGCCCTTGGTACCCATCAACGCCACAAAGAAGAAAAAGAACTGAAAGATGGCAAAGCCAATGCAGCCTAATGCTTTCAGGTAGTTGGTTTTAGCTACGGTATCTTCTTCCAGCGCTTTTCGCTTCCCGAAAATAAGCAAGGTTATGATAATCAGTGCTAAGATGGTAGGGACCAACGAAAAACCCAATATAAACTGCATGATACCCAATGCCATCAGTAATAGCACGGCAGCCGCAAACCAGAAGCCAAGCAAGTGTTTCTGGCAGAACCAGATGAAGACTCCGGCTACGATGAGTATTGTAAATAATATGACAAACATGTATATTATCTAATGGATGGTTGGCATCCACATCGTGCAAATGTACAAAAAGTATTGACACAACCACTTGGCTTGTAAATAAAAATCGCACTTATAAGAGCGGTCACCTCACATCAACTGCTACACGGCAGTATAATGAGCAACACAGCAAGCAGATTCTCATGCTGTTCATTTTTAAGGGTGAGTGACTTGTTTCATTATGCGTCAACAGGACTTTCCCTATTTAAACATAATTTCGATTTATTTCTAATGATCTCCCCTAAACCCATATTTAAAGGATAAAAATACTGTTCTAATGCCTTCTTTTGTTAGGAACTTCTGCCTTGCAGTGAAAGAAATTTCTTTTTTTCGGGGATTGTAAGATAGTTTCTCCGGAAATTCAAATGAATATATTTTACTATCAGTAACGACTTTCGACTCGCTTACTATAGTTTTATTATTAGAATCAAAAGAGAAATAATATTCATGTTGCACAGGTACATAGTTGAGAACCATATCATCTGTATACATTAATGGTAACTCAGACAGAAATACACGATTATCAATCATAGGTTCCATCCAATAGAAAAAAATTACAGGACATTCATAGTCATATAACGCGAGAGTGCTAATAAGAGGGGATGCCAATTCTTTTGTTAAATCGTTATTGGAAACTCCATCAAAATTGATGTCAATGGGTATGTCTGCAATCACTTCCTTTATTGCATAGTCGCCATAAATCAACTCATTATTGTCACTGCTACTACATCCAATGAAAAACACACTCATAAGTGCAAATAATACATTATTTTTTTTCATTCGCTTAATACATTTTTCTGGGTTCTATTGTTAGAACTACATAACTATTGTATATATCGTACGGAGCACAGAAGCCTATTAATTGTGGTTCTGTAGTTATAGGAGAAAAATTAGTCATTACCGGATCAGAAAAATGACACTCTAAAGTCCCCAAATCGTCTGAGTTTAGAAAAGTAACAACACTAAACATGTTTGATTTGGTGACTTTCGCGCTAACTCCAAAATTCAATCCTACCTTTAGGCCACCTTGAACATTTGCGGCAAACTCAGTTGATGTGGTTTCTTGCCAGGTTTTAGTTTGCTGATCATCAATTTCAGATACTAAAATCTTCCAGGAAAATCCATTATTTTCTAAGTCCCATGCTATTAACGGAATATCCAATGGGGCAGTTTTTGATTTAATGTTATTCAATTTATAAGAATAGATATAAAGACCTACAAGATCTATGCAAGATACTTTTTTTGTATATGACAAACTAAATAAGTCAGAAGGATCCAAAGAAACATATTTTGTAATAATATTCCCAAGTCCAGATGTATTACTTATTAATACATCAAGTTTAATCTCATATCGACCTTCTGACCATTGGGGGAAAGGAGTGTTATCAGCGAAAAGCCTACATTCTTCTGTTGCACGCGGATCATCCTGATCAGTCATTTTATAGTAAGCATCTGTACTAAAAGCTATGGTGGTCATCGTCTCCCTTATACTTCTATCTATTGCGCCGCTTCCACTTGTACCACTATTTTTTGTAAGCCCATAGTAAATGTTATCCCGTTGCCAATAGAATCCGCTGACTCCCATTTCTAAATAAGCATCATAAATAAAAGGAAACTGTGTATTTGTGAAAAGAAATCCCCTTGTAGTAGGTTTGTTAACTTGAGGATTAAATGCTTCGTCAATAAATTCATAGCCATTCCCTAAATCACATTCTGCCCTTGTGGTACCATTGCTTTGTTTCACCCGTTCATTGTTCTTTACAACTAATACAGGAAATCCCGGAATCTGTTTTGAACATAATGAGAATACTATCTCTCCGTCCTTGTAGAAACTGATAGTGTCATTGACCGCTTTACCTGTTGACACCATTGGAATTTCATTACTTGCATCCCAGGTTTCAGCGCTAAAATCGGAAGGTAATTCAGGAATATAGATAGTTAATAGTGGATTAGCATTTTCGATTTCACTCAATGTTTCATCATCATCAAAATATTCTTTCAAACAATCCCTGAACGTTTTCCCATCAGCAACTACACTGTTTTTGATAAGATGATAGAAAACATCATAATCATTGTCAAACATTTTAATTGATTCTTCTTTGATAAACTTTCTAAGACTTGCATTATTTTCTACAGCTTTGGATAGTGCTTGTGAAAATATCTCTAAATGTGGTTTTTTCAAAATCGGTTCTTTGGGCTTTGGAAGATTAGCCACATCAGTATCAAAACCACTTTCACAAGAAATAAAGAAAAGCAAACTGCTTAAAAACAAAATTCCAAATTTTTTCATAATAGAATAATTTAAAAGTGAGTACTATATGATTCTACATCAAATATTGATGTCAGAAAAACATTTCTCAGTAAGTCTAATTAAATAAATAATAGCGTTCTATTTTACAATTAAAAATATCAACAAAGCAAAATTAATAGTCAAATATTTCCGCTTGTTCATATTTTTATTACACCAAAATTATGAAAAGCAAGCGTATTTTTACATAAAAGGATTATTTGTTATGCTTTTTTGTCTGAATTGCACATTTTTAAACCATGCAGATTTACAAAACTCATTCACGGTATTATAACTAAAAAAGAGTTTTTCCACGATCATGCAGAGATCTCTCTTTCATTGAAAAGCTAAAGACCATTTCAATATATTCTCTATCAGATTAGAGAGTTATCTGACAGCTATGGAATCAATAACAAGAACCAGAATGCTCTCATCCACAGTCTTTATCGGGGTTCTGCGGCCAGCAAATAGTTTAGAGTAGACGTGTATGAAAGTTATTCAGTTCAATAACCGGTAAACGCCACCGGCCAATGCCCGTATCACGCCCTTCATTTCCAATTCGAACAACAAGGCGGTCATCCGGTGAACAGGGATATTGGCTTCGACCACTAAAGTATTGATCTGGTTGTCGCCTTTGGCAAGGATATCGGCTACCCGCTGTTCTTCGTCGGTCAGGGTCAGGAAAAGGCTGCGCTGTACAGGTTGCACTTTCCCCGGCCGGGAGGCCTCGTCCCACCCCATCATACGAACAAAATCTTCGGCAGAAAGCAACAAGGCAGCTTTGTTATCGCGTATCAACTGATTGCAGCCACGGGAAAGCTCATCGTCCGTACGACCTGGGAAAGCAAAACAATCACGATGATATCCCTCGGCTATCTCGGCGGTTATGAGTGAGCCACCTTTATCGGCCGATTCGATAACAAGGGTAGCATCGGCTATGCCAGCTACAATGCGGTTGCGCGATACAAAGTTATGCCGGTCGGGGTTGGTACCCGAAGGGAATTCGGTGAGCAATCCCCCTTCCGCAAGCATCTCGACAGCTGTCTGGCGGTGGAGGGAAGGATAGATCCGATCGAGACCGTGAGCCAGCACCCCCACCGTAGGGAGTTTATGCTGCAAAGCAGAACGATGTGCATGGATATCGATGCCGTACGCCAGTCCGCTGACAACCAATACCTCGGGACAAAGCACCTTCAAGTCACGAAGAAACGTGTCGCAGATTTGTTTGCCGTAATCGGTCGCATTGCGGGTACCCACCATACTAAGTATTCGCAGGGCATTCAGGTTGGTGTTTCCTTTGAAGAAAAGAGTTACCGGAGCATCGTCACAGTCGCGCAAGCGGGACGGATAACGTTCGTCTGAGAAAGTCAGACAGTCGATACGGTTCTTATCGGCGAATTCCAACTCCTGTTCGGCACGGGCGAAGGCTTCACTGCTATTGGCTAATGCTTCGACCAACTTTGGAGTCACCCCCGGCAGACGGTCGGGAAGCTCATCGCGTAAACGGAACACATCGACGGCGCTTCCCATGCCATCGATTAACTTTTTGGCGCCTACATGACCGATACCGGGCAACATCGTCAAGGCAAGGCTATAAACAGATTCTTCGTAGTGATTCATGAAAGGTAAGGGGCAAATACATTATCGAACAGGATACTTTCGCTTAGCCGGCCGTTGACTACACAAACGGTCTCGACGGTGGCTTTGACCACCACTTTATTGTCGCTTTTGCGGAAGATATCCTGATAGAATATGTACTTGATGCCCTCTTTCTTCATATAGAGTTTGCTGACGAATTCGTCGCCGCTCCGTAAAGGAGTCTTGAATGCCATGTTGATACGGGCTACCACCGGATCGACTCCCTGCCGGTGAAGTTCGGCAAAGCTCACGCCCACCGAAGTGAGGAATTCGTGACGGGTGTGTTCCAGGTAGTGTTGATAATTGGCATTGTTGACAATGCCTTGCAGGTCGCACTCATAGTCGCGTACCTTGAAATCGAGTTCGTAGATATAGTTCATGGGTAATGGTGTTTAGTGATCAGGAAGGCAGCGACCGTTAATCGCCACCTTTAAATTTCTTTAGTTCCTCGGTCGATACCAGTTTGAAGAGTTTGTCGCTCGGGCGGATCTTATCGGCCACCTTCATGGAGAAGCGTTCGCCTTTGTGTACCACCTCAACCGGTTTCAGATCGACACGCGCCTCTTCGAGGGTAGTGAATACCGCTCCGGTAGTAGGCCCGGTGATCAGTAGCTTATCTCCGACTTTCAGTGTAGCGGCTTCTACCAGGAATTCGGCCACACCGATATTACCAAAGTAGCGAATGCCTTTACCAACGTATATCTTCCGTTCGGTAGCTTCGGAACCGTAGTTCTTGCTCCATTCGCCCAAACGTTGGCCGAGGTAGTAACCATCCCAGAAGCCACGGTTGAAGACCGTTTTCAGTCGTTCGTCCCATGCGGCAATCTTCTCATCGGTAAAGGTGTCGTCTAAGCAAGCGGCAATTGCCCCCTTGTAACATTCGACCACCGTACGAACGTATTCCGGTCCGCGGGCACGTCCTTCGATCTTGAATACCCGCACCCCGGCATCGATCATCTTGTTCATGAAATGGATGGTTTTCAAGTCTTTCGGCGACATGATGTATTGATTGTCCACTTCCAGCTCCACATCCGTTTCCTTATCGCGCACGGTGTATGAGCGACGGCATACCTGCATACACGCACCCCGGTTGGCCGAACTATCCATCTCGTGCAACGACAGGTAGCACTTGCCCGACACCGCCATGCAAAGCGCCCCGTGACAGAACATCTCGATACGGATCTGTTTACCGGCCGGTCCGCAGATATTCTCTTCCCGGATGCAGCGGTATATCTCCGCCACCTGGTCGAGGTTCAGCTCCCGCGCCAGTACCACCACATCGGCAAACTGGGCATAGAACCGCAATGCCTCCACATTCGATATATTGAGTTGAGTAGAAAGATGCACCTCTTGCCCTACTTCGCGGGCGTAACACATCACCGCCACATCGGCAGCAATCACAGCCGATATACCCGCCTCCTTCGCCGCCCGGATGATGGTCCGCATCAATTCGAGGTCGTTATCATAAATGATGGTATTGATGGTGAGGTAACTCTTGATGCCTTGTTCATCGCACGTCTGGGCTATCTCCCGAAGGTCGTCGATGGTGAACGCACTGGCCGAACGGGCACGCATGTTCAGGTTTTCGATACCGAAGTAGATAGAATCTGCTCCTGCCTGAATGGCGGCTGCGAGCGATTCGCGCGAGCCAACGGGAGCCATTATTTCAAAGTCTTTCATTGCAATTTGCTATTTACAATCCACAAATAGTGTTACTGGTGGACAAAGGTATAAATTAATCCGTATTTTTGCGGGAAATTTAAGAAGGGAATTGCAAGGGAAGAACATCGTTCTGTCCGATCTCTAAGAGGAAACAGGTTTTCCTCGTAGAGCAAAGCACCGTCACTCTACGACCCAGCTTGTGTTACTCTACGAGGGTCGATGTACGAGATGTACATCTTGAGCAGTACGAGATGCACATCTCATACAGTACCAGATGTACATCTCGTACATCGATGGTCGTAGAGCTAAACGACCTCCCTCTACGGGTATCTGTAGCTTACTCTACGAGAAACGCTACTTTGCTTCCTTAGCAAGTAACAGATGCCCTTGAACTACCCTAAAAAGGCGTATATAATGCGCCCAATTGTAAACTGTAAAAAGTAGATTGTCAATGAAAATAGGTTCTATCGACTTGGGCAGCCGCCCTGTATTCTTAGCTCCGATGGAGGATGTCACCGACCCGGCTTTCCGCCTGTTGTGCAAACGTTTCGGCGCCGACATGGTGTACACCGAATTCGTATCGAGCGATGCGCTCATCCGGTTAGTCAACAAGACCACGCAGAAGCTGACTATCTGTGACGAGGAACGTCCCGTCGCCATCCAGATATATGGCCGGGAAACAGAGGCCATGGTGGGAGCCGCCCGCATCGTGGAAGAAGCGCAGCCCGATATACTCGACATAAACTTCGGTTGTCCGGTAAAGAAGGTCGCCGGAAAAGGTGCCGGAGCAGGCATGTTGCAGAATATACCCAAGATGCTTGAGATTACCCGTGCTGTGGTGGATGCAGTAAAAATTCCCGTAACGGTGAAGACCCGCTTAGGGTGGGATGCCAACAGCAAAGTTATCGTCGATCTGGCCGAACAATTGCAGGATTGCGGTATCGCCGCACTGGCTATCCACGGTCGCACCCGTGCACAGATGTACACCGGCGAAGCTGATTGGACATTGATTGGTGAAGTGAAAAACAATCCGCGCATGCATATCCCTATAATAGGTAATGGTGATATCACCACCGCTCAGGGAGCTGCCGAGTGTTTCGACCGTTATGGTGTGGATGCTATTATGATCGGCCGTGGCAGCATCGGGCGTCCGTGGATATTCCGTGAAGTAAAGCATTACTTGGAAACAGGTGAGGCACTACCTGCCGAATCATTCCAGTGGTATCTGGATGTACTGCGCGATCAGGTACGCGACAGTGTGGCCCGTCTCGACGAACGTCGCGGCATCATCCACATCCGCCGTCATCTGGCTGCTACACCATTGTTCAAAGGTATCCCCAATTTCCGCGAGACACGTATCGCCATGCTTCGTACCGAATCGGTCGAAGATTTGTTCCGCATTTTCGATGGGATTATTCCGCCGGAGGGATAAATTCAGATTGCAAGAAAGAAGTAGCTGCATACAAGGGCACATTGGTCATCCAGCTTTCTTCCCGATAGTCGGACATGGAAAGTCGGATTCCTTTCCATTCCGGATTCTGGTTAACGAATGAACGAAGGCTTTTTGCATGAAGATTCTCTTCCGCTTTCACCTCCACCGGATAAATTTCAGTTCCCGACTGCAATACAAAGTCAAGTTCCCCATCTGAACGGTCACTACTCCAGTAATAAATGGGCAACGAAGGAAGAGCAGTCAACTGCTGTAACACATATTGCTCAGAAAACATCCCTTTGAATTCGGAAAAGATCTTGTTCTCTACCAGCATGGCAGCAGCGGGAGCATAGGTCATAGCACCCAATAATCCACAATCCAGCATATACAGTTTAAAAGCTGAAAAGTCTTCGTAAATCTTCAATGGTACAGCCGCCTTCTTCACCCGTTGTATCTTATATATCAGCCCACAATCGACTAACCAGCCAATAGCCAGTTCAAACTCCTTGGCCCGGGCTCCTTCTTTGAGCAAGCCATAAACAAATTTCTTGTTCTCCTTAGCCAACTGTGCGGGAATCGAGTTCCATACCATCCGGATGCGGGGTACTTCCGGTACGGGAGCATGCTTGGAGAAGTCCTGATCGTACGCATTGAGGATATTATTTTGCAACTGACGAACCCGTTCCAGATTCTTTTCTTTTATATAAGACAGCACCACCTCGGGCATCCCTCCTACATAATAATATTGCCGTAGCAGACTGATCAGTTGCTCCTTGAAAAGGGTAATCAATGTCCAATCCCGATTATCCAGCAGCTTGACAAGTTTGCCTTCGCCCATAGCCATCAGGAATTCATGGAAAGTCATCGGATATAAATCGGCAAAGTCGACCTTCCCTACCGGAAATGAAGTTCCCTGGTGTAAAGCAACTCCCAACAAAGAACCGGCTGCAATCACATGGTACTGAGGAGCATTCTCATAGAAATACTTCAATACCGTCAGCCCCTTAGGAGCCTCCTGTATTTCATCCAAAATGATCAATGTTGTATCCGGCTGAACATTTATCCCTGTCACAGCCTCGATAGCAAGCAGAATCCGTTCAATGGAAAAGTCGGATTCAAACAAGGAACGCAGTTGCCGGTTGTTCTCAAAGTTAACATAAGCAACTTCTTTATAACAAGCCGCTCCGAACGCTTTCATGAGCCAGGTCTTTCCCACCTGTCGTGCTCCACGAAGAATCAGAGGCTTACGATCCTTCTGTTCTTTCCATTTCTGTAATAGTTTCAATGCATCTCTTTCCATACTTCACACTTTTTCGGACGAATTAATGTACAAACATACACTTTTTCGGACGAATTAATGTAATACTCACACATTTTTTCGGACGAATATTGTGTTTATTCACCGAAAAGGAGAAAATAAAAGGAGATTTTCACTTAAACATCGGCACAGCAAACCAAAGTTTGAACATCTTCGTCACCGCTATATAAAGGATGAATGCAGAGATAAAACCGGCAATAGCATCAATTACGTAGTGTGCCTGGATATACACCGTGGCGCCGCAAAGCAGTAAATAGAACGGCATAAGGAACAGAAAGAACTTCCGGCTTCCGCGCCATGCCATGATCATCAGGATGGTAGAGATACCGACATGCGAACTGGGGAAGGCAGCCGTAGGACGCTCGCCTACCTGTTGCGAACCTTCGACCAGGTTATAGAAGAACCCGTCGTCGATACCCGGTCCGGGGAGCAGTTCCTGGTGATGATTGAAGTAATCGCCGACAGCCGGGAAAACACCATTCGCCACATTGTCCAGCCCGATAGCCGGGAAGTAATACTGCGGACCAGCCACCGGTACGAATATATAGATAAGGTAGTAAATAAAAAACGAGGTAACAAGTACGAACGACAACTTCTCGAACAAGTCGAACCGGAATATAAAGTAAAACATCGTCACCAGCAGAATCATGGGATAGTAAGAGAAATAACCCAGGTTGAATGCCTCGCTCACCCACTTGTAAGGCAGTTCATGACAGAACCAGATGGCAGGCTGCCCGCCAAACATAAACTGCTCGGCTGTAGCAAAGATATGATCCAGGTTGGGGAAGAAACGGTTGAACTCATACGTATCGGGATACCAATAGGAAAGCAGGCTCATCTGAATGGCAATACGCACAAAAGCAGAGAATTTGCAAGGCGCCAACCGGTAAAGGTACATGAGCAGAAACGTCATGCCGGTAATCATGGCCCGGTCTATCAGCATGTGCCACGGATGATCCATCCGCTGAAAGAGGACCAAGATCATGATAGAGGTTAACAAGGTATATATGAGGGTTACCTTCTCTACGGCAAACAGCCCTTTGCGTGTCTCCACGCGCTTAAATAAATCTAAAGCCATTCTTCTTCTAAATACCATGCAATGGTTTCTTTCACTCCTTTCTTCAGGTCGTATTCGGGTACATAACCCAGCTCTCTGATGGCAGGAGTGATGTCGCACTGCCAGTTTCTTTGTTTCATTATGTTATATTTGTCCGAATTCAGCGTACTCGGTTTATTGGAGACACCTGCAATGGATTCGGCCAGCAAAGATATAACTTTTAGAACAATTAACGGGCATTTAATATGAATAACAAATGGATTGCCTAATTCTTTTTGTATTAGTTTGGAAAAAGCACGGCTATTGTACACATTTCCATCACTCAGGAAATAGGAGCGGCGAACTACCTGTTTGTCAATACCTTTAAATATAGCTTGCACCACATCCTTCACATATACAAAGGTGAGGTCTTGCCGGCGGAAGCCTACCGAAAAGTCCAAATGCTTCCGGATGGATTGTGCCATCATAAAGTAGTCCGTCTCCCGGGGACCGTATACTCCCGTAGGACGATAAATCACGTAGGGGAAGCCCGGAATGCTTTGTATATACAATTCGGCCTTTAACTTGCTAAGCCCGTACGAAGTATTCGGTTCCGGAGTATCCGACTCATCAATCGGCGTATAACCCTTCTCGCGCACAGGTCCAAGCACACTTAATGAACTTAGATAAATAAACTGTTTCGGAATCATATTCAACTCCCTCAACGTATCGACAAAATAACGGGCCTGTAAATAATTGACAAAGTCGAACTCCTTCTTGTTGGTACACTTCGTCACTCCGGCACAGTGAATAATGTAATCAAATTTACTGTACGTTCCTTTATGCCCGGAGAGTTGGGCGCGGAGTTCATTGGGATGGGCAAAGTCAAGCTCCAGGAAGTGAATCTTACGTTCGCGCAAATACTTCTTGCTACTCGTCGAGCGGACACCGGCCCAAACGGAGAAACGACGCTTCAACGCTTCTTCGACGATGAAACTACCGATAAATCCACTTGCTCCTGTCACTAAAATACTTGCCATAAGATTAATTTGTTAATGTATTAGTGTGTCCGGTATATGTTTACGTATCTATTACTAAATATCTTCTGCCCGGCGACTTTTTGATCTTCTTTTTGTTGTTTATGTCATAAGACAAAGCAAAAGTAGTGAAAATCTTGAATAATTCAGGTTTAATCGCTTACTTTGTATCTAAACGAACTCCAAAACCAATCAATGTATGGCAAAGAAGAAAGAAAAAAGAGAAAAAAAGGCCGGCAAACGGATGAATAAAAAAGACTTGGCTCACTTATTGATGGACTTTATCCAGTCGCGTCAGGACGAGGTGCTCAGCATGAAATATATCTTTGCAGAACTGCGACTCACTACGCATCCGCAGAAAATGTTGTGTGTGGATATCCTGCACGAAATGCTCGATGATGGCTATATCTCTGAAATAGATAAAGGACGTTATCGCCTTAAAACCCATGGAAAGGAACTCACCGGAACATTCCACCGGAAGAGCAACGGGAAGAATTCATTTGTTCCCGAGGAGGGTGGTGAAGCCATCTTCATAGCCGAACGCAATTCGGCACACGCCATGAACAACGACAAAGTACGTATTGCCGTCTATGCCAAACGCAAGAATAAAGAGGCCGAAGGTGAGGTAATCGAGATACTGGAACGTGCTAACGACACATTCGTGGGCACACTCGAGGTAGGAAAGTCGTATGCTTTCTTAGTGACCGAGAATCGCACCCTGGCCAATGACATATTTATTCCGAAGGAACGGCTCAAGAATGGAAAGACGGGCGACAAAGCCATCGTTAAAGTGGTGGAATGGCCCGATAAGGCAAAGAATCCCATCGGTCAGGTGATCGATATTCTGGGGAAAGCAGGCGATAATACCACTGAGATGCATGCCATCCTGGCCGAGTTCGGACTACCATATGTCTATCCGCAAGCTGTAGAGAATGCAGCCGACAAGATTCCGGCTGAGATCACCGCCGAAGAGATTGCCCGCCGCGAAGACTTCCGCCAGGTAACAACTTTCACCATCGACCCGAAGGATGCCAAAGATTTTGACGATGCACTTTCTATCCGCAAGCTGAAAGACGGATTGTGGGAAGTAGGTGTACACATCGCCGACGTGACGCATTATGTCAAAGAGGATAGCATCATCGACAAAGAAGCTGTAAAGCGTGCCACGTCGGTTTACTTAGTGGACCGCACCATCCCGATGCTCCCGGAACGTCTGTGCAACTTCATCTGTTCGCTCCGCCCGAACGAAGAGAAGTTGGCCTATTCGGTGATTTTCGATATCACGGAGAAGGGCGAAGTGCGTCACTCGCGCATCGTGCACACAGTGATCAACTCCGACCGCCGCTTCACCTATGAGGAAGCACAACAGATCATCGAGACCAAAGAAGGCGACTTTAAAGAAGAAGTTCTAATGATGGATACCATCGCCAAGGCACTACGTGATAAACGTTTTGCTGCCGGAGCCATCAACTTCGACCGCTATGAAGTGAAGTTCGAAATAGACGAAAAGGGTAAACCGCTGAGTGTCTATTTCAAAGAGTCGAAGGATGCCAACAAGCTGGTCGAAGAATTCATGCTATTAGCCAACCGTACTGTAGCCGAAGCCATCGGCAAGGTGCCCAAAGGCAAGAAGGCCAAGGTACTCCCCTACCGTATCCACGACCTGCCCGATCCGGAGAAACTCGATAACCTGGCACAATTCATCGCCCGGTTCGGCTATCGCCTGCGTACCAGCGGCACGAAGACAGAAATATCCAAGTCTATCAATCATTTGCTGGACGATGTACAGGGAAAGAAGGAGCAGAACCTTATCGAGACGGTTTCCATCCGTTCGATGCAGAAGGCGCGTTACTCTACACACAACATCGGTCACTACGGACTGGCTTTTGAATATTACACACACTTCACATCGCCCATCCGCCGTTTCCCGGATATGATGGTGCATCGCTTAGTGACAAAGTATCTCGATGGCGGACGTAGCGTATCGGAAACGAAGTACGAAGACTTGTGCGACCATAGTTCGAACATGGAGCAGATTGCAGCCAGTGCCGAACGGGCTTCAGTGAAGTACAAGCAAGTAGAGTTCATGACCGAACGCCTCGGTCAGACTTTCGATGGCGTGATCTCCGGCGTAACGGAATGGGGCTTGTATGTAGAGCTTAATGAAAACAAGTGCGAGGGCATGGTCCCTATCCGCGACCTGGACGATGACTTCTACGAGTTCGATGAGAAGAATTACTGCCTGCGCGGACGCCGTACCAAACGGGTGTATAGTCTGGGCGATGCGATTACCATCAAAGTAGCCCGCGCTAATCTGGAAAAGAAGCAATTGGACTTCGCACTGGTATAGTGCAGTTGCATTAACGAATAATGCCGCTACTGGAATGCTGTTTCCAAGTAGCGGCATTATTCATTTCACTCAATCATAGGGCTGATTGATTTTTCTTATACTCTGTAGGAGTTACCCCGTATGTTTGTTTAAAACATTTGCTGAAATATTGGGAGTCACTAAATCCGGTCCTATATGCTATTTGCGTAAAGTTATCCGATCCTTCTTTAATGAATTCGGCCGCTTTCTTCAAACGTATGTTTTTAATAAGATCCATTGGCGGTATACCTATGAGTGTTTTCATCTTTTTAAACAAAGCAGAACGGCTGATACCCGCTTCATCGACAAGTGCGTCTATTGTCAAGTCCGGAGAATCCAAACGCTCTTCAATAAAGGAAACAATCCTGTCGAGCAGATCTTTATCGGCCTTAGGGAGTAATTGCAACTTTTCTTTTTCTTCGGAGTCCATACTATCTTCATCACTATTTTTTATTAATTGTGAATAGTATAACGCCTGGATACGCTTTCTTTGTTTAATAATACTCCATATTTTTGTTACCAGATAACTGGCACTAAATGGCTTGGTTATGTAATCGTCCACGCCCAGTTCCAACCCTTCGTTTTGATTCTGTACATCCGCTTTACTGCTGAGCAACACAATAGGTATATGGCAGGTAGAAGTATTTGATTGCAACTTCTTAACCATTTCGGTTCCAGCCATCTCAGGCATCACCACATCACTTACAATCATGTTGGGTAGGTATTTGATCGCTTTTTCCAACCCTTCTTTTCCGTTGGAAGCTGTAATGACACGGAACTCTTCCGACAAAATAGTGTACAAGAAAGAGAGTAGCTCTTTATTATCATCCACTACCAGAATAGTGTTTTTGTCGCCATCTTTATCTCCTTCTTCTGTTTCATAAATTTCTTTCAGAAACAAACCCTCTTCTTTATAGGATTGAAGTTGTTCGTCGTAATCGGTCAGGATAAATTCTGTTCCGGTAGCAAAATGTTCTTTCCCTTTACAGAATGTCAGGGTGAAAGTGGAACCTTCGTTTACCCTGCTTTGTAAGCTAATCGTTCCTTTATGTAATTCCACTTGCTCTTTCACTAATGACAAACCGATGCCTGTACTCTGTTGTTTGAATATGTCAGAACTGATATAATTCTCAAACCTGTTGAACACATTCTTCTGCCTTTCCTGACTGATGCCATATCCCTGATCCGAGATTTGAAGAATGATTTTCGTTTCCGTTTCTTGGGCGGACAATTTTACAACTGTTCCTTTGGGCGAATATTTGAACGCATTTGTAATCAGATTGAATAAAATGCTTTCGAGTTTATCCGGATCTGCCCATAAAAAGATCGGTGAGTTTTCAGCCTGAAATATGATTTCACTTTCCCGTTGAATGGCAATGGATCGAAAGTTGTCTATAATATGCTCAATGAATGGTTCTATCTTTATTCTTTGTACAGTAAGCCGGGATTCTTTTTGTATCTTCTGAAGATCGAGCACCTGGTTAATGATCTTCAACGTATGTTTGACATTCCGTTTTACCAATGATAAATCTTGCTGTATAACAGGACTTATGTCTTTTTGCACAAGCATGTGATCTATCGGAGCCACTATCAAGGTAAAAGGAGTACGGAGTTCGTGAATAATATCCGTAAAGAACTTTGTTTTTATGTTTAAAATCTCCTTCTCTACCGAAACCCGGTTTCGGAGTTTGTAGAATATAAATAAGATATATGTCGAAATAGCAACAACCAAAACAAATACAAGTATATAAAGAATAATACCATAAATGGATTCCCAGAAGGAAGGCAATACGGTGATAGGGAGTTCACTTATTTTATCACTCCACACACCATCGCTATTGGTCGACTTTACTTGAAAAACATACTTCCCTTTAGGAATATTGGTATAGACTGCTTTTCTGTTATTTTTCACATAATTCCAATCATCAAACCCCTCCAAACGATAGGCATATTCTATGTTATTGGGAAATTTCATATCAAGCGCTTCATAGTCGATGCTGAATGATTTTTCTTTATGACTAAGAACGATACCTGTAGAAGACATGAGAGATCTTGTTTCTTTTCCATTCACATGTATATCTGCAATAATAAGATTGGATGTATAAGTGTCCCGTTTCATTTTTAGAGGATTAAGTGATAATAATCCTTTGTCAGTTCCAAATAATATTTCGTTGTCTGAAAGACGGAAGGCCCTGCATTCTGTGAACATTATTTCTTCGGGCAGGAATCTGTTATCATATATTTCGGTAGAATCATTTTGGGTAAACAACCGGTACAAACCATCCTCTGAAGGTATCCACAAGTTACCTTCCTGGTCTTCCGACAAAGTAAACGGAACATTAGAAAGCATTCCGGAAGTGGAATAGTTTCTAAAAATTCCATTGTTTTGTTTGCTAAATCCTGTCAACTTATCGATCCCTCCTCCAAAAGTAGCGACAAAGATCTCTTTCTTGCTGCTTTGAAATATATCAGAGACATTGTCACAGCTAAGGCTGTTTTTCACATTACTATCCTTCACAATAGGAGTATAGGCCAGTCCGTCTTTCTCCCATTTGCAAAGCAGTATGCCCGATGTTGTGGCTAACCAAATATTATTTTGATGGTCTACACAAATATTTCTGATCCCGGAAAAACGGGAAGGATAATCCAACAGTTTATTTCCGGAATGAATAAATCGCTCGTTTCCGTTTTCATCTTTCTCTATATAGTTGAGACCTCTACCTAATGTACCAATCAGAATACGTCCTTTCCGATCTTCTTTCAATGAGGTCACTGTATTGCTGTTGAGAGCGAATGTAGAGGTTGGGTTTTCTTTGAAGTATTTGATTTGATAGGTTAATTTGTTTTGAGGAGTCAATTTCATGAGCCCGTCATTGTGTGTACCGATCCATATACACCCTTCTTTGTCTTGCAGCAAAGCATATACAGGTCCAAAGTTCTCAGCCCTTTGCGATAATTTCCCTGTTGAATTCAAAAAACCAATAAAGTTCTTGTTGGCATCGTATAGTTGAATGTCTCCATTTTGAGTTCCTACCCAGATATTATGATCCACATCCCTCATAACACATCTCAATTCATTATCGATTGCTGTATATTCGTTGACAGTGGGTGCCAGAAGAGTAAACAGGTCTTTCTTAAAAGACACCTTTACCAATCCTTTGGGATGTTTAGATATCCATAAATTGCTTTGATCATCAAAAAGGACCCTTTTAGCTTTCATATATTTCGACTCACAATTGATTCTGCTGACTGAAAAGGGTAGAAAATCATCTAACTTTTCATCATAATAGTTTAGACAGTCCTCTTTAGTGCATATCCATAACCGGCCGTATGAATCTTGTGATATGTGGCGATTTAAGTTGTTGCTCTCCTGTTCCTTCAGTTGATAATGTTTATGGTATGAGCTAAATGGATCGATGCGGGTTATCTTAGCCGTATTTTCGTAGGCCAACCATATATGCTTCTGGTTTTCATCATCATAGATTGCATTGATCTGATTGCTTAGTAATTTATTGGAAGTAGTATAGTGGGTGCCTTCATTTTGACAACCATCCGTCAGAAAGAAGCCGTCATTCTCAGCTATAACCATGAGGTGTTTAGTATCATAAGGTCTGATCCGCTTTAGTTTATTGGCTGTGTTAAACTTTACAATGGAGCATGTATTCGCTTGAGGGTCATAAACATAGAGTTGTCCTTTATCGGAGCCAATAACAAACTTATTCATCCATTTTCTGAAACAGTAAAAGCTACTTTCTGAGAATAGCTGCGGTGTTAGCTTATTACTCTTTTTGCAGAATTTGTAAATCCCTTTATCTGCAATAATCCATATAATATCTTTTTCATGAACAAGAGTTATCACATTTCGAATTCCGGATGAACTGTCTAAGATTTGTTGGCAATTCATCTTTTCCCCATCTATGTTGACTCTAAGTAAGCTTCCATCTATTTGAGACAACCATGTATCCCCATCCGACAAGGTGAATATTTCACCAATAGGAGCTGTTTGTGGCATGAATCGCTGGAATTTATTACTCTCCGGATAAAAGCGGTAAATATTTTTCTGGTCATCTAATATCCATAAGTTATTGTTGGCATCTACTCTTATATACTGAATACGGTTAGTTGTCAAATCATTCGAATCTCCGGGCAACGATCGATAAGTCACAAATGAATGTCCATCAAAACGACATACCCCGTTCCATGTAGCAAACCACATATACCCTTCTTTGTCTTTGATGATTCTGTTTATGGTTTGTTGGGGTACTCCATCCTCAATCTTATATTGGGTACTGATATACTGCAATTGTCCGTAACAATTGATGAAACCTAAGATTCCACATATAAAAACAGTTACAAACAAGCGCGTGTATCTCATAAAGTATAATTGGGAAAAACTGGTAAACATTATGCCAGAAAGACGCTTTTACACAAAGATTGTACTCGATTACAAAATGAAAAGTCCTCAAGTAAATACTTTTGCGCTTGAATAATGCTTGTTATTTATCAATTAATTAAAACTAATATTAAAATCAATGAAGAATGCTAGTAATTTGAAGAACACACGAATTGGGTTAGCTCTGTTCTTTATGTTCCTATGTGTTAGTGTGTCGGCACAACAAATATCGGGAACAGTGAAAGATACCTCAGAAGAACCTATTATAGGTGCTTCTGTCGTTGAGAAAGGGACAGGAAGTGGTACAATTACGGACTTGAATGGTAAGTTTGTATTGAAAGTTTCAGGGAATCATCCGATTGAGATCTCTTACGTAGGTATGAAGACTCAAACGGTACAGGTGAAAGGAAGATCTCATATTAATATTGTTTTGGAAGAAGACTCTAAAATGATGGAGGAGGTCGTAGTTATTGGCTATGGTACGGTGAAGAAGCGCGACCTGACCGGAGCTATTTCTTCGGTAAAAAGTGATGTGATAACAATGACTCCAACTGTGAACCCCATGGAGGCTTTGCAGGGACGTGTAGCAGGTTTGGACATCATCAAAAAATCAGGTCAGGCAGGTCAAGGCGTTGAAATGCAGTTACGTGGTAACCGCTCCATTACAGCTTCAGGTAATCCGTTGTTTATTATCGATGGAATGCCAGGCGACTATTCCACATTAAATCCGAACGATATCGAAAGTATCGAAGTATTGAAAGATGCTTCCTCTACTGCCGTTTATGGTTCTTCCGGCTCGAACGGTGTGGTGATCATTACTACCCGAAAGGGGCAGGAAGGTAAAATGAGTGTAAATTTCAACTCGTACGTAGGATTTAACGGATGGTCAACACTTCCTAAGATGAACAATGCCGAACAATGGGTGTATTCCCGTTTGTATGCACAGCAAGAAGCCGGAACGATTGATGAAGACGATATTATGGATCGCGTGGCAAAGGAAGCGCTGGAAAGAGGTGAGATTGTTGACTGGGCCGATGCGTTGATGCAAACGGCCACTGTACAGAACTATTCTCTTTCTTTATCGGGGGGAACTCAAAAAACGCAGGCCTATTTCTCTTTAAACTACTCTGATGAGAAAGGACAATACACGAATGATGAATACAAATTATATTCTACCACCATTCGTTTGAACTATGAAGCCAATAAGTGGTTTTCATCCGGTTTGCACGTACAAGGTTCATATAGTACCCAGGAGAAAACATCCAGTAAATTGGCCAATGCGTTAAGAGCTAACCCTTTTGGTAAGCTGTATAAAGAAGACGGATCGGTCAATGAATATCCCATTGTCGATGACAATAAGCAGGTGAATTTGCTGTTGAATCAGGACCGCAGTGTATATCGTGACAATCCCAATAGTTTCAATATTTATTTCCAACCGTATATACGCATTACCCCAATGAAGGGTCTAACCTGGGAATCACGCCTGAATGCACACTGGGGATACTCTACAAAAAACAAGTTTGTCGGATATGGTTCGTATCAGTTCTACGATGTGGCCGGCACAGGGGCATTGAATGCTCCCAAAGAAACATTGGCCAATTATACCTCGGCTTCTGTTGAGAATAGCCGTTCATGGGGTTATAGTTGGGAGAATATCTTAACGTACAATTTTAAGGTAGCAAACGATCATGAATTTACGCTGACCGGGGTAACAACTTATTCCGACAGTCAGTCTGAAAAATCAAAATCAGAAGCAGTAGGTATTACCAGCAATACGTATTACTGGACTAACCTTGGAGCTGCCATCGGCAACAAATCGGTTACTTCAAGCTATTCGATGGGCAAAGCAATGGGACTTGTAGGTCGCTTGAATTATTCCTATTTAGGAAGGTACCTGTTATCAGCATCGGTTCGTCATGATGGAAACTCTAAATTGGCAAAAGATGTACGTTGGTCTACTTTTCCAGCAGCTTCGGTAGGTTGGAGAATCTCTGACGAACGTTTCATGGAGTCAACGCATGATTGGTTGAGTAATTTGAAGATTCGTGCAGGATACGGCGAAACAGGTGCGGCAGGTATTAGCGCTTACGATTCCTGGTCTATCCTCGAACAAGGAATCATGGGATTAGGAAAGGAACAGCTTACAAAATACTCCTATCCGAAAAAACTCTCGAATGCCATGTTGACCTGGGAACGTTCGAAAAACACGAATATCGGTATTGACGCATCCTTCCTGAATAACCGGATTGAGTTGACTGCCGAATACTATGTTACGAATACCGAAGGCGTTATTTGGGAACAAAGTGTACCTATTATCAATGGAGGATATACGGCTACAGAATATTATAAGATCAATAAGAACATTGCCGAAACCAAAAACACCGGTTTGGAAATGACATTGACCACTCGTAATGTGATGACAAAAGATTTTTCATGGACCAGTACGTTCACTTATTCAAAGAATAAGGAAAAGGTTACCTCATTGGGTGCAGGTGCTGCCGAATTCATAACCAACGAAGATTATACGTTAAATATCGGTCATCCGATTAATTCGTATCGCGCTTATAAAATAGCAGGCGTTTGGCAGTATGGCGAAGAAAAGGATGCTGCGGCATTTGGGAAACTTCCAGGTGACCTAAAGGTAGATGTACCCAACATGAAGAAAATCAGTGATGGCGTGTGGGAGAAATCGTATGTCCAGGAAGATGGTTCGGTAGAAACAAACAGATATGACGCAGAAAATCCCTATTCGGTGAATGCAGACGACAAACAGATGATCGGACACAATGCTCCGGATTGGTCGTTGGGATTCCAGAATACATTTACCTATAAGAACTTTGATTTAAGTATTTATATGTATTGGCGTCAGGGACAAATGATCTATTATGAGCCCATTACCTGGTATAGTTCCAAAGGTGGCGCTTTCCCGTCACATTTCAATTACTGGACATCTACCAATCCGTCGAACGATTTCCCGGCGTTGAATTCCAGTCGTGACTGGAAGAGTGATGAATATTATACCTCGTTAGCTTATGTGGATGGCTCGTTCTTTAAAATCAAGAATATCACATTGGGATATAACATGCCGGCAAGTTATTGCCGCAAAATAGGAATCAATAACTTACGGCTTTATGGAACAATTACCAATCCGTTGGTAAAAGCCAAAAATCATTTGCTGAAAAACTACGACCCGGAAATGGGCGGAGATATGGATTTCCCATTGACTAAGCAACTCGTGTTCGGATTAAGCCTATCGTTTTAACCCTTTAAAATTTGATGAGAAATATGAAGAAGATATTATATAAAATAGTACTCACAGCCTCTCTGGGCATGGTACTGAATGCTTGTAGCTTGGATGAAGAAAATCCAAGCGCCGGTGATGCCTCATTGACAGCTTTTGATGCGTGGAGCGGTTTGCAAGCATATAGCTATACGTGTTTGAATGATCAGCTATATACGGCTTCCGACTGGATGTACGTTGCGGAAGGTGGAACAGACTTGTGGTTGCCCAAGTCGAACGGTACGGGTAGCAAACAAATATTTTGCTACGAAGATGCTACCACCAGTACGAATAACTTTCAGAAATTGTTCAAACAGTGTTATTCAATGATCTCGAATTGTAACACGGTGATCAATGAAGCGCCGAACCTGAGAGATGGCGATGCAGAAACGATTGCATTACTGGTAGCAGAAACAAAAACTCTTCGTGCATTGTATTATTCCATTTTAGTTGCCCACTTTGGACCGGTAACCCTGAATCTGGAAAGTAGTTCCAGTGTAACAGGTATCGTAGATCTCTACCCAAAACGTAGTAGTGAAGAGGAATTCTATGATCAGATTATAAAAGACCTGACCGAAGCCATTCCGATTTTAAAAATTGAACCTTACAAAGACCACAAAGCGCGTATGACCAAGAAGTCGGCTAAGGGCTTACTGGCCCGGGTGTATGCCCAGCGCGCCGGTTTAGGACATAGCAAATATAACGATGCAAACAAATACTGGCAACTGGCAGCCGAAACGGCTGAAGATTTAATCAGTAATGCAGCCTCGTATGGTGCCCATTTATATACGGATATTGCAGACATGTGGGCTGATGCAAACAATCGGACCAACAAAGAGGCATTAATGATTGCGGGTGGAGCAGATGCTAATGCGTCTGCATGGCAGTATATGACAAAAGACAATAAACTTTCGGCTTATTCTACCGGTGGACATTACTCGGAGTTCTTTAACAGCAATCACAACCCAGGTGATAAGGGGTATTTCTATGGCCGCCTCAATAGCCAGAACTGGATGCCATCCAAATACTTGATGTATTGTTTTAATCCCGAATGGGACAGACGTTGGGAATATTCTTTCCAACACGCATGGGCCGAATGGAGTATGGCACAATGTGGTTGGGTAGCATACAATGCCGGCCAGATGAAACTAAAGGAAGAGGTGTGCTTAAAGTATGGTATCAATTCAGCGCATATAGGTAAAACTATCTATCCGTATGCCGACTGTGATGCCATACCTTCCTCATTTGCCGGTAACCAATATCCGGCTAAAATATGGCCGAAAGGTGAAACTTCCGGTGACATAAGCAAGTTGCTGACAGTAGCTCCTTCGTCAGCAGAGATTAACAAACCCGGCTATTCCGGTTCTACTAAAGCGTATGCTATCCCTTATCCGGTAGCAGCAGATGATAATCATGTAAATACGGTGTTTGTTCACGAACCTTTGGCAGATAAGAGCCAATGTCTCTATCCGGTGGTGGTATTGAGAGATTTGTACGATTCGAATGATTATCCTTACGGCGGTGTGGCCCAAGGTAGTGAATTAGGTAATCCACCCAATATTGGCAATGGTAAAACTTCTTCGGCAGCTTGTCCACCGCTGATAAAGTTCAACTGGTCGTTCACGGGTTGTTTTGTAGGGAGTAATTTACAAATAAAGTCGGGCGACATGTTTATCATTCGTATGGCCGAAATTTATTTGTTGGCTGCTGAGGCCGAACAACAATTAGGCAACGGAGCAAAAGCAGCCGGGTATCTGAATGTCCTTCGCCAACGTGCAGCACGTCCGGGCGTACCCGAGTCGGCATGGAAGCTCACTACGGCTGATGAAGAAACGATCTTTGACGAATACGCCCGTGAATTATGTGGTGAGTTTAGCCGCTGGGCTTTGCTGAAACGTCACAATGCGTTCGAAACCCGCCTGGCTAAACACAACAAACGGGCAGCGGCATCCTTTAAACCCTACCATTACAACCGTCCGGTATCATATGACTTCTTGTCTACAATCCTGAACGCAGAAGAATATGGGGATAATGGATACGGTTCAACAGCTAAATCAGGCTTAGAAAGCATCAAATAAAAGCTTAATGGGGTTAAGCGTTTTTTTAATTAAACATGTAAGGAAGGTATTAGTGCCCCAATAATTGGGGTAAGGTTTTAGATTGGAAACCGGGAAAAGCTCAAAGGGCATCGCTGCCAGGTTAACACCAGCAGTCGATGCCCGAAAGGGTTTAATTTAATTTAAGAAGATATGAAAAAGATATGTTTTGTTTTATTGACTTTGTTTTTAGTCTGCCTGGGAGCAAACGCACAGCGTAAGGTTCCCTTCAATGGTTTATTATTGGACATGTCGGGCAAACCGATCAAAAATGCGCGTGTATATGTCAAGACACCCAGAGATTATGCCTTAACGAATAAAAAAGGGCAATTTGGTTTAACAAATATCATGCCTAATGATACGCTGAAGATTCTAATAAAGACAAAAATCTATTATATACCGGTAGGGGGAAGAAAGAGTATGAGTATCCGTCTGGCCGATGAGAAAAACATTCAGGCTAAAGAAGACATGGAACTGGTTGACCTGGGCTTCGGCTATATAAGTCGAAGAGAACACACTGGAGTCAGTAATATAATTGCCGGCGATGAACTTCGCAGAAGTGGTTACCACGATGTAATCTCAGCTCTACAAGGACGTATCCCCGGATTGAATATTACTGGAAGCAGTGCACAGGGGAATAGTATGGATGTAAATATTCGTGGTACGAGAAGCTTTACCGCAAGCTCAACCCCAATCTTCATCTTAGACAATGTACAAGTTCCTTCTTTTGAAGGGATCAGCTTAAACGATGTGGATTATGTCGAAGTAATGAAAGATGCGAGTGTGTATGGTTCCAGCGGTGCAAACGGAGCTATTATTGTACATACTAAGATGGCCAAATAGTCATTACTACATCGCTTGAGGGGAAGAATACCCAACAAAATACAGAAGAAACATTTCAAGTAACCAAAATTCATTACCTTTGCTCATAAAGTCATATTGTTGATCCATGAGCATCCACGGAACCATAACCCAACCCGAAGGACGGCGGCTTGAATTTAAAGCCGAACTTCCTGCTAATTCCGACATAGCAAAGACAACTATCGCCTTTGCCAATGATGCCGGAGGTGATATATACATTGGTATAAATAACCAGCCCCGCACCATTGTCGGCTTACCCGAAGATGACCTGACAAGTCTGGAAGAACAAATCAGTAATCTGATTTATGATAGATGCTATCCCGCCATTCTCCCTGAAATATCTTTCCTGACTGTCGATGACAAGCATTTGATAAAGATACATATCTATCGGGGAAGTATGCCGCCCTACCACCTGAAAGAGAAAGGAAAGCTGCAAGGCACCTATATACGGGTAGGCTCTAATAACCGGTTAGCTGACGATGCCATTATTGCCGAATTGGAACGTAAACGCAGAAATGTATCTTTCGACAGTGAAGTGATCATGGAGCAAACTGCCGATAAGATAAACATCGACAACTTCAAACAGCTTTTTAAAGAGAAAACACAGGAGGACCTGACGCCACAGGCAATACGTAAATTGGAACTCACCAAAGAAATGCAGGGAAAAGAGTACCCTACACATGCATTGCTTCTGTTTTCTGATGACGTATTGCGGAATGAGTTTTTTCCTAATGCCAAGGTGGAATGTGCCCGCTTCAAAGGAACACGAACGGAAGAGTTTATCGACCAAAAAAGCGTTGATACACACATCGGTTTGCAAGCAGAAGAGGCATATAACTTTGTACTCCGGCACATTAACAAAGGAGCTACGGTAGAAGGAGTTTACACAGTCTCCCGGTGGGAGTATCCAATAAAAGCCATTCGCGAAGTCATTCGGAATGCCGTTGTACATCGTGATTATACTTTGACAGGAAAGGATATAAAAGTAGCTATTTATGACGACATGGTGGAAATTACAAGCCCCGGCTTATTGCCTCCTTCCATCGATTACTCGGCTATGGAAAGTCGGCAGTCGGATGCCCGGAATAAGGTAATTGCACCTATCTTCAAGCGGATGGGTATTATCGACCAATGGGGCAATGGATTAAAGTTAGTGGCTGAGGAGATGGCTGGTTATCCGAATATAGAATTGCAATGGAAAGAAGTAGGACTATCGTTTCAGGTACAGTTCGTAAAAAAGGACTTTAAAGAGCAGCAGGAGCTACAGCAGGAGTTGCAGCAGGACAATGATGGTGGTGATGTAGATCAAATTGGCGGAGATGTCGGAGATAATGTCGGAGATAATGTCGGAGAAGAAAACAAACTACGTATTCTCAAGCTAATTCGACAAGATAATACCATTTCTGCAAAAATTCTTGCCGAAAAGTTGAATCTTAGCTCTCGCCAATGCGAACGGATCGTTGCAGAACTTAAGAAAAAAGGAGTTTTAACCCGCATAGGGACTCCGAAGTATGGTCATTGGCAAATAAACGAATAATCATTTCAAGAATCGTATGAAAACAATAGTTATAGAAAACAAGCAGCAGGTTGAAGAGATTCTTTCACGTTGCGACATCTGTTTCGTCGGAATCACCGACCTGGAAGGAAACCCGTACGTCATCCCGATGAACTTCGGATACCGCGATGGGGTCATCTATCTGCACTCCGGCCCTACGGGAAGCAGTATCGACATGTTGGCGCACAACAACCGGGTATGTATCACATTCAGTGTAGATCACGAACTCGTATTCCAGCATCCCAAGGTAGCATGCAGTTACCGAATGAAGGCCAAGAGCGTCATCTGCCGGGGGAATGTAGGGTTTATAGAAGATATGGAAGAGAAGCGGGAGGTGCTGAACATCATCATGTCACATTACAGCAGCCGGGAATTCTCGTATTCCGACCCGGCTGTCCGCAATGTGAAGATTTGGGAAGTACCTATCGACAGCGTCACTGCTAAAGAGTATGGCGCCCCGCACTAATAACTCATACTTCCATCTATTTATATAAGGTAAGGTTTAGGTAATATCTTTTCGCTTATTTCAGCGTATCATTTGCTTTTATAATGGGTACTCCTCAAAGGCGTACAGTAAAGTGGAGAGATAACGTTCGCCGGTATCGGGTAGTAAAACCACGATGGTCTTTCCGGCATTCTCCGGGCGTTGGGCTACTTGCAGGGCGGCATATACGGCTGCTCCGGAGGAGATACCAACCAACAATCCTTCTTTAGCTGCCAACTCACGGCCGGTACGAATGGCATCATCGTTCGTCACCTGAATCACTTCATCGACGACAGCAGGATTGTATATCTTGGGAATAAACCCGGCGCCGATACCTTGTATTTTGTGCGGTCCCGGTTTTCCACCCGACAATACAGCCGAGTCGGTTGGCTCCACAGCCACAATCTCTATTTTACTGTTATGTTCTTTCAACGCCTGCCCTACTCCGCTTATCGTTCCACCGGTGCCTACCCCTCCGACAAAGATATCCACTCGCCCATCGGTATCGCGCCATATTTCCTGTCCGGTAGTACGAACATGCACAGCAGGATTGGCCGGGTTTTCAAATTGTTGCAGGATAATAGAGCCTGGTGTTGCTGCCTGCAACTCGTTAGCTTTGGCAATGGCTCCCTTCATTCCTTCGGCACCGGGAGTAAGTACCAATTGTGCACCCAGCGCTTTCAGCAAGTTACGTCGTTCCACACTCATGGTTTCGGGCATGGTCAGTATCAGTTTATATCCTTTAGAGGCAGAGACGAATGCCAACCCCACACCGGTATTACCACTGGTCGGTTCTATGATCGTATCCCCTTTTTT
The DNA here is from genome assembly GCA_031554665.1 of Bacteroides sp. Classification (GTDB taxonomy): domain Bacteria; phylum Bacteroidota; class Bacteroidia; order Bacteroidales; family Bacteroidaceae; genus Bacteroides. Next base: position 35,014 of record JAVBVA010000075.1, on the reverse strand, counting down.
CAAGACTCCTTTCGCTTCAGCATCTTCAATCATAGCCAATGCAATCCGGTCTTTCACACTTCCTGCCGGATTGAAATATTCTAACTTAGCTACCAATTTGGCTTTCAACCCTTTACTTTCATTGTAATTGGACAATTCCAGGAGCGGAGTATTGCCCACCAAATCAGTCAAATTCTTTGCAATCTTTTCCATAACATTTGTTCGTTTGTTAACCTCATTCCTTTTCCTCCCCCCAAGGGAGGGAAAAACTTTTATAACCCTAACCTGTTAATCCTTCATGTTTCTCTCATAGAGAGAGGTAAGGTAATGAGGTCTGTGATTTATAATGACAAAAGTACTGCTATTTTGGTTCACGGGAAATACCACATTTATGGTAAATTCGTACTACAAAGAAGGGAGATTGAATTTTATGTTGCTTGGGAAGTATGCTTTCGTTGACGGTAGATGCAGGCCTCATCACCACAGACCTTGCAGCCATATTCTTGTTTATGCATACCTTGACCAATACCTATGATACCGCTGACCGACTTAATGGGACTCATCAAACAGGAGTCGCTAAGCGATACACCGACCGGATTACTGCCTATAAGATGAAAAAGATTGGTTTGTCCGGACAGGTGCCAGTTGCAATAACCGGGACTGTACCGGTTGGTGATGGAGAGACCGGCTTCCCTCATACATTCATTTAACTGTAACTGAATGCAATCCATGGCATGCTCCACGGTAAGAGAACCAATAGAGTCGGCTACGAAAGCTTCCATGAAATCGCCCTTGACATTCAGTTCTTTACTGAGGATAGTAAAGATCTCGCCGGCCGTACAAAGGAAGAGGGCTATATGGGAAGATCCTTTCAGGTAATGCGCCACCTGACGGCCGATGTTTAGTTCTATCGTATCCGTTTCCGAATGCATCGATGTCATCGTAAGTGTGCCTTCATGAAGATTTAGTCCGATTACTTCTTTGATAACATAGCCGCCTATGATGCCGTTATGGCTTGAAAGACGAGCCAACAAATCGTCGACACAAGCGCGCACCGGATGGGATTCATCCGAGTCCGCCGCCTGCAGGAAGTCCAACAACTCCCCGGCAGACGGCGCCACCTCTTTGAATGTGAAATAATATGTTTGAAATGTATTAAGCATTATGCTTTGTTGTAAGCACGAACCGTTTGGAAGAAAGCATCGAGGTTCGCAGCAGGTACATGCGGTGGCAGGTCGCAACCGCTCGACAGGATAAAGTTAGGAAATTCCTTCGTTTTATTCAACAAATCGGCAGTGGCAGATGCTACTTCGGCAGCACTTGCTTGTTTGAAGACCAGTACGGGGTCGAGGTTACCCATCGCCAGTATATCCGACGGGCACTCCTTCAGGGCTTCGACCATATCGATACGGTTGCCGAAGTGCAAGGCTTTCGCCCCACTGACTACCATGGCTTCGGTGCAGTGTCCCGTATTGCCGCAGTTGTGCAGAATCACAGCGAATGTATCATCCTGTACAGCCTCTATGATTTGCTTCACGTATTTGGTAGAGAACTCTATACAATCTTCGTTCGAGAGCAGTCCGGCAGCAGGTTCTGCCATTACTACCCCGGCTGTTCCCGTAGCTTTCAGGGCAATGCAGTAGTCGATGAGGAAAGCGGTACACTTCTCTAACAGGGCATTGATGGTATCGGGTTCGATGTAGATACCTACCATGATCTCTGACATGTCGTACAGGCGACCGGCCAATGAGTAAGGTCCTATACAGCCCGACAGCACCGGTTTGTTCTTGATTTGTTCGGCAGCCAGTTTATTGGCACGCAAGTACTCCTGTACGCGTCCGGCTTGCAGCGTGGGAACGTTCAAGGCTTGCACCGATGCCTCATCGCATACCAGACGACCGATGACACTCGGCACTTCTTCTTCCGGCATATTTACTTGAGCGCCAAAAGCTTCGGCTTCCACCGTCAGGTCCATGATTACGGTACAAGCATCTGTTTCGTAGTTATTTGCCAGATACTTGATGGCTTCGAAATGCACCTGTCCATCACTTACGGCTTGCTTCACTGTATAACCTAATGCTTCGATACCGGGATGCGTCATGATGGGAACCACCAACCGGCGACCGGCTTCCTGAAATTGTTTAATAACGTTCATATTGCTAATTTATTAATTGGTTCACCACAGAGTCGCACAGAGTTCCACAGAGTCTATAATTATGCTTTCTACTGTAGGTAAAAATAAAAACTCTGTGGAACTCTGTGTGACTCTGTGGTAAAAAAAATATCAAGCTACACAAGTTTCCAACCACTGGATGCTTTCCTGCGGATCTTTGGCAAATCCGTCTGCGCCGATAGAAGTAGCAAAATCAGCCGAGAGAGGCGCACCGCCTACGAGAATCTTAGTACTTGGAGATAGCTCCTTAATAGCCTTGATGGCAGGTTCCATATTCACCATCGTAGTAGTGAGCAAGGCCGACATACCTACTACGGCATTGGGATACTGCTGCAAGGTTTCGACAAACTTCTCTGTCTTCACGTCGATTCCGAGATCGATCACTTCCCAACCGGCACCTTCGACCATCATACCAACGAGGTTCTTGCCGATATCGTGCAAGTCGCCCATAATGGTTCCGAGAATAAACACGCCTTTTCTTTTCACCTCACCCGACTTGAAGAACGGTTTGAGATGCTCCATGGCTGCATTCATCGCCTTGGCCGAGAGCAACATCTGCGGAACGAATATCTTGTTCTCGGTAAACTTCTGCCCTACTTTGTTCATGGCCGGAATCAGTGCCAGGTTCATGATGTCGTTCGGATTAATCCCTTGTTCCAATGCTTCTTTGGTGTATTCATCGGCTCCCGGCATCCCCTTCATTTGGGGTGGATAACCGGCTGCCAGATTAATCTTACCAAACTCTACACACTCTAAAATCTTTTCTAAAATCGGTTCCATACGTTCTATTTCTAATTGTTTCTAAATACTTAATTCCCGTTGAAGAAGATATACAGACTGGCCATGACTACGATCAGCGCCGCCCAAGCTATCTTCACACTCGGTTTCACTAAAACAGGCTTGTAATCGAGGGTGCCACTTGTTACCGCACGCTTGTCTGCCAACGAGCATACCATGGTAAAGATACCCAACGCTACAAAGATAATAAATGATATATATAAGAAATGTAAGTCGGGAAATATCACTCCGCAATAGTACAAAATACCTACACCAAGACTGAACACGGTACCGTACGTCAGCACCATGTTTACGGCCCGTGCGGTGGTGTGTTTCCAGAATACAGCAAAGAGGAACGAGATGGCCATCGGCGGAGCAATGAAGCCCAACACTGACTGGAAGATGTTGAAAAAGCTCAGTCCTTGAATCAATGTGAAGCTCACCGCCAGCAATACCGATGCAGCGGCGCCAATCAACACCACGATGCGTCCGATGCGGGTAATTTCCTTGTTGCAACAATCGGGCTTGAAGTTCTTCACGTAGATATCCATGGTAAATACCGCACTCAGCGAGTTGAGTGCCGATCCGATAGTACTGATTAAAGCAGCTACCATCACTACCACTACGAGCCCAATAAGTCCCGACGGAAATACCTCCTTGACCAATTGCAGATAGGCATCGGTAGAGTTGGATAGTCCGGGCATGAGCAGGAAGCAGAGAATACCCGGAAGAATAAACAACGGTATATCGATCAGCTTCAACCAGGCACAGAAGTTGGCACCCAGCTGGCCGTTCTTCAGATTCTTGGCACCCAACACGGATTGTACCATCGACTGGTCGGTACACCAGAACCATACGCCCATAATGGGATAGCCAATCAAAATGGCTAACCACGGGAAGTCTTTATCTTCTAATGGTTGGAAGAGGTTCCAGTAGCTCGATGGCGTATCGGCAATGATGCGCTCCACACCGCCCAGCTTGTCGACTGCCATTACCACGAGCAGGATGGATACCCCGATGAGCAGCAGCATCTGGAATACATTGGTATAAGCGATGGCTTTCAATCCACCCGCCATAGTAAAGGCGGCCGACATCAGCACCAGAATGACAATACAAGCCCACAACGGCAGGTCGAGCAATTGAGACATGAATACACCTCCGGAAAAGAGTGTCAGCCCGAGCCAGGATATCAGAATAGTAATGATGGTGTACCAAGCCAGGTACTTACGGGTGGTTTCGCCGAAACGCTTACCCATATATTCGGGCAGGGTAGTGACTTGTGCTCCCAAGTAGCGCGGTGCAAAAACAAACGCCAACAGGCAGATGAACGGAAAGGCATACCACGAGAAGTTGCCTGCCACAATTCCTTTCTCGAAACCACTACTGGCATTGGCTATGAGCATGGATGGGCCTACGTTGGTTCCCCACATGGTAAGTCCGATGGCAAACCATCCCAGCGATTTATTAGCCAGAAAGAGGTTGTCTTCTTTCTTCTTGTTTTTACCGAAGCTCGCCCAATAGGCGACACCCAATAATATCGCCATGTAGGCGAAGATGACCAGCAAGTCGGCCGTTGATAATTTGATAAGTGTTTCCATGATATTAATTGACAGTTGACAATTACCTATAAGATTCTATGATTTTCAGGGCTTCGTCTATTTCGCGTTCATGCTTGAAGTCCATCTGGATGTTCAATCCCTGGTTGCCTACATTGTCGAGCAGCGGTTTCAGCTCGTCGAGTGTCACCCAGTTGCACATCACTGATTTGCCTCCGGCAAGGATCTTCTTGTAGAGGTCGTACCAGCAGGCAGCTCCTCCCTGCGGTTGGCCTACGCCGGGCGTCCATTGGATGGCGTTCAATCCTTCCAATTCGAGCAGGGCATCGGCATGGCGCATGGCATCTACCCCGTCGAGGTGATAGAGCGTATAGTCTATCCGGTTGCATTGTTCCTGCAGGAAGGGGATGGCGAATGTACGGAAGTCATCTTCCGATATCATGATGGAAATATCGCATTGCAGTTTCGACACTTTGCCCGGTCCCCAGATAGAGAAGTAGCAAAAGGCCATTTCGCCGTCCACGTTGATGATATCGTATATCTGGTCGAATGCCTTGAAGTAAGCATCGTTCACTGCTTGCAATTGTTGCAGGGTAGCTTCGGGATCGATCATAGTGTCCATCAGGGCGTTGTCGGCGCCTTTCAGACTGGCAAGAACGTCGAGACCTTCCACCAAATCGGGGCAACCGATGAGGTAGTTACCTTGTGCTTTCTCCTTACATTTGCGGAGCAGGTCGAGGTGGAGCTGCCACCATTTGTTGCTCTCGTCGAAGCGGATGTTTCCGTCGAAGCCTTGCAGGTCACGTATCCAGATGGTATCTTCCCGTCCTTCGAGTTCGGCGCCGAGAATGGCACCGAGCGAGCCGGGGCCGAGTTGGGTGTTGGCTACCGGCAGGATATCGGCTTTGTAAGAGTAGCGCGACATCTTGTAGTGCAAGTAGTCCGAACGCCAATCGGGGTCGAACCAGTATTGATCGAGGTTCTTCGCCGGGGCGGGCTCGGGGACGAGGGTATATGGCGCTCCCTCTTTGTCCAAGTGTTCCCACATGGTGAGCACGATACCTTTCTGATTCCACCAGTTGATATAGTTCTTTTTCGATTCTTCGAAGTTTGTTTTCCAGGTACTCATATCATATATAGGTATTTATAGTTGATTACAAATTCATCTGCCAAATGCATGGTTACTTTGTTTACTTGTCTTTCTCGTAGAGCAAGCCTGTGATGCTCTACGAGAAAGGTTATGACGCTCTACGACCATCGATGTACGAGATGTACATCTGGAGCAGCACGAGATGTACATCTGGTACTGTATGAGATGTACATCTCGTACATCGACCCTCGTAGACCTAAACTACCTACCTCTACGAATAAAGGTAGCTTACTCTACGAGCAACACTATCGCGCTTCTTTAGTATCGCCTCAAGCTCCCCAATGCACAGAGTCACTTTACTTATAGCAACTCGCCGAAACGTTTGTTGAATGCTACACGTTTCACTTTCGTGAAATCCATCTCGTCGGTACAGGCTACTTGCTCCGGATAGAAAGGTATCTCTGCTCCGTAGCGCACGTAGACAGGCATTTCGTTGAGCGGCATTTCCACATCCTTCAGCCATTGACAGCCTTCGAATACTTCGCCGGTGAAGAAATGTATCCATTTTCCTTCGGGCAGGTAGATGTCGCGCCGTCCTTCGCTGTTCATGATCGGGGCTACCAACATATCATCGCCAAAGTAATACTGGTCGTCGATGTGGCGGCAGGTCCGGTCATTAGGGTGCTGTAGCCACAACGCCCTCAGCACGGGATAACCTGTATGCGTCACCTTTTCGCTTTGTTCCATAATATACGGAATGAGCTTGTAGCGCAGGTTCCACCATTCTTTTACAATATTGCTGATATTCGGATAATGCCAAGGTTCCCGTTTGTGCGAACCGTGGTAACGGATGTGCGACGAGAACACGCCGAACTGTGTCCAGCGTACATAGATATCTTCGGGCAGAATGGAATTCATGAAATTGGGCACACCGTGGAAACCGGGTACATCATGACTCCAAAAACCGAAGCCCGACAATCCGAGGTGCAGACCTCCTTTGAGCGAACCTGCCAGTCCGTCCCACGAACAAGCCGAGTCGCCTCCCCAATGAAGCGGATACCGTTGGCAGCCAGCCCACCCGGCACGTGCCCAGACGATGCCGTCGCCGGTAACTTCCTTCGTGATCTCGTATGCCGCTTTCTGGTATAGCAACGGGTAGAGATTGTGCAGTTTATCGGGTGTCATCGAATGGTACTCGGCATCGAGGTGAATGTCTTCACCAAAATCGGTCTTGATACAGACCACGCCCATATCAAGGAGTTTCTTCAACAGACCTTTGTACCACTCGGTAGCCTTGTCGTAGGTGAAGTCGATGGTTCCGGCATAATCCTGTACGCTGAAGTTCGATGCACCTTGTATCTTCTTCTCGCTACGGCTGATGTAACTATTGGCCGATGCTTCTTCGTACTGTTCGGCATTGTAGGCGATATACGGAAGCTGCCACAGGCTGACGCGGTAGCCGCTATCTTTCAGGTTCTTGATGAAAGCTTCCGGATTGGGGAATCGTTCTTCGTTGAACTTCCATTCGCAGAGCCAGTCGGTTTCGAACCAACCGGTATCGAGGTGGATCACATCGCACGGGTATTGTTCCCGGCGCATGCGGTCGCATATTTCGTTCACCTCATCGGCGGAGAAGTAGGTCATACGGCTCATCCATACCCCAAAACTCCATAATGGAGGCAGGGTGGGGAAACCGCTTAAACGGCGATAACCCCGTAGGATTTCTTCCGGGGTATCGCCGCCGATGACGAACATATCTATAACCGGTTCTTCGACCAACACCTGCGCTGAGCGGGCGGAATGGTCGGCTAAGGAGAACTTGGCAAACGAAGTGGTATGCAGGAACAGGCCGTACATTGCACTGGAAAGATAGAACGGGATATTCTTGTACGTGCGGCGGTTGTTTACACCCTGTCCGTCCTGATTACGGAGTTGCACAGTGCGGCCCGACAAGTCCATCTTGGCAAACCGTTCGCCGGTACCCATGAAGCACTCGTCCGGTTCGGCGTGGAAGGCGCAGGCTGCGCGGTGAGGCGTACCGTTGCGTTCTACCAGCGCCAACGCGAAAGCATCGTGACGGGCGGGCGAGAACATATCGTAAGCCGAAAGTATTACTTCCTTCTTTCCGTCGGGGAAGAGGGAGAGGTGAATCGTTTCCTGCGGACCGGGTTGGAGGTCGCTCCACCAGTCGGTGGCCGGTTGACGGAAGTCGAGTACTGCCCGCTTCGTGCCTTGTGCATCGCTCACTACCCATTCCTCGGCAGTTTGTGTGAAGCTAAGCGCCATTGGCTCTACACTCCCGTCAAGCTGGAGCATCTCCGATGTTTCGGCTATCTCTCCGCCGAAGGAGAGTGATACCCGGAGTATCTTATCGCCATACGCCCGCAGACGGAGGATGTATTCTTTCTGCGGAATGGAGTTATCGGGTGCAATCTCATTGGAGTTGTTTTGAGCCTGAAAAGGGACCGTGATGCACACGTCCCCTCCGCAGTTTTCTATGTGGGTAGGCATACAGGCCCTCCAAAGCCGGTCGCCTTCGTTCAGTTGCGTATCGAAATCGAGGAAGTCGAACAACTGGTAGTTGGTTTGTCTCATATATAGTTATCTTTTAGAATCGAATAATACCCATGTTTCGCCTGGCTGGGTTCCTTCGATACCCTCCTGGTATTTACCCATGATGGAGTTCCATTCCACCACGCGTGGATTGTTCTCTACTGTCTTCGGATCGAGCTCGGCCAGTGTTTTCCCTTTCGGGATACTGATAACAAGCATCAGTTGCCGTCCGTTACGGAAGACAAGCAGTTGTTGGAATTCTGCTTTGCAGAAACCCTGTTTCACTTCGGGGAACTTCTCTTCCTGGGTGGCGTGATAGTCCATGTACTCACGTTGCAGGATCGTATCGGGTACGAGATTGGCAGTCATGAGTGTATGTTCCCATTCGGGGGCGATGTTGTTGGCTTTGCAGTCCAGCGAGCGGTCGAATATATAGAAGGGTTGCTCGTACAGGCGTACACGCACTCCCGGTATATTCTTGATAATATGTTCTTTGATAGCAGACATATCCCGGAACACACCGTACAGCACGGCATGGTTTTTCCACCAATATATATTCGCATCAGCCTTTACTTCGTCGATCAGCGCAGCGATGCTGTCGGGGATAATACTGTCGGTAGGCTGTCCGTACACGATTTCGATAACGGAGGAATATACCGGTGGGGCCTGTTTGGGCGACTGGCAAGCAAAAAGGAAACAAATAAGCAGGAGCGATGCCCCAAGAAACCATCGTTGGTCTTTCATGTTCACTTTCATGTAAATAGGGATTTGTCAACATAAAAGAGACGGTATGGGAGAGGTTTTGTACTCGTTTACCTTACTTTAATGCTTACCTTACGCGACTTTCACATTTCCTCTCTTCCCCAAGGGTTTAAAGGCGCGTGGGATGGGTGTTCTCCATCGAAGTGCATTAGTACATACAAAAAGAACGTAAAAGTTTAGAGTTGAGTCGAAATTTTGCTATATTTGCATAGAAGTTTAGAATTGAATCGAAACAATTGATAGTTTACATGAAAGTTTAGTGTATGGACGAAAGATTTGAAAGGCTGAGAAAATACAATCTTTGGGGTGGTAACACACCTGCATCGGGATTCATGCGTAGCGAATATACCGACCGGATATATGCATATAGAGGAAACAGGCTCATCAAAGTGCTTGTAGGCCAAAGGCGTGTAGGGAAGAGTTACATATTGCGACAACTTGCATTGAAACTGGTAGAGAGTGGAGTCAACAAGAAAAATATATTCTTCGTCAATTGCGAATTGGCCGATTTCGACTTCATAAGGACTTATAAAGACCTCGATGAACTATTCAAACTATACAAAGTGCAACTAAACCCTCAGGGCCGCATTTATCTTTTTATAGACGAAGTTCAGAATATTGAAGGTTGGGAGCGCATAGTCAATTCATATTCACAAGACTTTGTTGACGAGAATGAACTGTTCATCAGTGGGTCTAACTCTAAAATGCTCTCCGGAGAACTGGCGACATTACTGTCCGGGCGATATGTTAGTTTTGAAATATTCCCTTTCAGTTTCAGAGAATATGCCGGAATCACCCAGCAGGAACAGACGAAACAGAGTTATTCGGCGTACATGAATAGCGGCGGGATGCCGGAATTGTTCTCATTGCCCGACCAAGAGGTGAAACGTAATTACATGTCAGCTGTGAAGGATACGGTACTTTTGCGTGATATCATTCAGCGGCACAGCATTAAAGATGCGCGCCTATTGGAAGACATATTCGTTTATCTGGCCAATAATGTATCTAATTTACTATCTGTCCGCAATATCTCCAATTACTTTATAAGCAGTGGCCGCAAAACAAGTTATGATACCGTTGCTGCATATATAGGATATATTGAGAATACGTATTTGGTTCACCGGGTCGAACGGTACAACATAAAAGGAAAAGATACAATTGCAGGTAACTGTAAATATTACGTCAACGACTTGTCGTTCCGGAACTACCTGTATCAGGGCTTCGGGCATGGCGTGGGGTATATGCTCGAGAATCTGGTTTACCTGGAATTGGCAAGAAACGGGTTTGATGTCTATGTGGGTAGTATTAAAGATAAAGAGGTTGACTTTGTGGCCATTAAGGGCGATCGTATCCTCTACGTTCAAAGTACTTATATGCTAATAGATGAACAAACCATCGAACGGGAATATGCTGCACTGGAAGCCATTGACGACAACTTTGAGAAGATCGTGGTTTCTCTCGATGAATTTTCGTTGCCATTGAGAAGAGGCATCAGGCATGCTCAGGCCTGGAAACTGAATGAAATATTGTAATCCGACGAATATGATGAAAAAACTCCAATCAGCCATGAAACGAACCGCGCTTGTCGGGTCGTCGTTACTGTGCAGCTATCTGCTCACCGCCGCCCCCCTCCGTAAAGAACTGAACGAAGGTTGGAAATTCAAGCAAGCCCGCCTTACCAACTGGTATCCGGTTACGGTTCCGGGTGTGGTACACACCGATCTGTTGGCCAATAAAATCATAGAAGATCCCTTCTTCCGCCTCAACGAACGGGGATTGCAGTGGATAGACAAGGAAGATTGGATTTACGAAACTGCCTTCCGACTCTCTCCCGAAATCATGCAACGACAACATATCGAAATTATATTCGAAGGACTCGATACGTATGCCGACGTGTATCTCAACGATACCCTGATTGTCTCCGCCAATAACATGTTCCGCCAATGGAAGGCTGATATCAAGCCCTACCTGAAACAAGCGGAGAATACATTGAGGGTTTACTTCCATTCGCCCATCAAGATCGATATGCCCAAGTGGGAAGCGCTGCCTTACCAATATGAAGCCGGAAACGACCAGTCGGAAAATGGCGGATTGCTGGACCGTAAGCTCAGCATCTTCGCCCGCAAAGCCGGGTATCATTACGGCTGGGACTGGGGGCCGAGACTCGTCACCTCGGGCATCTGGCGCCCGGTGGTTGTCGAAGCATGGAACGATGCAACGATCAATAATGTATATATCCGTCAGAAGGAAGTAAACAAGAACCGGGCGGAGATCACCGGAGAGATAGAGGTAATAGCCGACCGGGCCATCGATAACGCCCGTATTGCCCTGACCGACGCTGCTTCGGGTAAGGAACTGGGAAGTAAAACCGTCTCCCTGCAACAAGGGCTTAACAAGATTGCTATCGACTGCATCCTCAAGAACCCGAAACTTTGGTGGAGTAACGGACTGGGCGAACCTTATCTGTACGACTTCCGCACAGATCTGTTTATCGGCAACGAAACCGCCGATAGCCAAACGGAACGCACCGGTATCCGCTCGCTGAAAGTCATCAACCAACCCGATAAAGACGGGAAGACATTCTACATCGAGCTCAATGGGCGTCCTGTATTTGCTAAAGGAGCCAACTACATTCCACAGGATAACTTCCTGCCCCGCGTCACAGATGCTCTGTACGAGAAAACCATCCTCGACGCCGTGAATGCCAATATGAATATGCTCCGCGTATGGGGTGGCGGCATCTACGAGAACGATATCTTCTATGAACTGTGCGACAAGTACGGCATCCTGGTGTGGCAAGACTTCATGTTTGCCTGTAGTATCTACCCGGCCGAGGGCGAACTGCTGGAAAACATCCGTCAGGAAGCCATCGACAATGTGCGCCGCCTGCGCAATCATCCAAGCATCGCCCTGTGGTGCGGCAATAATGAGTGTCAGGACGCATGGTTCAACTGGGGCTGGCAGAAACGGTATGCCAAGCAGAACCCGGAGTACGAACAACGCATCTGGAAGCAGTTCACCGACCAGTACTTTGTCACCCTCCCCGAAGTGGTAAAGGAGTATGCTCCCGGTGTGTTCTATACACCTTCGTCACCCTTCGCCCGGTATGACGGCGGTAGCGACGACCATAACGGCGACCGCCACTACTGGGAAGTATGGCACGGAAAAGCGCCCATAGCCATGTACAATAAGGAACGTAGCCGCTTCTTTAGCGAGTACGGTTTTCAGTCGTTCCCGGAATTCGAGACAGTGCTGCGTTATGCCCCCCATGAAGAAGACTGGAACATCTACTCCGAGGTGATGATGTCGCACCAGCGTGGCGGCGCCCATGCCAACGGCCTGATCGAATCGTACCTATTGAGCGAATACCGCCAGCCGGAGGACTTCCAGGCATTTCTGTACATGAATCATCTGTTGCAGGGCGATGCCATCAAGACAGCTATTGAAGCCCATCGCCGGGATATGCCGTATTGTATGGGAACGCTCTTCTGGCAACACAATGATTGCTGGCCGGTAGCCTCCTGGTCGAGCCGCGACTATTACGGCCGTTGGAAGGCGCAGCACTATTTCGCCCGGAAGGCGTTTGAGGATATTCTCGTTTCGCCCATTGCCGGAGAAGGGGTGCTGAATGTGTATGCAGTGTCCGACCGGATGACCGGATGTACTGCTATGCTCGATGTGAAAGTGATAAAACTCACAGGCGAAATAGTAAACGAGTACCGTCAACCGGTGAAGGTAGCCGGTAATAGCAGTCGCAATATCTTCTCTGTTCCATTGGATAAAGCCTTGAAAGGTACTGCCAAAGAGGAGGTATTCGTTCGTGTTGTGTTAACAGAAAAAGGTAAGCCCGCCTATACCAACAACTATTTCTTAGTGAAGCAGAAAGAAGTGAACTACCCGGAAACAGTGATCACCCGGAACATCCGTCCGGTAGAGAATGGGTATGAGGTGACTCTTGGAAGCTCTAACTTCGCCCGTGCCGTATTCCTGGCAACGGGCGATGCAGAAGCTACATTCAGTGATAACTACATGGATATTCTTCCAGGCGGCTCGGCGACGGTTACGGTGTATACGCGGTTGCCGCAAGCGCAATTCGAGAAGCAATTGAAAGTTATTTCATACCGGTAGTCAAGCTCTTGGGCCGTGTCATTGTTTCTGTATAGACGTTACCGTTCTCATCGGTCACTTTGATGTTCAATGTCGAAGTGGCTGATGAGGCTGTTACCATAAACATGTGGGCGGTAAGGCTTGGCGCCAGGCTATCAGACATGGAGCCATTTGTATCCAAACGCTTGGCTGCACAGGATATAATATGAAGAGGATCATACTGGTTGACCCGGGTCACTTCGAGCGGCTTGCCATTCTCGGTAACCTCGATTTTCCATCTTTCGTCGTAACCCCACACGTTGATCAGGACTTCGTTCTTCTTGTTCGGTTTATCGAAACCGTACGCCCATTCGGACAAAGCGGCATCTGTTGACTTGGGACAATACTTCGCGGCAGTGAGCTCCACTTCGTTCAAGTCGTATGCACGGAACTGATAGTTGCGATCATAGCCAATGCCTTTGAAATAGGCCTTGATGTTGCGGCCCGATACCTCGAGCACACGGTAACCACCGACAGAGCCATCACGGGCAATATGGTTTTTGGCAAAGGTAGATTTGCCGGTCCACCACCAGCTTGCACAGGCTGCACCGGTATTGTACTCAATGATACGGCCGTTGTTCTCCTCTACTACATAATTCACATGGGCGTGACCGGTCAGAATACGTACATCGGTGAAAGCCGACAATGCTGAGATCAGCTGATCGCCTTTGTCCATATTGACGCTGTGATTCACCTTTCCCGAACTTACAATCTTTGGTTTGGTATAAAGGGGAACATGCATGCAGATGACTAAAGGTTTCGACTTGTTGGTGATGGTAGTGAGGTCCTTGTTCAGCCACGAGAGTTGAGTCGCAGTCAGATCGGAAGTATAATCGCGTTCACCCTCAGTGCCGATGGTTCCTCCGGTGTTGACATAGTTGACATTATCGAGCACAACATAGTGCACTTCGCCGATATTGAATGAGTAGTAATTAGGTCCTACGATATCACGCCAGGCCTGAGCAGCTTTGAAATCGTTAGCATAGTACGGATCGTTATCATGATTGCCCATGCAATTCATGATAGGAGAGCCGATCTTCTCCAGATAAGACATCACCTCAGGGATAGCGAAACTGTTTGAGTACCAGTACAGATCCCAGCTTTCGTCGCCAAGCGTAACAAGATGAACGTTCTTCCCTTGAGCACGGTAATCATTGATCGTTGCCTTTATATCGGGAAGGAAAACGCTCTCGAACTGCCCGAGGTCTTCGTTGCGCTTTGCCAGGTGGATATCGGCAAGTGCAATCACTACATAGTCACCGGCAGGAGACTTCTTCAGTTCGAAATTAACCTGTTCGACAGTCGATGCAGCAGCAGTCAGGCGCCCAAAGAACTGAGGGTACATACCCTTACTGGGAACACTATAACCTGATGGGATAGATACAAAGACATACCCGTTCTCCTTTGTAGAGCGGAGGTAGTACACACCATTCTTATCAGTGGTACTTACATTCACACCATCGGACACAACAACACCGAAGATGGGCTCATTATCACAATAGACTACACCTTTGATTGTCATTCCGTCTTTATCCGGAACCGTCAGCAAGGAAGTAGGATCGGTTGAGCCTCCTCTCTCACCATCAGGGTCATTGTTATTATCCGAACACGAGAACACAAACAGGGTAAGGGCTATCAACAATATCTTATATAGATCGTATTTCATTCTTTCAACATATTTATAGGTCAGCAAATAGTATCATTTTAACTCATCGGGCATAGGGACCTTTTGTCCGGTTGCACGTACGGTGGGCATCGAGGCATCCCAGCCACGAAGACGAGTACCCAGTTCTTTAGCCATCTCCTTGACCATCTCCGGATATTGAGCAGCAAGATTGTTGCGTTCGCCAATATCTTCGCGCAGGTTATAAAGTTCGAGTTCGGCAGTATGCATACGGTAAACGAGTTTCCAATCGCCTTTTCGAATGGCGCTCATAAAGTCGATGTCGTCCTGATCCTCGAAGCGTAGCTGGTGAGGGAAGTGAAACACCAGCCCCCGTTCAGGGTCGATGCCTGAAATTTTCTCAGGAATGACAATGGCATTAGCCTCGCGCTGGTTTGTTATCTCACCACGCTGTTGAGCCTTGGCAACATACTTTGATCCATTCTGAATCAACTTCACCAGACTCCTGCCGTCGCGTTTCTGAACAGTCTCGTAGTTCTTCACACCTGCCATTTCGAGGATGGTGGGGAACACATCCTCTGTTACAACCGGTGTATTGATGCGGGTTCCGGCGCTGACCTTTCCGGGCCAGCAGAACATCATCGGAACGCGGATGCCACCCTCGTAAACCGATCCCTTTCCTTCACGTAGCGGAAGGTTCTGGGTATGAGGTACACCCCCTTTCTCATTCCCGACACTGTGACCACCATTATCAGAGAAGAAGATGATGATAGTATTATCGGCTACTCCCTTGTCTTCGAGGAAATCGAGCACGTCGCCCAGACTCTTGTCCATGCCCTCGACCATAGAGGCATAACGAGCTTGTCCTTCGTCCATTCCCGCATCAAGATAAGGTTGGATAAAACGTTTGTCGCGCTGAATGGGCGTATGGTTGGAATAATGAGAAAGATAAAGGTAGAAAGGCATCTTTTGCCTGATAGGATTCTCGAGCGTTCGGAGAGCCTCACGGGTGATGGCTTCCGTCAAGTGTACCTCAGTACCGTAGTATTGCGACATATTCTGTACCGAACCATAGTCTCCTTTGTTGGGCAGGTTGCCAAAGTTATCCTCAGGAAGATAACTCTTGGGATGCCCGTTACTCGAACCGGCAATGTTGACCGTGAAGCCCATGGTGTAAGGATTGGAGCCGGGAGTCCCGGCAGGTCCCCAATGCGCCTTGCCTACATGAATGGTGTGGTAACCGGCATTACGCAGAATTTCGACCATGGGAGTAGCATAGAGAGTGTGGTTGAGACCATACACTTCCCGTTCAGGTTCAAGAGAAACCGGGCAGAAGGCGTTATAGTTCCACTCAGGATGAGCAAAGATATCATCGAGATTCTCATTCGTAGCACCGGGATGACCACCTATTGCATCCGGAACGACATCCTTATAGAGCGAGATGAACGAGGTGATTTTCATGTGAGCAGGGTTCATACCGGTCATCAGGCACGTACGGGTAGGCGTTGAAACCGGGCAAGCGTAGGCGTTTGTCATCATCACTCCTTTTTGGGAGAGGCGCTCCATGTTGGGTGTCTTGAAACGCAGGTTGCTGGGGAAAGTCTCTTCGCCGAAAGACAAGGAAGATTCGGTCCAACCAAAGTCATCTACCAAAAAGAAAATGATATTAGGCCGTTCCTTGGCACTAATATGTTGCGACACTGCAAGGGGAGCGACTATCGCCAAGCTGTATAGTGATTCTTTAAGAAATTTCATGTTCGATTCTTTTTTTATTTAGTAAGCGGCCAGGAGTCGGTACGAAACGGGGTTGCAGGCAATCCTTCCTTATTGTAAAGATTCACACGAAAGAAGTTTGCGAAAGCATAGCGCACCGCCACAGGTTGTAGCACCTGAGGCGATGAAACCTCAAGACGATTACCGTCAATAGTTGCCGTTGCAGGATAAAACCGGCGGTCGGCACCGGCAATGTAGAAACCTTTCACCGGTTCACCGTTAGGGGTCATCAAACCGTTATCGGCATAGTCGAAGTTCAGGATCAACTTGCTATCTGATACCTTCATCGACTTCAATAGCGGACCGGAACAGGCTATATCTTTGCCGTATTGCTTAGCCAGCGCCCACAACGCCAATCGTTCCCCCGGCACCCGTTTGTTACGGGGATGGATATCGAGTGAGTCGCCAGCATCAGTGATGACAGCCATACCCAGGTTCTTCACTCCGCTTTGCCATGTGTTGAGTTGAGCTTCGCGGATACCGGCAGGTTGATCTTTAAAAGGAGCTATCTGCACGAAGTAGAAAGGCATACCGGGTTGCTTCCACTCCTTACGCCAACTCTTGATCAGGTTGGTAAATACCTGTTGATATTGCTCATAGTGTATTGCATTACCTTCGCCCTGATACCAGACAACACCTTTCATGGTGTAACCCAAGACAGGCTTAATCATTCCGTTCCAGAAAGCAGAGGGGACTTTAAAGACATTGTTCCCGGTTACACTTCCTGCCGGATATCCCTCGATAGCCTCGGCATAAAGAGGGTTATCTTTCATTAAATCCATTGTAGTCCATGCCTCCGCGCTGGAAGCACCCACAGCCGATTGAATAAGTCCCACAGGAACATGCAGTTCATGGAAGAGCCGGCGACCGAAAAAGAATCCGACAGCCGAGAAATCATGGGCACTCCGGGCATTACAGATCTTCCACTCGCCTTGACACTCATCGCGTTCACCCTCGGGCGACCACTGGTAAGCAACTGTGAAGAGACGTATTTCAGGATAATCGGCATCCTTCAATTCTTCGTCGAGATTTTCCACGCCTGTCTGCCACTTCGGGGCTTCTTGCTTACCCATTGTGAAGGCCATATTGCTTTGTCCGCTACAGAGCCACACCTCGCCAATCAAAACATTGTTGACAGTGATCGTGTTCTCACCACTGACAACAATCGACTGGCTTTTCATATTCGTATGAGGCGTTTTCAGTTTTACAGCCCACTTGCCGTCGTTTGAAGCAACAGTAGTCGTTGCTTTAGCAGCCCATGAAGGCTTGACCGACACTGCTTCGCCTGGTTTTGCTTTCCCCCAAATATTCACTTGGGTGTTTTGTTGCAAAACCATATTATCGGAAATGATAGCGGGGAGTGTTACATCGGCCAACACCTTGTTGAAAGCAACAAGCACCAGCACTAATAACATCAAATGTTTTTTCATTGCACCATTCATTTACTAATCGATTTCTTTTTCTTCCCTATACAGCAAACAAGAAAACTGATGCTACCACCGATAACCACCCACCAGGGCCAGGCGATCTTGATAGGTTCGCCACACAAAGCCGTACTCCACCAACTCAAGATACCGGGTTGAAGAAATAACACAACCAAACAGCCGGTGATCAACGCTGCAATCACACTGTACGCATTACCCCGACGAGTCAGAACAGCACAAAGGAAGATACCCAACATACCGGCGTATGAGAAGCTCATTATGCCCAGTGCAAAGTCGACTAATGACTGGTCGCCTGATTCCTGCATCAGAGCAGAAATGATGGCAAAAGCTGTCAGTACAATACCCATAATCACCACTAAGTAACGGGATTCCTTCAATTCTGAATTCGTACTCTCAACCCCTTTGTTTCGCTTTTGCTTCCACGGGAGGTAGATGTCAGAGAACAAACTACTGGTCATGGCATTGATGGCCGAGTTAAAACTCGACAAGGCAGCAGCCAGCAGACCAACCACCATCAAACCAAGAATACCGGTGGGCATGTGGTTAAACATATATTGCGGGAATATCTGGCGACTATCGCTTAACGAGTCGGTAGGAGCATTCGCACCAAGAAGCTCGGGACATGCATAGAATATATACAGTAGTGAACCGATGATCATAAAGATGACAACCACAGGAAGCGAGATCACCTGAGAATAAATAAGGGAGCTTGCGGCTTTCTTCACCGACTTACAAGTCAACTGACGCTGTACAAACTCATGGTCGGTACTATACTGTGCAAACTTAAAGACCGCACAAGCAAAGAGTGCACCAATTAGGTTATACGGTTCGGCCAGTGAGAAACTGGGGTCAATAACCTGTAGTTTATCTCCGGTATCACTACTTTCGAGCACATTAACGATTTCGCCCACCGACAGAGGAATGGCGTTAAACAGCAGGAAGATAGCGACAAGACCTGTACCGATCACAAGCAGTATCTGAATGGTGTCAATATAGATCAAGCCTTTGATACCGCCAGCCATGGTGTAAGCTGTACTGATGACGCCAAGAATCACGATCGAAGCAATCAGGTTAGGGAATAAAATGTCATTATAGATCATCACAGACACGGCGATAGCAGCGATGAAGAGTCGCGAACCTGACGTCAGCAACTGCCCCAGCAAGAACATAATACTGGTCGCCGTCTTGGCGCTATCACCAAAGCGATCGCCCAAGTAGCCATAAATAGTGATTGTATTGGCTTTATACAAAGCCGGCAGAATGATAAAGGCTGCCAATGTGCCGCCGATGATGGCACCGACGCTGAGCATGATATAGGTAAAGTTACCATCAAAGGTAATCTGAGGGGCACCCACAAAAGTACCTGCACTGATCGAGGTTCCCACCGCAGCAAAGGCTACCAGCCATGTCGGCATGCTTCGTCCACCCAGGAAATAGTCTTTAACGTTCTTATTCTTACGGGTGAAGAGGAAGCCTATTGTAGTCATGGCTCCCAGAAACAAGATTACTATGATCCAATCTAATAATTGCATGATATCGAGTTTTAAGTGTTAGTTACATGTATAGGGCCCGTGAATGGAAGTCACTTCATAAGTATCGCCTGTGTCATCGAGAACATAAACATAGAACTCGTTACCCCCGGGTTGCACGCGGATCACGACATGCCCTTGTTTGGCTGCCATCTGCTCTGTGTTGGGATAGGCTACAAACTGGGTTGCAGGATGAAAGTTGGTTGAGAAGACAGCTTTCTTTCCGGGGTAAGCTTTGGTTGGAGAAAGAATGCGACGCAACACCTCAATATCGGGCTGTTGAGCCTTGCAATTGTGAACCACGACGACCTGAGGGCGCAACGCTTTGAGAAGTGTGACACCCATAGCATCATAGTTCATGTGGTGATTGCTTTTGCATGCTTCAACCGGTCCGGTCACTGATCCGACGGGTAGTTCCAGGTTCTGCCAATCAAGATCGGTTACAGCAGGAAGGTCGGCACCAGCGAAATAATCGAACTTACCATAGGAAACCCGGAAGACGATAGAACACTGGTTCTCATCAGGCCATTCTTTCTCAGGCAGATTCTCTGTAGGGATGAAGTAGTTACGGTCAACATCCTCGACACCTGTCCAAACGTGCCCATTGGCAGCAATGTTACGAATCTCAAAGTTCGGATAGCCGGCTGCGTTATGAACGAGCACAAGTTGGTCTCTCTTACCCACCTTGAATTGCTCTATCTCCATGCCGTTCTTTTCTTTCTGCCATTTAATAAAATTCAAATAATTGGGGAACGCCTTGCTAATGGGTGCAATGGGATATTTATAATCAGGCCAACCACGGTCGACAACTTTCTTAAAAGAAATACGGTCGCCAACACCCGGAACACCCGTGAGCTGATACGTTTTATTCTCAGCCCACGGACACCCTTCATAAACTTCGCCCATGTGGTCGATATGGAAGTGAGTCAGCAGCATGTAGTCTACCACCTTATTCCTGGTCCCTTTCATGAAGTGGTTAATATACTTTGTATATGTCTCATACGGTGGAGTTTCGCCATTGGGTCTTTGGGGGACAAGATTAGGAGTATTGCCCCTCGTTTCGCCCGCATCGACCAACATGGTAGTACCATCAGGAAGCACAAAGAAAGTGCACTCCCCCCGGGCTGTATTGACAGCATGGATGTCGAGGTAACCTTCCTTCCACGCAGGTAGGGCCTTACCAACTTTTACTTCCTGCCCCCAGCTAACTACCGGAAAGAAGATCAGCAATGCTACAATCAGCACTTTAAGTTTGATATTCATTGTCTTAGTTGTATTATTCAATAATCGCATTTTGATTCAATATCTCATTCTGGATTGTTCTGTGAGACAGATTGCGAGGGAGGATATCTTCCTTTGCCGCCAAGGCTGCTGCCACACCGGCTGCATGGCCCGTAGCGCCACAGGTTGCCCCCACTCTGACGGTCCCGAGAGCTTCACGATCGACCGAGATGCAACGGCCACCCACCAGCAGATTGTCGACCGTAACAGGCAACAGGCAACGGAATGGGATCTGGAACGGCAGAGGCACATACATATCATGCATACCATTCTGTTGCTTGGGAGGATGCACGTCGATGGGCCAAACACCTAAAGCAATCGAGTCGTCGAACTTGCGACCGGATACAATATCGTCCTTGGTCATCGTATAGACTCCTTCGAGCCGGCGGGTTTCACGGATACCCATTGTTGCCGAAGTGTTCATGATCCAGCTATTTTCAAAACCCTTGCAATGTTTCTTGTAGTAATTAACGATTGTGTGGGCATTGCGGCGCCCCTCCATTTCGGCCGAAGTAAGTTCGGCTGCATTGACAGCCGATCCATAAACACGTGTTGTATTGACCCAAGGGTAGTTAACCCTCAAACCACCAAACCAGGGACCTCCGAAGAAAGGAAGTTCATCAGCCTGATAGGCGCTGCTAAGCATCTCACGGTCAATCCCGACATCTCTTCTCCGCGAGGTATATTCGGTTAACAGTTCTTTTCCCAAATAGCCGGGTTCCGGGCCAAACGGTATGACCAGCTCATCTTCGTAACCGACAGCACCTTGAGGGTTGACCTCAGCCAGGAAGAAAGGTAACGTCATGGGTTGGAGTTCAGACGAGATTTTGAAACCGGCTTGAGCGCGAGCCATCACATCGCCGTTTCCGGTACAGTCGACAACCACTTTGGCCATGATTACCTTACGTCCGTCAACATTCTCGATCATAACGCCTTGCACTTTATTATCCTCCACTATAACATCGGCCATCCAGGTATGCAACAGGCATTTCACCTGATATTTCAGCAGCAGCTCGTCAGCAGTCAGTTTCATAATCTCAGGATCGGAACTCAACACCCAACTCCGGTTGTTTTCAACTCCTCCTTTCTTTTCGGCCATACCGATCCATTCGCCCATGACACCATCGACACAACGGCGGTAGGGGCGCAACCAACTATTGAAGCCAGCCAATGTAATTACCAGGCCGTTGGTCCACATACCGCCAAAGGAGCCCATATTTTCAACAATCATTACCGAAGCCCCGGTCTTGGCGGCGCCAATGGCAGCACCGATACCGGCAGGACCGCCACCAACAACCAGGACATCGACACGATCAATGACTTCTATTCGTTTTTCTTTTTCCGTATACGTATTAGTCAATTCCATGATCATATAATATATAGGTTAATATCCGGGATTCTGTTTCATGTTCGGATTAATAATCAATTCCTTTGCGGGGATAGGCCACAAATATTGCCTTTCTGAGAAAGCTCCTTTGGAACAAACCTGCGCATACCCATCTGCAATCATCTTCGAAAAGTCTGCAATGCCATCTTCATCGATTTCGGGAGCATAAGGCCAGAACCAATGTCCCGGAGTCACCACTTTCTTAACCAATTCAGCCGCCGGATAGAGTAAACCGCAATTAGGCACATTCAATGCCTTCTGGGCAATTTTCCAACGAATCAGATCATAATAACGAAGCCCCTCAAAGGCCAATTCAACCCGGCGTTCGCGACGGACAACCGTACGGAGTTCCGCCTGATTGGTTGTTGTGATGACAGGATAGCTCGAAACAGCATTCAAATTGACACCATAAGCCCGTGCGCGTATCTGGTTAATTGCATCCAGCACGCTTTTGTCAATCTGGTTCAATTCTATTTTAGCTTCGGCATAGATCAGGAGCACATCGGCATAGCGAATGATCACCAAATCATTTTCGGGTGTGAAGTTGGTGGCAAGCCCCCAGCTTTTGTCTATTGATTTTCTCCACAACAAGCCGGAGAAAGAAGCAAACTGAGCAATGGCACGGTTATCCTTGTTGGATACTTTCTTACCGGTCGAATAGTCGGTCACCTTATCAACTTGTGGATGCGGGTTGTATTCATAACCACAGAATTCCGTTCCAAACTTCACGATGGAAGCCTCGCACCGGGGGTCACGGTTCTCGAAAGGATTGTGAGGGTCAAACAGAGGAGACTCGTCAATCAGCTTACCGTCGGTACATTCGTACGCAGCGAAGACTGCCCATGAAGGAACCTTGCTCGAGAATCCACCTGCATTGCGGGGGTAATAACTTTTGGCGTCGCCGATATTACCAATCGCAAGAGCCGTCGAACGGGGCAACAAGAAAATGGATTCATCAGCATTCTTCGTGTAGAACAGATCGCCATAATCTGCATGAAGTTTGTAAATGCCAAGATCCATACACGCTTTGGCAGCCGTAGCAGCAATCTCATAATCGCCGAAATACAACGCATAGCGTGCCTTCAGCGCCAAGGCAGCACCCTTGCTTGCCACTTGCTTGCCTCCGTGGGAAGCAGGAAGGTTCTTGATGGCATAGTCGAAATCTTCATAAATCTTCTTGATTACATCAGCCTTAGGCGAACGTGACATCTTTGAAGCTTCCTCAATATTCAACAGTCCTTCTACATAGACTACATCGCCAAATGCAAAGGTCAGCATGGCATAGTGGGCGGCACGTGCAAAATGTGCCTGTGCGTCATAAGACAAGAGGGTTGCTTCATTGATACCATTCTCACGACCACGCTCCAGATTGGCAATAATAGCGTTGGCACGGGCAATAGCCTTGTATTGGTTAGTCCAGAAGGTTGCCAGCTCAACACTACCGGCTGTATTGGTCTCGCTGTTCAATGTACCGTCGACAATATCGGGACCGGCCACATCGCGATAGATGTAGTCATCAGACCAGGCTTCTTTGGCAACAGGCCAAAAGGCAGTACGGTACATGTCATTCACAGCCATTTCATATTCGGCTTCACTACTGTACCAGGTTTCACTTGAACCTTGATCCAGCGGATACAAGTCTAAATCGTTGCACGATGCCAACGAAAGCACAAGTACTGTCCCTATAAGATATATCTTTTTCATTGCTTTAATCAATTAAAAATTAACATTCAAACCAAACAACACAGAAGTAGTCATCGCATACGAGGCAGCATCACGTTCGGGGTCCCAACCTGTGGGATAGTGGCTCAAACTGAACAGATCACTTGCCGACACATAAAGGCGCACCTTATCAATCTTAACTTTATGGGTAAGATTCTTGGGAAGGGTATATCCCAGCGTCACATTCTTCAAACGGAAGTAGCTACCGTTAAAGAGCCAGAAGGTTGACATTGCATTGTTGCTTTCGTTGTTCTGATACGTTAAGCGGGGATAGCGGGCTGCCTGATTTTCTTCCTCAGTATTGAAAGAACTCCAGTACTTCCCATCGATAATACCGGGAATACTACCCCATTGGTTCTGATAGGGCTGTACCATCTTGGGAGTCATACGTACGTTTTGCTTGCCGATACCCTGGAAAGCCAGATTCATGTCAAAACCTTTATAAGCGCCCGACAATGTTCCGCCATACATATAACGGGGTTGGGAGTTGCCAAGGAGAACACGGTCGTACTCCGGAGAAATAACGCCATCGGGCACACCGTCAGGACCGGAGATATCTCTGTATTTCACGTCGCCCACCTGCGTGTTATTGTTCAAGGTAGCTGAGTTTTTCAACTCTTCTTCAGTCTGGAACAAGCCCTCTGCTATATAACCATACCATTCGTTATACAAGCTACCGCCCATCTTAACCTGATCGCCCATAAACTGAGTACCACTCAAGTCATCCATCTTAGAAATGTAGTCGGAGAAGTTGACTGCTACACCATAAGTGAACTCACCAACACGGTCATTCCATGAAAGTTCGAGGTCATAACCGTTGGTATGCATCTTACCCGCATTCTGTGAGGGGTTTGAGTATCCCATATATTTGGGAATCTCGAGGTCAAGCAACATGTCTTTGGTTCGTTTGTGGTAGTAATCGCCTACAAATGACAGACGCCCATCAAAAAAGCGTGCATCGATACCGATATCGTACGTTTCAGTTGTTTCCCAAGTCAGATTAAGTACGGGATACTGTAGTTGGGCAGCACCTTTGTAGTAAGTGGGTTCACTTGCATCCGGTTTGTTATAAAACAGTGAGTTGGTAAATTCCATCAACGACACGTAGGGGTAGTTACCAATACGCTCGTTGCCCAGCGTACCAATGGAAGCTCTCAGTTTCAAGAAAGAAAGCGCCCTCCCATTGATATTCTTCATAAAGGATTCTTCACTGATAATCCAACCGGCCGATACGGAAGGGAAGGTACCCCAGCGAGAATCTTTATGAAAACGTGACGACCCGTCGCGACGAACATTGACCTGGAACAAATAACGATCATTGTAGCTATACATGATACGGCCGAAGTAGGAACGATAGGCATTCTCGTATGCCGAACCGGAACTGGCCAGATAGTCCTTGGGACCTGCATCGAGATAAGGATATCTATCGAGCTCATAGTGATCACTGGAAGCGTTCAGACTTTCGTGATGATAGTAATAGTTTTCATAACCAATCATCGCGTTGAGATCATGCTTGCCAAACTTTTTAGTGTAATTGGCAATAAACTGAGTGGTCAACGACTTGGAGTCGGCACGCTTTTCTGTTAACTTGGTAGAACCGCAATCGGCAAACATACCAATGATGGTAGTGGGATCGTCCTGTGAAGTAAAACCAGCCTGGGTTACGAAGTTCTTACCCTTGGAGATGGAAAAGTCGGGTGCAAACACAGCTGATAGTTTCAGCCCCTTGATGGGAGTGAAGTCGATGGAAGCGCGACCACCGAGCTTGGTAGAGTAAGTTTCATTGTAACCGCCGTTCACCAGACGACCATAGAGGTTGTTACCACCTTTCACATCGGCAAGACCGCCGTGACTCCAACGCCAGGCATAAGCCGGTGAACTCACTAAAATACCGTTCCATACACCCGAGAAAGCAGGTTCATTGGTTTTAGCATATTTCACGTTCACATCTAAAGAAGCAGAGAGATATTCGTTAAGCTTCAAGTCGTTATTCAATCTTACCATATATCTTTCGTATGTATTCTCAGCTTCACGGTAAAGGCCGTCTACCTTTTCGTAACTGAGTGAGGCTCTTGTCTTGACGTTCTTAGTGCCGCCAACGAGGTTCAATGTGTGTGTTTGACGAGGAGCCGAACCCTTGATCAGGAGGTCATACCAGTCGGTTATCGGGTAGTTATCGGGATCGATCTTGTTGTTGGCCACCCAATTGTTGACCTGATCCTCTGTATAAACCGTGTAAAGCCCACCAGCAGGGTTATCATTGTACTTCAACTCATTAACCATTTCGAGGTAACGCTGAAAATCAACCTGTTTGGGTTGAGATGTCGGTATTTCGATACCATACTCAAAGTTATAGTTGATGCGCAGTTCCTTTTCAGCAGCACGCTTGGTATTTACCAGAATGACACCGGCAGCAGCCCGCGAACCGTAGATAGAAGCCGAAGCAGCATCTTTCAGCACGGTGATGCTCTCCACATCGTTGGCATTCACATCGTTGATGTTATCCACGGGAACACCGTCAACAACGATCAGAGGTGATGAGTCTCCAATGGTAGTCACGCCACGCACCAGAATGTTGCTTGCTCCTGCACCGGGTTCGCCTCCCGAACGGGTTACCAGCACCCCGGAAACAGCGCCTTGAAGGGCAGTAGCCAATTGTGTCGTACGGCGTTCGGCAACCTTGTCACCCTTGATATTGGCAGCAGCACCGGTGAGATCTTTCTTCCTGGCCGTACCATAGCCAATGACAACCACCTCGTCGATAAGTTCTGAGTCTTCCTGAAGGACCACGTCAATGGTCGTACGACTACCCACTTTAACCTCTTCGGTTCTATAGCCTACAAAAGAGATCACTAAGGTCGACTCATTGGAGGCTTTCACACTGTAACGCCCCTCATGGTTGGTCACTGTACCATCAGTTGTTCCTTTTACCCTGATGGTAGCCCCAATGACAGGCTCGCCCTGGGCATCCCGGATGAGGCCTGTTATGTCTCGTTTCGGTCCGGGAGACTCCTCTACATTATTTGCACTAACCGCAAGTATGCCAAATAAGAAGCACACCAGTAGCAATGTAGCACGTCCTGATTGGGAAAACTTCATTCCAAAAGTCCCTAATAAACTGTGTTTCATGTCCATAAAAATTAAACAATTACTAATATTTACAATTTCATCATACAAAGTACCTTGGTCTATATTACGTAGACATTAAGTCACCCAAAAACAATCTTTAAACCTTTATCCTAATCTTCTATATCGTAGCCGCCGATTTCTGCTATCTTCCTTGGGATTCCGGCATTATCCGTACGGGCTTGAAAGTACTCAGCACCTGCACCGATAGCAAATACAGGTACAAAGCTCGCCGAATGCCCTCCGCTGATCCAGTCCACGAGAGCAATTTCGTTGATAATCTTCCTGGCTTCGGCTGCAACCGGTTCATTCTTCTGATACTCGCTCTCGACTAAAGTAGCGTTGTTGACAAATGAACTCTCATAAGCCGTTTTCAAGCGTTCCTCCTGTTGTTGAGTCAACTGAACCTTTTCCCAAAAACCGAAGTTCTCCTTGAGTAAGTTCTTGACCATGTCCCATGAGACGTTTCCGTTATTTTTTCTTCTTACACTGTTAAGAACCTTCGAACACTCACTTTCACTGATCTTCTGGT
Source organism: Bacteroides sp. (assembly GCA_031554665.1). GTDB lineage: Bacteria > Bacteroidota > Bacteroidia > Bacteroidales > Bacteroidaceae > Bacteroides. Next base: position 7,559 of record JAVBVA010000075.1, on the reverse strand, counting down.
ATCTGAGTGCTTTAAGATTCAACTCGTATGTACCCGTGCCCAGTCCAAGACCGCCGGTTTCGTGGTCGGCTGTCACTACAATCAATGTCTCGTCAGGGTGTTGCTGATAGAATTCATAAGCTACATGGATCGCTCTGTCCAGGTCCCGAACCTCCTGGATTACGGTTGCGGCATCGTTGCTATGGCATGCCCAGTCGATACTACCGCCCTCGATCATGAAGAAGAATCCTTTCTCCGGCTCCTTGGTAAGGAAGTTGATGCCGGCACGTGTGATCTCTGATAAAGTCATATCAGTCTGTTGCCGATCAATGGCGTAGGGGGTTGTGCGGCTATCAATCTTGGACACTTCAGGCTTCTGGAAAAGAATCATTTTGTCGGTTGTGTGTGCTTTCTTCCGGAAGTCCTTATACCCGCGAGCGATCGTATAGCCATTCTCCCGTACAAGATCATAAAGTCCTAATGAATCTTCAGGAGCCACCGACCAGAAATCGGCGCCGCTGTAGAAGTCGAATCCTGCAATCACAAGATCACGACCAATGGCGTTGTAATTCTTACGGCTCCCGTTGTGGGCGTAAAATGCCGCCGGCGTTGCATGGTTGATGGCTACACTCGATGCGATGCCGACTCTGTGACCGGCTTCTTTGGCTCTCATTGCGATGCTCTTCAACGGTGTTACCTTGTCCTTTGCCATGCCGATACAACCATTGCAGGTTTTCACACCCGTGGCCAGTGCGGTACCCGAAGCTGCCGAGTCGGTCACACCGTTGGTTGCCGAATAGGTTGTTGCAAGGGTTGAATAAGGGAACTGAGTGAACAGCAAAGGAACTATTCCGATCCTGTCCTGCAGTTCAGCAGTGTATAGTTCGGCTATCTGTACCTGATTCATCCCCATCCCATCGCCTATAAAAAAGAAGATGTATTTGGCTCGCTGCGCACTCAGAAAACAAGTACACAGCAGAAATGATACGAATAATTGCAATCTAATGTTTCTCATAGCCTTTATATCAACATGTGTTATTTGAGCGCATCGGGCAATACCGGCATGGCACCTGCCTGTGTACAAACGTATGCCGAAATATCGACAGCCCGGCGATGGGCCTCCTCAATAGATTCACCCTTCAAGAGCGATGCGCAGAAGGCTGCTGCAAATGAATCGCCGGCTCCTACGGTATCGATAACCTTCACCTGGGGCGTTTTAAGGAACGACACTTCATGGGGAGTGACAACATAACTCCCGTTCTCGCCACAAGTCAGGATCAACAGTTTCCAGCCATACCTTGTCAGAAGCACTTTACATAGCTGAATGGGATCACCGGTAATGTCAAACATCTCAGCTGTTTTGTCGAGCTCTTCGTCATTGATCTTTAATACATTGCACAATGAGAACGATTTCTCGATCAGTTCTTTTGAGTAGAAGTGCTGCCTCAGGTTGATATCAAAGACCTTATAAGAGCCAACCGGCATGTCGTGGATGAACTGCTCAATGGTGCTGCGTGAAACCGCGTTGCGTTGAGCCAACGAGCCGAAGCAGAGACAATCAGTCTTGATGGCCAACTCTTTCAGTGTTTCATTATACCGGATATTGTCCCAGGCGACACCTTCTTCGATGGTGTAGTGAGGAACGCCCCGCTCGTTGACACTGACCTGGACGGTTCCTGTAGGGTATGGTGAGCTTTCGAGCAGATGAGTCAGACCTTTCTCTTCAAAGTTAGCCTTAATCTCGTCGCCCAGCTCATCGTTGCCGATAGCACTGACCACGACACCGCCAAGCCCAAGTTGAGCCACATGATAGGCAAAGTTGGCAGGAGCTCCACCCAACTTCTTTCCTTCCGGGAAAACATCCCAAAGGACTTCACCTAAACCGACAACTGTTTTCGTCTTCATAAGCTATCCGATCTTAATGGCTGATTTTACCATGTTCGACTTGTCACTCACACTCATATCCATGGCATGCTGAATGTCATCAAACTCGAAGATATTGGTTACAATTCCTTTCAGGTTGATCTTGCCCGAAGCTACGGCTTCGATAGCCATGGGATAGATGTGGCGGTAGCGGAATACGGACTTGAATGCAAGTTCCTTGTCGATTGCCAGACTGACGGGCAATGTCATCTCGCCGCTCTTCGAATATCCCACCAGAACGATGGTCGAACCTTTTTTGGCAATCTCAATGGCCTGGCGGGTGGCAGCTTCCATGCCGACCGTATCGATCACGAGGTTCACCCCCTCACCTGCCGTCAATTTGTTGATCTCTTCAATCAAGTCGACCTCGCCTGAATTAATGACTGCAGTGGCGCCTACTTCCAACGCCTTTTTCAGACGCTTCTCCATTACATCGACAACATATACGGTACTGACCCCCTCGGCCTTTAATGCCATCAATGAAACCAGACCGATGCATCCTGCACCGAAGACTACAGCCGTCTGACCGGCGTGCGCCTTACCCTGATTGGCAGCATGGAATCCCACAGCCAACGGCTCAATAAGCGCACCTTCGAGGGTATCCATATTTTCAGGAAGTTTGAAGCAGAGATCGGCTTCGTGAGCTACGTACTCTGCAAACACGCCATCCACCGGAGGCGTAGCAAAGAATACCACATTCGGACAAAGATTGTATTTTCCTTCGCGACAAAAGCGACAATGACCGCACGTCTTGCCGGGTTCGAGCGCCACCTTATCGCCTACTTTCAGATGTTTCACGTCGCAGCCTACTTCAACGACCGTACCACTGGATTCGTGACCCAATACAAAAGGAGGCTCAACAATGTAGTTACCAATCCGACCTGTCTCATAGTAGTGAATATCCGACCCGCAGATTCCTACATATTCCAGTTTCACCAAGACCTCGTTGGGCCTGGTCTGAGGAATGGGGCGTTCCTCAAATCCCATTTTGCCGATCCCCAGCATCACCGCGACTTTCATTGTGCCTTTCATTTTATTCTAAATTAAATGCGTTTATTACTCTCAACGAATCTATGTTATTCATCGTTTTCTGCACGAAGCTAACCTCTATTCACAAGCTTTACAAGACTTTTTCAAAATAAAAAAGTCGCAACCGTTCCCGGTATCGTTCCCATTCTCCGCAACCGTTCCCAACGTTAAATCGCATCTTTTAGAAAATATTGACATCACTATCTTAACGGCAAATGGATTTAAGTTGTAATTTTACCGAAAATAATTCTATCGTCATGAAATACGTTACAATCAAAGACATAGCCATTGCTTTAGGTATTTCCAAGTCGACAGTATCGCGGGCCCTGAGCGGCGATGATAAAAACGTCAATAAGGAAACGTTGAAGACGATTGTGGAGATGGCCAACAAGATGGGTTATCGACGCAATGAACTGGCAGTGAACCTACGTATGAAGAGCACACGTATTATCGGAATCATGGTTCCCGAAATGACAACCACATTCTCCATGAGATTCATCACAACCGCCCAGCATTTATTGAATCAGCAAGGCTACCGCGTTATCTTAGCGCTGTCCGACGAGAATCCCGAGACCGAGCGCATGAACCTGATGATGTTTGATAATGCCCGCGTTGAAGGCATTCTGATCAGTGCCTGCCACAATACTGCCAACCTCGAAGTTTATCAGAATTTCCTGGACCGGTACATCCCTATGGTCTTTTTCGACCGTACGATTTCTGCTATCTCCGTGCCAAGTGTAAAGAGTAATGACTATATCCAGTCGTTTTTCATGGTCGAGCATCTGATACGTTCGGGTAAGAAACGAATCCTCCACTTAACAGGGCCCCGTCACATCCAGAACACCATCGACCGCAAGAAAGGCTATCGCGATGCATTGGACAAGTTTCACATTCACTACGACTCCCGGTATGCCATTGAATCAGGTATCGGCGTTAACGATGGTGCCAATGCCATTGAGGAGGCATTCAACCACGACATTCCCTTTGATGCCGTTTTCTGCTTCACAGAGACACAAGCGTTAGGCGCCAAACGAGCGCTACAGGAACACAACATCACTATCCCTGCCGAAGTTGCTATCTGCTGTATGTCGGGAACCACTTTATCGACCTTGGTATACCCACCATTGACTGCCGTGGAGCAACAAGTAGAAGAAATGGCAACAATTGCTGTCCGCCTTATTTTAGATAAGATCAATGACTTCTCCACGCCTGATCAGACCATTACATTGGAATCGAACATCATAATCAGAAAGTCGACCGTCGAATAAGATCCGATGAAGGCCAATCTCTTTCATTAATTAGCCATTATTTTCATCCATTACATAGTTATCAAGTTAGAAAGAGAATTCTATAAACTTATACATACTCTGCATGGAACCGGATCGATTGGCTTTCACCTCTACAGGGTATATATGCCCATTCATCGTGATTAGGTAGTCTACCTCCGCCTGTGCATTCCGTTGATATGGATGGTACCAACGAAGTGATAAGGGGCCTAACAACACAATAATTTGCGGTACCAGAACAGCGCTATGAGGATTGTTTGTTTCAAGAAAAGGGCGTATCCAAAGAATACAAAATGTATCCAAATGGATAAAAACAAAAGACAAAATGCAGAGAAACCCAATTTCTTGCTAACATAAAAACGGGAACAAAAGGAGCAGGCAGACAAAACAGCGAATAAACATCCGCATTATTATGCAAAAACCGCCAGCTTTTACTATCCGAATTGTATGTGCATACAGTTTTTTGAAGGAACAAAGACTACCAAATGACTTTGGAAGCCTCCGAAGGTTTTAAACCTACCGGGCGAGGGTTTTAAACCTTCGGCTGGTAGGTTTAAAACCTTCGCCCCTTGGGTTCCGGAGACTCCCCAAAATGATTGATTTTCTTCTCTCAAAAAGTTATTTGGGACCAAAAAGTAAAACGATTCGACGCATCAGATTGTAAGCAACAGCGCCACTACTGCGACTCGAGCACCTAACAAAACAGCAACACCCTATCAAAAACACCACACATCACATCAAATTACATTCTTTTGTCTTTCAAACACTGATTCTCCTTGCGATATTATCGTCCATGCATAATCATTACCGGAAACAACGCAACCACGAGGCCTCTTCATTGACAGATTGTCAAAGTGTCAATAGATAGTCGATGATGCCCTTCACATGGATCTGCGCCACAGTTCGTTTCCCTTCTTCCGATAGCAAGAACTCCACATCTTCTTTATTGTCCTGAAAGAAGTTCTCAGTAAGCACTGCCGGACAGTTCGTATCACGGCAGATCGCCAAACTTTCCATCCAGTAAGGTTGCTCCGGACAAGGCTGACGAACAGAAACCTTTTGTTCTTTGGCAGAATCAGCTAAACAGGTAGCCAATTGCTTACTTTTTGCAGAAGCGTTTTTGGAAATGAAGACACTCCAACCGTGGGGCTTCATCCATTCTTTGCCCATACCCGATGCATTGCAATGGATAGAAATCAGGATGGCTTTACGCCCGCTTTCTTTATAGATGGTGTTGGCGCGTTTGCATCGTTCTTTGAGGAGTACATCTGTGTTTTCCGGAACTATTCGCCGGGCATCAAGACCTTGTGCGGATAGTTCTTGCACTACCATGTCTGCTATCTCTCTGGTGTATGCATATTCTTTTAGTCTGCCATCAGGGGAAGACTTGCCGGGAGTTTCTTCTCCGTGGCCGTTATCTATTAGTACAATCATAAACTTTTGTTTTTAATGGAAAAAAGATCCCGATAAACTTTTGAAGGATTATCGGGATCACTACAAGAAGATCTATAAGTTTAGCTAAAAAAGCTTACTCATTTTGGTCAATAATTCTCACTACGTCTTGTCAATATCGGAAGATATTCTCCGATATCTGCTAACACTTTTGGATCGTAATAGCCCACTCTCATCCAACAAATCTTCTGTTCCCTAATTTTGAATAAGGCAATTAGATTCGATGATTCATAAGCATATACAATGAAATCATCAAATTTTCTACATACATTATCAAAGATGGAGTCCAAGATCAACTTTAAATTTCTGCATATACTCATACATAAAATACCCAAATTCGTCACCATATAGTCCTAAACCCTCCTCCAAACGAGTTGAGTGGTTCAACTGGTGCCCTTTGGGAATCCATATTGCAGGAATCATCTCAAGCAACTTCTCATTTATTAATTCCATACTCAATTATTTAAACCAACTATAATCATCGTCTCCATACCATGTGCTTGGACCGTACTTTTGTCCCAAATCGAAAAAAGTAGTTACATCATATACTGCCAATGCCCAACTAACAGGGGCACCTACCCGACCTAACACTCGTCCAATCTGCCCTCCGAATGAGTGTGCCTTAGAAAGCCAAGTTTTACGTGGTATTCTATTCAAAAAAGACAATCGCCTAAAATCTCTCAGGCGATTGTTCAACGGAGGTAAAACCAATGGGATAGCATCAAATCAATTTCCCTTTTCTAACTCCTCTCTCTAAATCTCTAAGCGTTATTTTTTTCTTAACTCTTTCCTTTCGCCTTAGGACTAAATCTAATATTTTTGTGAGTATCCAATTTCCTTCAGGATAGAAATACTCTTCAAAATCAAACTCAGTAATATCTACATTAAATTTCTTACCAAATAAACAGATAAATTCGTAGGCATCGTCTCCTTTGAGCTTTAAATCCTTTACAAGATCTGTTTCGTGAGTATATTCATCATCCCACCGTTCTTCTTTAACAAATTGAATAATTTGTCTCCAGATGTCATCTTTATTCATTGTTTTCATTCAAACCATTTATAATCATTATCACCATACCAAGTACTTGGTCCATATTTCTCTCCTAAACTAAATGATGTAGTAGCAATAGTTATCCCCCAACCTAAATAAGGAACAAATCTGCCCATAGCTCTACCAATAGTATTGGTACCTACTTTTTTCACAATATTTCTTCCGACTTCCTTTCCAAATACGTTTGTAAAGCGCTGCGGAAAGGCTTTTGACAAAGTATAAGAAGCTATAGAAGACCCAGGTTTTGACCCCAATGCTCCAATTGGTTTCAATGCTTTAATAGGTTCTCCCAAAAGAATAAGAGAAGGACCTATTATATGCTTCCAATTGCCATTGAGACCTGCTGTTTGTTGATAATCATAATCATTTTGTGAGAAAGAACTATATTTATCTATTTCACTAAGCATTGTCATCTTTTGATGTTCGGAATAAATCTCACTGGATCATTCATACAATAAGCATACGGCGAAATTGAATAATACTTCTCTGCCAAAGGATCCATTGTAGTAAACCGTCCTAAAGCAGGCTCCATATACCTCGCCGAGTAATCATACAAGTTCAAACCATTCTTACGATCAAGCTCCTTGCCGTTGTACTTGTAACGCTGCTGATCCTGCTCCGTTGCAGAAACCTCACCAAACGTCATACCAAAAGGATAATAATGGTTCTTCTGAACAATAGTACCCGTACCGGTAGCCACCACACGGTTATTGCCCTGATGATCCGTCAGGTAGAAATGATACACCTTGCTCGGCATATCAATATAACCGCCATCCACCAGAATACATTTCAAAGAGCCCTTTTCGTAAACCTTGTTGCCTACATAGTCGATGCTGTCG
>JAVBVA010000082.1:0-23420 GCA_031554665.1 Bacteroides sp. | reverse complement strand
GAAAGAGTGGCTTGATCCAGAAGATTATCTGAACAAGGAAACTCTGGCATATGCACTTGACAGGTGCATGGCAGATATGGGCAAGGGGCAAAGAATCAAATTCTCGCATTTTAATGCAAACTAATTAGTAACTGGTACTTACAGGATTATTATGTATAGATATTGACTCCAAAGACAATCCAACAATTGACTTGGAGATGTCTAAGCATATAATAGGACAACATTGCCCGAACTTATATTATGCAGGGTTATCGCTTAGCGGAAAAGGAATCTTTTTAATATTTAGAATATCGAACCCCGAATCTCATAAACAACATTTTGAAGCGATTACGACATTGTTAGAAAGAAAGTTTGATTTGCAGGTTGATAAAAGTGTTAAGAGTCCTGCGAGTTTGAGAGTGGTAAGTTTTGATGCGAACCCTTATTACAATCCAAATCCTATCCCATTTCAATATATAATGGAAACAGATAGCAAGTCTGGTCATGTAATAAGGACTGTAACTCAAAAGGATGAGATTTATAAACGTATTGAAAAAGCTATCTCAATAATGAGGGATAAACGAATTGATATTACTAATCAATATGAGAACTGGTTTAAAGTTGGATGTGCGTTAGCCCATGAATTTGGAGAAAAAGGACGATATTGGTTTCACATGATTAGCCGCATGTGTGAAAAGTATAATGAGGGTGATTGCGACCTTCAATATAGTAGGTGCCTGAAATATTCAAAAGATAATGGGGTTAGTATTGGGACATTTTTTTATCTCTGCAAATGTCATGGGGTAAAATGCTGATAAAAGAGTGTTTTTGACGTTATAAGGCTGCGATAAGTTAAATAACATTAATGAGAAATGGGTGAAAGACTTGATCTTTTGCCCATTTTTCATTAATGTTATTTTGTATGCTTCTCATAATCAGCTTGTAATGTAAATTTAAGCACAAAGATGCAGATGTGGGGATGTCTTTTGAGAGCTTCTCAGTTCGTTTAGATTATCGTATTATAATATAGACCCAGAGCAAAGAAAACAATATTCTTTCACCAGAATGTTATTTTAAGTAACTTTACTATCTTTGCAAAGTCACAAGATGTGGCAAAATAGTAATGAAAGTGTTTCGCTTTTATCCCGTGTAGGAAATCTGACAGTTTCAAAGAAACAGGGAAAGCAATAACATTCATCACTTGGATAGCTATATGTTCAAAAAACATATACTAAACAGGTGTGGAGTATTGTTTATTTGTTTCTGGGTTTTGTCAGAACCTCCTACACAATAAACGAATGGCTCCACACTTTCTTTTTTCTAATCTCGTCATTAAGGAGTCGAATGGCAATACTTAAATTTGGTACCATGACAGGATTGGAATTTATTAAGTCAAAGCAACGGAGTTGGGCGAAGAGAAAAGGCTTTGAGCTGATTGGAGGCACTATTCCCAACAGGGGAGAAGCAAATTATCTGCACAACTTGGAGGATAATTTGTTTGAGCAACTATCAAAAGAGAGCTTCGAGTGCTACAACTCGGGTGACGGGAACGAAACCAAGGATAGTAAAACACGATTAGCAAAAATGAAGGCACTTCATTCATCCTCTGCAATCGTCGTTAATTTGTTTCAATATTGGCAAGGAAAAGATGCTTATCCAATTATGAACGCTTGCAAGTTATGTTCGCGAGACTCCTCTAAGGTGGATTTAATGTATGAGGGCGTTGGCTCTAATTCTCCAAAAGTCTTTTCAACATCGAGAAATCCATCTGCTTACAAAATCAAGTTTGAAGAAAAATTTAAGATTAGTGAAGATAAATCCCTCTTTCCATTTTCCCCTAATATCGATGTAGTTATCAAAGACTCTCAATCTACAATTTTTGCAATTGAATCAAAGTTTACAGAACCATACAGTAGTAGAAAGCATAGCGGGCTTAAACAAAAATATGTTGAGGATATCGCTTTTTGGAATGGGTTAGCTAATTTGTATGAGTTGGCGAAAGAAATCACTCCCGACAATAATAAGTTTCAGTATTTGGATGCTGCACAATTGATAAAACACATATTGGGGTTGAAAAAGAATCAAAATAAAAGCGGCTTTCGTCTTTTGTATCTTTGGTATGACACAATGGGAAAAGATGGAATTGAACACCGAAAAGAAATAGAACAATTTGCGGAGATAGCCAAAAGAGATGATATAAAGTTTAGGCATATAACCTATCAGGAGGTAATTATAAGGTTATCAAAAGAATTTTATGGAGGGAATGAAGAATACTGCAATTATCTAACAGACAGGTATTTGTAAGGTTCGCAACTAACTTTAGATTGGAGGGAATTATCATGAAAATACATCAGTTTTTTTTATCATTTTTTTTATTAGTATGTAGTAGCCCAATGGCTTCTGTACTATTGGCGCAAGATAGTAAATTGCCAGAGAAGGGAAAGTTGGAAACTATTCTTTATCGAGATGCGAATATGATAGGCGTTGCCTATGTTTATAAAAAACAATTTGTTGAGAATCAACATGTTACTTTTATTAAAAAATCATTTAGGGATAAACGTTTTTCATCTTATCGTGTAAAAGAAAAGAATGGACGGACATATCTTCATGAGCGCATAAATAAGACATGGGAGGATTTATCATCTAAAAAAGCTTTTATTAGTGGCATTTATTTTACAAGGAATGATACTTCTTGCATAAAAGGAATTATGAATCTCTATGATGAAATTACTTGTGAAGGTGTATTTATGTTTTGTAATTTGCAATATGGAAACAAGTATATTTTATCTCCTTTGGCTAAAGAATCTCGGAAATTCTCATTTGGTATTAGTGGCATTATTTCTTATCAATTGATGACAAGAGAAGGTTATAAGGCTTATGGAGAAAGTATAGATAACGGATATTCTTTAAAAATAGACTTCCCCGATAAATTTGGGATATTAACATTTGAAAGCCAAGTTCCCAATTTGAGTGACTTGAAAGACTTTAGCATTTATAATTCTGATTGTTTGGGAAAATTGAAATCTGTGGAAATTGAGTTTGCTAATGGGGATAACTTTAGTGGAACTGTTACCTCTGCTTATGCTTCTTCGGGAGAGGGACTAAAACCTTTAAGGGGTAAATATACTTATAGTACAGGAGAAAAAGTAGTTGGAGAATATTCTAAAATAAGATATGCGGACGGAGTAATATACGTTCCTAAAGGCGTAATAACCTTCAATGATGGAGTTGTAACATCTAAAGATTGGTTGGGTAAATATAATTTCACAAGTAAGGAATGGAAGCATATTTATGATAGCTGTAATGGTTTGACAGAGATTCGTGATATGGCAATTCAATTAGAGCTAAAGAAACAACAAGAAAAGATAGCTGAACAACGTGCGGAACAGCGTGCTGAACAATTGAGGCGTAGAAAAGAAGAAGAGCAAAGAAGGAATATCGTATCAAAATATGGAGAACATTATGGAGCTTTAATTATCAAAAAGAAATTAGTCCCAGGAATGAGTCAGGCTATGGTAAATGAAATATGGAGTAAGGATTTCTTTGATTATAGTATATCAACATCATCAGGACGGAGAATTGAGATGTGGAGTCTTAATAAAATGAAATGGGCATTAGATGAAAATAGTGGAAAGGAAGGTGTTGTTGCTTTATTGTCAGGTTCCACTTCTCTATCTTCTGTTCCTAGTCTGTTGGTGTTCGTGAATGATAAGTTAACTGATATTTACAAATAATTCTGGAGATAATATGAAAATACGCAAATCTTATCGGTATTTAGCTAATGATGAAAGGTTTGATATAGAATCCGATTATAGTAAGGCCAATCAGCTTCATGCTGAAGATTCGGTTGTTGATAAATATGAAGCCTATAGGCCAGAAGCTTATAGGACTAAATTAGAAGAACAGGGCGATTCAAAGTTGGAACGCCATGCTCCCAAAAAGTTACGGAAAAAGTCACTTGATGAGAATCTCTCAGTAGAGGGTTGTATCGAAAAGTATTCCGATGGAAAATATAAGGTGACTTCTGTTAAGACTGAATCAGAGTACACTCCTCAGGTAATTAAGGTAAATTCAGGTAATGGTTGTCTTTTGACATTTATAGTAATTCTGTTGATAATATTGATAATAATACTGATTTTAAATTCGGTACAAGTGATAGTTCCTTTGGATGCAACACCTGAGGAAGTGAAAGAAGCATATGAAAAAGCTTTTCGCTTGCTATGGTAGTATTTATTATTTGGTAATTGATTGCTAAATAATTCAATATTATGAAAAAACCATCCTAAGCATTACTCATTTTATCAACAAAACAGTAAAATATATGATTGTCACCAAGATTGAAACCCCATTTAGAAAGTTTCTGGAGAGTTTGAAAATTCCGTCTGCGCCACTAATAAAAGGTGGGATGATTTTTAGTCCAGATGAGATTAACTACCTCACAAGATATTCAACTCCATCAATCTATGAATTTACACAAGAGCATGAAACCGACAGAGAGTTTTATGAGATGTTTGTTAGATGGTTACATGAGGAAGTACTGACTTATGGCTATATTGATACTTATATAATCTCTTATTTACGTTATGGTCAAAAGCTAAGCAATGATGAATTTGAGTACCTACAACGAAATATCCCAGAGCGTTTTGAAAAAGGGCATACATGGCTCTATGAAATAAACTATCGTAGGAGATTTAGATTGCGGATTCAATTAGTTCGTTGCTTTAAACATGACTTTCAGAGAATCATTCGAAAGAGTATCCATAAAGACCAATAACACCAAGAGTAGAAGACAATAGTGGTTTATTGGGGATTTGTGTTCCATTTGTGTTCCAGTAAAAAGAAAAGACTTATAGCGTTGTGCTATAAGTCTTTAATTATCAATGCTCAGCGATTGTCGGGATGACAAGATTCGAACTTGCGACCACACGCCCCCCAGACGCGTACTCTACCGGGCTGAGCTACATCCCGAATTGCGGTTGCAAAAGTACAATTTTATTTTTAATAACCAAAAGAACACATCACTTTTCTTTAATTATCTATAGCCCCATGCATTCCCGATAGAAATCGAACATGTCAAAAAGGCATTTCTTATCGGCCGTTTGGTCAATGCTGATATCGCCTATACCCTTCAGTAGCGTGAAGTTGATGGTGCCGGCAGTGTTCTTTTTATCATGTTGCATGAAAGCGTACAGCCGCTCGTATTTGTTACAGTCAAAAGCAAATGTACCATAGTTCTCTTTGATGAACTGAATAGTCTGTCGCATCTGATTCTTTGGGAATCCGGTTAAAATATGCGATAGGTATAGCTCGCACACCAATCCCCAAACTACCGCATAGCCATGCAACAAGGGCCGGTTTTCGGCTAAAGCAAGGCTCTCGAATGCATGACCTACCGTATGTCCCAGGTTGAGTGCTTTGCGGATACCCCGTTCTAAAGGATCTTGTTCCACAATATTTTCTTTTACTTGTACCGACCGGCCTACCAATTGCTTCAGATACCCGTAATCGATGGTCTCTGTATTAAAAGAAAGCAATTCCTGCCAGTGGGCTTCGGTACTGATGAGGCCATGTTTCAGCATTTCTGCATAACCGGAGAAGAAATTGGCATGGTCAAGACTGCGGAGAAATTCAGTCTCGATCAATACGCTGTCGGCAGGTGCGAATACACCCACTTCGTTTTTCAGTCCATTGAAATTGATGCCGGTTTTACCGCCTACTGCGGCATCGACCATAGCCAACAGGGTCGTTGGAATATTAATGTATGGCATTCCTCGTTTGAAGGTCGCAGCAGCAAAACCACCCAGATCGGTCACCATACCTCCCCCCAGATTGACGAGGAGAGAGTGACGGGTAGCTCCTTTGTCGCTCAATATCTGCCAAAGGTAGGACAGGGTTTCCAGTGTTTTGTTTACATCGCCTGCACCAATAACTATTTCTGTGGCATCTTTGAGGACGGAAATGTCACACAATTGGGGCATACATATACGGCTGGTATGTTCGTCGGTGAGGATAAACAAACGATCGGGACGGCATCGACTGATAGCCTGGCCGAGGCTTACGTTCAGTTGCTCGCAGAGGATGATTTCTTGCTTTTTCATAATTCATATATGATTTATGCTGCAAAAGTAGACAAAATATCTTTGTTTTGCTTACTTTTGTGTAAACTAAAACGCCAAATCAATGAAACCATTATTACCTGTATTTTGCCGTCCGTTAGGATATGTGATTCTTTTTGTAGCCTTGATGATTCCGATTTTGTTCTGGATACAAGGAATGGTGACTGATAGTAATCTTATTTTTTACAAAGAGTGCTCCAAACTTTTGATGATGGTAGGAGCCTTGATGATTCTTTTCGCTTTATCGAAACACGAAAGTCATGAAACGGAGCGGATACGTGCTACGGCTACTCGTAATGCCATGTTCTTTACTGTTTTATTCCTGTTTGGAAATATGCTTTACCGGGTTTCTCAGCATGATATCATGTCGGTCGATACCTCTTCTTTTCTTATTTATCTGATAATTAATATTCTCTGTCTGGAGTTCGGAATGAAGAAAGCTACAATCGATAAAATGTTTAAAAGATAATTTACTGCATTAAACCTTTTGGACTTGTTGTAGTCATAGATGCAACTGTTAATACAACAAACGCATTTATTGGATGAAGAAATTTGCATTTTGGATGGTGCTGACCTTGATAGGTACCCTCTCAGCTCTCGCTCAGGACAAGATTGTTACTGTATCAGGAAAACTCATAGAGAATGATACGAAGGAACCCGTCGAGATGGCGGCTGTTCAGTTATTGTCATTACCCGATAGTACGCAGGTGACAGGAGTCATTTCGCAGAAGCAAGGTTTTTTTACTCTTCCTAAAGTGAAACCGGGTAAATATATCCTGAGAGTTTCCTTTATTGGGTATATGACCCAGAATATCCCGGTTCAATTATCAGCCAATACCCCCACCAAAAATATGGGCACTATAGCTATGTTTACGGATGCTGTGATGCTTTCCGAAGCAGTGGTTGTGGCCGAAGCTCCTCCTGTAACAGTCAAAGGAGATACGACTGAGTATGCTGCATCGGCCTATCGGGTAGCCGAAGGTGCTATGCTGGAAGAACTGGTGAAGAAGATTCCTGGAGCTGAGGTAAGTTCGGAAGGGAAGATTACCCTGAATGGTAAAGAGATCAAGAAGATGCTGGTCGATGGTAAAGAGTTCTTCTCGGACGACCCTAAGGTAGCCATGAAGAACCTGCCGGCCGAAATGTTCGACAAGGTAAAAGCTTACGATAAGAAGAGTGATATGGCCCGCATCACCGGAATTGACGATGGTGATGATGAACCTGTTCTCGACCTTACGGTGAAGAAAGGTATGAAACAGGGTTGGATAGGTAATCTGATTGCCGGATATGGTAGTAAAGACCGATACGAAGGTGGTGTGATGGGAAGCCGGTTCAAAGACAATGCAAGTTTCTCGATTATCGGTTCTACAAATAATACGAACAACCAAGGCTTCTCGGAGTTTGGCGATGCCGGATCGGGTATGGGTGGAAATGCTGGAGCTGGAATCACCTCATCCAATGCGTTGGGTATAAACTTTGCCAAGCAAACTAAAAAAGTAGAAATGGGAGGTAACATCAGATATGATCACTCCAATAACTATACTTTGCGAAAGAGTTCGACTGAGAACTTCCTGAAGGATGGGACTTCTTCCTACATCGATGCAGTCAACCCTTCTAGCCGTAAAAGGGACGGTTTCCGTTTGGACTTCCGTTTGGAATGGAAGCCTGATACGCTGACTACGATTATCTTCCGCCCGGGAATTAATTACTCCAAAACAGAGTCGGCATCAAATAATATATCATCTGAGACAGGCAGTGATAGCATTAAGGTGTATGACCGGGAGAATTCTTCTCAATCGAATGGGGATAACTTCTCGTTCAATGGAAGTTTCCAACTTTTCCGTCGCCTGAACAACAAAGGTCGTAACCTGTCGATAGGCGCCCGGTTTGGTTATAGCGATAATCAAACAGATGTCTATTCAGAATCGTTTGCTGAATACTACAAGATAGACAGTATCAGTGACTATGAGCGCTACACCGATCGTTCGGGAGATAGTAAAAACTGGAGTGCTTCAGTGTCATACACCGAACCGGTATTTTATAAACATTACCTTCAATTGAGGTACGAATATGCACACCGGAAACAAATATCCCAGTCTTTGGTGTACGATAGTATCGATGTATACCCCAACTATCTCGAACGTGGTTATGTAGATCGATTGAGCTCACGGGTAGAGAACTTCTACAATACGCACACCATCAACCTCTCTCTTCGTGCCAACTACACCAAGTTAATGTATAATGTAGGCGTAGGCCTGACGCCGCAATCATCATTAAGCGAACCGACTATCGGTCCCAACTCTATGAATGATCCTACTAAACAGAATGTACTGAACTGGGCACCGTCGGCTATGCTTCGTTATCAGTTTACCAAACAACATATTCTGATGTTCCGCTATGGTGGACGTAGCAACGCTCCCAATGCAGAAGATCTGCAAGAGGTAATCAGTGTGACCGACCCCATGAACTTATACTATGGTGACCCCAATCTGAAGCCTTCGTTCACGAACGATTTCAGGTTGATGTACAACAGGTATATGCCCAAGACAATGAGCAGCTATAATGCCAGCCTGTTCTACACCAATACTCTCAATTCGATAGCCAACCGGATGACATACGATCCAGAGACGGGAGCGCGTGTCTATCAGAAAGTAAACCTCAATGGTAACTGGAGCACCAACGGTTCTTTCTCGTTTAATACACCGTTGAAGAACCGGAAATTTACTATTTCTACTAACACTAACTTCAACTATGCAGATGCGGTTAGCTATACCAATGTAGAAGGAGAAAAGGATGCTGATGGAAAAGTAAAGAATGCTGATCAGGAATTGAGTACTACCCATAGTTTGGGATTAAGCCAGCGACTGGCAGGTAGCTACCGTAGCGATTTGTTCGATATCTCGCTGAACGGAAAGATCAGTTATGCACTGGTGCGGAACGGGACCAATAAAAAGGGTAACCGCGAAACATTCGACTACTATTTTGGTGGAGATACCAATTGGAATCTGCCCGGACGCTTTTTCATTTCGAACACTGTTAACTGTCGTTTGAAAGAGGGATATACGGATGGGTACAATAACAGCGAGATTATTTGGGATGCGCAGATCTCCAAAAATATCTTTAAGAAGAGTCAAGGTACCATACGTCTGAAGATATATGACATCCTCGGTCAAAAAAGTAGTCTCTCTCGTACAATTAATGAATCGCAAATGGTCGATAGTGAAGTAAATACATTAGGTCGTTACTGCATGGTTCACTTTGTTTACCGTTTCAACACCCTTGGAGGTGCTAACCGGTCGTCTCAACGTGGCTTCGACGGTGGACGTCGTGGTCCCGGCGGCGGTGGCTGGGGCGGTGGTGGAGGCGGCTGGGGAGGCGGTCGTCCTTACTAATAGAACTCTTAGTTCGTTAATAATATGTTATTATGTGTAAGAAGGGTCCCGGATGGCGATAAGTTGTCCGGGATTTTTGTTTTATTACTATTTTCTGTATATTTGTTGCTTGGCGCTTAAAAACACCTTGCTATGTTCGATTGGAATTTTCTTGCCGGGCAGATTGCTTCGGTCATTTTCAACATAATCTACTTCGGGGCGGTTATCGGCACGATAATCGTTGTGGTTCTTGATAACCGGAGTCCGGTGAAAACGATGGCATGGATACTGATACTCATGTTCCTGCCGATAGTCGGATTGGTTTTCTACTATTTCTTTGGGCGCAGCCAACGGCGCGAACGACTGATAGGAAAGAAAGGATACGGACGCCTGATCAAGAAACCAATGGCCGAATACCTGGCACAGGAACTCTATGCCCCTCCTGCCGGGTATGTGCGTCTCATTCATTTGTTCCAGAATCTTAATCAGGCCTTCCCGTTCGAAGGCAACCGGGTGAAGATCTTCACCAATGGCTACTCCAAGTTGCAGGCGTTGATTCGTGAGCTGCAAAAAGCCAAGCACCATATACACATGGAGTATTACATCATCGAGGACGATCCGGTAGGCCGGCTGGTACGCGATGTGCTGATCGATAAGGCGCGTGAAGGGGTGGAGGTACGGGTGATTTACGACGATGTAGGTTGCTGGCATGTGCCTGGCCGGTTTTTCGAAGAGATGCGCGATGCCGGGATTGAAGTGCGAAGCTTCCTGAAAGTGCGTTTCCCCTTGTTTACCAGTAGAGTGAATTACCGCAATCACCGTAAGATTGTGGTGGTCGACGGGCAAATAGGCTTTGTCGGCGGAATGAATCTGGCCCGGCGCTATATGGAAGGCTTTTCGTGGGGTGTTTGGCGCGATACGCATATATTGATCGAGGGCAAGGCGGTACACGGTTTGCAGACTGCCTTCCTGCTCGATTGGTATTTTGTAGATCGTACATTGATCACATCGGCGCGTTATTTTCCCAAACTCGAAACGTATGGCAATGCGTTGATACAGAGTGTGACCGGTGATCCGGTGGGTCCGTGGCGCGGAATTATGCTGGGGCTGTTGGAGACTATCGGCTGTGCCCAACGGTACTTTTATATCCAGACTCCCTACTTCCTGCCTACCGAACAGGTGCTGACTGCCTTACAAAGAGCTGCCCTTTCGGGAGTAGATGTTCGTTTGATGCTGCCGCAACGGGCCGATAACCGTTTCACGCACCTGGGTTCGTGTTCTTATCTGGCCGATATACTTCGGGCAGGGGTGAAGGTTTATTTCTATAAGAAAGGATTTCTGCATTCCAAGTTGATGGTGTCCGATGATCAGTTGTCGTCTGTCGGTTCGGCCAATCTGGACTTCCGCAGCTTTGAACACAACTTTGAGGTGAATGCATTTATTTACAGTGCGGATACGGCTGTGCAGATGAAAGAGATATTTCTGCAAGACCAACGGGAAAGCACGCAGGTGTTCCTGAAAAACTGGGAGAAACGCTCCTGGCGTCAGAAGTCGGTAGAGTCGGTGGTGCGCCTGCTGGCGCCGCTGTTGTAGTGGTTGTTACCGGAAGAATGAGAAGTTGACACTGCCATACACCCGTCGTTCTACAAAGTGCGGATGCTCTTCAAAATTGTGTTGCTTACCATGCTCCAGCACAAACAACCCCTCTTCTTTCAGCAGATTATTCTTGAATATGAGTTCCGGAAGCGTGTCCAGCTCTTTCAGCTCATAAGGAGGATCGGCAAAGATAAAGTCGAATTGTTCCCGGCTGCTGTTGACAAACCTGAATACATCTCCGCGAATGGGCAAGCATTTGTCTGTCTTTACCTCTCGCATGATTTGGCAGATAAAGGCATGGTGGGCACCTTCCTTTTCCACACTGATCACCCGGTCGCAACCGCGCGATATCAGTTCAATACTGATGCTACCTGTCCCGGCAAAAAGGTCAAGTGCCGATATGCCTTCTTCAAAGTCCATATAACCGTTCAGTACATTGAACAGATTCTCCTTGGCAAAGTCGGTGGTAGGACGCGCTTTGAATGTGCGGGGCACATCGAAGCGTCTTCTTTTATAGATGCCGCTGATTACTCGCATGTTAGTAAAGCTTGAATGTCAATATTCGTTTCGGGGTTCATCACAAATACCTGGAGCACGAATTTACGTAGTTCTGTAAGTAGCGCTTCCTTATCGGATAGTATGCCCGAGATATGAAGCTCATCCCGTTGCTGGTCGAACTCCAGCTGTTTCCAGGTATACATCATATAGTATATCCTGTCGGCTGTTTGCCTGCATTCGAAACTGTTGGACAGCAACAACCGTCCCCGGTCGTAGCAGAACACTTCGATGCCCTCTTTGTGTACGCATACGTACATCTTTCTGCTATTCCCCAAGCGGCTTCTCGTCTGGAAGTATTCATGCAGGGGAGTGGCTTGCGAACAGATGGATGCTTCCGGGAAATGCTCCAGGAGTACGCTGTGGGCGCTTTTGTCTATCCCGAAGATAACTACTGTGTTGTGTCGTTTCAGGATGTTGTACAGTATTACCTCATTGGGATGTGGGGGGTGGTTGTAGTGAAAGATGGATTCAACTTGTTCGTCTTCAAAGTATTCCAGAGGAATCAGTGTGAAGCGCTTGCCGGCTACCAGAATATTGACTCGTTTGTATGGATGACTCAAAAACTCCAGGTCGCGGAAGCAGGTTTTCAGATTGGCTGTAAGCGACGACGACGAATCCACCTCCTGCTCGAAGAAAGTCGTGCTTCCTTCGTTGAGCGGATTGTAGATAGAAAAAGAAAATCCATCCGTACTAAGACGGATGGATAGTGTGTATTGTTTGGATTTACTAAAGTCTATCGTTTCAAACATATATTATTCCCAGTTACCGGCACCATTGTTCGGCGTTTCGATAGAACCTACCATCAAACCTGCATATTTACCCAATTTTTCCTGGATATCTTTAATGTTGTTGATTTCTTGTTTGCTGAGACCCTGCAGATATGTTTCGTACGGGGTGTTAGCCTGGAACAAGAAGATCGGAGCGCCCGACTTGGCTGTGTCGTTCTTGATATACATTTCGAACTGTGCACCGTTTCCGAAAGGCACATATCTCAATGAGTCGGGGTTGAAGCCTCTCGGGAAGATCGTATCCAATACAGCCACCCACAATGTATCGCGTTTGAAGTTCTGAAGGCCGTTTTGTTCTACTTCCTTATAGTTTCCTGTTTTCTTTGCCTTGTTAATGATAGCCATGGCTTTCTTTTCAGTCAGACCGTCTTCCAATTGTTTATCGCTCAATACGCCTTCTTTAGAAACGAAAGGCAACTTCTGCGTTTTAACGAAGTCGATCAGCGTATCAAGGCTGGCAGTGTATTGTCCTTTGTGCAGGGTACGATACTCCAACTGAGCTTTACGGATGTCTATCAGGCGGGTGATTACTGCTTTCTCTCTGATTTTCCTCTGATTATCGAATTCAATAGGGCCCATAATACTGGCATAGCAGATGTAAACTAAAGCAATAGCGCATAAGCCTAATACGATATTAAATACTGTTTTCATGATAAATATGTTTTTTTAGTTTATATTCGTAGCGCAAAAATAGAATAAATAAATTTAAATATGGTAGTTACTCAAACTTTTTTTCTTGTACGAAAATGATAAATAACTATTTAGAACGCCAAATTAAGGAAAATTTTCCTTACCAACCAACTTTTGAGCAAGAAATAGCTATTAAATCTCTTTCTGAGTTCTTACTGAGCACCCATAGCGATACAATTATGCTGTTTCGGGGGTATGCCGGGACGGGAAAAACATCGTTGGTAGGAGCGCTTGTGAAGACGCTGGACCAGCTAAAACAGAAGGCCGTATTGCTCGCTCCCACGGGGCGGGCAGCGAAAGTCTTTGCGGCTTACGCAGGGCATCCGGCCTTTACGGTTCATAAAAAGATATACAGGCAAAAGTCATTCTCCAATGAGTTGAGCAACTTCTCCATCAACGATAATCTCTCGACACACACCTTGTTTATTGTGGATGAGGCGTCGATGATTTCTAATGAAGGGCTCTCGGGAGCATCGTTCGGAACCGGACGATTATTGGACGATCTGGTGCAGTTCGTCTATTCCGGTACGGGGTGCCGGTTGTTGCTGATGGGCGATACGGCCCAGCTTCCTCCGGTGGGCGAGGAGCAGAGCCCGGCCTTGTTTGCCGACGCATTGAGGGGATATGGCTTGCAGGTGAGCGAGATTCATCTGACTCAGGTGGTGAGGCAAGGGCAGGATTCGGGCATTTTGTGGAACGCTACCCGGCTACGCGAGTTGATTGCTGCCGACGATTGCTTTTCGCTGCCCAAGATACGCATAACCGGCTTCCCGGATATGAAGATGGTGCCTGGCAATGAACTGATCGACGCCCTTAGCACGTGTTACGATCGCGACGGGATGGACGAAACAATTGTTGTCTGCCGGTCGAACAAACGCGCCAATATCTACAACAAAGGCATTCGTGCACAGATCCTGTGGCAGGAGGACGAACTGAATACGGGCGATATCCTGATGGTGGCTAAGAATAATTATTACTGGACAGAAAGGTGCAAGGAGATGGACTTCCTGGCCAATGGCGAGACGGCCGTGGTGCGGAGGGTGCGCCGTACCAGTGAGATGTATGGCTTCCGCTTTGCCGATGTACTGCTCGCTTTTCCCGATCAGGACGACTTCGAATTGGAGGTGAAGCTATTGCTCGATACGCTGCATACCGACGCTCCTGCCTTACCGAAATCGGACAACGATCGTTTGTTCTATACCATTCTGGAAGATTATGCCGATATTCCTCTAAAGGCCGACCGGATGAAGAAGATGAAGGCCGACCCGCATTACAACGCTCTGCAAGTGAAGTATGCGTATGCCGTGACTTGCCACAAAGCGCAGGGCGGACAATGGAAGAACGTATTTCTGGATCAGGGATACCTCACGGACGAGTTCCTCACGCCCGACTATTTCCGTTGGCTCTACACGGCTTTTACACGGGCTACTCAGACATTGTATCTGGTAAACTATCCCGAAAAACAGATCTTCTAAGCAAGCCAACGTGTTTCAAGTAACCAAACAAATGTTTCACTCCTACGAAACACAGTGTTTCTCGGTGTGAAACAGGGTGTTTCAAAGGATGAAACACAGTGTTTCAAGTGGAGTGAAACAAAAGAAGCGCGTATGAAGCAGGAGAGTTCTCCGCTTCGTACGCGCTTGTTATAAGGAGGGAGGCCGGTTAGATACCTGCCAGTTCGATTACTTTATCAACAGCTGCTTGCAAGCCTTCTGCGTTCTTTCCGCCGGCCGTAGCGAAGTGTGGCTGGCCACCACCACCGCCTTGAATCAGCTTGGCTGCTTCGCGTACCAGGTCGCCTGCCTTCATGCCATTTGCTACCAGGTTATCGCTCAGCATTACAGTCAGCATCGGTTTGCCTGCGCCGTCTGCTATTCCTGCAACGAAGAATAGGTTCTCTGTTATTTCGCCACGCAGCTGGAATGCGATGTTTTTAGCTGTTTCGGGGGGGATAGGAGCGCAGAACTTCACGATCTTCACGCCGTTTACTTCCTGAATATTCTTGAGGAGGCGAGCCTTGAAGCTTGCTTCTTTTTCTTTCATGAACTCGTCTACCTGCTTCTTCAAACCGGCATTCTCTTCGATATATTTACGAATAGCTCCACTCAAGTCGGGTACATTGTTGAAGAGCGAACGCAACTCGGTAAACGTGTCCTGAATTGTATCTAACATCTCTTCGACGCGTACTCCGGTGAATGCTTCGATGCGGCGAACGCCGGCAGCCACAGAGCTTTCGGATATGATCTTCATCATGCCGATTTGTCCGGTAGCGGCTACGTGTGTACCACCACAGAACTCAATGGATGAGCCAAACTGGATGACGCGTACTTCGTCGCCATACTTCTCGCCAAACAGAGCGATAGCGCCCAGTTCCTTCGCTTCGGCGATGGGAATGTTGCGGTATTCGGTCAGCGGGGTATTGGTGCGTATCTTGGCATTTACCAGATGTTCTACGCGGCGTATCTCTTCGTTGGTCACTTTCTGGAAGTGCGAGAAGTCGAAGCGCAGCGACTCAGGCGATACCATAGAACCTTTCTGCTCGATATGTTCGCCCAGAACCTCACGCAATGCCTCGTCCAGCAAGTGCGTAGCCGAGTGATTGGCTGCACAGGCAGCACGTTTGTCGGTATCTACGCAGGCCATCATCGGTGCTTCGGGATGTGCCGGAAGTTTCTTGGTGATGTGTACCGCCAGGTTGTTCTCCTTCTTGGTGTCGATCACTTCGATGGTTTCGAATTCGTTGACCAGCACGCCGGTATCGCCTACCTGACCGCCGCTTTCGGCATAGAAGGGCGTACAGTCGAGTACAATCTGATACAGCGTCTGATTCTTTTGCTTGATCTGGCGGTAACGCAGGATAGAGGTTTCGTATTCCGTATAGTCGTATCCCACGAACTCCGATGTGCCTTCTTTCAGGGTGATCCAGTCGCCTGTCTCTATGGCCGCAGCGTTGCGGGCACGTTCCTTTTGCTGATTCATCTCGGTGGTGAACTCGTCGATATTCACCGTCATATCGTTTTCGCGGAGGATCAGTTCCGTCAGGTCGAGCGGGAAGCCGAATGTATCGTATAATGTAAACGCATCTTTTCCGCTGATCTCTGTGCGTCCGGTGGCTTTGGTGTCGGCCATGGTCTTGTCGAGCAAGCGGATACCGGTTTCCAGTGTGCGGAGGAAAGCTTCTTCTTCTTCCTTGATCACCTTTTCGATCAACACCTTTTGTGCTTCCAGCTCCGGATAAGCGTCGCCCATGTTGGCAATCAGCGCCGGAAGAAGCTTGTACATGAAGGCTTGCTTCTGTCCGAGGAAGGTATACCCGTAGCGAACGGCACGGCGCAGAATGCGGCGAATAACGTAACCGGCCTTCGCGTTCGACGGCAACTGACCGTCGGTGATGGAGAAAGAGATCGTACGGATGTGGTCGGCAATCACGCGCATAGCCACATCGCATTTCGTGTCTTTTCCGTATTCGGTGCCTGCCATAGCGGCAATTTCTTTGATGATGGGCTGGAATACATCCGTGTCATAATTGGATATTTTACCTTGCAAAGCCATGCACAGACGTTCGAAGCCCATGCCGGTATCGATTACCTTGGCGGGAAGTCCTTCCAGCGTACCGTCGGACTTGCGGTTGTACTGCATAAATACCAGGTTCCATATTTCGATCACCTGCGGGTGACTTTGGTTCACCAGCGTCAGACCATCCGTTTCGGCCCGTTCGGCTTCGCTGCGGAGGTCGATATGTATTTCCGAGCAAGGCCCGCAAGGACCCGTGTCGCCCATTTCCCAAAAATTGTCTTTACGGTTACCGTTGATGATGCGGTCGGCGGGGAGGAATTGTGCCCAAATACCGGCAGCTTCGTTGTCGCGCTCCAGTCCGGCGTCCGGGTATCCTTCGAAAACAGTTGCATACAAGCGGTTCGGGTCGAGTTTCAATACCGTCACAAGATATTCCCACGCCCATTCGATGGCTTCTTTCTTGAAATAATCGCCAAACGACCAGTTGCCCAACATCTCGAACATGGTGTGGTGGTACGTGTCGTGTCCCACTTCTTCCAGGTCGTTGTGCTTGCCACTCACGCGCAGACACTTCTGTGAATCGGCCACACGGCGGTATTTGGCCGGATGATTACCCAGGATAATATCCTTGAACTGGTTCATCCCGGCGTTGGTGAACATCAAAGTAGGGTCGTCTTTTATTACCATCGGAGCCGACGGAACAATCTGGTGTCCTTTCGACTCAAAGAACTTCTTGAACGATTCTCTCGTTTCTTTTGCAGTCAACATACTTTCTAAATATCTATCGATGAGGTTAATAATCTGAAAAAATCAGCGCAAAGATAGCTTGTTTTTATTATTTTTGTCGCATTAATCCGCGAAATAATTGTCAGATGCGCAAAGTTTACTATATCTATAATCCGAAAACGCAAACGTACGACAGAATTTATCCTACTATCCGGCAACGGTTGATGGGTATTCTGCGGCGTATATTCCTGGGTATGGGACTTACGGCAGCAAGTTTCATCGTGTTTCTCATCGTTTTCGGAACCCCTTCGGAAAAGCAACTTCGTATAGAGAACAGCCGTTTGCAGGCTCAATACAATGTGCTCTCGCGCCGCTTGGACGAGGCGGCGGGTGTGTTGCAAGATCTTCAGCAACGCGACGACAACCTGTACCGCGTTATCTTACAGGCCGATCCTGTGTCGCCGGCCATCCGCCGGGCAGGCTATGGCGGAACCAACCGGTACGAAGAACTGATGGACATGGCCAACTCGGATCTGGTGATAAACACAACGCAGAAGATGGATATATTGAGCAAGCAACTTTATATCCAGTCGCGCTCGTTCGACGATGTGGTAGCTATGTGCAAGAACCATGACGAGATGCTGAAATGCATTCCCGCCATTCAGCCGGTGGCCAACAAAGACTTACGGCAAACAGCCTCCGGATATGGCATGCGCATCGACCCGGTGTATGGCACTCCAAAGTTTCATAGCGGGATGGACTTCTCGGCTCTTCACGGAACGGATGTCTATGTTACGGGCGACGGAACAGTGATAAGAGCAGGTTGGGAAACGGGATATGGCAATACGATCATCGTCGATCATGGCTTTGGCTACAACACCTGGTACGCCCATCTGCAGGATATGAAAGTCCGCGTAGGGCAGAAGGTGGTACGTGGCGAAGTGATAGGAACCGTGGGAAGCACCGGGAAGAGTACCGGTCCGCACCTGCACTACGAGGTACATGTCAAGGGGCAGGTGGTCAATCCGGTGAACTATTACTTCATGGACCTCACCGCCGAGGAGTACGACCGCATGATTCAGCTTGCTGCCAATCACGGTAAAGTATATGATTAATTATTTTTGGTACGCGCGCGTATATATATATATATATATAAGGTATAATTAAAATAAGGATAGGAGAAGTACGGAGATGTTGAAGAAAGATAAGGACCTGAAGTTGTATTACTCAATCAGTGAGGTGGCCGATATGTTCGGAGTTAACCAGTCTCTTCTCCGTTTCTGGGAGAAAGAGTTTCCGCAAATAGCCCCAAAGACCAACAGTCGCGGTGTGCGTCAGTATCGTAAGGATGATGTGGAAACCATTCGCCTGATCTATCACCTTGTGAAAGAAAAAGGGATGACACTTACCGGTGCCCGCCAACGTCTCAGGGACAATAAAGAAGATACCATCCGCAATTACGAGATCATCAATCGCCTGAAGGATATCAAAGAAGAACTGCTTTCGATAAAGCGAGAGTTGGACGAAGTGTAGTCACACATGCCTTGTTGATGAGGATGGAGACGGTCTTTATCTTTACATAATCTTCTGATAAGTAAATAAATCCTTCATAGGGGCCAACTTTTCCTACAGAGTTCTTGGTAATGAAGTAACGTTCACCGTGCTGGTTGTGTGCTAATCCTACGATGTGCATCATGTGGTCGTCCGTTGTATCCCCCGATTCGAACTCCTTGTACCTGATTCGCGCGTTTACTTCCTTTCCGGTATAAAATGCAAAGCCCTGCTTCATGGAGAAACCGGCTTCGCTCACATCCCCATCCCATACGAAGGTGTACCCGTTCCGAAGTGCATCAGTCATGATACCCATCAACTCATCCAATTCGACATTGAAGAATGGAATCTGCTCCCGGTTGTCGGTAAGCTTCAGCAGGCAAGGCTCATGCATCGGGCGGTTGTCGAAACTGGTGAGCTCGATGTATTCGTGATGGTAGGCAGGGAACTCTTGTGCAAGGCTCTTCGGGGTGAAGGTGCGCTCCTTTAACGGGAAACTGTCGCTCACTATTCCCATTTGGGTGTCGAGCAGGTTTCTCAGTTCTTCCCGGTATGTGTTGTTTCCTGCCTGCGCGCTTGCATGCTTCTTATCCCCGGCAGCTTTCTTTGCCAGGCTACGTACCTCTTTTAGCAAAGCAGGGAAGTCGGGTTTGTTGTTATAGCATTCTTTGTAACTGCTTAGTGGGGTAGCTCCGTACTGTCGGAAAGCGAGTAGGGCAGTATGTCCCAATCCGCCCCGGGCTATCTTTTCTCCTTTTTCTTTGCTGTATTCGTCGAATTGTATTTCGTATTTGGCTCGCACCCAGTATTCGGGGGAGAGGTTGATCGTGTCGTTGCACTCCATGATCATCTCTGTTTCGAAAAGGGATGCTACGGCGTATGCCCAGCAGTTACTTGTTTTACCTTGGTGCTTGATGGGCGTGGTAGGGTAGAGGGTGTCGTTGGTGAAGGTGTACGACGGGAAGTCTGCCTTCTTTTTTGGGAAGTGGCAACCGCAGAGGAGTAAGCTCTGGGTGAGGAGGGTCAGGAGGATAGTTTTTAGACGACGCATGGTGTGTGGGATTTGTTTAGGTGCAAAGGTATTGATTTTTCTTGAGAAGGTGAGGAGGATGTATAAAAAAGAGAGACTATCTCTTTGGGGGATAGTCTCTCTAAATTTAATTATAGTAAATTACTATTTATTTGTCCAGTTTGCGAAACTTACTATACTAATTGTTCCTGCACCAGTTTTTGTTCCTGTTGCATAAACTCTTGTAAGTCCTAATGTGCCGGCGGTATATACATTACAATTGCTGATATCTGTTCCTGTGCTTAATCCATTCCATGCATAGTTTACAAGGAAACTGAGTTGGATACCGCTTAAGTCACCAGAAGCAAAGTTTGTTGTAAATGTTCTGTTACCAGCTACTGTAGCGTTAAACTCTATTTCTTTTACTGCATTGTCTTTGATCGGTGTAATAATATCAGCAACATTGGAAGCAGTGAAAGTGTTTCCTACTATCAGCTTATTAATGCTAGCTGCCGCGCCTGCATAGCTACTAAGATCGATTGGCGCAGTGAAAGCTGTAGTAGTTGTGTAGAATACAGTTTGTTCTGCTGGGGTGCTTACAATCACAGTAGCAGCATTATTATTGTTGATTTCTCCTGTTCCTGCATTTACTTTCGTAATAGAATTTGGTCCTGTTACAATTGTTCCATTGTTAGTGGCACTAACCATCATTGTACCATTGTTGTTCAATGTTCCGTAGTTGTTGAACTTCACATTGGTTGTACGGCTATTTGTCAAGACTCCTGTCGCTGCATTGTGTACATTCAGTGCACTGTTGTCAATGTCTGAGATGAAAGTCATATTCCCCATATTGGTTATTGAAGTAATATACTTAGCATCGGTAGAGTTAGTCAGATTAATTTGTGCACGACAAGTAGCGGTTGTACCAGTAAATGTGTCAATAAATGGCAAATTAATGATATTTACATTCTTCAACGGTTGAGTTCCATCGATGTTAATATTCACAATACGATCAGAGCCTGTATTTGGTGTAGCGTTTGTACGGATATATGCAAATATATATGTACCATCTGAAGTAATTGTGTGACTGGCAGGTGTGTTACCGGTTATATTTGTATGACCATGGCTAAATATCTTCACAGGCATTGTGATTGCGTAAATCATTCCGCTTGCAAGGCTCTTGAATGTGATTTCTCTCTTGATATTGTCATGAATACCATTTGTTGTAATTCCAGTAAACACATCTTTAATGCTAGTTACCATAACATCACTTGCTATTGGTAATATAGAAGTGTATTCCAAAGTTCCTTTTTGTGCTCCGTTTTCAAAGTTGTGATTATGCAATGCATCAATTAATGTAGCATTGATAATAACAGTGTTGTCTGAAGTCAACTTGAATCCTACAGATGTTCCAGCTACTCCTGTTCCTTGAATCAAGTTAGAATATCTTGGGAGATTTTGGAAGAATGTTATCATTTCTGCATTATTCTTGATGCCAGTTTCAGCAGGAACTGCCGGATTCCATTCGAACGCAGCTTGGCCGTTATCTTTTTTACCACCAGTTAAGTTAATGGTCATGAAAGTACCAGCAATTGTTTTCTCAGTTCCATCAGAATTGTATTCTTGTGCAGGATAGCGGAATGCTTTTATAAGTGTAACGCCAGCATTTGTGTTTACTGTATTTTTAAAAGCACTTGATGCATCTAATATACCTGATGGATTAGTTCCATTAGTCCCTAAAGCAGCTTGGTTGATTTCATATTGTTTTGTTCCAATAGTAACAAACACACGCGCACTCAGATTATTTCCGTATGCTTCGGCAGGTAATACAGTATAAAACTGGTCTTTTTCGCCTTTCTTGATTGTTTTACCTACGATCAAAGTAGTCAAAATTTTGCTAAGTTTTTTATCGTCAGTATTTGTTGTTGATAATACGTCGCTTGTGAAAGCAGTTTCATAGGCATCACGAATCCAACGTTCTACTTTGTTATCACCCGCAGTATATCTTCTATCCAAGTTTGCAATTACCCCTTTTCCTGCCATAAGATCGGCTGTTGTATGGCTAGCATCACCGAAAGCAATGGCTTGTTCAACTACATCGTTGGCTGCTGATTTGAAATTTCCACTATTGGCAACGAATATTTGAATAGAGTCTATTTTGAGATCTCCTGAATAAGCAGTAGGAGTACCTGTCAAACTGTTAGCTCCTGATCTTGTATTGTATAAATAGCCGTCAAAATCGTTCTTTACTGTAATCAATGGATAAGCAAAAATATCATGCATGGTTAAAGATGGTCTCATAGATTGAGAAGCATCCAAGAATGTGTATCCCACCTTCACCAGTTCTCCTGATGTAGCAAAATCTTCAATAGCTTTCTTCTCAGTGCTTACATCTTGTTTAGCAGGAAGTTTGGCCACAGGGGGGAAACGCAAAGAATGAGCAGCATTATAAGGGGCATAGAACAAGTAGTTACCCTCAACCAGCGTTGCTTGAGTGTACCATGCGCCATCTTTCCTTTCATACGGATAGTTGGTCTGAATTTGTTCTACCACATTATAAAGTTTAACAGCAGCTCCTGAAGCAGCTAACAATTGAGCGTCATATTGACTTTTGTTTAAATATGTAGCAACGTCGATAAGTGAAGCTCCTAATTTGTCTCCATCGATAAAATCAGGACGATATTTACCGGGTATATTCATACGAGTTGCTGCATCATCCGAACCAATAGTTGCGTTTTCGATTACCGGTCGAATAGACAAATCTTGGCTTGTGCTATTGTTCACAACCGACAACTCTTCATTAGAACAAGCTGCCATTAATGCCGCGAAAGCAATTGTAGAAAGAATCTTTGTTGTTTTCATTTCCATTTATTAATTTATGTTTCTAAGTTTAATTATTCCGATAGACTTATTCCGGTAAACCACCGCCACCTTCAAAATCTCCATCGCCTACAGGACTTCCTGCAAAGCCTACTTCTACTTCG
Source organism: Bacteroides sp. (assembly GCA_031554665.1). GTDB lineage: Bacteria > Bacteroidota > Bacteroidia > Bacteroidales > Bacteroidaceae > Bacteroides. The sequence continues at coordinate 536 of JAVBVA010000082.1, read as the reverse complement.
ACTTCGACAATCTCCACTTCGGGAGCTACATAATACTTTTTCATTTCCATACTTTAAAATAATTAGTTGTTAATAATATAAATAAATTCATTTTCTGTTGTTCAATCAGACTTCTTGTTTGTTATATTTGCATCTATACACCAGTATTCAGGTTGGTCAAGCTCAACTTTTCTGTGCAGATTCATGCAAAAACAGGCCTGCAAAGGAATACATAAATTTTCAAAACAGGCAAATTGTTCTACTTGCTTAAATAACAGATAGTTACAGTTAAATGACGAGACGAAAATGAATGGATTTATTACAATAGAGAAGAGTGTTTATAGATGTAATCTGTCTGACTTTCAAAACAATACATAGTTTATTGAAATTCCAATCCGGGCTGACACACCATCGATTGGCACCAACACTCTATTTCTGAAAGCATGAATGGATGGTTGTGAAGGAGGTTTTGGTATGATAAACCTTACGGAGCGAGATTTAGGCATGACACCATAGCGTGTCACTCTGCATCAATATATTGTAATGAGAACAAGGGA
>JAVBVA010000081.1:0-35817 GCA_031554665.1 Bacteroides sp. | reverse complement strand
GGGGAACACCACGGAGAATCTCCGCAACAGCAAGCTCTCGGATCTCAGCCAAATAGGGCTCGCCTTTAACATGAGGATAATCTTTCTTTACCATATTAATTACTAGTATATGGTCAACCTATGTCAGGACAAGACACCTTGACCCGTCCTGATTTTGAATAAGACTAACTCCTAATTACATTACTTCAAAATGAAATTAGACCTATTGTAATGCTGCATTACATTACTTCTAAGTAGGCATTACTCGTCATCTTCGGAAGGATATCACAGCATCTAACGAGCTTTTTGTTGTTCCATATAAGTGAAATGGCTATTTCACAGCTGTGAAACAGCTATTCCACAGTAATGAAACAGCCCTTCCACAGCTGTGAAACGCCAAAAAGCTGCTTGCAAATTCAATAAGTATTGCCTGAAAGACATCAAACTACTGCTTAGAGGCTTGTAGAAAGGTGGCTTATATTAAAACGATAGTCTGTTTCGATCGCTTTTTTACTAAGCAGGTTGTCAATATGTCATCTGCGTTCAGGTGAAAGCGGTGAAGCCGGGGTGGACCCCCTCCCTTCACCCCGAAACGCCAATGAACAAAGAGCCGGCGAGGGGTTGAAGATGGTGGAGGTCTGAGAAAGATTACTATGTATAGAGGATAATATCAAATTATGCGAAAACATAGTTTTGTTGATGAATTGCTATAACCAAATGGAAATGAATGATTCTGTGGTTTGCTTACTTTGGAAATTCTTCAAAGATCGCAACTGGCCGAAACACCCACTACCTGTTTGGCCGCAGGACTATATCATTCGTGCAATGTTAGTAGAAACTCCGGACTTCGATCATACAAATGCATTGACGCAGGATATCCTTTGAGAATTGTTTTATTTTTTAGTCACCGCAGGGGGTGTCCAACTCTTCAGTAACTCCATGTTTGGCCAATAGATACGCATGGTGAGGTTGAACCGGGCCTTGGGAGCAGGTAGCCAGTTCTTTTGCTTTAAAAGATCTGTGGGTGGTGTGTTCTGAATATAAATGGTTACTACGCCATTTTCTTCTGTCAAATTACTCCTGTCGCCCAAAGCATATATTTTCTCTGGATTGTTATAAAAATACCCGTCTTCGTCATAAAGAGTTAACGACCAGAAGGCGTTAGCAGGTGGAAGATTGTTTTTCTCAAAGCGGATTTCATATTTGCTTTCGCCATTAAGGGGCATCCCCAAGTGGTCTTTGCCACAAGTCGGATATACTGCATCTTCGGGAAGATTGGCACCTAAACCATTGTAGGCTATTGCAGCTCTCTCAGAATAATTGTCGGTATAAAGTCCCATGCTACTAAAATTGACATTCCAGTAGTTTGTTTTAGCATCTGCTGTGCCACCGGCCTGTTTTAATTTGCCTAAAATAAGGTTAGGCAACGCTTTTAGTTTCTGTTGCGTTTCGGTATCAAATTCCTCCAGCCGGAATGTCTTTCCAGGGCCGATATTTATTTGAGCGAGTCGTGCCATCAGGGTTTTGTCTGCTGCCAGAGGTGGATTGTGTACCAACAGCCTATTCATGTAACGAAAGAAGGAATCGACCGGCATACTTCCGAGTATGGTATTAGGCTCTGTGGTTCCGAACGGGTTCTCCCGTTTCAATAAATTATCCGGTGTTGCCAAAGATGTGAGCGTGTATGCTTTCTGTACCTTTTCAGCGTCCTCTCCATCAGTAGCATTTACCTGTGTGCGCCCTATAATCCATGCTGTATTGGTGGGCATCTTGTACAACATATCGGCATTCTGCTTATCTCCTTTGTAATCGGGGCCGGCAAGCAGGAACTTCTTGGCTAACGTGCCTGTAGTACGCTTGCCGGGCGAATAGCAGACATTGGTAAAGGCATCTAAAACCGGTAGAAGATAATAACGTTCATCTGTATTGGGTACGCTGAGCAGAACAGGGCCTTGGCTCAAATCGAGAAAGGCACTTGAATAATAGGTGTCTACGTTGGGCCGCACGATTACACGTGGAGTTGCTTGAGGTAGCTTTGAATTGTGAGCGAAAGTGTTGATTGGAGCCGTCAAGGGAGCACCGGTTGACATGTCTGTCCACTGCAAACAAGTTATGTCCGTCAGTATCAACGGGACACCATATAGATACGCCTCTTGAGCGATTTGAACGACTTCATCCTTATTGGTTTCTTTTTCGTTTTGACAACCGGATAAGATGACTGAGGTTGCGATAGAGATAAACAATGCTTTTTTGTTCATAAAAGTAAGTGTTTAAGTGCCAACGAAGAATGAATGCCGTTGGCTGAATTAAATTTCTAAATAAAGCCTAATGAATAAGTTGTGCATACTGCTGATTTTTAGCGTATCAGTGGCGTGAAATCAATTGATACACATCACCTGTATGCAAAACATAGATGCAATATTCGCAATTTTTTTAGATATCTGCAAGCGTTTCTCTGGTAATCTTGTGATCCACTTAGGTAATGTTCCCTGGCGTGGGGTAGTTTTACATAGAGCATGAGTTCGTTCATGTATCTATACCCCCCTTTCGTGTACACCCGCCCCCACTTCATAAATGTGCCTTCCATTCATAGTGACTGGTTTCATAACTTCTGTAAATTTGTAATGAAGTATTTATTTTAATCTTATGAAACCATGAAAAATTATCTCAAGAAAACCAGTCAAACGATGATTGTACTACTAATGGGTACCATCGCTCTAACATCCTGCAAGGATGACAAAGGAAGCGGGAACAATATTCCCGACGAAACTTCTACTTTCTGGAGCGATCCCTATCGTCAACATCAGCTCAATGGAAAGGTGAAGAATGTGAAAACCAGAAAGGGAGGCCGCGACTATTACAATTACCGGGAGTTCGACCAACAGGGTAATCTGCTGAAAAATGTCACTTTAGAAGATGATAATCCTGGTTATTATTATGGGGCGGTGTTGACGTACGATGGGCAGAACCGCCTCATTAAATTGGTGTATGGTGACAATGAGGAAGCCATAGAAGTGGCTGAGTTCGGTTATGACGGCAGCCACAGTGCTTACATCCCTACCAACATTTATTCGATGGAAGACCTGCGCTTGCAAAAAGGTGTAACCTCCGTCAAGTATCAGATCCAGAATAAAGAACCGTTGATGGTTTCCTGCAAGGAGGTTACAGGCAATCGCATTATTTTCGAAGGAACGGTGGGTGCATTGGAGCCCTATCTGGGCTCTATCACCAGGTTGGAGGTGGAGTGCAGCGGAGCTTACCCGGCACATATCCGCTTTCTGGATAAGACTACTCTGCATTCCGAAGCGGAAGTAACGTTTGGCTCCGACGGAATGCCAACGAAGGTGACATACGTTATGAAAGATGAAGAAAAGGTGATTACCGAGTACACCTCTGTTGCCGGATTCCTGTTGATGGTAAAGCAGTACGAAGAGTCAGAACCGGATGATTGCTCCGTGTACCGGTATAACGACAAAGGTGTCATGGAGGGCTTCACTACCAGTCTGGGAGGAGAATGCCGTTTTCTCTATCAGTATGATGCGAAAGGCAACTGGACGTCGAAACGGCAAGAATACTGGAATTCGAGCACCGATGAGTGGGTGGAGACCGACTTTTACACGCGTGAATTAACTTACTGGAACTAACACACTAGTAGTATGGAAGTATCAAACATTGCTCTCAGCCGAAGCCGGATCGATGTGCTTGTCTGTTTGCTTCGCCGGAGTTTGAGTTGGATAACCCGTTTACCTTTACTGATTCTTGACATACCGCTGGGCAGCTTCTCGCCGAAAATATCGGCAATGGAACGGCAACTCATTATCGACACACTGGCGCCGGGCGATATTCTGCTTACTTCTGACAAGCTCTTTCCCGTATGGCAGATAGCCGTATCGTTCATTGGGAGTTCACGTTTCAGTCATGCTGCCGTTTACGAAGGGAACTACCAGGTGATCGAGGCTACTACCTTCCATCCTTCGGGAGATGGCGTGGCCCGTACCGCGGTAGACGATTTTCTGTCGGGCCGGAAGACAGTCTGTGTCATTCGTCCCGCTTACCCGGCAGAATATAAGAAAATGCTACTGCTGGCTTATCTGGAACAGCAACTGGGTAAACCCTACGATTATGGATTCTGTTCCGATGCGCCCGATGCGATGTACTGTGCCAAGCTCGTAGGCAAAGCGCTCGATGCAGCCGGTCTTACAGTCAGCACTAAGCAGATCTGGAAGCGCAGAGTGTATCTGCCCGATGCTTTTATCAGTATGGAAGGCTCGGAAGTGGTGTACCGAAAGCCCGAGACCGCCCTGCAAAGGCTGGTCGTGTGCCAGACACTGGCATTTATCTCTCTGGCCGTTCTGGCTGCACTCTTGGTCAATCCGGTAGCCCTACCGGCCTTCTGTTTAGCATGGGCAGCCACCGGTTGGCTGCAACACCTGAAATTATTTTAATGAATCATCTTACTAATTTAAAAGAATACGATTATGAGAAAGTTTGTAGTAATAATGCTTGTATGGCTTGGAATGGGTACGGTAGTATGTGCCCAGAACTTCGGGTTCGGACCCAAAGTGGGACTCAACATAGCTATGGTCAGCGGGGATGTAACTGAGTCTCCTTCACCACGGTTAGGTATCAATGTAGGCGCCTTTGCCGAGTATAAGTTTACCAAGATGTGGGCGGTGGAAGGATCGCTGATGTATTCGGCCCAGGGAGTAAAAGATGAATGGGACAACGGTGACATGATGGTCAATAGTACCACACAGGCCAACTACATCAACATTCCCGTGTTGGCTAAATGCTACCTGGTGCGTGGATTCAATGTCTTTGTAGGGCCTCAGGTCGGCTTCCTGCTCAAAGCGGAAACCACTCACGAAGCCGACGGGCAACCTTCGCAGAACATCGATCTGAAGGATAACTGCAACAAGATGGCCATCTCGGGCATAGCAGGCTTCGGTTATCAGTTCGATATGGGATTGAACCTTTCGGCCAATTTTATGTACGGCTTAAATGATGTACTGAAACAGGCGGAAGGAGAGAAACTAAAGAACCGCCATTGCGTGATTCAGGTGACTGCCGGTTGGCGATTTTAGCGGATGTGTCAAATAATATCGGCGTAATGCTTTGATAAGTAGTAAATTATCGTATTTTTGTATTTGTTAATCTGTACTATTAATCCTGTGAAGATATGAAACGTTTCATCCATCAGCTTCCGGGGATCTGCTTACTCCTCTGTTTGCTGGGCAGTGAGTTGCAAGCCACCACTGCCGAACGGCCGAAAGACACCGTTGAGCCGCTACAGATAGCCTACAGTTATCGGCGTTATACTACTGCCGATGGGCTACCGAGCATCCTTAATCAACGTATTTATCAGGACAAGCAGGGATTCATCTGGATCGTAGGCACTTCGGGCGTGGCACGTTTTGATGGGATTGAGTTCAAAACTTTCCTGAAAGGAACATTCGCCAACCTTTACCACATAGACGAGCCCGGTACAGATAAAAATACGAACAGCGCCATTCGCTTCTTCTCCAACCGTTACGTCTATACACTGAACTGCAAGGCCGATACCTTGCAACCAACCCATCGGCTCGACCGCTATAGCCCAACCGTATCCAGTTCCATGACGTTGCCTGCCGGTTATGCCATCTGCTATACGCACGGAAAAGAAGAGGAACAGTATTTCTGTGCCGTCAGTGACACCGGCGTGGTGAAGCTGATGGCGCACGAAGACCTGAACCGCTTCGAAGACCACGATCTGGCCTGGTATGACAAGACGCAGCAACTGTTGTATATTCCCTTGATAGAAGGTATTAGTGTGATAAATAATAAGGGACGGGTGAACTTTTACAAAGACATACATGCCAAGTGCTTCGTGGAATACCGGAATGCGCTTTGGGCAGTGGCAACCGATGGGTTGTACCGGCAGACTGCCGATGGCGGTTTTGAAAAGATAATGCCTTTCGAGATAGATTATTCGGCCAACGTAGTGGCACGTGCCGGAGCCGATGGCGCGTTGCTGTTCTCTGCTTCTTCGACGCTCTACCGCTACGCCGACGGCCGCATAGAGAAAGTGTTCGAGGCCAATGCCATCAAAGACTTTATAGTCGATAACGAGGGAAGCATCTGGCTTACCACTTATCAGGGCGTTTACAACTTGTTCGGGTTGCATTTCAAGAACTACTTCTTGCCGGATGGCGCCGATAATATACGAAGCCTGGTATACGATAGGGCGGGTAATAGATTGGTGGCCGGTACGCTGAACGGGAAGCTGATGGAGATTACCGGAGACGGTTCGCGCCCGCTGACCTATCCTCCCAATCCGTTTACGGATGATGTATCCTTTAATCCTCATGGTACAGAGGTCGATGGTGTGGTGTACCTGCCCGGTCCCGGAGGTCTATTGCTGCTAAAGGGGCGCACCGGACGCTGGATGACTTTCCCCGATGCGATGTTTATGTTTCAATTTGTGACGTCGTTGCCCAACGGCAATCTGCTGACCGGCGGGACGACCCGGGTATTGGAGATCACTCCTTCGGGAAAGCTCATACGCCAACTGACGCTGAACGAATTGAAACAACGCATCTACAGTCAACCTTGTATCGACCAGCGTGGTCGCACGTGGATAGGGGGAGCGTCGGGCATCAGCATCCTGACTGGCGACAGTGTACACTCCGTATGGAACGATAGCCTGGCTTATTGCCGGGTGATGACTGCCGACGCGAAAGGGTGTATCTGGTTGGCTGTGGGAAACCGCTTGTACCGGGCTACCGACGAAGCATCCATCAGTCAGGTATGGCTTTTCGACAGTCAGGTGACGAGCATATACTTTACCCGTTCGGGCTTGATGGCGGTTGCTACGCTGGACCGGATACATCTGTTTGACCGGGACATGAAGACGCATGTCTTTTTCAATGGGCAGAACGGTTTCACAGGTGTGGAGTCTGTCCGTGCGGATATCGTTGAAGACGGGCGGGGATACTTGTGGCTTCCGGCTGTAGAATGCCTTACGACGTTCCATCCCGACCCCTTGATGCAGCACCCTGCTCCGCCGCGTATGCATCTGCTGTCTGCTTCCGCGTCGGCCGATAATATTCATTGGGAGACGATGAATGCAGAAGACCGCACGCTGGGCTACCGGTATACGAACATCCGCTTCGATTACATCGGACTCTCTTACGTGGCTGCTCAGAACGTTCGTTACCAGTATCGCCTCCGGGGATTCCAGAACGAGTGGAGCGAACCGGTGAAGAGCCGCGAAGTAACTTTCAACAACCTGTCGCCGGGTGATTATGTGTTCGAGGTCCGCGCCCAGGCAGGAAGTAACGAAGTACCGAGCGCATCCCAAATGTATGCCTTCACCATCCGTCCGGCCTTCTGGCAAACGACCTGGTTCCTTATAGCAGGCATCGCCTTCCTGATGCTGGTCAGCGCCGGAGTAGCCCTGTGCATACAGAGTCGCCGTAACCGCGTACTACTCGAAAAGCTGGAAACCGAGAAGCAACTCAACGAGCTACGCATCAAGAGCATCCGGCTGAAAACCATTCCGCACTTCAATGCCAATGTGTTGGCAGCCATCGAATACTACATCATGAACATGTCGCGTGATGAGGCGATACGTTTGTTGGGCATCTACTCCCGTTATACCTTCCAGACCTTGCGCGAGGTAGACAAAGCTTCCCGCTCGCTGTCGGACGAACTGGAGTATGTCAAGATGTATCTCGAACTGGAGAAACTGCGCTTTCTCGGTAAGTTCGATTACCGTTTCGAAATAGATCCGGCGGTAGACATGCAGGTGCAGTTGCCGAATATGATACTGCACACGTACTGTGAGAATGCCGTGAAGCATGGATTTGCCACGGTAAAAAGTGGCGGATTGCTTACGGTAAGCGCCACCCGCTCGGGCGATACTGTTCGGGTAAGTGTGACGGATAATGGGGTAGGGCGCGAAGCTGCAGCCGGCAACCGCAATGTACCCGGCGCCCGGCAAGGGCTCGATATTCTCTCGCGACAGATCGAGATCTACAACCGTTTCAACAAGTCCAAGATCATTCAACAGGTGGACGATTTGCTGGCGGATGGGCAACCCGCCGGAACCTGCTTCCGGGTAGAGGTGCCGTTAACGTTTGTATACCAGTAACCTTCCTTTATGGATCCATGCGTATGATCAGGGCTATCATTATCGAAGACGAGTTTCATCCGCGCATGACGTTGCAGCAGAAACTACGTGAGCACCATCCCGAAGTCGAGGTGGTGGCTACTTGCGAGAATGCCGAAAACGCATTGATAGATATCCTGCGGCTTCAACCCGATCTTATCTTTCTGGATATCCAGCTTCCCGGTAAGAACGGATTGTGGTTGGCCGAGGAGTTGTACCAACTGAGTTGCGACACCTTTACGCCTCCGGGTGTGGTCTTTACCACGGCTTATACCGATTCGGAGTATCTCCTGAAAGCGTTCAGGCTGGCTGCCATCGACTATCTGGTGAAGCCTGTGATGCTCGATAGCCTGTCCGAAGCCATCTGCCGGTTCAAGGAACGCTCCGTGTCGTCGCCGGGTATTGCGGCGCTGATGGCGGCCATTAAGGGTGAGCAGCTCCTCCGGTTCAGGAATTATGCCGGGCTTATCTTGCTGAAACCCGAAGATATTGTCTACGTCAAAGCCGATGGTAACTATGCGCAGATAGGGCTGGCCAATGGCGATACGGAGGAGATCTTCGAACGTCTGGGCGAGATAGAAAAGGCTTTACCTGCCCATATCTTTCTGCGTACGGGGAAGAGCTTGGTTATCAACCGGCAGTACATCCGCCGTATCAATCTCAAGAAGTGCCGCATCGAAGTGGCTACGCCTACCGTATCTTATCCATTGGAAGTCTCCGAGAAAGCTATCCGCCTCATTAAAGACATTTGCGGAAATACGCTGTAACTTCTTGTTCCCCTACTTGATCTTTTCACGGATTTTAGTCAGATACTTCTTCATCCCTTCGGCATCCTTTTGGGTGATAATTTCTAACAGGTTCTTTAGCTCTGTGCGGATTCCTTCGACCTGCGACGGTGTGCGGGGGTTGAAAAGAATCTCTTGCAACAGGTAATCGTCTTCGCTGAGCAGTCCTTTGGCTATGGCCATATGCTTCTTGAAAGTCGTACCCGGGGCTTCCTGATGTTTCATTACGGCGGCAAATACGAAGGTGGAGACGAATGGGATGGAGAGCGAGTAGGCTACTGTTTCGTCGTGTCCGTCGAAGGTGTACTCGAAGATGTTCAGCCCCAAGCCACGGTATAGATCTTTAAAGAATACTTTGCCCAGATGATCGCCCTCGGCGATGATGATGGCGCTTTCGCTGCTCAGGTTGCTGAGGCTGGCGAAGGTGGGGCCGAACATGGGATGACTCGATACGTAACGGAAACCACTCTCTATGTAGAAACTCTGTAAACCGGTTTTTACGGAAGCTATATCGCTCAGGATACAGCTCTTCGGAAGTACAGGGATCACCTTGCGGAAGGCGTCGAGAGTGTACTTCACCGTAGCGGCATTGATCACCAGCTCGGGTTCGAACTCCTGTATCTCTTCGATGGTGGTGAAGCGGTAGGTGTTGTACACGAATCGCAGTTGGTGTGGGTTGACGTCGAACACAGCCGTTTCGTGGTCGAAACTCAAGATGTCGTTGAAGAAGGAACCCATCTTGCCGGCTCCGAGTATCAATATTCTCATGGCTCTAATCTTTATTAATGATTTCCATTTGTTGGCGAACCGACTCTTCGTGGATGGCCTCAAATATCTTTTTCATGAACTCCGCATCCATACCGCACTGTTCGCCTTGCTGACCGCGCTTTTCGAGAATCTCGCTGTAACGTCCGGTTTGAAGAACGGTAATGTTGTGTTCCTTCTTGTAGGTACCTATTTCACGGGCAATGCGCATACGCTTGGCCAATTCCTGAATCAGGTTGTCGTCACATTCGTCGATCTGTTTACGGAGTTGTGACAAGCTCTCAGTGCTTTGCGTTTCGCTACGAATTACGAGCAGGTTCACGATGTAGTCGAGTACATCCGGGGTGATCTGTTGCGAAGCGTCGCTCCAGGCTGCATCCGGATTGCAATGGCTTTCGATGATCAGTCCGTCGAAGTTCAGGTCCATGGCTTGTTGGCAGAGCGAAGCCACCAGCTCGCGCTTACCGCCGATGTGGCTTGGATCGCAGAAGATAGGCAATTCGGGCAGACGACGGTGCAGCTCGATGGGTATGTGCCATTGCGGCAGGTTACGGTAAATCTTCTTATCGTAGCTGCTAAATCCGCGGTGAATGGCGCCCAAACGTTTTAGTCCGGCATTGTTGATACGTTCCAGTGCACCGATCCAGAGATCAAGATCCGGGTTTACGGGGTTCTTTACCAGTACTGGGATGTCCACACCTTTCAGCGCATCGGCTATTTCCTGCACGGCAAACGGATTGGCAGTAGTACGGGCTCCTACCCACATCATATCTATACCGGCTTTCAGACACTCGTATACGTGTTTGGCTGTAGCCACTTCGGTAGAGATGTACATGCCTGTTTCGCGTTTAACTTCTTTCAGCCAGCTTAATCCTTCGACGCCTACGCCTTCGAAGCCACCCGGTTTAGTACGGGGTTTCCAGATTCCGGCACGGAATATTTTGTGACCTTTGGCTGCCAGTTGGCGGGCGGTGGTGAGTACTTGCTCATGTGTTTCAGCACTACACGGTCCCGCTATGATAATGGGACGTTTGGGCTCAATGCCCGGGAGTAAAATCGATTCGAGTTCCATATCTTTATTCTTTTATATTTCTTATTTGTAGATTGTAAATAGTCAATTGTATATTGCTTCAATGCGTCGTAATGCTTCCTCCAGTTGGGCATCTTTGCAACAGAGTGAGATGCGGATAAAACGGGCGCCATTGCTTCCGAAAATAAATCCGGGTGTAATGAATACACGTGCTTCGTGTAGTACCTTTTCCGTCAGTTCTTCTACATCGGCACATGTATCGGGAATCTTTCCCCAAAGGAACATGCCCACTTGACTTTCGTCGTACGTGCATCCCAGTGTGTGCATGATCTCTCCTGCCAGGCGGCGACGGTTGCGGTAGTTCCGGTTGTTGCCTTCGTACCAGTCAATATCTGCCTCGAGCGCTTTAGCGGCTGCCAGTTGCATGGCGCGGTACATGCCACTGTCAATGTTGCTCTTCACCTTCAGGATCCATTGAACAAACTCGGCGTTCGATGCCAGCATACCAATGCGCCATCCGGGCATGTTGTGGCTCTTGCTCATGGAGTTGAATTCGATGCAGCACTCCTTAGCACCCGATACAGCTAATATACTCAGCGGGGTGTCGTTCAGAATGAAACTGTATGGATTGTCATTCACGATCACGATGTTGTGGCGACGGGCAAAGTCTACCAACTGTATATACATATCCATCGTAGCATTAGCTCCGGTGGGCATGTTCGGGTAGTTGGTCCATATCAGTCGTACGCGGCTCAGGTCCATTTGTTCCAGTTCTTCGAAGTCGGGCATCCAGCCGTTCTCTTCTTTCAGGTTGTAGTTTACCACTTCGGCACCCAGTATCTTGCTGAGTGAGGTATACGTGGGATAACCCGGATTGGGTACCAAAACCTGTTCGCCCGGATTGACAAATGCCAGCGTTACATGCAGGATTCCTTCTTTCGAACCAATGAGTGGCTGTATTTCCGTATTCGGATTCAGCTCCACACCGTACCAACGGCGGTACCAGTCGGCAAAACCTTTGCGGAGTTCGGGGATACCCACGTATGGCATGTAGCCATGTCCGTTCGCATCGTGTGCCTGTTCGCATAGCATACGGATGGCCTCGTCCGAAGGGGGCATATCCGGGCTTCCGATACCCAGGCTGATGACGTTCTTGCCTTCGGCATTCATTTGTGCCACTTCTTTCAACTTCTTCGAGAAGTAGTATTCGCTCACGCCCGACAAGCGGTCGGCCGGGCTCACTTTAAATGCTTGATTTTCCTTCTGCATATTCGCCTAATATTTTGAGTTCTTTTGTTAGTGGAGTGATTGCTGTGATAGATTGCTTGTACCGAACCAGATCGTCGAATACCACATCGACATAAAATTGGTATTCCCATTCCCGACCGATGATGGGCAACGACTGTATCTTTGTCAGGTTAATGTTGTAGAACGAAAGGATAGAAAGCACTTGTGACAAGCTGCCCTCGCTGTGCGGCAGGGTGAATACCATGTTGGCTTTGTTTGTCATTCCCCCTTGTTGGCGGCGGAGTTCGTCGGCTTGCCACGGGTCGGCTACCACTAAGAAGCGGGTGAAGTTATGCTTGTTCGTTTCGATACCTTCTTGCAGGATCTTCATGCCATAACGTTCGGCGGCAGCTTTGGAGCAGATGGCGGCATGTCCTCGCAGGTTGTCACGGTGGATGATCTCCGCGCTGAGGGCGGTATCTTCACCTTCAACCACCTTGATATGTGGGTGGTGGTTCAAGAAATCGCGGCACTGCATCAATGCAATGGGGTGGGAGTTGACTTCTGTGATGTTGTTCCAATCCTCATCTGGCAGGCAAACAAAGCTGTGCGAGATGCGCAGTTTGAATTCTCCGATGATTTGCACGCCGCTCTGGCGCAGCAACTCATTGTTTTGCAACAGACTACCCGCAATGGTATTCTCGATGGCCAGCAGACCGATTACCTGACTGTCGCGGCGGATGGATGCAAATACATCCTCGAAGGAGGCACAACATATCAGTTCGAGTTCTTCTCCTTCGAAATACTTGTGGGCGGCTATCTCGTGATATGAGCCGAGTGTTCCTTGAATGGCTACTTTCTTCATCTTTCGTGTATAAAATAAAAAATCCCGCATCCTTTTACGGAGCGGGATTATAGAATTATAATTCTCTGTTCTTGTTCTTAAGCATCCTGTCACTTGATACATACAAACTCCCGCTCTACTTTGTTGCTAAAGTAAAAGTAAAAAAAGAAGTAATATGTGTATGCAAATGAGTTCATACAATGCTGTTTTCTTGTTATGATGCCGCAAAAGTAATGCTTTTTTGTTATATGCAAGCAAAAAAGAATGTTTTTTTTCATTGTGATGGCAAAAAAGGCTTTTTGGTTACATATTTATTTTACTGTCCACACGCAACTATCCGACAGGATATTCTTTCCCGACTTGCCTTCTATACGAATAGTATTTTCGCCCGATGTCAGACTTACATGGTCCCAAACGATGCGGTTGAGATTGTCTTTCTTCATTTTACTAATCTTTTTACCATTGATGTACAGGGTAGCTTCGGGAAGATTGGAGTATGCTTTTACCTGTACCGTTGGGTCTTTCCGTTCAGTGAAGCGGCGGCTGGCGATGTACAGCATTGGTTCCGGATTCCAGTTGGCTTTGTAGAAGAAAAATGCGTCTTTCTTTGTCTGGCGGTCGTATGTCAGCAGTCCTTTGTCATTGATACCGTTCGTGTCACCTTCTTTGCGAATGGCCGATTGATAGTCGGCAAATACCCAGATAAACTTAGCCCACAGGTAAGGGCGTTCCATAAAAGCAGACCAGTTGCCTTCGTGGCAGTATGCCTGAGCCTCTTCCGGATGGAAGGAAGGTGGGAAATTGCCGTCAATGATGTTGCTGGTTTCAGACACTTTATTGGCATTCAATGGCCATTGATGATGGTGGATACTGGCTCCTGCGCCATATTCTGAAACACCTACCGGTTTGTTGTTCGCTGTATTTTTCATGGTATCGAAGAACTTGCCTGCTGCCGGTGCGGCATCACTATACCAACCGAAATACTTGTTCCAAGCCACTAAGTCGGCACAGCCGAGATAATGATTCTGATCTACACAGGTAGCAAAAGCCGTCAGGCGGGATGGGTCCAGAGTCTTGAACAGGGCATTCAATTCTTTGATGAAAGGAATCGGGTCGTCGTACTCTTTGAATTTGGTGCTGCCGTCGTTGACTAAGATCTCATTAAATATACCCCAGAAGCAGATCGAAGGGTGATTGTATTTCTGATACACTAACTCCTTTAAACCTTCACGGGCATTCTTTTCCAGCATTTCGCTGTGTATATAACCAGTGTAGCCGTATCCTCCCGGGCCAACGAATGGTATTTCCGTCCACAGCACAATACCGTTTTCGTCACAGACTTCGTACATCGGTTCGGCATGTGGGTAGTGAGCCAGACGCATGGCAGTGGCTCCGATCTCGTTGATCAGTTTCATGTCCTGGTCGTAATCCTCGCGTGTCAGTGCGCTTCCTTTACCTTTCATATCCTCGTGACGGCAGAAACCATACAGATCTAAATACTTACCGTTCAGAAAGAAACCTTTATCGGCATCGACATGGAAGTAGCGGAGGCCGGTGCGTTGTGTCACCCGGTCGATCAAGGTATCTTTATCGTAGAGTTCCACACATACATTGTATAGATATGGATTCTTTTTTCCATTCCACAAGGTGGGGTTGGTTATCTGCATTGGCTGTTTCACCGATTCATTGTTAGCCACTGTTTCGGTCGAAGCCACCACCTTACCCAAGGCGTCGATAACAGTTGTTTTTACTTTCAATCCCTTACTATCTGCTTTCAGCGATAGTACACTCTCTACGGTGATGTCTGCCAGCTGTTCCGAAATCTTGTTTTGGTGGATGAATACACCCGGAGAGGCATGGAATACGGGGGAAATGCAGCTCTGTCCGGTCACAATAAGCTGGCAAGGGCGGTGAATACCACCATATATATTGAAGTCGCCACTAATTGGAAGCACATCTGTGCGGTAGGCATTGCTGGCCCATACCTCGAGTTCGTTCGTTCCCGGACGCACCAGATCAGTGATCTCGAAGCAGAAAGCTGTGTATCCGCCCAGATGATTACCGGCCGACCGGCCGTTGACAAATATATCGGCAGCTGAGTTAACTCCTTCGAAGTAAAGGAAGAGGCGCTTGTCGGACATGTCGGGCGTTATTTCAAGCGGTCGTTGATAGACCATCATCTCACGGTTGTACTTCGTGGTACCTTCCAGGTACTCGGCATTCCAGGTGTGCGGAATCGTGACACTTGTAAGGGGAGCATTCTTTTTAACATCAGTGATGGGCTTGTATCCCCAACCTTTATCAAGCAGGATACGGGTACGTGGATTGTCTCCCAAAGCAGTCTTGTTGTTCAACGTTGCCTGAACGGTGCCTATCCAACAGGCCACCAGTGATAAGATCAGTAATCTGCGCATTGTTCAATAATATGGATTAATAATTAATACATGGCAAAGATAGCCCCATCGGAGCACACGAAGAATGGATAATTGTACAAAAACTCTTCTTTTTTGTCAATTCTTATAGAAAGACGTGTAACCTGGCTTCTCGTACTGCCCTGCGAAGAATCATCGTGCCGTCTTTTCTGTTCAAAAAGAATGATGTATCTTTGTCGCAACAAACAAAGCTTACAAAATCATGGAAAATTTTAGCGAACTGATAAAGAATCGCCGCAGCATGCGGAAGTTTACGGACGAAGAACTTACGCAGGAGCAGGTCGTGACATTGCTCAAAGCTGCTTTGATGTCGCCCACATCAAAACGTACCAATGCCTGGCAGTTTATGGTGGTCGATGACAAAGAACTGCTGAAATCGCTGTCGTACTGTAAGGAGCACAGTGCTTCGTTCATTGCCGATGCTGCCTTGGCAATCGTAGTAACAGCCGATCCGTTGGCCAGCGATGTGTGGATCGAGGATGCTTCGATTGCATCGATCCTTATCCAGTTGCAAGCCGAAGATCTCGGGCTGGGGAGCTGCTGGGTACAAGTGCGCGAACGCTTTACTGCTGCCGGTATGCAGTCCGACGAATACATTCGTGGCATACTCGATATTCCGTTGCAATTGCAAGTGCTTTCTGTGATCGCTATCGGCCATAAGGGCATGGAGCGCAAACCGTTCGACGAAGCACATCTGCAATGGGAGAAAATTCATATCAATAAATTCGGAGGAAAATAGTCGTGGCTACTTCTAAAGCAAATAATCATAAGGATACATACCTGGCTACGGGCTATACGTTAATACTCGCCGGTATACTGTTTTTGCTCGATAAACTGATTCATTTTGCAGATATCGGACTGCCATGGGTGATGGCTAAAGACAACCTGATACTCTATGCTGCCGTTATCTTCTTGATATTCAAGCGTGATAAATCGGTAGGGTGCATCCTGGCTGGTTTGTGGCTGATATTGAATCTCAGTATGGTAATGTCGCTCATCGGCTCCTTATCGGGCTATCTGCTGCCTATCGCGCTATTGCTGGCTGGCGGTATTCTTTACTTCATGGCTCGTAAGTAATGCGGATGGGAGGAAAAATCGTCTTTATTGGTGCGGGTAATCTGGCAACAAACCTGGCCCGGTCAATGTACCAGGCGGGGTATGACATCTGTCAGGTGTATAGCCGTACGGAAGCATCAGCCCGTTCCTTGGCCGAGACGATTGAAGCTGACTACACAACTGACTTGAGTGCTGTGACAGGCGATGCCGATCTCTACATTGTGGCTCTGAAGGACGATGCTTTGGTGGAACTGTTGCCACAGATCACAGCCGGTAAAGGCGATGCATTGCTGGTACACACGGCCGGAAGTATTCCGATGGAACTGTGGAAGGGACATGCCGAACGTTATGGGGTGCTCTATCCTATGCAGACATTTAGCAAACAACGGGAGGTGAATTTCCGCGAAGTACCATTCTTCGTTGAAGCCATCCGCCCGGAAGATACTGCCTGGCTAAAGGAAATAGCAGCATCGCTCTCTAACCGGGTGTACGAAGCAACCTCTGAACAACGGAAGAGTCTGCATCTGGCAGCGGTCTTCACTTGCAACTTTACCAATCACATGTATGCATTGGCTGCCGAACTGCTGGCTAAGTACCGGTTGCCTTTTGATGTGATGCTACCGTTGATCGACGAAACTGCCCGTAAGGTGCACGAACTCGATCCCCATGATGCACAAACCGGTCCCGCCATTCGTAACGACGAGCAAGTGATGAACAATCATCTGGCCATGCTAACCGACGATCCGGAAATGCAACGGCTCTATGAAGAAATCAGCCGTAGTATTTATAATAGAAAGAGAAAATGAGTACAATCAATTACGACTTACAGAAAATAAAAGCCATTGCCTTTGATGTGGACGGCGTGCTAAGCGGCGACTATCTGCCACTTCACCCATCGGGCGAACCGATGCGCACGGTAAATGTCAAAGACGGGTATGCCCTTCAGTTGGCTGTGAAGCAAGGATTTCATATTGCCATCATCACCGGAGGGCGGACGGAAGCAGTACACAAACGTTTTGCAGGACTGGGTATCACGGATATATACATGGGCTCGTGCGTCAAGATACACGATTACCGGGAGTTTCGCGATAAATATGGTTTGAAGAATGAAGAGATTCTTTACATGGGTGATGATATCCCCGATATTGAAGTGCTGCGTGAATGTGGATTGCCCTGTTGCCCCAAGGATGCCGTTCCCGAAGTAAAATCCGTTTGCCGGTATATATCACACAACTTAGGCGGACAAGGTTGCGGACGCGATGTTATCGAACAATTATTGAAAGCGCAAGGAAAATGGATGAACGATGATGCTTTCGGTTGGTAAAACCCGGTGCACCTCATCACTAAAATCAAATAGATATGCTTGATAATCTAAAGAAATACCATATTGTATTAGCTTCCAATTCTCCCCGTCGTCGTGAACTGATGTCGGGACTGGGGGTGGAGTATGTAGTAAAAACATTACCCGACATTGACGAGTCATTTCCACCGGAGCTGAAAGGTGGTGATATACCTGCCTACATTGCCCGCGAAAAGGCGGATGCCTACAAGGTGATGATCCAGCCCGATGAACTGATCATCACTGCCGATACCATCGTTTGGTTGGACGGCGAAGTGCTCGGTAAGCCGCAAGATAAAACGGATGCTGCCAATATGCTTCGCAAACTATCAGGTAAATGCCATCAGGTGTATACAGGAGTATGTCTCACTACTTGTGATTGGCAAAAATGTTTCACTGCTGTGTCGGATGTGACGTTTGCCATATTGACTGACGAGGAAATAAATTATTATGTGGAGAAATATGCTCCGCTCGATAAAGCCGGAGCCTATGGTGTGCAGGAATGGATTGGCTTTGTGGGAGTAGAAAATATCTCGGGAAGTTATTTCAACGTCATGGGGCTTCCCATCCAACGGTTGTATCGGGAACTCTGCAAACTATAGAAAACCGGGAAATAAAATAAGGAATTAAGGATTGCTACAAAACCAACTCTTAATTCCTTATTTTTTTAATTCTAAACGAGGTCCAGCATCAATGGAATGTCCTCTTCCATAATGCTTTGCTCGAGTAAGTACTTCCTGTCCTTATTGAATAACTCAATAAATTCATCCTTCGTAGCCGATAGATTCTTTGCTTTCGTATAGAACGTCATCGCTTTTTCTATCTCTCCCGATGTCCACGCCACATGTCCGGCATTCAGAAAGTCCATCTGGACAGGCTTGTAGGCAATGATCTTCTCATAATAGCGCATGGCCTGTTCGTGTTTGTTGCACACGAATGAGCACCAGGCAATACCCCGCCAGGCTTTCAAGCTATTCTCTTCCATATAATCGAGCTTGAAGAAGTACTTCAAGGCTTCTTCGTATCGTTGAAGCTGTGCCAGGCAATTGCCCAGAAAGAAGAGTACCGAACGGTTTTCGGGAGATGCATCTTCTACTCTCTTATAATACTCCAGTGCTTTCTCATATTGATGATTCATACGATAACTGGTAGCCAAATGGCTGTTAGTCCATAAATTATCGGGTAGGAGTGTGTCGGCATCCAGGTAAGCGGCAATTGCCTCCGTATATCGTTTTTGCTTTTGCAATACATACCCCAATTTCTGGAAGTTCTCTCCGCGCTGTATTCCTTCTTGCTTGATGATCTGGGTTATTTCGGCGAATACCTCCGATGCTTCTACCCAGTGCTCTTTCTGTAAGTAGAAGTTGGCAATGGGTTCCAATAGCTCGATATAGGGGAGAATGTTTTTTAATGTATCTACTTTATATAGCTCTATCTTTTCCTTGAATATATCGCGGAATTCCTGGCGGCGCATACTCAATTTGAAGAAGCGATACAAGTCGTGCAGATACTGATTGCTTACATTCTCGGGCTGTTCGGAGTATGACTTCAGGTTGCTGCTTTTGGTTTGTTCATTCAGTTCATCCATCTGTTGCTCGGAGAGTTGTCCCATCATCATGTCGCGTTGCATTTGCGGGATGCGCATCAGGGTGAAAGCGATGGAGTATTTATCACTGTTGCAGAACATAGGCGATTGCAATACGATATTCAGTATGCTTCCCTGATGCTCCTCGTTCAGGGCATTGATGACACTCGAGTGTTGTTTGTCGAACGGCAGGAACCAATTACTTATATCTGAGAAGAAAGGATATGTTTTCAATGCAGCGAATGAACTCATATACACATCAGCTCCTTCTAATTGAAGTTCACCCATTTCCCGGATCTGTTCACCCAGTTTGGTATTCTCTATAGAACTCCAATCCGGATTTCTATCATCTTTTTCTTCATCAGAATCTTCGATGCCCAACTTCATGTCACGGATGGTAGGTGCATTCTTCAGCATTTCGGGAATGATCTCCTCTTGCATCTTTTTGTTGATCTTCTCCGTTTCCTGACAAAGTAATATTTGCTTGTACACACGGGCTATATCCTCGTCTATCCTTATATTCTCATTGGTTAACACAATGCGTTGTGCCACCTCCGGGTAGAGTTTCAGGAGCTCGGAATAGGTGTGTAGCGCAAATACTATACCGACCAATGCCCGTTGGCTGACGAATACGCCCGGATGGGTATACGCATCCATAAGCCACATCATCTTGCGTAGGTCGAAACAATAGAGAAGGCTCAACATCACAGCACTGGTAAAAAGGCAAAGGTCATTGACAGGCAATAGCTCCGAAGCAAGCATGGCTTTGGCATCCGCCTCTTCCTGGACGCTCCATGCGCTGTTGGCCCATGTGTGCAGAAACAATTGTTTTTGTGACTCTTCGTGTCGTTTCAGCACTTCCATTCGTTTATAGTCCGATTCCAGGCTGCTGATAGCCAGGTCATCACTGAATGATTCAAGAGTATGCATCTGCATGCTGAGGGAGTAAGCGCGATTGTCTTCTTTCTTTCTGCGGCGAAACTCGTGGTAGTAGCTTGATGACGATTCGTCGAGCAGATACAGGCGGGTCTGGTCGGCAATCTCAATAGTCTGGGCCAGCAGTTGCAGGTGCAATCGCCGACGGTCGGGATCGGGTGTTCCCTTTTGCATATATTGTAACATATATGTATAGGAAGTTTGTACTTGTTCCAGTCGCGAGTGCAGATTCCAGTCGGGACACTGCCACAAGTACGATTCCAATTGTACCAATGCTTCCTTCAATCTTTTTTGTACGATCAGATTACGGATGACATTGTACTGTTCGTTGATTGCTTGTTCTTTCATGAATCAGGTTCTTTTTAGGGAGTTAATAACTTGTTCATGCAAATGTACAAAAAATGTACCAAAAAAGAAATAGCATGCGACTCTCTACTATTATCCCGGCCAATATTTTAGAACCGAACCTGTATCTGGGTCTGAATCAGGTTGGAGTCTTCTCCATTCTTGGGTGATACCCGGGTGTATTGAGCTTGTACACGACAGCGTGGATAGAACCAGTATTGCAATCCGGCCACATAGTTGGTTTGTCTGAAACCAACCACTTTATCTCTGTTCAGGTACTCGTACGAGGTAATTAATTCCAGTTTCGGAATCAACTGTGCATAGCCTGTGGCATAGAAACCATTACTTTTTACATCACCGTCCTTTCCGGCCAGGTATTCGCTACGCAAGCCACAATGATTGCCGGTCAGTATACCTCCGATACTCCAACGATTACGGGTATAATTTTCTCCTGCCTGTATGTTGGGTGCGTATGGAGAGGTTGTAAGGGCATTTCCGGTTCCTTTAATAAAAGATCCTCCTACTGTCAGCCATTTTGTCGGGCTGGCAGTCAGATAGCCCACTATATCTTTCTGGGTATTCCGGTCTTTGGTGTTGATGCCTTGTCCGTTCATCACCGCCAAACGGTAGTTCAGCAGTTTTCCGAACAGGTCGCCGTGGATCATCAATCCCACATCGCGCCCGCCGGTAGCCGAGTTTAGCGGATCGCTTCCGTTGGCAGCTGCCAGATAGGCGGTAGGTAAGGAGAAGCAGTTGATAACTTCTACCGAACTGGGTGATAACTGGTTCTCGATGGTATAGGGCGTTTTGAATTGTCCGAGACGGGCTTTGAGACCGGGAAGGAATTTATATTCGGTATATACTTCAAGAAGATTACCGCCGGCATTGAAGTCGTACATGAAGTAGCACGACCATTCGTCGGTTATCTTTCCATCGGCCATGAAGATGATACGTTTCACATCGAATGTGTTGTCGGGAGTGGCGGCATCGTTGTAGGTATATCCCACTTGGGCATATCCCGACAGCGTGATGCGTTCTTTGAGCGTGTTGACAACTTTGTTGATGTTTTCCTGAGCAGATACATGCCCGATGGCAAGAATAGTGATTAGTGAAAGTAGTGTTTTCTTCATATTATATAAGAGAAATGATGAAATAGGGGCTGTGTCAGTTTGTTTACTAAAAAGACACAACCCCTGTTTATTGAGATGAATAAATGTCAGAAGCTATTATTCCTGAATAGCAGCGATACCCGGAAGAACCTTACCTTCGATAGCTTCGAGCAATGCACCACCGCCGGTCGATACGTATGATACGCCGTCGGCCAGACCAAACTTATTTACGCAAGCTACAGAGTCGCCACCACCCACAAGTGAGAAAGCGCCGTTCTTGGTAGCTTCTACAATAGCTTCGCCTACAGAACGTGAACCGCTGGTGAAGTTGTCGAATTCGAATACACCTGTCGGACCATTCCAAAGAATTGTTTTTGAACTCTTGATAACGTCAGCGAAAATCTTTTCAGTTTCCGGACCGATATCCAGACCTTCCCAACCATCAGGAATTTCGTTTACTGCACAGAACTTCGAATTAGCATCGTTCGAGAATGCATCGGCAATCTTGGCATCAACAGCCAGTACCAGATTCACTCCTTGATCTTTGGCTTTCTGTATCAGTTCCAAAGCCAGGTCAAGCTTGTCGTCTTCGCAGATGGAGATACCGATCTTACCACCCAAAGCTTTGGTGAACGTATATGTCATACCACCGGCAATGATCAGGTTGTCTACCTTACCCAGCAGGTTTTCGATGATTTCGATCTTGGAAGAAACTTTCGAACCACCCATGATAGCAGTGAACGGACGGTTGATGTCGCTCATTACTTTCTCAACAGCTTTTACTTCTTTTTCCATCAGGTAACCGAACATCTTGTTATTGGTATCGAAGTATTTGGCAATCAAAGCTGTAGAAGCATGTGCACGGTGAGCTGTACCGAAAGCATCGTTCACATAGCAATCGGCATACGAAGCCAATTTCTTGGTAAACTCTTTCTGGCTTTCTTTGATAGCTTTCTTGGCAGCAGCTTTCTCTTCGTCCGAAGCATCTTCGGCCAAACCTCTGGGCTTGCCTTCTTCTTCAGCATAGAAACGAAGGTTTTCGAGCATCAATACTTCGCCCGGTTGCAGAGCAGCAGCTTTAACAGCAGCTTCTTCGCCCATGCAGTCATTGGCAAATTGAACTTCCACACCGAGAAGATCAGATACATGCTTTACGATATGTTTCAATGAGAATTTATCGGTAACTCCTTTCGGACGTCCCAGGTGCGAACCGATAATGGGGCTACCACCATCAGCCAGAATTTTCTTCAGGGTAGGAAGAGCAGCACGGATACGGGTGTCGTCAGTGATGTTGAAGTTTTCGTCCAAAGGCACATTGAAGTCCACGCGAACGAATGCCTTTTTACCGGCAAAATTGAAATTGTCAATTGTTTGCATAATTGCTGTTTATTTAAAATTGATAGTTTTCCTTTTTCGTGAGTGCAAAGTTAGTTCTTATTTCTCTCTTTTGCTATGAAAATAATATTTATTCTTTGTCTTTTGACGTCGTTTTGTTTAATTTATGGATGCTCTCGTAGTATTTGCACCACAATTGCAAACCACAGTTATCACATTTGGGGGTACGTGCCAGGCAGGTATAACGACCATGCAATATGAGCCAGTGGTGGGCAATAGGAATATGTTTTTCGGGGATATGCCTGACTAATTCTTTCTCGACGGCAAAAGGGGTGGTGCACTGCTTGCCGACCAGCCCCAGACGGTGGCTTACCCGGAATACATGCGTGTCTACTGCCATGGTGGCTTTGTTATAGACTACCGCCTGGATCACATTGGCGGTTTTACGGCCTACGCCCGGAAGCCTTACCAGATCTTCGAGGGTGGAAGGTACTTCGCTGTTGAATTCTTCTACCAACTTGCGTGCCATGCCTACTAAGTGTTTGGCCTTGTTGTTGGGATAGGACACGCTACGGATGTATTCAAAAATAACTTCCGGGGTAGTAGCTGCCATGGCTTCCGGGGTAGGGAAGTCGCGGCACAAGATAGGGGTTACCATATTCACCCGCTTATCGGTGCATTGGGCGGAAAGAATCACCGCTACCAGCAACTCGAACGGAGTGTTGTAATGCAATTCCGTTTCGGCTACCGGTACATTCTCCTGAAACCAGGTAATGATTTTCTCGTAACGTTCTTTTGTTTTCATCTCAGTTTGTTTTGGTTATAATGTGGTGCAACCTTGATTCGGAAATACAGGAGCGACACTACCGTGAGGCAGGCTCCGAAGAAGAAAGCCATGTCGAATGAAACGATTTGGGCAATGTATCCTCCGGTCACAAGTCCGATTCCGATTCCTACATCCCAGGAGGTGAGGTAGGTCGATGTGGCCGTACCTCGCTGGTTGTTAGGCGCCAGATTGACAAACAGTGTATTGAATGCCGGGAACATGGTTCCGAAACCTATGCCAAGCATTAAGGCCATCAGAAAGAAGATTCCTTCGGCAATATCCGTATGCATGAGCATCATTTCGCGACTGGCCGAAAGTACAAAGAATGATCCGCACACTAAGTAAATACCCAGCATGATGACTTGTGTGATGCGGCCTTTGTCTACCTGTCGCCCGGAGAAGAGACGCGATACCGCCATCCCCAGTGCCATACAGGTGAAGAACAGTCCGGAACTCAGCCGGATACCTATTTCCGAAGCGAAGACAGCCACATACGTCGTGGTGATTCCGTACGGTATCGAAAGAAGTAACAGGGCTATACCTGCCGGGATACCTTTCAGGAGTACAAAACGGTCGAGTGATACCGGTTCTCTTTTTACCGGTTCTTTCGGGGGAGTCTTTATCAGGCAGGCAGCCACGAATCCGATGGTTCCACTTATCAACGCACAGATAAAGATGGTTTCAAACGAATAGGTGCCGTGCATGAAAAGTCCGATCATCGGGCCGAAACTCATAGCCATGTTGTTCATCAAACCATAGTATCCCACTGCTTCGCCACGGCGTGACGAAGGACTGATGTCGATCACGATGGTGTTACCGGCTACCGTTACCGTACCGAAAGCGAATCCGTGCGCCACACGTAGCATAATGAATAAAGTCAATGTCCCGGCAAGGACATACCCACCGAATATGGCAATAAACGCAAGATAAGAAATCAGGTAAAGCGGTTTGCGCGACAGAGAGTCTATGAGATATCCCGAAAAAGGACGTATGATGAGCGACGCAACGGTGTAGCACGCCAGGATGATACCTGCAGCAGCGTTTCCGGTGTGAAATACTTCCGTAAGATAAAAAGGAAGTACAGGCAGTATCAGATAGAAGGCAAAATACAAAAGGAAGTTAGCTGCCAGAATAAGGCAGTAGCTGGGAGTTACAAGCCTGTCTTTTGCCATGACTATAAGACGTTTTGTTCACCACAGAGTCACACAGAGTTTCACAGAGGAATTAAGAATTAAAAATAGAACTCTGTGAAACTCTGTGTGACTCTGTGGTGAAGTTATTAATAAGCGCTTTCGAATTCTTTCAGGAAGCGTGTATCGTTTTCTGAGAACATACGCAAGTCTTTCACCTGGTATTTCAGGTTGGTGATGCGTTCGATACCCATACCAAGGGCATAGCCGGTGTACACTTTACTGTCGATACCGCAAGAGTCGAGTACATTCGGGTCCACCATGCCGCAACCGAGGATTTCCACCCAACCGGTATGTTTGCAGAACGGACATCCTTTTCCGCCACAGATGTTACAGCTGATATCCATTTCGGCGCTTGGCTCCGTGAATGGGAAATACGAAGGACGCAGACGAATCTTCGTATCGGCGCCAAACATCTCTTTGGCAAAGAGTAACAATACCTGCTTCAGGTCGGTGAATGATACATTCTTGTCGATGTACAATGCTTCTACCTGGTGGAAGAAACAGTGCGCACGGTAGCTGATAGCTTCGTTGCGGTATACACGTCCCGGGCAGATGATGCGGATAGGCGGCTGAGTCGCTTCCATCACCCGTGTCTGAACGGATGAAGTGTGCGTACGCAGTACGATATCCGGATGGGCTTCGATGAAGAAAGTATCCTGCATGTCGCGTGCCGGATGGTCTTCGGCAAAGTTCAAGGCCGAGAATACATGCCAGTCGTCCTCGATCTCCGGTCCTTCGGCAATGCTGAATCCTAAGCGGGCAAATATATCGATGATCTCACTCTTCACGATGGAGAGCGGATGGCGTGTACCCAATTCGATGGGATAGGCCGAACGCGTCAGATCCAGACCGTCGCAACCGGAGTCCTGACTTTCGAACTGCTCTTTCAGCGCATTGATTTTGTCCTGCGCCTTTGTTTTCAGTTCGTTCAGTCTCATGCCGACTTCTTTTTTCTGTTCGGCAGCTACGTTGCGGAAATCCGTCATCAAGTCGTTGATGGCACCTTTTTTACTCAAATATTTGATGCGGAGTGTTTCGAGTTCTTCCGCGCTGGCAGCTTTCAGCGATTCAACTTCGTCGAGAAGCTGTTGGATTTTGGCTATCATATCTTTGTTGTTTATTATATGCGATTTTACATAAAGCGGTGCAAAGATACACTTTATCATGATTCGCCGGATAAAATGAGGGAGAAACTTTAGCAATCCGTTGGCGGAATTGTAGGATGTTTCACCCTATAAACTGTTGGTTTCTTTGCTAACTGGTGTTTCTCGTAGAGCAAGCCTACGATACTCTACGACCCAGCTTGTTTTACTCTACGACCATCGATGTACGAGATGCACATCTCATACAGTACCAGATGTACATCTCGTACTGCTCCAGATGTACATCTCGTACATCGACCCTCGTAGACCTAAACTACCTACCTCTACGAGTAACGCTACTTTACTCTACGAGCATCGGTACGATGGCACTAATGTGTGACTACATACTTTTTCGCACATAGGGGTAAATGCATAATCTATCCTAATTTAAGGTTCTTTAAATCCATTCATTTTCAAGCTACAATAAAATGACTATCTTTGTGGTATTCTTAAAATCATAAATTAAAACAGTTAACTATGAAGGTACCAGTATTTATCGAAAGATGTGAAGATGGATATTCCGCGTTGATGGAATATTGCGAGAAGCTAAACATTGGTTTAAGCGGATCGGGTGAAACCATTGAAAAAGCGATTAGTGACTTTTTGCGCGTTCGCGACGATATGAAGAACTTTTACAAGTCAGCAGGGATGGTCTTTCCTTCCGATTTGGAATTTGATTTCAGATATCAGGTAGCATCTGTGTCCGTATAGTTGGATTGTTAATAATAGAAAGTAGGAGGAGCCGAAAAGGTTGACCTCCTATTTTTTTGTTGTTTTGTTCTTTGGAGGGTTTTCTTTCGACAATATTATAGTATATTTGTCAGATAATGCGAAATCTATGAAAACAAGCAAATCCCTTAAAAGAATAGTTCTGGTTACCGTGATATCACTGGCCGGATTCTTTTTGTTAGCCCCGTTTCTCTTTTTCGGAATCATGCATTATTGGGTGTTGACTCCGGAGCGGCTTACTCCGTTGCTTACCAAAGAAATCAATGAGCGAACGAACATCCGTTTTTCTTGCAAACGGGTATCGCTTACTTACTTAGATACCTGGCCGAAGACTGGTATTACCATTGAAGAGGGGAGGATGGAAACCTGCTCTCCCGACTCAACCGATTCAAACCTGGAACCGGGCATTTCGTTGTCTTTCCAGAAACTTACTACCACTTTTCATCCGTTGGAGTATTTCTATCATAAGTCGCTGGTCTTTACCGATGCTTTCCTGAAGAACCCCCGGCTGACGTTCAATACCAATTCTAAGTACAAGACCCTTATTGAAAAGACTGATCTGCCGATGGCTGAGGATGTCGACCTGAAGCTGGCCTGGAAACGGGTGGTATTCAGTGAAGGAGAATTGCTGGTCAACAACAAACGGGCCGATTCCCGGATCATTGCCAGGCAATTGTCGGCCACTCTCAACGGGAGCGTTCTCGAAGCTTCTTCCGAGTTGTCGCTTTCACTGACGTGTGATTCGCTTTTCTATGATAGCCCGCAGTTTAAGTTTGAACACGACATGCAATTGAAGGCGCAGGCCGAGTGTGCCATCGATAGTGCATACAATCATTTAAGTTTCGGGCAGTCGTTGGTGACTCTGAACCAGTTTCCCATCCGGGTAACCGGCGATCTCAAGAATCTTCAGAAAGGTGATATACCCGAGATCGACCTCTCTTTTCATTTGTTGGCTGCCGAACTGGAGGAACTGCTCAACATTGTCCCTTCGCATTATTTCCCTACACGAGCACAGTATTATGCAACCGGACGGACGCAGGTTGAGGGAACACTGAAAGGACTCATCTGCGACTCTATACATCCCGACCTGCATCTTCTGTGTAAGATAGAGCATGGAAGCCTGCTGAAGAAAAACATTAAACAGGGAATCGACTCACTGAATATTGTTGCCCGCCTGCACCATTTGTCCAATTATCCCGATTCTACTACCCTGCAAGTGGAGCAATTGGACGTGAAAGGATTGAACAGTTATTTCAAGTTAAGAGGCAGGGTGAGCAACCTGCTGCACGATCCTTTTATCGAGTCCGAAATGAAGGGATATATTGACTTCAACCGGATCGGGACCGAATTCCTGAATCCAGATACCATTCAGTCCAAAGGTATTATACATGCCGACCTGGTCTGCGCTTTCCGCTTACAGGATGTGTTGACGGGGAGGTATGACAAGGTGCTGGCCGATGGTCTGCTTGATGCCGATCATGTAGAGTTGACGAGTAAGGTATACAAGTTGGATGCGCTCATATCGGGGGCTCACATACAAACCGGATATCAAAAAAACAAGAGTCATTTCATCGACCGGCAGGAAGTGGTCGGAATGAATATGGATGTGGACTCGTTGCGGTTGATCTATCAAAACAACATACGTGTGGGGTTGGGTAGCTTTAACCTGCGCATGAATACGACGCTCATGCAGGACGGCGGTGGCATCACTCCGGTTACTGCGCATCTCAACTGCAAGACATTAGACGTCAGGATAAACCGGGAGGCCTGGGTAGCTGCCGTCGGAGCAGAGATTCATGCAGGGATCAAACCTTCGCCCGGTAATCCGAAGGAACCTGTTTATGCCTGTTTTGCCAAAGCACAGGCCTTTACCTGTTACAATAACCTGACGCAGGATTTTGCTTCCCTGAAAGGGGGCCAATTCATGGCCGAAGTCGTTCCCAAAGCATCCGATGGCTCCAATGCCCCGAAGACGTTTGCCGGGCGGAATGATATCAAAGGGCTGCTTACCTTCGACAGTTCGCGCCTGTATCACCATCAGTTTCCCACTCCCCTCAGTACGGGGCAGGTCAAGTTGAGTGTCAAGAACAACCAGGTGGTATTCAGCCGGTCACTGCTGCAAGCGGGCAACTCCGATCTGATTATCAGCGGTACGCTCGAATCGACCGATAAGAACGGGGCGCCTTACCTGTCGGGCAGCTTGTCGGTGTTGTCCGAAAATATCGATTATGACGAGATCAGGGAAATACTTCTGCAAGGAAGTATGGCTGCGGCGATTCCGGCAACGGAGGCAGCCAACGAAGAGAGTGCGTTGCTGAATACACTGGAACTGGGGCAGAAGATTGAAGCCATCCAGAAGGAGCGGGCGGCTGCCATTGACGATCAGCGGCTGATGATCCCTTCCAATGTAGACCTGGCTATCCGGTTGGATGCAAACCGGGCCAGTTATCATGGCGTGGTGTTGCAGCGGGTAACCGGCGATATACTGTTGAAGGACAAGCGGGCTGAGTTGCAAATCAATACCCAGTCCAATCTGGGTGGAGCCGATCTTCACATGATGTACAGTACTCCTGCTGTAAAGAAAGTTCATACTACTTTCGACCTGAAGCTTCAAAATGCCCTGGTTGGGAAAATACGACAGTTGGTGCCGTCGTTGAATACCTTGGTGCCTTCGCTTCAATCCTTAGACGGCGTGGTCGATTGTCACCTGACTGCCACTTGCCCGTTGGACAAGGAGATGATGCCTCAACTGCCCGAAATGAAGGCTGCCTGTAGCCTGCAAGGTTCCAATCTGGTGCTTTTCGACAGCCAGACGTTTAAGGAGCTTGCACAGAAATTCCATTTCAAAGATAAGGAGAAGAACGAACTCGAACACCTGACCGTCAGTCTGCTCCTGAAAGATGGAGTGATCGAGGTGCTTCCGTCCTTAGTGGAGTGGGACCGCTATGTCGTGGCTGTTGGCGGCCGGCATAAGTTGGATATGACATTCGACTATCATCTTTCCATGCTCAAGTCGCCTATACCCGTTAACTTCGGCGTCAACCTTACCGGAAAGGTAGATAAGTTTAATTATAAAATAACTACGAAAAGCCGGTATGCCGACCTGTTCAAGGAAAAGAATCAGGCGCAATACCAAGCAGGTATCGATAAGCAGATCAGTGAAATAAGGCAAGGTATATTGAACAGTTCAGGGCAGTAAAGTACTGCCCTGAACCTATTCGTATTATGTCGGAACTCCCGTATTAATAACAGAATCCGATACCGAACGCATGCCGCGTTTTGGAGAATTTATCTTCGTTCTTCTTGTCGAGGGAGAAGCGGTACTGGAACGTGTAGCGCAATACCAACGGACCGATCTTACCCAAGAGACCTACTTCGGGAGAAACGGCGCTGTATATCTTTAACGTCGGGTCTTCATCCACTTTTACATCATCGCCATAGTTTTTATATACATACTCGCCCACGCCGGTATATCCCGGACCGAAGAAGATCCATACCGGTACACTCTTGGACGGGTGGATGGTCCATCCGAACGATACGTTTACTTCCATATCCTGGGCTTTATCGTAATCCTTTTGCAAAGCTTTGAATACGTCCGGATGCAGGCTCAGGCTGAAGTAACCGCCTGTCTTGTTCTTGTACGAACCGGTGGTAAGACCTATAGGGGCGCTCTTGCTGTATTCGTAAGCAAATACACGGGCATGCTGTTTGCGACTGTTGATCAGCGACTTCATCTTTTTGGCCTGACTGCTTGCCGATTGCGAGTTATAGCATTTCATTTCTATCACCTTCTGGTACATCTCCAATGCTTTTTCATATTCGCCATTGTCCTGATATGTCTCGGCATAGTCGAAATAGAGCTTACAGTCCGAACTCAGGCGGTTTTCGTATTCGAAGCGCTTGGTAGAGGCAGACTCGTCGGCTGGGTTGATGGTCAGTATCCGGCGATATTCTGCAATGGCTCCTACATAGTTGGAAAGAGCCACATACTCTTCGGCCCGTTGCTGGCAGGCCAGGATGGTATCGGCATTGCTGATGAACTCCTCCAAACCGGAGTCGGCCGGGCAGTCGGAGCATTCCTTGGCGATAACATACTGCTGGATAGCTTCTTTGTACAGTCCTTTCTTGAAAGAATCCGCTCCCCGTTTGCGGTATTCGTAATAACAACCGTACACAAAGTCGGCATCGGGATCGAACACCCGGTATTGTTTCAACTCTTTGGGCGATAGTTCGAGCGACAGGCTCAAAGGCAGATAGCCGGGGGCATTGATGGTCAGTTTTCTTCCACGGTATTTCTTGCCGGTGTTGAAGCGGATGTAGTAGAACTTGTCGCTCCCTTTCTCTTCGGTCGAATAGATATCGACTACCTTGTCATGGCTGGATTCCAATACCAACGGAATCTGATTCGAACAGGAGATGACGACACCTGCTTCGTCGTCTTTACCCGAAAATACATTCATCTCTGTGGTGATATCCTTCACTTCTAAGCTACGTTGGGCATACAGCCCCATCGCCGCTACTGCCGATAGCAGAAATAGCAATACTTTTTTCTTCATATTAATAGTTGTTTTAATTAATCATTGATCAAGGAGCGGACAATATCGAAATCGCCCAGGCTGAATACTTCGTCGCGTGCCAATGCTATGTTGTTCACCGTATCGGGTTGCCAGGTACGTACCTGTATCAGTGGGTTGAGCTCGTCCTGGAAGTCGATCATCAGAAAGACAAAGCCCTTATCGCTGTAGCGGTCGGAGTTCCACTTCTGGTGTACGGTGACTCCATAGATGTCCGTATGCTTCGGGTGTTGCATCACCTCGAACTCGTCGAACTGGACATTGATGTACCGGTTGCCGGCAAATACCCTTTTGAGGTTCTCTATGTATTCTTTCTTGGTTTGCTTCTGAAACACGACACGTTCCTGGCTCAACGAGCGGAGCGCGAAATCCGATTTCGGCTTCTCCCGGATGATCTTACCCGTGATGATCAACGCATTGTCGCTGAACACCGTTTCGATGTATTTCAGGTCTTTCCGGTTGTAGGCCGTGCGGTAGTTTTCCACAAAGTCGATGATCACCTGGCGGCGGGCGAAATCTTCCACCGTTTCGTGTTCCTCCAGAATCTCTTTGTACCGGTGCTGCTCGATGGCCAGCAAGATATCATCTATCTTCCCGGTGGGGGTGAAAGAGATAACCAATTCCTGATTCTTCTCATTTTCCTCGGCAGCCAGCATGCTGACCGGGATGTTCCTGATCTGGTATCCGTTGGGAGTCTTCAAGCCGATTTCTTCTACTTCGGACAACGGGCAAGCCATGGCGCTCGTCTTCCAGAGCTCCTGCAATGCTTTCAGAGCTTCCGGGGTTATTACATCCTTCCCCAATGAGAGTTTGCCGCCACTGATCACTGCTTCGTTGCAGGCGCTCAACAAAGCGGAGGCATGTCTTTCGATAGCCGCCTTAACACTGTAATCCGAGATTCCATCCTTTATCGTTACCCGGGTGGTTTCCAACTGGGCATGCAGACAAAACGAACTCAACCAGATGCTTACAAGCAATAACAATCCTTTCTTCATATATTATCGGTAATTAAAACATATTCTTCATATAATGTTGCGGTATATTCGAGTAGAAATCCGCATTTAAAACGATCGGTTGGGCAAACAGGGCGTCGGCCGTTGTCGTGATACGCAACATGTGGACATAGTTGAGATAGCGGTGATAGAATACCACCGTGGCTACCCATTTCCCTTCCTTGTTTTGCGTGGCTGCGCTGTAGGTCACGAAGTCATCGTTGAACAGCGTCAGGAAGTCGGACAGCCGGATCACGAACCGGGGGGTGAAATGTCCGTATTTGCGGTGCGTCACCTGTAACTCCACCTTCTCACTGCTTTGAGGAATCTGAAACAGATTCTTTAGCGAATAGGCCGGGTAGTCTTTGTGGTATAACGGAACAAACCGTTGCTGCACCTTCTGGTAGTACGATGCCGAGGTAAGTGGCTGAACTCCGTACACTTCGCCCCGCCGCATCCATACAGCTCCACCGTGCATAGGCTCCAGTCTGTCTTCCGTGATGGGCTCGGGTGCCGGCGAACCGGCTGTCTGCTCCGGCGTAGCGCCTAAGCGGTCCGACCATTCATCGTCCGATTCTTTCTTGTCCTTTCCCTCAATCAGTTCCCGAGAAGCAGGAAACCGGAGCGTTAATGTTTGCTTGGTTCCGTATTTCCACGTAGCGGTAATGAAAAGTCCTTCATTCCGGTATGAGAAGTCGGCCGGCATTTCCATGTTCTTCAGTACAGTGGCAATCGAATTGAACCGGGTGCTTCCGAACGCTTCGTTGTTGAGTTTCAGGCTGACGTTTTCCACCGTCAATCTCCGTTGGATATCTGCCGGTGATTTTACTACGGACAGTTCCAGCAGGAAGCGTTCCAGAAAGTTGCAGATGGTTTTGTCCAGCATTTCCTTGGTCATGTCGCTGAATAACGACACGCCCAGGTGAGCGATTTCCTGTTTGGCATTGTACCGTATCACGATCGACTTCCCTTTGACTACTTCCGGCATGGCACAGATGGTATCTGTTTTCGGCCATTGTCTGACGGGCATGTTCTCGGCCGTCTCTTTCAATCGCCGGTTGGCAAAGGAAGGCAAACCGTCGGCCCGGCATTCTGTTGCGACCAGCAAGGCCGACAGGCAGAACAACCATCCGTACAGATATGTGTTGCGGCGTTGAGTCATATTACCTCACATTCATGGAGTGATAACCTTGTATCAGTTTATTGGCATTTCGTTTATAAGAGAGTAGCCAGGTTCTCGACTTCGCAAAATCGGCTTCCACACCTATTCCGCGCAAGTACATTTCGGAGAGCTCATTCATGGCTTCGGGCTCGTTGAGTACGGCGGCCGAGTTCAGCCAACGCAAGGCCTGTTCGGCATTCTTCTCTACATGGATACCATCCCGGTAGCAGCGGCCTACCTTCACCATGGCTTTGGCATAGTTACCCGATACGGCCTTCTGGTAATACTCCCAGGCTTTCTTTGAGTTCTGTTCCACGCCGATTCCTTCTTCGTGCAGCCACCCCAAACGATAAGCGGCCAACATGCTACCTTGCGTCAGCGCATGTTGGTAACACTTCATGGCCTCCTCCTTATTAGTCTCTTTCCCGCTGATCATATAGGTATCGCCCAGCAGTACCTCAGCATCCTTATATCCGCGGGTCATAGCTTTGCGATACATCGCGCGTGCTTTTTCCATGTCGGCCACCACGCCGGTACCGTCTTGATACAGCTGTGCCATATTCAGCATGGAAAATACATTATTGCTTCCCACGGCCTCCATGAAATAGGCGACAGCCAGCTTGGTGTTTCGTGGCGTGCCTACCCCCGACAGGTAAAGACATCCCAGATTGTTCAGGGCGTCGGCTTCCTGAATAGAACGGCGTTGCATCAGGTTCACCAGGTCGCGGTATTCCTGGTGGTTGGCCCGTTCGTTGGCATCGGGCCAGTAGAACACAAAACCGTAGTAATCGTCGGGTGCCCGGAAGAATTCGCAATTCTTCTGTTGTTCGTTCAGTAAGCTTTCCCCGCTTGCTTGCAGTTCGTAGACTTTGGTCGATACTGTGCCGGAAAGTACGCCGTCCCGGTTCTTTAAGCGGAACTCGTAGCAGTACTTCAGGTTCATATCAGGCTTCGTCGCTTCTGTCCCGAAATCCCAACTGCTGATGTTGAGCATGTCCTGAGTGAATTCACCAATGGCTTTTGCTATGTTGTTTTGGCTTTTCTCGTTCGTACTTGTCTTCTCCGTGTTATTGGTCACAGTCAGTAGAAATGACAATTCTTCTCCGTTGGTTTGTACGGAAGTGCATGCAGCCTCCTGTTGCTTGAAGAGTTGGGTGCTCTTTACTGCCGAATTGTCGTCGAGCACAATTCTTGTACCATTGTTTTCGTTGGAAATATTCAGTATCCATGCTTCGCGTCCGTTGGCTGCCGTTTCCGACGATACCCATTTGCCGGCAAGACCGGTGAAGGCTATTGCCGGTTCCCGGTTAGTGGCAACTACCGGAGCTACTTCTTTGACGGGTTCTTTCTCGACCACTACCACTTTCAGGGGCTCTGTCGGTTTTGTCACAACTGCCGTTTCGACGGGAGGTGCAGGCGTGGTGGTTGTACGGGGAATCAACAGTGTGTTCAGTCTTGCTATCTTCGAGCTGATGTACACACTGTCGGGATTTTCGGGCGTCAGTTGCAGGTAAGCTTTGTAGGCGATGATTGCTTTTTGGATCGACTTCTCGTTTACCGAGTCGTTCTCCAATATAGAAGCCACACGTAAGTAAGGCTCGGGAAGCCTTGGCGATAATTTCATGATCTCGATATACGTGTTGTAAGCTGTTTGGGTGTCGTTATCCTTCGTAGCCTGTTGGGCTTTGTAGAATAACTTCAACAGCTGTTCACGAGTTGTCTGTTGTGCATTCAGTTGAACACAAAAGAGAGAAACGCACAAAATAAATAGTATACGTACCCTTTTTATCATTTTGTTATCAGTTTTATAAGTATTGACTTCGATTGTTAACGTCGCCGTGATTTGTTTTGTTAATTATCTACTGTTTCCTTGCTTTGAGATAATTTGCATGGTTACTTTGCCATTTTCTGCATGTAATAGTATCTATCTCAAAGCATTGTATTTTGCAAAAATAAAAATAAATTCACAATAATTGCATGAGGAGGTGGGGTTTCGTGAAAAAATCTTTTTACTCTTAGGACTCTATTGCTCGGATTAAAGTTGACTACCCATTAACTACAATCCTGTATCTGATTATCTATTCCGGTTTTGCATACCTTTCTTGTACTTCAAACCTGAGTTCAACTCTCTCCTCAAGAAAGGGTTCTTCGTCACTTTTGGTGCACGTGATTTGACTCAAGCCCTTTATTCATGGGGCTTTTAGACACTTTTTTGCGTATTGAATATACGCATAGTTATCTTCTTCATGATATTGTCAAAAGTGGTGTTAAAAGGAGAGTGTT
>JAVBVA010000017.1:0-130532 GCA_031554665.1 Bacteroides sp. | reverse complement strand
GCAAACGGAGTATTTCATTTTGTGGAATGCATAAGCTGCCTACCGTCTGGGCCACTCTGCCCAGCTATTCGTAAAAGGAGAGAATCTATTGGGGCAGCATTCGGCTTTGCTCGTAGAGTAAGCCACAGATACTCGTAGAGGGAGCTACCGTTGGTTTAAAAGGGTCGATGTATAAGATGTGCATCTTATGCAGTATAACATGTACATCTTATACAGTCAAAGATGTACATCTCGTACAGCATAAGATGTACATCTTTAACATCGACCCTCGGTGAGTAACACAACCTGGGTCGTAGAGCAAAGGTAGCTTGCTCTACGAGAAGAAGAAGCATCAGTAGTATGCACCCGTTTAAGAGTATGATTTCCCCGCCATTCAGAACTCAAAACCGACCTTCACACCCAATCCGGTTCGCGTATCGTAGCACTTATCCGACCAATTATAGTCCCCCTCTGCTTTATTTGTGGCAATACCCCCTTGAGTCGAAAGCTCCAAGCGTGCGCTCAGCGCCATTTTCCGGGTAAGCCCATAACGTACGCCCAATGATTGTGCCAAGTATAATCCGGGTATATCGCCTATGACAACCCCCAGCTTGGTATCGATAAAAGGAGTGATTTTCCGCGAGGTAAAGTTGACCCGGAAGTGCGAATAAAGCGGTATGTTCAGTTGTATCCATCCATCGTGCGTATGAAGGAACGGATGGGCGCCCACTCCTCCACCCAAGAAGAAGTAGTTGTTGAACCGATACCCGTACGAAGCCGAGAACTCCAGCCAGTTGTGCCCGGCGTTATGAAGGTCGGCCATATACCCGGCATCCAGCAGAACTGTTTGCCCTTTCAGACTCAATGGGGGATAAACGGAGGTAGATGTAGAGGATTGCGCCAGTGTAGCAACACTGTAAAATGCCATAACAGCCATCAAGGGCAACGAGGTAATGCGTAGTTTCATATTTGCAGTTTTAATTGATAGTACATGCAGACAACTGTTTATACAAACGAGCGTAAAATCTGAATACTGCATGAATGCAGGATTTTGTTTGGCAAAACTTATCGAAAGCTGGATAAACGTAATAGAATTAGCAGTATATTTGAGGAATTTTAAACGACAAATGACATGAAGAACTGCCCCCTTTGCAACGCAGAAGTAGAAGAAAATTTTGAGATCTGCTGGAATTGCAACTATAGTTTTACAGAGAACCGGATTATTGAATTCCAAGAGATGCCGATTGGCGACAGAGATGTTGACTGTGTACATTGCCAGGTAAAACTGATGTACTCAGGCAATTATAAATTCCATGAAGGAGCAAGGCTCGGGGTATTCGGCAATTTGCTCGAGGCATTCGTGAATAGAATGAGCTTTGATATTTATGTATGCCCTAAATGCGGTAAGGTAGAATTTTATGTTCCACAAGAATGATGAAACAATAAACTCCCGGTAGATTAGCGAATGATGCATACGATCATTGCTATCTACCGGGAGCTTGTGCTAAGCTACTTTATTGAAATTTCTTAAAGAAATTCATCTTCTCACTCTGCCAAATAGCCGGGGTACTGTGCCCTTCAAGCGGATAGATGATATATTTCTTCTCGCTTGAAATACGGTTGTATCCGGCAAAGTTGGTATGAGGCGGACAGACTTCGTCCTGCAAACCAACAGCCATGATGACGGGACATTGAATCCATCCGGCCAGGTTCTTGATATCGAAATACGAAAGCACCCGGTACATATCGGCATCGCTCATGCCGAGCTGTTTCTGTTTACCCAGTACAGCAGATGCCGGCCATTGCACAATCTTGAAATAGTCGGGATAGTCGGATAGGAATGGAATGGTAGGAGCAATGGCACGCAAACGACTGTCGAGTGCGGCGGCAGCCATTGAGAAGGCGCCTCCCTGACTTCCACCCTCAGCGAAGATGGCATCGGTACGTACTTCAGGACGGGAAGAAACGAAATCGATGGCACGTACCAAGTCCATGAACGCACCGCGGTAATAGTAAGTATCTTTGTCGTTCAGGTTGTACGTGATCCAGTCGCCATACGTATTCGTAGGCTGATTCATGGCCTGACCGCGAACAGAGAGGACAAACTCTACATAATCGGGATTACCACCCGGTGCCCAAGGCTTGGAGCCATATCCCATGTATGAAATAATAGCGGGGTACTTTCCTTTCTTGGTGGGGGTAGAGTAATAGCCGGAGATTTCGACACCTTCCAGTGATTTCATCTTAACCCGATACAGTTTACGAACGTTGTTCGATGAGTCGGGAATGAGTGTTAGCTGATAGTCGGGTGCTACCTGGGCGAGTTCTGCCCGCGCCTTGTCCCAGAAAGCTTTCAGATCGGACTGATTATCGGGTAGGGAAACGATGTACTCGGGTTCGTATCCGATATTGAAACGCTTCACTACCTGACCGTTTTCTGTGAAAGTACAGCGATAGAATCCCGGTTCGGGCAGGGTGAACGAGAAATCAACCTGAGTAGAGTCGCCCTTCTGCAAAGCTACCGATTGCGAGAAGCAGGAAACCGGCGCGTACTTGTCGGTGGTAACCGCCAACTGTATCACAGCATTGGAAGCCGGTTTGTTGTTCACCGCCACCACCTGCAATACCGGTTGTTGCGGGGCATAGAACACCCAGTCGCTGGTTTGCTTCACCCGGTAATCGAAGTTAGTAACTATTTCTTTCTTTGTGGATTGTGCCCATATAGCGATGGCACCTGCTGCCAGAGCAGCCGTCAGAAGTATTCGTTTCATCATTTTCGTGTTAATAGACTTGCAAATGTATTACTTTTTTTCTGATTTCAGTTCTGTTCGTATCATTTGTCCCCACTCTCTCAGCATCCGGTCCTGCCAGGGGCCTTCAGACGAAGCCGGAGCAAGCATCATGGAGCAAGTTTCCGTTTTGTCGGAAACCGACCAAGCTAACCAACTGATCTGATGTTGTTCCATCCAACCGAGCCATGCAGCCCACGACTCTACATCGATAGGGCCATCGCCGGAAGCTTCCATACCGGCACATTCCGACACGAAAAGCGGAAGTCCTTTGCCGAGGGCGTAATCGCCACGGTCGCGCAACCACTGCTTGTGGGTAGCTGCATAGAAATGCAAAGTGTACATCAGGTTATCAAATCCGGTGATGGGATTGTCGGCAGCTAAGTGTATATCTTGATCCCAATGCGGAGTACCTACCAGGATCACTGCATCGGGCTCAATGGCGCGGATGGTGCGGATCAGTTCCTCCGAATACGCCTTTACCTCCTCCCACGAATCATCGACCGGCTCGTTGAATATCTCGTAAATAACATTGGGAATGCCCTTATAGCGGGTAGCCATCTGCACAAAAAACTCTTTGGCTTCGGGCAGACGAATGTGGTGGCTGTGCCAGTCGAGGACGACATAGACACCTTTCCGGATAGCAGCATCAGCCACAGTTACCGCACATCGGATGGCTTCTTCGGTATTGTCTATATACCCTCCTCCAGGTTCCACACCGATGGCTGCCCGCAGGAGCGAACAGTCCCAATCGTCGACCAACGTATTCACTGACCCGGCATTGTAGAACCTCGGCCAGAAGTTGTGCCAGCCGTAGCTCACCCCTTTCAACATGATCTTTTCACCTCTCTCGTTCACCAAGTGAATGCCTTGTACTTTCAGACGCCCGTTCCGCTCTACCACCGTAGGCTTGTCTTCGGCTTTCTGTCCTGCATATACCGCTGTCAATACAGTGAACAAGAAAGTCATCGACAAGCCAAAGACTCTGTTTCGCCAACTATGCATCATGCTTTGATGGTGTTTATTAGTTACCTTTTAGTTTCTGATTGGCTTCTTTGATAATCCCGATGGTTGTATCAGTAGAGAAAACGGAGTTCAACCCCTGCTCTTCCTGAGCCGGATCGCCGGTATAATCATCGCCCTTTTGCCAATAGACATGTTCGGTAGAAGGATTGGCAAAGCCGCCCCATGCCCAGAAGTTGCATCCGGACAGGTATCCGCCGGTAACTTCCGGATTGGCAATAAGATCGAACACATACGTATAATAACTATCCCGTGATGCGGTAGTCGATGTTTTGGAGAACTGAAACCCATCGCGCGGGAAACCGAACTCTTCGAGTACCACCGGTTTGTTGTACTTACGGGCCAGGACGATATGTTCGTCGATGTACTTCTTCGTGTTCGTCTTAGCAACATCAAGTTTTTCGGCAATACTGTCTTTCGAAACCCAGCCCCAGTTGTACGGCCAGATATGGATGTTCATGTAATCCACGTTCGCGTCGGCATGTATCTGCTCGAAAAGAGCGATATCCTGTTCGCAACCATGCTTCCCCTCGCTCCCGGTAGATACCAGGTGATTCTTGTCGAGCGACTTGATAAGGGCAGCCACATCGGCTATCCACGCCGCAAACGGAGCTTTGTTCTCATCGGAGAAAGCGCGAGGCTCGTTGCCCACCTGCCACGACATAATCGTGGGATCATCTGCATATTTCAATTGAGTATACCTATTGACTCTTGTTACCATATCTACCACGTAGTTGGCAAACAAAGCCTTCGCGCTGTCCGATTGATGAAACTGTTTCACATACTCCATGTAAGCCGGCCACCCGTCGATCGCCGGTACCGGAGCCTTGCCGTAACCTGCCCATTGCAGATACATGGAATAACCGCCGCTCCACTCCCAGGAGTTATTGAGATAGAGCACCGCCAGCATATCGCGTTTGCCCATCTCGGCAAGCAGATAATCCAACCCGGCAAGAATGGTATCGTTGTAAACACCCGGAGCCGTTTGCAACGTGGGCTCTACCTTGGCCGTAATGCCACGATCGCCATCCGAACCCACAAGAATCCGCAGATTATCGACACCGATGCTTTTCAGAAAGTCAAGTTCTTTGTGCAGGCATTCGCGGTTGCCTCCTTCGCCCTCGGATCCCAGGATAGCGCCATACCAGAAATTAGTACCTACATATAAATAAGGAACATCGCCACGCATCAGCTTGCCGTCTTGTACACGGACAAACGAGGAAACGGAAGGTTGTTTTGGAGCACATGCCCACAGGAGAGCAGCCACCACGGCCAGTAAGAGAATTTGTTTTCGCATGATATCAGAGTTGTTTAACTGCTTCCGGGATATGCCGGAGCTTGTTCATAATATTTCACAAAGATAGTGTTATGGAAGCAGAGTATCCAGTATTATTTTATCATTTCATAGTACAATTCCTAAAAATATCCAGTACTTTTGCCCTGCTAAAGACCATAGTACGATGAATCAAGAAACTATCTGCGCTATTGCCACCGCCCAGGGTGGAGCCATCGGGACCATCCGTGTATCGGGCCCCGACGCTATCGCCATGACCGAACGTATCTTTACTCCTGCTTCCGGGAAGCCCTTGCCGGATCGTTCTCCCTACACACTGACCTTCGGACGTATCTTTGACAAAGAGGAGGTAGTGGACGAAGTACTGGTCAGTCTGTTTCGTGCTCCGCACTCCTATACAGGCGAGGACAGCACAGAGATAGCCTGCCACGGTTCAGCTTATATCCTGCAACGGGTGATGCAATTGTTGATAGCCAATGGTTGCCGGCTGGCACAACCGGGAGAGTTCACACAACGTGCCTTCCTGAATGGGAAGATGGACCTGAGCCAGGCCGAAGCAGTAGCCGATCTGATTGCATCATCGTCAGCAGCGACACACCGGTTGGCCATGAGTCAGATGCGGGGAGGATTCAGCCGTGAACTGGCTGAACTGCGGGAAAAGCTGCTTCACTTCACATCAATGATCGAGCTGGAACTCGACTTCAGTGAAGAGGACGTAGAATTTGCCGACCGTAGCCACCTGCGTGCACTGGCCGATGAGATAGAACGGGTCATCTCCCGTCTGGTAGATTCTTTCAGCGTAGGAAATGCTATCAAGAACGGGGTTCCAGTCGCCATTGTAGGCGAGACGAATGCCGGAAAATCAACCTTGCTCAATGTACTGCTCAACGAAGAGAAAGCCATCGTCAGCGACATACACGGCACTACCCGCGACGTGATTGAGGATACGGTGAATATCGGAGGTATCACCTTCCGCTTCATCGACACTGCCGGTATCCGCGATACCAACGACACCATTGAGAGCATGGGTATCGAACGCACCTTCCTAAAACTCGATCAAGCCGAAATCGTTCTTTGGATAATCGATGCTGCGGATGCTTCATCGCAATTGACGCAGTTAGCGGATAAGATTCTCCCGCGCTGTACAGATAAACACTTGATACTGGTATTCAACAAAGCGGATTTAATTGATATGCAACAGCAACAGGATATTACTTCACTTCTCTCCTCCTTTCCGACGGAGCATATCAGCCATCTCTTCATCTCTGCCAAGCAACGCTCACACACAGAAGAATTGGAGAAAATGTTGGTAGAAGCTGCTCATCTGCCTACCATTACACAAAATGATGTGATTGTGACAAATGTGCGACACCATGAAGCTTTGACTCATGCATTGGAAGCTATTCGAAGAGTGCAACAGGGGTTGATCATGCACGTCTCCGGGGATTTTTTATCTCAGGATATCCGGGAGTGTATCTTCTTTTTGAACGATATCGCCGGAGAAGTAACAAACGATATGGTATTACAGAATATATTTAAGAATTTTTGCATCGGGAAATGAGAAGTGAAAAACGGTGATAAACGCCGACAAGAGACAACAAACAAATCGCTCATAATCAAATAATTAAGCAATGTTAGCAAAAACGCTGGCATTGCTTTTTTTGTGCTGTTTTGCATATATTTGTACCCCGGATGTACCTTTCAACTCATTTGATAGAATTAAGTTTTACCCGTGCGAAGTAATAGAGGTATTTACACATCATTACACACCTTTACACACTATTGCACACAAAAGAAGGAGAGCTAATTATGAGTAACAAGGTCAAATTTGAGCGAATTTGCGA
This sequence comes from Bacteroides sp., assembly GCA_031554665.1. Lineage (GTDB taxonomy): Bacteria > Bacteroidota > Bacteroidia > Bacteroidales > Bacteroidaceae > Bacteroides. Next base: position 123,603 of record JAVBVA010000017.1, on the reverse strand, counting down.
GTATTGTGGCGGGATTTTCATTGCCCAGACATGCAAAACTCGCTTCTGTAGTAGAGTCTGTAATAGCAGGCACTACAAAGAGAGTATCCGTAGTGGACGATATAATGTCGTCACAAAGGAGGTGAAAGAGGAAAGAAAACAGCGTATCAAACTATCGGTTGATGAAGTGGAGTTCATACAAGCCAAAGAGTTTATCAATCTGAAGCAGATAGGTATCTATCTTGGGGTATGCCGCAAAAGCGTTTATACCTACTTACGGAAATACTCTATTCCTTTTTCACGTATAGGTGGTAGAATCATTGTAGAACGTAAAGAGATTGATAAGATCATGATCAGACTTATTCAAAGCATACAAACCAGGCAGGAGAATCCGATCAAGACATTGGAACACCTTACCGACTTCTATTCCGTCAAGGAGATTGAGGAAAAGTATGCTATCAAATACAATCGTCTTTATGTGATTGTCAAGGAGAATGATATTCCTTTTGTCACCATTGCCGGACATAAGTATTATAGCGTGAAGCACATTGACAAGTATTTCTTGAAAATGGGTTATAAGGAAGCGGAAGAGATAACGGAATGGTACACCATTGAGGATATGCAGATGATATACCACATGACCGTGAAAGCCGTACATAGTTTCACCTCTCGCCATAAGATTCCGAAGAAAAAGGAAAAGACCGGCAATACTACCTTGTACTCCAAAAAGCATGTGGATGATATCAAGAATGCCCAAATCGGGGAAGATGGCTACATCACCATACCTGATGCATGCGCCCTGTTCAACGTTGATCGGGATACGATTTATAACCGATGCCAGACGTACAAGATACCCAAAATCAACAAGGGGAAATATGTCATTGTCAGCGTTGAAGGACTTCGAAAAGTATTTGGGACTGGGAATATAGCCATAAATAATGTTAATGAGCTATCTGGAGCTAATGCTATCGAAGAGACAAATAGTGATAAAGAAAACGAATCAATAACCAAATAAGTTACACGTATGAATACCAAAGTATATTTGAGGAAAAAGAAACTGAGTAAAGGAAGAGTGTCGTTGTTTTTCGATTTCTATCCTCCCATCCGTATTCCTGATACTAACAAAATGACAAGACGGTATTTCTTGGGCATCCACTTGCCGGAAAAGCCGAAGAACTTTGCAGAGCGGGAGCAAGTCAAAAGCATTATGGCTAAAGCGGAAATTATGCGTCTCCGGGTTCTTGAGCAGCTTATTAATGAGAAGTATGATTTCTATGATAAGGTGGTTGAGAAGACTGACTTCTTAGAATATTTCCACAAAGAGGCTCTCAAGCATAACAAGAAATGGCTGTTCGTCTATCAACATTTTGCCTCGTTTACGAATAATAAATGTACCTTTGCAGATGTGAATGTAGCTTTATGTGTGAGATTTCGTCAATTTCTGATGAATACAACCAAGCTAAATGATAAGAAAGTAAAGCTAAAGCAGAACTCGGCAGCCGGATATTTTTCTACTTTCCGTGGCATGTTGAAAGTCACCTATAAACGAAGACTATTGAAAGAGAACATCAACGACTTTTTGGATAGGATACCAGAAGAAGAAACGGAGATTGAGTACCTGACATTGGACGAGCTTGGTCTGGTCATAAACAGTAAATGCCCTCTTCCTGTATTACGCAAAGCTTTCATCTTTTCTTGTATTACGGGGATGAGACGCAGCGATGTTCTCTCTTTGCAGTGGAGCGACATCAAACAATTACCCAAAGGTGGGTGGTATGTCAATAAACGGATGATAAAGACCAAGAGCCTGGCGAGAGTACCTGTTGGAGAAGACTTGATTGAGTTGATAGGACCTCGCAAAGAAGGATTGGTATTCAAAGGCCTTTCTGTTTATATGATGACTTATCCTCTCAAAAAATGGCTGAAGGATATTGGTATAAAGAAGGATATCCACTACCATTGTACAAGGCATACATACGCTACCATGTCATTGGCATTAGGAACGGATATTATAACCATCAAGAATATCCTTGGTCATAAGCAGGAAAGCACAACCATGCGCTATACCAAGGTTGTGAATCCGCTAATGGAACAAGCTGCCGAAAGGTTAAACATTACAGCCATTGCTCAGAATCATGAAATGGACAAGAAAAATAAAAGGAAAAAATAAACAGCCCGACAATGAGCCGAAAACCATAGTAAAGAACCAAAGACTGATAATACTGATGCTATTGTTAGTCTTTGGTATGACATATACAGGCATACGGATCTATAAGTCCGACCCGGCTATCGCATTGGCTATATTTCCGGCAGTATGTTTCAGTTTGCTGTTCCTCCTACTCTTATTTATAAAGAAAGGGGGTGATTTAAGGGCCGAAGAAGTTCTCCATACCTATAAAACTGTTCTTGAGACTCACAAGCTTGACAGGGAATGGCTAAACAAAGAATTGCTTCATGAGCACCAACTTAGCCACAATAAAGTAGGTGGTGAAATACATCGTCGAAAAAAGATGATTGTTGAATATTACATCCAACAACTGGAAACTGTCATCGAAGAAAAGGCGAACAAATTACATCCAACAACTGGAAACTGTCATCGAAGAAAAGGCGAACAAAAATGTTTTGGTACAGACAGAAGTTGCTATCCAAACCATCAAAGAAGAAATGGCAGAAAAGTTAGCTCAAAGCCAGATGGAACATGAAACTCAAATGAGAAATTTGGAAGAACGACTTAGTCAAGAGCCTATCCCTTTACAACAATATCTGGATGCCATACACTCCAATAATAGCAATGGAGTATCAGCGAATGCCCCAAAGATTAATGAAGCATTTAGTTACATCTATACCTATATAGACAACACATTAACCGGCAAATTCCACGTTTACGAACTGGAGTATTTTAAAATGCATGTTCTTGAGCATATCACTAACACTAAAGTGGATAAAGAGATTGAGAAGCCTATTTCTTCAATCAATGGTATTCAAAAAAGTGATTTGGGAGCGTTCCTGCATAACCTTTTTGTTATGTGTAATTATTATAACCCACAACTAAAAAAGAGAGACTTCTTTGTGGGTTGCCAAAAGTATTTCGATAAAGAAGTATGCGATACCGCCGTATTTTCCACCAATAGTACAAGAACAGCCAATGGTCAGAAGATTTTCCCTATCAACATGAAAAAGGACAATTTCTTCAAAGATTATCTCAAGGAAAAGCAATAATCAGACTTTAGATTATCCAACACACTCTTAGCCTCCATATTCTGCACAGTCAGCATATGGAGGCTTTTTCATTCTCATTCGTTAAGTCGCCTTAATTTTTTGACGAAAGTATGACGAACTATTGACGAGGAAATGACGAAAATCAATCGTCATCACTCTTTGCCATTTCTTTGCAGCAGAAAATCAAACTATTAGTGCTTATGACAAATGAAAGCAACTTCGGCAAAGTCACTCATGACAACCTGCCACAGGCTGTAGAGCATCTCATCAAATTATTGGAGGTGCAAGTTGAGAATGAAAACAAGGAGATTCCCATAGAGGAAGATGAAATGAACATTGAGGAAGTCAGTTCTTTGATTAAGAAGAGTGTCAGCACAGTGTATCGCTACACTTGCCAGCAAAGTATTCCTCACACCAAGATTGGTAATACCCTGCACTTCTATCGGTCAGAAATTCTGGAATGGATGAAAATGCATAAAAAGAAGTCCATTCAAGATTTATACGATGAAGCATCTATCGAATCTCTTCACGTATTAACTCGGGATTAAAGGATAGAAATGGAGCATTCCACCCTGATAGTTAGCCTGATAACAACATAGTATCAAGGTGGTTGATGTTTTTGGTTTTTATGCTCCCACTAACTTTGTCATTCGAAACCGGCTTCAGAGTGAACGGAGAAAAAAACCTCTCTTGTATAATTATTAATCAAAAACTGATGACAAGAAAAAACTTAGAAAACGGAGAAGCCATCGTGTGCTCTTCTTGCCTGGTGAAGTTAAGCTACATCATTGCACAGATGGAAAAAATAGAGAGTGCTCTTACGTGCATCAAAGGCACGCTCAACTTCAAGGAAGCACGCGAATACCTCGCCCTGTCCAATAGCCAGCTTTACAAGTTGACAAGAAATGGAGACATACCGCATTATAAACCGACCGGTAAATTGATCTATTTCAACAAGCAAGAATTGGATGAATGGATGTGTCAGAACCATTCAGCTTGCCACGATGAAAAATTAAACGGTTGATTCAAAAAAAGGCTTAAATCATGATTGAGAATAAAAAAATTAGTTTGGGTGAAGATATAGACGAAAGTGCCTTTGAGCAGATTTTGAAATTCATCCGACTCAGAGTAACGGATGTTTATGCTTATCCTCCGGAGATCGTACAAGTGGACGGTATCACCATTGCCACGCTGGGGAACTTCAGTGCATCGACCGGTAAGCCGAAGAGCAAAAAAACGTTCAACGTGTCGGCTATCGTGGCTTCTGCATTGTCTGGTAAGGAGGTGCTGCGCTACAAGGCACTCTTACCGAAAGAAAAGCATAAGGTGCTGTATATAGATACCGAACAGAGTAAATGCCATTGTCACAAGGTTCTGGAGCGGATATTGATGCTGGCCGGAATGCCCACTGACCGTGAGAATGAACGGCTGGAGTTCTTTATGCTTCGAGAGTATTCACCTAAACATAGAAGACAGATCATTAACCTGGCACTGGAAACAGATCCGAATATCGGGTTCGTAGTGATTGACGGGATCCGTGATCTGATGTATGACATCAATAGTCCCAGTGAGTCGGTAGAGCTTATCAATGACCTGATGCGGTGGTCCAGCATGCACGATCTGCATATCCATACGGTACTGCATCTCAATAAAGGTGATGACAATACCCGTGGCCACATAGGTACAGAACTGAATAATAAAGCTGAAACCATACTCCAAGTCACGAAAAGCCCGTTTGATAGTAGTATAAGTCAGGTGAAGGCTATGCATATCCGGGAGAAAGAATTTACTCCGTTCGCATTCAAAATCAATAGTGAGGCACTGCCGGAACTGGTGGATAATTACGCGTTTGAGGCAGAGCGTAAACCTCTCTTTGAAGTGTTGACGGAAGAGCAACATGTGAACGCATTGGAAAGTGTATTTTCGGAGGGTCCCATTGTGGGGTATGAGAATCTGCTTAAATCCCTGCAAAAAGGTTATGAGTCCATCGGTTACAAACGGGGACGAAATGTGTGCGTGGAGCTGAACAAGTACCTGATGGGAAAAGGGGTAATAACCAAAAAGGATAAGACTTACTCTTACGAGCCTAAAGCATTCGAAAATGAGGAGTCCATATAGCATGGAAAGAAGTTTAGTTTACTCCGAGGCTATATATGGTAAATCTATGTCGAACCGCTATTAATTCCCGAAAAACATTATGAATATCGCTCAAATAAAACAAATAGATCTGGTGGACTATCTGAGGGCCATTGGCTTTTCACCTACCAAGGAGTCAGCTAAGTCAGCCTGGTATCATGCTCCTTATCGAGAAGACAGAACACCGTCATTCAAAGTCAATAAAGACAAAAATATATGGTATGACTTTGGAACGGCTCAAAGTGGTGACATCATTGATTTGGCAGAACTACTCTACCAATCCAAAGATGTGACCCGGTTGCTCAAGCTTATAGAGGGTGCAGCACCGGCTCTGGCTCCCCGAATAAGAACACCTATATCCCAGAATGGGGAACGGCTAACAGATCAGTTCAAAAATATAGAAGTGGTGGACTTGAATCATAAAGCATTGAAATCCTATCTGCAATCCCGTGGTATTGACTTTGATATTGGGGAATGCGAATGTAAGGAAGTTCATTATACCTGTCATAAAAAAGAATATTTTGCTGTTGCTTTTCCAAATATTGCCGGTGGATATGAAATCCGTAATCCTTACTTTAAAGGGTGTATCGCGCCCAAGGATATATCCATCATCCGAAAATCGGAAAGATTAAGAGGGAGTTACTGTTGCCTGTTTGAGGGATTTATGGATTATCTCTCCTATCTGACTTTGGTAAAATTGGGAAGAATAGCAGAAGACAGCCAATCTATGGATTATATAGTTCTGAACTCGGTAAGCAATGTCAGCAGAGTCATCGAACCAATAAAAAAGTATGAAGTCATTCATTGTTATCTTGACAATGATGATGCCGGCAGACGGGTTGTGGACACCTTGCAAGAATTATTAGGTGATAAAGTACAGAATATGTTTGCGCCTTATCCACTCTACAAGGATTTGAATGATTTTCTACGAGACAAAAAGAAAATCTAATGAAACGTATCGCTCTATATCGATTTAGAGGGTAGCCTTGAATCATATATCTGATAAGATATCCGATGAAGTTAGCGGCTTCATCGGATGTCCCTCTTTTGCTTAAACCTCCCCTTTGAGTATGATTACAGGTATGATTTTCGCCTGAAAATTGAATACAGGTTAAAAACGAAAGCTTTCTAAACAGATTATGATTTTCCCGCAACTTTTCACTATTCATTTGCAGCCGAAATCTAACAAAAACAGATTAATAACATGAGTCCATTTGCAATCTTTGCCATTGTGCTGACCATAGCATACATCATCTACTATGGTGTGAATATCAGTCGGGACCTGTACGGTAAAAAGGGTCAGGAGAATGAAACGGAAGAGACTTTCGATGTGAGTGCTATGTCGGGAATTGAGGAGCCCATTCCTGTAATAGAGGACGGGGACGGGTTTATTATTGGAACACAGGCAGGCCCTGAAAATCTTTCGGAAGGGAATCTGGCCGGAGAACAGGGAGGCAAGGAAAAGGGGAATGATGATACTCATAAGCGTGGAACCACCGATGAGAGTGGAGCTGGTGGAAAAAGTAAAGCTGAAGTGCTGGTGGAGACTATCCGCCGGAATATGCTTGAGGGGGATATTCAGAGTGAAGTGGTCATGGATGAAAAACAGTTTGAGGACTATCTTATCAATCAGCAGATTATTCTTTTCGATAGCCAGCGTCCGGACAAGGGACTTAGAGAGGTGAAGGCTTCGGAGCATGGGACGTCTGAAAACAACGAACCGGAGATTAGAGATGAAATCTAAAATACTTAGGTATTCTTTGGTTTTCATTGGCTTGTTTCCGGCCCGGTCCGCACTCGCCAAATGTGGCGGTGTGGATTATAGCTGGGGTGCTGATGCACTGGCTTTGATGCACGATTATGTGGTAACAATGATGCTCTACGTGCTTTACTTAGGTTATGCTGTAGCCGCCATCGTAGCGGTGATTTCAAGTCTTCAAATATACATAAAAATGAATGTCGGGGAAGAGGGGGTAATGAAAGAAATTCTCTTTCTGGTAGGTGCATGTATCTTTATGATTAGTGCTTCCATCGTATTTCCTTCTTTCTTCGGATATCAGATATAAAAACACTCGACTGCGCAGAAGAGTAAAATCGTGTATTAATTTTTAATGTAAGTAAATTTTTCAGAAATTCAAAAAATTGATGAAGGGTATTTGCTCTTCGGAGAGAGTCAAGATGATGTCTCTCCTGTTGCTTGTCGGAACGACGGCAGCGATGGCGCAGAATTCGGCAGGTGATTATACAGCCGGTACAACAGCTCTGACCACGGTGACTGAGGAGTTGGCCAAGTATGTGCCGTATGTGGTCAAACTGTGTTACGCCATTGCCGGTGTAGTGGCTGTCATAGGTGCGATTAGTGTGTACATCAAAATGAACAATGAGGAACAAGATGTCAAGAAGTCCATCATGATGATTGTGGGTGCTTGTATCTTCCTTGTGGCAGCCGCACAGGCATTGCCGATGTTCTTTGGTGTAACGAGCTAAACTGCCATGGGCACAGACTCTGACTCCGACAGCCGGTATGCAGAATACCCGTTGTTCAAGGGACTGCAAAAGCCTCTTGAATTTATGGGAGTCCAGGGCCGCTATATCTATTGGGCAGCAGGTGCCATCGGTGGGGCCATTATCGGCTTCATCGTGGCCTACTGCCTGATAGGTTTTCTTGCTGGTCTGATTTCATTGGTTCTTGCGCTGGGTACAGGTGCGGCTTTTATCTTCATCAAGCAGAGAAAAGGACTGCATAGCAAGAAAAGTAATAAGGGGGTATTTATTTACGCCTATTCAAAAAGAGTGTGACAAAATCATCAAACTTTACATGAAGATGCAGTATCTATTTTTATTCATCGGACTAATCCTGTTGTCAGCCTGTGGCAATAAAACTCCAACGGAACATTCACTGGAAGCCCAACAGACGGCGGTGAAGACAAGGGAGCATTGGGATAACGCCAAACGCTCTTTTGAAGTGAGTATCGAAGGCTTGTCAACGCAGGAACTGGAGGCGTTGTCTCCCATCGGGATTTATGCGAATCCGAAGGATGCTACGGAGGAAGAATCGGTTGCTTTCCAGGGGACGGCATTTATGAGGAATGAGGAGGGAAGCTATCAGACAAGCGACCGGAATGCGGTGGCTACAGACTCGACAGCACGGCTATACGTCTGTTACCCCTACCGCAAAGGGCTGAAAGACAAGGATACCCTTCTGCTTAATGCTCCTTTCGGGGAGAATCTGTACGGACGGGAAGTGCAACGTGATTGTGGGCGAACCGTTTCAGTAAAGGTGGAAATGGTCAGTGCGATGGCTTTGCTTCGCATTACCTGTGGAAGTAACGATGTGCAGGATTGGCTTGATGGGTTGACTATCACCGGTGAAGGTATTTATACCAAAGCGATGTACCTGCCCTATCAAGGCAGATGGCTTGGTATGACGGCGGAGGGTTCTGTTACTGCCCGGCAAGCGGTCTGTCTGCTGAACAATGGACGTTTGTTTGACTATTACCTGGTTCCGACGGAAATGGCGGGTGTGGTTACAATCTTTGTCCAAATTAACCATAAAAATTATGTGGTAAAGACTACACTGCCGCCTTTGCGTGCAGGGAGTCTGACCCAAATCAATCTTCACAAGACAACTAACGGACTTACCGTGAATAGTAGTTGGGTGGACACTCGTCATGCAATCTTTGATACCAACAGGGCTTCTGAGGTTGATACTGTGAAAGTCGGGTATTACCTGCAAAAGGGTGGTTTCATCAGTTGTGAACGGGATACCTCTTCTGTTGCCATCGTCATTCAGACCGACGGGAAACGTGGTAAGGCGGTAGCTCTGAAAGACTGCGAAGGGAGGTTCTGTTTTGGCAGCGGCTCTCTGACCAGTGGAAAGGTGTTCGCTACCATTGACGGAAAGCGGAAAGAGGGAATTGTCAATCCCAAACAGGTTCAGGATGTCGGGGATGCGGAGAGAATTATTTTTAAGCCCGGAATTCCCTACGGGCCGAATTGTGCCCTGGGTTATGCCAATGGTGCGGAACTGACTACGCTGTTGATTGGGACATCACAGACAAAAGATACGGGGGATACTCTTCGTGCGCAAACTGGTTTGTCCTTGTCCCGAAAGATGATGATGGATGAAGTGCAAAGGCATCCGGGAAGCTATGTACCCTCTCTTGCTGAAATGACCGCGCTGTACTACCAGCTTCGTTGTTCTGAAAGGGATGTCGCCTGGGAACAGTTTGAAGTTCCATGCTGTGAATACCTGACCGGCACCGAATCTGCCAGCCAGTCATTCTATATGATGGATATGGAGAACGGTATCATTACGGGGACACTATCCAAACAGTACGCCAAGATGCAGTTACGTCTTTTCTATCTTTTTTGAACAGGTAAACAACTTACTATTGTAGTTACTAAATAACATGTAGCAATGACAATCTATGTAATCCTATTCTTCATAGCACTGCTTATGGGCATGGCTGTATCGGTCTATGCTTTCGGTACGGGAGGTAAGCGTCAGCATATCTTTCAGGATATCTATTTTTCCGTGGAAGACACGAATGGGATGGGTGTCATTTATACTAAGACGGGAGAATATTCAGCGGTGCTGAAATTGGACAATCCGGTACAGAAGTATTCAGCGAACATTGACAGTTACTATGAGTTCACTCATCTATTCACTGCTATCGCACAGACATTAGGAGAAGGATATGCCCTGCACAAACAGGACGTTTTTACCCGAAACCGATTCGGGTGCGTAGATGTGGAGAAAAAAGAGTTTCTGTCGAAATCCTATTTCGGATATTTCAAGGGAAGGTCTTATACGGATAGTTGTACGTATCTTACGATCACGCAGGAAGCCCGGAAGAGTAGTTTGTTCTCGTTCGACAATAAGAAATGGAAGGAGTTCCTTGTAAAAATCCGTAAGGTGCAGGATCAGTTGCGCGATGCAGGCGTGCACTCGAAGTTTTTGGATAAAGAAGGCGTGAATGAACTGGTAGACCGGTGTTTCTCCATGAACTTTACGGACAAGAATATCTCCATGAGTAACTTCAAGGTGGACGAAGAATGTATCGGGATGGGCGACCATAAATGTAAGGTCTATAGCCTTGTGGATGTGGACAGCACGAATCTTCCCGGACTGATCCGTCCCTACACCAACATTGAGGTGAACAATACCAGTATGCCGGTAGATTTGGTTTCCATGATAGACAGCATACCTGACGCACAGACCGTCATCTATAATCAGATGATATTCATTCCCAATCAAAAACGGGAACTGGCTATGCTGGACAAAAAGAAGAACCGCCATGCCAGTATTCCAAATCCCTCTAATGAAATGGCTGTGGAAGACATTAAGCGGGTGCAGGAGACGGTGGCCAGAGAAAGCAAACAACTGGTTTATACTCATTATAATTTGGTGGTATGCTGTTCCAAATCAACGGACTTGCAAAAGCCGACGAATCACCTGGAGAACTGCTTCGGACGTATGGGTATTCATATCAGTAAGAGGGCTTATAACCAGCTGGAACTCTTTGTCAATTCATTCCCCGGCAATTGCTACGGCATGAGTACGGACTATGACCGCTTCCTGACACTGGGGGATGCCGCCACCTGCCTGATGTACAAGGAGCGCATCCAGCACAACGAGGAATCGCCTCTCAAAATCTACTATACGGACCGGCAAGGTGTACCGGTGGCTATTGATATAACGGGAAAGGAAGGGCACAACAAGTTGACGGACAACAGTAACTTCTTTTGTCTGGGTCCTTCGGGAAGCGGGAAGAGTTTTCATATGAACAGTGTGGTCAGGCAGCTCCATGAACAGAATACCGATGTAGTCATGGTGGATACGGGTAACTCCTACGAGGGACTTTGCGAGTACCTGAACGGCCGGTATATCAGCTATACAGAAGAGAAACCTATCACCATGAACCCGTTTCACATCCAGCGTGCAGAACTGAATATTGAGAAAGTCAATTTCTTGAAAAGCCTGATCCTACAGATCTGGAAAGGTTCGAATGCTACGATTACCGACATTGAAATGCGTATTGCCGAACAGATGATCAATGAGTATTACGAAGTTCACTTCAACGGTTCCAGCAGTTATGACCCTGTACGCAAGGAGGCTGTGACAAGAAAGCTCGTCAACGGAGCGAAGCGTAAAGCTGCTATATTGAGTCTGGATGCAGAAATTTTACTGGCTAAAGTATCTGGGACGGTATCGATGCTGGATGAGCGGCGAAGGGCACTGAAGGTGAAGGAACTTTCGTTCAACAGCTTCTACGAGTTCTCCATTGAACTGCTCGACATCATCTGTATGGAGAACAACATCACTGAGATAGACTACGATAAGTATGCCTATATGATACAGCCGTTCTATAAGGGTGGGAAATATGAAAAGACACTTAATGAGCAGGTGGACACCACCCTGTTCAATGAGAGCTTCATCGTATTTGAGGTGGATGCAATCAAGGATAGTGCGGAGTTATTTCCGATAGTTACTCTTATTATCATGGATGTGTTCCTGCAAAAAATGCGTCTGAAAAAGAACCGGAAAGTCCTTGTCATCGAGGAAGCCTGGAAGGCTATTGCTTCTCCGCTGATGGCGGAATACATTAAGTTTATGTACAAAACCGCCCGTAAGTTCTGGGCCAGTGTGGGTGTGGTGACACAGGAGATTCAGGACATCATCGACAGCCCGGTGGTGAAAGAAGCCATCATCAATAACTCGGATGTGGTGATGCTACTCGACCAGAGTAAATTCAGGGAGCGATTCGATAACATACAGTCTATCCTTGGCCTGACTGATGTGGACTGCAAGAAGATATTCACCATCAACCGCCTGGAGAATAAGGAAGGACGTTCGTTCTTCAGGGAGGTATTTATCCGGAGAGGAACGACCAGCGGCGTGTATGGCGTGGAGGAATCCAGAGAATGCTACATGACCTACACGACGGAACGGGCCGAAAAAGAAGCACTGAAACTTTATAAACGGGAATTGGGGTGCAGTCATCAGGAAGCCATTGAAGCCTATTGCCAGGACTGGAACCTGTCCGGTATTGAGCAACCACTTGCGTTTGCACAGAAAGTGAATCAGGCGGGGCATGTACTTTATCTTGCAAAAAAGTTCCGGAAAGATAAATAAGGGATTCGATAGCCATGAAAAAAACTCTGACCATACTCCTAGCGATCTGTGCCTTTGCCATTCAGGTGAATGCGCAGTATGTGCGTGTCAACTATGACAAGAAGACTATCGCGGCCATGGTGGGAGCATACGGGGCAGAGACGGCTGCGGAAGTTTACTACAACGAGCAGGTGAAGAGCATTCTGGATACGTATAGTGCCGCAGAGGTGGCAACAGCAGGTATCTTCCTATCCAAATACATGGACCGGAAAGGGTTGACCGAACTCGGTATCCTTGCCAGTAGTACGGAGAACTATTATTACCGCCGGATTTACAACCTTGTCAGTACGAAAATCATGCCTAAGATATGGACGGTGGCCGGCATGATGCTCCGCTCTCCGCAAACCGCTCTCTACTGGGGCAGCTATCTGATGAAAATCTGTAACGAGACGAAAAGCCTTTGTATGCAGTTTGAATCGGTAGTGACCAACAGTGAACTGTCATTCAAGGATATTGCTTTTCTGGAACTTGATGCGAGAGTCGCTGCCCTCTTTCAGCTTTCTGAGTCCAGAGATATTGACTGGCAAACGATGTTTGATGATTTCGGCAGGATTCCAAGTAGCTTCACCAAAGAGAACCTGCAGGAAGATATAGACAAACTGTATAATATGGGAATGGATCTGGCTACTACCGGGGGCGATAACCTGTCGGAGCGGATATTGGGTAGCAGCAGTTTCGATGACCTTCTTCAGGGGAAAACAAAAACGGTGGTCAATGCCGTGAAAGGGAGCTATCAGCTCTATGAGCAGATGGATAGATCCATTGGGCACACCTTGCTGTCGATCGTCGGAGGAGAAGGCAACGTGAGTAAGCTGTTCAATCTGAGCAACTACAACCTGGCCTCGTGGATGACAGACTATTTGCAGGAGGCAGTGGGACAATATTATACCCAACGATGGTATATCTATCGACGGGATGCCGGCAGTGAGACACTTTGCGAGTACCATCCACCCACCGATGATAACAGTGTCATTAATGGAGGGGAATGGGTGCGTTTTGAGACGAGCGATGCCGGTTTCTATCCCAGTGCAGCACAGGTGGAACAGGTATTGAGCAATTCGGAAAGATACGCCGGATGGTCGAGAGCTAAGGTGGAGCAACAGAATAGAACCGGTGACGGCTATACGTATTCTATCAGCTACTGGCGTGACGGCTATATCATTTCAAGAAAGGGGAAACAGACGAAGAAGGCCTATGCATACAGCATCTCCGTGACCAAGAGTTGGAATCATACGGAAGTCATTTTTGAGGATTTATTTGATTCCTACACCATGGACTTGAATGCGTTCAAGGCGCAACTGACCGCTAAGCTGTCGGAATATAATGACAACGAGGAGGGTTATACTTATTATATCGGTAGCGATGCCAAGAAATACTATCAGGCAACGGATGCCGCCAAGCTGAAAGGTTGCGAGAGCGTCCTCATCAGCGTGACTTGCCAGGATGGGGCCACGCTTATTTCCGGTACTACTTCCTATAAATGTCGCTCGTGCGGAGGTAGCCTGAATGCCCACACAAAAGAGTGTGTGATGCTGACCACCCTTTCGGGAAATGAAAGTCTGGATTTGTCGGAACTGGATGAAAAGGAGAAGGAATACCAACAACAAATCGGTCTGTTACAAAGTCAGATTGGGCAACTTGAAAGGGAGAGTGTCGATCTGATAAAGAAGATAGCGTCTGCCGGTGTGGAAGATGCAGCCAGGTACAGGCAGCAATATAACCTGAATAAGAGCCGGATCACACAGTTGCAAACGGAGCTTGCGGATTGGCAAAAGAAGATGGAAGCACTGGCGGAAGCTCGTGCCGAAGCCAGCGAAGATACTGCTGTGCAGACGGATGACTATTACCGCATACCGGCTATCCTACAAGATTGCCAAACGGCTTATAGCCTGACATGGCAGGGTGACGGGTGGTGGGAAGGCTACAGCTATCTGAGGGAAGCGACTGTTCCCAACATCAGGGGGACTGTCACTTTCAAAGCTACCGCGACTATTGCCCGGAAACCGAAGTATTTCCTGGGTATTAAGATACACCGAGCCATTATCCAAATCAGTTGGGAACTGACCGCAGCCTATACGGATACGGAAGTGGTGGATGTATTGCAGTTGGATCCTACTAAGAGCGATGCGGATAGGGCCAAAGAGGTGAACAACCGGATATCGGAGATAGCCAGGCAATATCCGAACTGTCAGGTGAGCACGGAATACATGAAGAGTGCCCCATCCGAAGAAGATCAGAGTGAAGATACCTATCATCTACTATGGTCATCGGACCGATTACAAGTTGCCCGGCAAGTGGATAGCCGACTGACAAAAATCTATGCTGACCTGGTATCGCTGGAAAAGATGATGCACTACAAGCGGTCGATCATAGATGTGCTGAAAGACATTGCACCGGCTATCCGTGATGACCAAGGCAGGAGATTGACACTGGTAGAGCAATGTCGGAAACGGTGGTTGCGTGGAGCGGCCAACAGTCTGCATTCGGTGGACTATCACGGAAAATATGAGGAGGAATAAGGATGGAAAAAGGAATAAGCAGGTTTAGGAAAATAGTACATACTAATCTACTACTCATAGTAATTCTTCTATTTCCTACGAAGGCGAGTGCCCAGTGGTCATTTGACGCGCCGGTGGTAGAAGCCTATATCAATGACCACAAGCAACAACGGAGCTTGTTGCTGGCACGCTCTACACTGGAACTCAGCAACCAACTTCTGCATGAATACAGCAGCGAGGCTACAGTGGACTACAAGAATCTGAATGTGGATCTGGACAAGTACACACGTGCCTTTGATGTGATAGACGTGCTCTACCAATCGCTGCGTACCAGTTTGAATGTCTATTCAACTTATACATCTGTAAGCGAGCGCATACAGGACTACAAGAAACTGCTGGAGGACTATAACAGCAAGGTGCTGAAGCGCAACAAGCTATCCTTGGGTGATACGCTGCTTATCGGCATTAACCTGCGCTGCATACAGAAAATAAGCGATGAGGGCAACCAACTCTACCGCTCACTTGGCGACCTTGTGCTGTATGCTACCGGTGCAGCCGCCTGCTCCACCTCCGACCTGCTGTTGGTACTGGAAAACATCAACAACGGACTGGACAATATAGAAAAGCATCTGAACAAGTCTTACTTTGAGACGTGGCGGTATATCCAGCTCCGCATGGGATATTGGAAAGAATCCGTCTACCGGATCAAAAGCAAGTCTGAGATTGTAGAGGATGCTTTCGGCAGATGGAAAGAATCAGGATTGAACCCCTACAAAAAATAAGTAAATGATGAAAAGAATCTTATTCCTGTCAGCAATGGTTATGGGAATTTATCCCCTGGTAAAGGCGCAAAGCATCACGTACAACCACGATGACGCCAAGATGAACCAGATAACCGTCATGGAGATCGGTTCAGGAGGGTTGACCCCCTCGCTGTACTATACCCTTCTACATAAATCTTATCAGAAGAGTGCATCGAGCAAGAACAAGCTGGCTTACAGAACGATTGCCGGACTGAACCTCTATGCACAGGTGGATGATGCCGAAGCACTGGATTCCGCCCTGAACAAACGGGCAAAGATAGAAGCCCTGAATGTGACAGACCGAAGCGGGGGTATACTGGACCTGGCATGGGTGGCGGAGAGTGGTAAACTGAATAGCAAGATGGCGGACTTTGAACGGAATATCCGCCGGGTATTGGAAGTGGGTGGTACCGTCCATGAACAGGAACACTGGAAAGAATACTACAACGTGTATCAATGCGCCATCAAAGCGGCACAGGATGCCTATATGCCCAATGCCCAGCGAAAGAAGGAATACCTGCGCATCTATGCGGATGTAGCGCGGAAAAATGAGACACTCATCCTTTACATCGTGCGGATCTCCCATGCCCGGAAGACTTCGGAACTACTGACGGCTACGGGTAACATCGAGAGTCATAAAGCACAAATTGTGAGAAATGCTCTCTCTCGTTGGAGAGATGCAAGCTGGAGTACTAGCAGACATGGATTAGAAGAATAAACAAAAAACAAAGCTGATTTATCATAAAATAAAAATAAAAAAATAGCAGACGTATGGCAGATAACATACTTTCGGATTTCGGGATCAATATCCTCGAAGAAGAGATAGATGACGTGATCTTTCAGACCAATGAATTTCTTTGCGACGCCACCTTTACCGGCGCACAAGGCCCTTTTTGGTGGATATTGCAGATGTGCATGGCACTAGCAGCACTCTTCTCCATCATTGTGGCTGCAGGAATGGCGTATAAGATGATGATCAAGCATGAGCCGCTGGATGTGATGAAACTGTTCAAGCCACTGGTGATAGCTATTATCCTGTCGTGGTGGTACCCACCGGCAGATACCGGCATTACCCGCAGCGGAAGCAGTTGGTGCGTGCTGGATTTCCTATCTTATATTCCCAATGCTATCGGCTCCTATACGCATGACTTGTATGAAGCGGAAGCTACGCAAATAACAGACAAGTTTCAGGAGGTGCAGGAACTGATCTATGTGAGGGACACCATGTACACTAACCTGCAGGCACAAGCCGATGTCGCTCATTCAGGCACATCAGACCCCAATCTGATAGAGTCCACGATGGAGCATACCGGAGTGGATGAAGTGACGAATATGGAAAAGGATGCCAGCAAGCTGTGGTTCGTTTCCTTAGTAAGCGGAGCGACGGTCTGCATCGATAAAATAGTGATGGTGATCGCCCTGATCGTGTTCCGTATCGGCTGGTGGGCAACGATCTATTGCCAGCAGATCCTGCTCGGTATGCTGACCATCTTCGGGCCGATACAGTGGGCTTTCAGCCTGCTTCCGAAATGGGAAGGTGCGTGGGCGAAGTGGCTGACAAGGTATCTGACGGTGCATTTCTATGGAGCGATGCTCTACTTCGTAGGATTCTATGTGCTGCTACTTTTTGACATTGTGCTCTGCATACAGGTGGAGAACCTGAAGGCTATCACCGTTTCGGAGCAGACCATGGCTGCCTACCTGCAAAATTCTTTCTTCTCGGCCGGCTATCTGATGGCTGCCAGCATTGTGGCACTGAAATGCCTGAATCTGGTGCCGGACCTGGCGGCATGGATGGTACCGGAAGGAGATACGGCATTCTCCACCCGAAACTTCGGCGAGGGTGTGGCTCAGCAAGCCAAGATGTCAACCACAGGAGCCATCAGCTCCATGATGAAATAAGAAACGAAAATAAGCGAGTAACAATAATAGAATAAAATATGGTCATCAAGAATCTTGAAAACAAAGTAAAGCTGGTTACTATCATCTGTGGATTTTTCCTGTTAGGATGTATTCTGATCAGCGTATCAAGTATCTGGACGGCAAGAAGCATGGTGGTGGATGCCCAACAGAAAGTCTATGTATTGGACGGGAATGTCCCCATCCTGGTGCAACGTACCACCATGGAAGAAACTCTTGATGTGGAAGCCAAGAGCCATGTGGAGATGTTCCACCACTATTTCTTTACGTTGGCACCCGATGACAAGTACATCAAATATACGATGGAAAAAGCGATGTATCTGGTGGATGAAACGGGATTGGCGCAATACAATACCCTGAAAGAAAAAGGCTTTTATAACAACATCATGGGTACGAGTGCGGTGTTCAGTATCTTTTGTGACAGCATCCGTTTCGACAAGGGAAAGATGGAGTTTACCTATTATGGGCGACAACGCATTGAACGAAGGACCAGCATCCTGACCCGTGAACTGGTAACGGCAGGGCAGCTCAAACGGGTGCCGAGAACGGACAATAATCCGCACGGGCTGTTGGTGGTGAACTGGCGTACCCTGTTGAACAAGGACATCGAGCAGAAGACAAAGAATAATTATTGAGATTAACCCCTAAAGCATACTGATATGAGTTGGAAAAAGATGATCATCGGAGAAAAGATGCCTGATAAGGACGATCCGAAATACCGGAAGCGGTATGAGAGTGAAGTGGCGGCAGGTCGTAAAACTGCCAAACTACTGAAAATTGATAAGGCAGCCAGTGGTGTACAGCGGTTTGCCTGCAAACATCCGAAATGGTTTCTTACCATTGTATTCACTATTGTAGTGAGTTGCCTGGTATCTAATATCTACCGCATGGTTGCGGTTAGCCGGATGCCGAAGACAGAGCAACGCGAAACGGCTACGGAACAACAGGAAAAATTACTCAAACAAAAACTTCACCGCCATGATCACAGATAAGATAAACTTCAGGCAGCCGAAGTATATGCTTCCTGCCATCCTCTACCCTCTCTTGCTGATAACCGGGTATCTGATCTTCGACATCTTTGATACCGAAACGGCAGAGAAACCCAACGCGCTTCAAACCACCGAGTTTTTGAATCCGGAATTGCCGCAGGCACAGATTCAGAATGATGGTATTGGTGGCAAGTACGAGAGTATGGTGAAGTCCTACGGAAAGATCCAGGACTACTCGGCCGTAGAGAACATCGACAGAAATGATGCAGATGAAAACAAGGAAGATTACGATTCGAAATACTCTCAAGATGATCTTGCCCTGCTGGACATGGAAGCAGCCCAACGGACAGAAGAACTGGAGAAACTGCAACGCACGCAGGAGATGCAGGAAAAGCTCCGGCAAAGTGCGGAAAAAGGGAAAAACCTGATGGCAGACTCTACCAATCTGCAACCGCTCAGCGAAGCGGACCGCTTGGCACGGAGCCATCAACGGGAACAAGGGGCATTGGCTGAACTGCAAAAAGCACTCGCCGAAGCACGGTTAAGCGGTCAGAAAAGCACGGAAGCCATGGCGGGTGCGACTGATCCTGCGGAAAATGGCGGGAAAGGACGAGCCGGTGTGAACGGGAAAATAGAGGTAAACGGAAATGAGGTGAATCGTATTGACGAAAATACTACAAGTAGTACAGTAGTAAAACTTGTAAAGAAGCCATCGGATTATTTCCACACGCTGGCGGATAATGAACCGGAACCCAAACTGATAAAAGCCATCATAGACGAAGATATCAAGGCAGTGGACGGGTCGAGGGTAAGACTTCGGTTACTGGATGATGTGGAAACCGGTGAGCTGGTGGTGCCCAAAGGAACCTATCTCTACGCTACGATGAGCGGCTTCGGCGACCAACGGGTGAAGGGGCATGTGAAAAGCCTGATGGTGGCTGATGAACTGGTGAAAGTGAATCTTTCCATGTATGATACGGACGGATTGGAAGGCTTGTATGTACCCGGCAGCGCATTCAGGGAGACAAGTAAGGATGTGGCAAGTAGTGCTTTGGGCAGCAATGTGAGTATGAACAACGGGACTGGTGGCAATAGCTTTACCCAATGGGGTATGCAGGCTGTGCAGAATGCCTACCAGCGAACCAGTAATGCTATTTCCAAGTCGGTCAAGAAAAACAAGGCAAAGTTGAAATACGGGACATTCGTGTATCTCGTGAACGACAAAGAGAAGAAATCAACGGAACGATAATAAGAAGCAAAAGATATGAATATGAAACAGAAAATTGTAGCCTTCGTGTGGGGAGTGATGGTGGTATGTTGTCCTGCCTTCGCGCAACAGACCTACGAAGAGATGGAACAGATAACCGTGAATGAGCAGGTGACTACCGTGATCACCGCCTCGGAACCGATTCGACTTGTGGATATATCCACTGATAAGGTGGCAGGCGACCAACCCATCGATAACACGATCCGGCTGAAACCCAAAGAAGGTGGGCATAAGGATGGTGAGGTACTGGCTATTGTAACCATCGTGACGGAACGGTATCGTACGCAATATGCGTTGCTGTACACAACCAGGATGAAGGAAGCGGTGAGTGACAAAGAGATACAGCTGATGGAAAGACAAGCTTACCATCATCCGGCAGTGAGCCTGTCCACCGAAGAGATGTACCGCTATGCCCGGCAGATATGGACTTCATCGGCAAAGTTCAGGAATGTGAGTAGCAAGCAACACCGGATGACAATGCGGTTGAACAATGTTTATGCCGTGGGTGATTACTTTTTCATCGACTACTCGATAGAGAATCGCACGAACATCCGATTTGACATCGATGAAGTGCGCATCAAGTTGGCAGATAAAAAAGTGCCGAAAGCGACCAATTCGCAAATCATCGAGCTGAAGCCTGAAATGACTTTGGAGCAGACAAAATCCTTTCTGCACGGGTATCGGAATGTGATGGTCATCAAGAAACTGACGTTCCCCAATGACAAGGTACTGACCATCGAGATGAGTGAGAAACAGATTTCCGGCCGGACCATCGCTGTCAACATAGACTATGAAGATGTGCTGAGTGCCGACAGTTTTAATAACGCCTTACTGAAAGAAGAATGAAAAAGATTTTGATGCTATGGGTAATAGCCCTGACAATGGGCACTGCCGCATGGGCGGATGACCGGGACGGAAGAATCCAAATTGGAACCGGACTGCTCTATGAGAATGGAATGGATCTGACTATCGGCTATGAATACGAGACGAGGTATCATAACGCCTGGGAGTTCTTCGGCAATGCCTATCTGAAATGGGATGAATGCGCTTCCTGCGGACATATCTGCCCGGAATCGTTTTGGAACAACTACCATACATGGGGATTTGGGGTGGCTTACAAGCCTTGTGTAGTGAGAGGGCGTAACCATCACGGAAATTTTCGGCTTGGCGGATCAGTGGGGTCTGACAGCCGCAATGTGTTAGGCGGTATCCACGTAGGCTACGAGCACAGTTATTCTTTGAAAAAGGGGTATCAGCTCTACTGGCAAGTGAAAAGTGACATCGTGATAGAAGGGAAAGACCTGTTCCGCACAGGTATAGTAATCGGAGTAAAAATACCAACCAGATGAGAAAGAAACTATTGATATGTATGATGAGTGCCGTTCTGCTGACGGCTTGTGACAGTCATCGGGAGTTCCCGGACACTACCATGAAAGTGGGTCATATCCTGTGTACGGACGGGCAAGTACTGCCCTACCCGCAGTATAAAGAATCGGGCAAGGAAGCCGTCGGAGTCGTGTTCTACCTGAACCGTGATCCGGAAACGGAAGGGAAAGGGTATGCCGTATATCTCTATGATACGGCTGCTGAAGCTTTTGCAGATAGTATCGGAGTAAATCAGGGTACATCGGCAGATGTGACAGCACTGGACGGAAACGCCAATACCTTCGCTCTGTTCCATACGACAGATGCGTCGTCACCTTTGGCGAAAAGCGTGTTTGACATTTGGGCTTACGGACAAAGCGCCTATATCCCATCGGTGGCTCAAATGCGGCTGCTCTATGGTGTGAAAGCAGATGTGAACCGATCCATCGGACTTTGCGGAGGGGACTTACTGCCTGATCATCCTGATCGATGCTGGTACTGGACATCTACGGAAGTGAAGGGTCAAGAAACTGCCAAAGCCTGGCTGTATTCCGTGGGAAGCGGAGCTATGCAGGAGACACCGAAGTTGCAAGCGCATCAGGCGAGAGCAATTGTCACATTAGATTACTAAACAAGTAGAAAGAGCGTTCTTTGACATTTTGCTAAGCGATAGACTTTATCGATCATTCTCTATGAAGGACCTTATCACAGACATATACTTTCCTGTACTGCCCTCGATAGCATTGGCATCAGGAATAGCTTGATAAGCTAAGTCCGGCAGTTCATTAAGATATGTATCTTCCAGTTCGTTCCATATTTCATGTAACTGAAAAATCAATGGAGAACTGCCAAGCGGCTTGTTTTGCCAACCATCGGGCTTTTCAAAACTCTGACGGTCGTGTTTTAGCAGGGACTCAAAGTCCATTTGGAAAGAATTGCTATGCAGATAGCTGTAGCAGTCCTCGTCATTTAAAAGATGGTGCAGATCATAAAAATGACGAATCTTAGCCTCTAATTGGGGTATGTATTGTTCTGCCAAAGAACATCGCACGAGAGATACCAACTTTTCAGAGAGTGTACGTCGCTTGTCAAGTACATTCACAGAAAAAGGTTGCATATCATATTCAGCAATTAGTTGTCTATTACCTGTCATCTCATCTTATGTTCCATTCAGTTTTAGTTGGTAATATTGACTCTGAGACAGGAAGATTGTAAGTTGTGAAACCTTTCAACGTGCTTCTAAGACCTTCTGCATTGCCTCCTGTATATTCAATGATTGCACCAAGCAATGCACGGACGTAGGGAGTATAAGGCATGGCTAGAGAAATCAACTCACTACGTCTGTTTTCAGATAAAGATTTGACTATATTACAAATTCCTTTCACACAATCATCTGGGGAAGATGCTGGAATATCACGTAACAACCGTAATGCATCAAGAATACGAAGCAACTGAATATTGCCCTCCGTAATAACATTCGGCTGAAGCAGGAAAGAAATAGAATATTCCCCCCGCTTTCTCGGTCTTCTATACTTGTTCGAGCCAACCATAATCGAAGATGAAATTTGTGTGGTAAGCCCCATTTCTGCAAAAGCAGAAGGTCCTGTGATATAACCGACAAGTTTGCCGTCAGATTCCAAATAGTCTTTAACCACCTCCATTACGGATGGTTTCAAGATTCCAAAAATGGTTTCCTTGGGTTTATAGTACTTACCCTTAGAGACTTTTTGTATCACCCCTTTAGCAACGTAACGGCTCAACGCTTTGACAAGAGCAGGTTGATACTTCTGCGAGATGTCAAAGTCACTAATGGAGATAATCACACCGGGAGGTGTAATCTCCAGTACCTTCTTTATCGTATCGGCAATAATCATAATACAAAATCTTATTCGGAAACAAAGATACATAAAAGTCAAGTTTATTACGTAAAAAACATGACTTTATTTACGATGTAGATGAAATTTAACATTAGATAGGGAAGTGGATAAAGATTATCTATCGCTTGGCAAAATGGTTTAGAATAAAACAAAAAAGTAAAATAAATTTATGGAAGAAAGCAAGGAACTACAGGGAGCGTACAAGATATTCAGGGCAGTGATTTATATCTCCCTCCTGATGGAATTTTTCGAGTACGCCGTTTCATCGGAGATGCTGGACCACTGGAATGGCATAGTCTGTGATGTGCATGACCGCATTAAGACGTGGTTTATCTACCAGGACGGGAATCTTGTTTATAGTAAGATAGCAACCTTTGCGCTTATCTGTATCACATGCGTGGGTACTAGGAATAAGAAACATTTGGAATTTAATGCCCGGCGGCAGGTGCTCTATCCGTTGGTTAGCGGTGTAGCGTTGCTGATAGCGGCGGTGTGGCTCTTTGGCTTTACCATGAATATACGGCTGTACAGCTTGCCTTTGAATATTATTCTGTATATGGGAACCACCATCATCGGAACAATCCTGGTACATGCGGCATTGGATAACATTTCGAAGTTCCTGAAGGAAGGATTGTTGAAAGACCGTTTCAATCTTGAGAACGAAAGCTTTGAACAATGTACCCAGCTTCAGGAAACTGACTATTCGGTGAATATCCCGATGCGTTTTTATTACAAAGGTAAGTTCCGCAAGGGATTCTGTAATATTTCCAATCCGTTCAGGGGAACTTGGGTGGTGGGTACGCCGGGATCAGGTAAGACGTTTTCCATCATTGAACCGTTTATCCGCCAGCACTCCGCTAAAGGGTTTGCAATGGTGGTGTATGATTACAAGTTCCCGACCTTGGCTGAGAAACTCTACTATCATTATAGAAAGAATCAAGAGCTTGGTAAAGTGCCCAAAGGCTGTAAGTTCAATACCATCAACTTTGTGAATGTAGAATACAGCCGGAGGGTGAATCCCATTCAGCAAAAATACATTCAGAATTTGGCGGCGGCCAGTGAGACTGCTGAGACACTGCTGGAATCCCTTCAGAAAGGAAAGAAAGAAGGTGGTGGCGGTAGTGACCAGTTCTTCCAAACGTCGGCGGTCAACTTCCTGGCGGCTTGTATCTATTTTTTCGTGAATTATGAACGGGAGCCATACGATGAACATGGAAAACAGCTGTATGCGGAAAAGGCGCAAGACAAGGAAACGAAGTTCTGGAAGCCGACGGGTGTGGTGCGGGATAAGAAAGGTGGTGAGATTGTTCAACCGGCCTATTGGTTGGGCAAATATTCGGATATGCCACATATCCTTTCGTTTCTCAATGAAGGATATAAAACGATATTCGAGGTGTTGGAAACAGATAATGAGGTAGCGCCGCTACTCGGACCGTTTCAGACGGCATTGAAAAATAAGGCGATGGAACAGTTGGAAGGTATGATCGGTACGTTGCGTGTCTATACTTCCCGGTTGGCTACCAAGGAATCCTATTGGATATTTCATAAGGACGGTGATGATTTTGATTTGAAGGTATCAGACCCGAAGAATCCAAGCTATCTACTGATAGCCAATGATCCGGAGATGGAAAGTATTATCGGAGCGTTGAATGCGCTGATCCTGAACCGACTTGTTACCAGAGTGAATACCGGGCAGGGTAAGAACATTCCGGTGAGCATCATTGTGGATGAGTTACCTACGCTGTATTTCCATAAAATAGACCGATTGATAGGTACTGCCCGTAGTAATAAGGTGAGTGTGGCTTTGGGATTTCAAGAACTGCCGCAGTTGGAAGCGGATTACGGCAAGGTGGGTATGCAAAAAATCATCACCACTGTAGGTAATGTAATAAGCGGATCTGCCCGCGCCAAGGAAACGCTGGAGTGGCTGTCTAATGATATTTTCGGTAAGGTGGTGCAGCTCAAGAAAGGTGTAACTATCGACCGGGATAAGACTTCGATTAACCTGAATGAGAATATGGACAACCTTGTACCGGCAAGCAAGATTTCAGATTTGCCTACCGGATGGATATGCGGTCAGACAGCACGTGACTTCGTGAAGACCAAAGTAGGAAAGAACGGGAGCATGAACATTCAGGAATCGGATGAGTTCAAGACTTCCAAGTTTTACTGCAAGACAGATTTTGATATGGAAGAGATAAAGAGAGAGGAAGCGGACTATGAACATTATCCGTTGCCGCGGTTCTATACCTTCAAGTCGAGGGAAGAACGGGAACGGATACTTTACAGGAACTTCGTGGAAGTGGGACTGGAGGTAAAGGCTATGATTGAGGATGTGCTGAATAAGAAGGGGGCTATCTAATAGACTTAGGTGCCCAGTTAAATATTCCGAATCCTTCGGGCAATTCGCTTACCTATTGTAACAGAGTTAGAGAACGACAAGACTTTCGATACACACTCCAAAGGAGTGCCTCTATGAGTTTATTAAATGCACACTCCCTCCGAATTATTGGTTTTTCTGTATTAAATAGCTGGAATATTTGTGTCGATACTTTTTATTTATGGAAAGTGTACAATTCTCCATTCCCTGTTTCCTGATTGAGTCGTAATATTGCAACATGATTTGCCAACGAACATTCTAACACTTAATATCAATCAGTATGAGGAGTAAATACATCCTTTTAGTATTCGTACTTTTATTCAGCATCAACGGCTATGCTGCCGAACGTAAAAAGTATAACTTTAACAGCGAATGGCGGCTGCAAGTAGGCGACAGGCCCGAAGCTGCCAAACCGGGTTTTGATGATAAAAGCTGGAAGCAAGTCACCCTGCCGCACGCCTTTAACGAAGATGAGGCTTTCAAAGTAGCCATCGACAATCATACCGATACGGTGGTATGGTACCGCAAGCATTTCCGTTTGCCCGACATAAAGGGTAAAAAGGTATTCATTGAGTTCGAAGGGGTTCGTCTGGCCGGTGAGTTCTACCTTAACGGGCATTACCTGGGAGTGCACGAAAATGGGGTGATGGCTGTAGGGTTCGACCTGACGCCCTATCTGAAGAATGGCGATAATGTGATGGCCGTCCGCCTGGATAACAACTGGAAATATGAGGAGAAAGCGACAGGCTCCCGTTTCCAGTGGAACGACCGGAATTTCAACGCCAATTACGGCGGACTTCCTAAAAACGTATTCCTGCATGTAACTGATGAGGTGTATCAAACCTTGCCACTGTACAGCAACCTGAAAACAACCGGTGTCTATGTGTATGCCGGTTACATCAATGTGCCCGAACGGAAAGCCTCCATTCATGCCGAATCGGAAGTGCGGAACGACAGTCGTAGCAGTCGTACCTTTAATTACGAGGTGTCGCTGGCCGACCGAGATGGAAAGACGGTGAAGATCTTCCAGGGACCTTCCGTTACCATTCCTTCCGGCGCTACGCAAACCGTACAAGCATCGGCCATAGTCGAAGGACTTCATTTCTGGAGTTGGGGATACGGATACCTGTACACCGTAACAACGATGTTGAAAGACGAGAAAGGCCAGGTGTTCGACCAAGTAACCACCCGTACCGGATTCCGTAAGACCCGGTTTGCCGAAGGAAAGATCTGGCTGAACGACCGGGTAATCCAGATGAAAGGCTATGCTCAACGTACCAGCAACGAATGGCCTGCCGTAGGTCTTTCGGTGCCTGCCTGGCTGAGCGATTACTCCAACGGTCTGGTGGTAGAGAACAATGCGAATCTGGTTCGCTGGATGCACGTCACTCCCTGGAAACAGGATGTGGAATCGTGCGACCGTGTGGGACTGATTCAAGCCATGCCTGCCGGCGATGCCGAGAAAGATGTGGAGGGTCGCCGGTGGGAACAACGCACCGAGCTGATGCGCGACGCCATTATCTACAACCGTAACAACCCCAGTATCCTGTTTTACGAAAGTGGCAACGAATCCATCAGCCGCGAACACATGCTGGAGATGAAAGCCATCCGCGACCAATACGACCCGCACGGCGGACGGGCCATCGGCTCCCGTGAGATGCTCGATATCCGAGAAGCGGAGTATGGCGGCGAGATGTTGTACATCAACAAAAGCAAGCACCACCCCATGTGGGCTACGGAGTACTGCCGGGACGAAGCGCTTCGGAAATACTGGGATAACTACAGCTATCCCTATCACAAGGATGGCGACGGACCGGCCCTCTATAAATCAACGGTAGATAACAGCGTGAAGCAACGCGTGGATGCCAGTGCCTACAACCGTAACCAGGACTCATTCGTGGTGGAATTGGTACAACGCTGGTACGACTATTGGCGGTCGCGCCCGGGAACCGGATTGCGGGTTAGTTCGGGTGGGGTGAAGATTATCTTCTCTGATTCCAATACTCATTTCCGCGGGGAAGAAAATTACCGCCGTAGCGGGGTGACCGATGCCATGCGTATTCCGAAGGATGCTTTCTACGCCCATCAGGTGATGTGGAACGGATGGGTGGATGCCGACAAGTACCAAACCTACATCGTGGGACATTGGAACTATCCGGCCGATACGGTGAAACCAGTCTATGTGGTATCGAATGGCGAAAGTGTGGACCTGCTGCTGAATGGTAAGTCGGTAGGCCAAGGCCGTCGGGAGTATAACTTCCTCTTCACTTTTGACAATGTAGCCTGGCAACCTGGTAAGTTGGAAGCCATCAGCTATGATAAAGACCACAAAGAAGTGAGCCGCTACGCGGTAATCACCGCAGGCGAAGCTGCTTCTTTAAAACTAACTTCTATGCAGAATCCGGAAGGATTCCATGCCGATGGTGCCGATATGGTTCTTCTGCAAATCGAAGTGGTGGATAAAGATGGCAACCGATGTCCGCTGGATAACCGTACCGTGCGGTTTACCGTAGAAGGGGAAGCCGAATGGCGGGGAGGTATTGCACAAGGTACCGACAATTACATCTTGAATACTGACTTACCCGTAGAGTGCGGCATTAACCGGGCCTTGGTACGCAGCACCACGAAAGCCGGTAAGGTGCTGGTGAAGGCAGAAGCCGAAGGATTGCCTGCTACCTCAGTCACCTTTCAAACCATTCCGGTGGTAACCCAGGGAGGGTTAAGCGAGTATCTTCCCCAATCTACCTTGCGTGGACGATTGGATCGAGGTGAAACGCTTTCGACTCCTTCGTATACAGATACCAAGGTGGATGTGCCCATTAAGTCGGCTACCGCCGGAGTCAATTCCGAAGAGGCTGCTAATAGTTTTGATGATAACGAACTGAGTGAATGGAAAAACGACGGGAAGTTGAGTTCCGGTTGGATAACTTACACCTTGGAAAAGGTATCGAAAATTGATGAAATCAGCCTGAAGCTTACCGGCTGGCGTTCGCGCAGTTACCCGTTGGAAGTATATGCAGGCGATAAACTTATCTGGAACGGCAACACGGAAAAGAGCTTGGGCTATGTATACCTGAAATTGAACGAACCTGCTTATACCAATACGGTTACCATCCGGCTCAAAGGAAGCACCACCGACCAGGATGCTTTCGGACAGATTGTAGAGGTGGCACAGCCTGTGGCCAATGAACTGGACCTCCACAAGGTATCCGGCTCTGAGAACTCGAAGGCAGAGCTCCGGATTGTTGAGATAGACTTCCTGGAGTATCTGACGAAACGGTAATTATATAGGGTGTTCAGTTTAGTGTTACGAATCCGAAAGAATCAAAACACTAAACTGAGCACCTTACATATCACCCAATTTTCCGGGAAGGTACCTTGAAAATTTAATGTGAGCTAAAAAAGCTGATAAAATTTCCCTTCGAAAGTATTTTGTCTACTTTCAATTTTCTATCTATCTGATAATCAGCTATATTTATTTCTCAGAATCGTTTTGTTGTGATCCACGACTCACATTCATTTCACATTGATTTTTCACCGCCTTTTTGATAGGCAGAAGGAGCTATTCCGAACTGTTCCTTGAAGCACTTGCTGAAATAAAACGGATCACTGAAGCCCACTTGATAGGCTACTTCGGCTACCGTCTGTCTATCTTTGCACAACAATAATTCCGCAGCTTTTTTGATACGGACAATACGCAGGTATTCAATAGGCGAATATCCTGTTATTCCCCGGAACTTCTTATAGAACACCGTTCTTCCCAGCTTCATTTGCTGAGCGAATTCTTCGATAGAAAAATCAGAACGAGACATATTTGAATTCAAAACAACAAACATACGGTCGGTAAACTCCTTGTCCCGGTCGGTAGAATACATGGCAGCATGTACACTCCCTGGCTCGTTCGTAAACTTCTCGCGCAGTTTCTCCCGTTGCTCGATCAACCGGAAGACTCTCGTCAACAGGTATTTAATACTGAATGGTTTAGAGATGTATGCATCTGCACCAGCATCAATACCTTCCAATTGCTTTTCCGGCGAACTGAGTGCAGTCAACAAGATAATAGGGATATGGCTCGTTTCAAAATCATTTTTCAGCCTTTTGGTTACCTCAAAACCCGTCAGACCAGGCATCAGTACATCACATACTATTAAGTCAAATTCTTCCGAGCGTGCTTTCTCCAGTCCCGATGTTCCATCTGCGGCAACCTCTACTTCAAAATACACACCGATTTCCTGCCTCAACAATTCACGTATATCATTATCGTCTTCAATAATCAGTACTCTTCGCTTGTTCAAAGGTTCTGCCATCCTCAAGGAAGTAGACGCATCATCGGCAAGTATTTGCGAAGGGAACGCTGAGCCATTGACCTCCTTCAATAACGCATGCCCCGACACAAGAAAATCTTTCTCTTCGTAAACCGATTCGTCTACCGGCAAGCGAACGCTAAAGACAGAGCCACCTCCTTCGTTTTCTTTGAATTCAATCGTACCTTTATGCACTGTCACCAACTCATGAGTTAGGTGTAATCCCACCCCTATACTATCATTCGAGAAACTACTCTGCATAAAGCGTTTGAACAATTCCCCCTGCTTCTCTTTGGGAATACCTACACCTGTATCGGATACTTGAATAAGCAATGTCTTCTTTGCTTCACTCACCCCTATCTTAAATAGAATCGTTCCATTGGCTGGTGTGTACTTGATGGCATTCGACAGCAGATTATGCACCACCTTATCCAGATTTCCCTTGTCTATATACATCGTATAAGACAGCACCGATGGAAGAAATTGGAAAGTCATGTTCTTCTGTTCCGCCACATCGCCAAAGCTCAGGAATATCTCATACAGAAAAGCTATCACATCCGTTTCTTCTAAAGAAAGCGCCAACTTACCATGCTGCATCTTTCTGAACTCCAGCAATTGATTGATGAGCCTCAGCATACGCTGGGTGCTCTTGTCCATGGTCTGTAATGGATTCACAAAATCGCGCGGGATATTGCCAATGCGTTGTATCTTCTCCATAGCTCCTTGAATCAGCGTAAGCGGAGTACGGAATTCATGGGATATATTCGTGAAGAAAACCAACTTATACTCCGTCAGTTGCTTCTCCACATTGATGCGGTTACGCAGACGACTAAAGTTGCGAATAATCCGGAAAGTGAAATAAAACGCAATCAGCATCAATATAATATATCCCAACAAAGCCCAGTTGCTCTTCCAGAACGGAGGAATGATGACAATCTTCAACACCGTCTCCTTTTCATTCCAGACTCCGGCGCCGTTACAAGATTTCACATGGAAGATATACGTACCGGGATCCAGATATTTATAAGATGCAAAGTTCATGGAAGACGGTTCACTCCACCCTTTATCATAATTCTCCAACCAATACTTGAACTTTGTCTGCTCACTATCTGAATAGTCGAAAATCGAGAAGTCGAGCATAAAAGAATTTTGAAAATATTTCAGCTTAATTTCGTCCGAATAGGCAAGCGATTGCTCCAATGGCGAGTCTTCCATCTGCGGATTCATCCGGATTCCGTTGATGTACAGGTTGGCAAAAACAACCGGAGAGAAAGATTCGTTACTCGGTATCTTCTTTGGATCAATAACCGTCAATCCATAATTGGTGCCAAATAGCAGCTTGCCATCAGCATCCACGCAAGCACAGTCATCGCTGTATACATTTCCCAAAGTATGCGCAGCAAAAAAGAAATTCTCAAAAGATCGATTCTCCGGATTGAACCTCGAAATGCCATATTCCGTAGCCACCCATAAGCGTCCCATATCATCGCTCAGGATAGATTGTACCACTTCATGAGGTAAACCTTCTGATATTCCATAGTTCTCATATTTCAGGGATGTATAGTCATCCGTTGGTACGCACAGATTCAATCCGCCACCAGAAGTTCCCACCCACATACGCCCTTTATCGTCGCAATAAAAACATTTGATGACATTGGAACAAAACATATTGTTCGAATAGCTGAACAGGCGATAATTATCCCCATTGGCTATCAATGAGTCCGGATGGAAAATGCAAATACCTTCGCTAGTCCCTACCCATATCATCCCCTTTTTATCTTCTGCAATGCTCCTTACCATGTTCAGACCATACTTCTGATTCAAGAAATGCCGGAATTTATATTTGCCATCGGCGGTTGGAACAGCTAAATTCAGTCCACCACCGAATGTCCCGATCCACATACGATTCTTTTGATCGCGGAAGATAGAGAAAATATGATTGTTAGAGATAGAGGTAGGATCGACAGTCTCCGATTTGTACCAAGTATCTCCAATTCTTAGTCCCTGCCCGCGTGTGCCTGTCCACGAGCGTCCCATACTATCTTCCTTTACGACGTAGATATTGGTTTCCACATACTGGATATCTTTCAGGTTCAACTGAGCATCATATTTATACAATCCCCCTTTACGGGTTCCCACCCACAATTCGTCGTTCTTTGCCCGAGTCAACATCCGGACACTGTTCGAACGGTCGAAGAGCTCAGGAGATTCCGGAAAAATACGGGTAGTTCCTTCGTTAGACACTGTTATGCGCGTCAAACCCGAATACTCAGAAGCCGCCCAAATACTTCCGGCTCTATCTTCTATCAGGTACAACAGAAAATCAGAATTGATAAGACTATTCTTATCCATATCGAACGTAAAATGTTCTAACGTATCTTCGGATACATTATAGGAAAAAAGTCCGTTGCCATAGGTCGATATCCAGACAATCCCGCGCGAATCATGAACAATATGATATCGCTCCAAATCAATATGTTTTACTTTGTCTTCCGGAATGAGCCGAAATTCTTTTATCTCACCCGTTTGTGAACAGACATAATACACTCGCCCAGTATGGTTATATACCCAATTATCTTTTTTATTATCCTGTACTGTCTGCCCCTTTTTGATATTCAATCTTGAACTAGGGATAACTGAACGTGTTTCAAAATCGTATTCATATCCTCCTATGTCAGTAAAGATAATCCATTTGTTCTTCAGAATGAGATTGCCGGTAGGCATTGCTTTTCCTGTCGAAAGAGCTGTCATCCGGGAAAGTGTACCGGAACCCTCGTAATAACAATAAATATGTCCCTCTTCTGTCAGGAAGTACATATCCTGCTTGTATGCTACAGCCGATTTAAATCGATATTTCTTATCTTCTATTTTAAAGTTTCCTTTATATACAGAAACCAGACCACGCATAGTACCGATCCATATCCGACCTGACGCATCTTCTTTTACAAATCGCACCCTGTTATCAGGTAGGTTTCCCAGTTCGGCTTTATACTTTACCGATGTCATGGTACGATCATTATGAATTCGTATCTGTCGTGCACCGTTCTCTGCATTATGGTGCCACAACCATACTTCACCGTTGGTAGCAATGTACATACCAGAATAATTCTGCTTCAATTCCCCGCACCCGGTAAAGTCTACAAAACAGCCTTTTTGTAAATCGTAGCAGCTAAACAGTTGTGGGGATGTTCCTATCCAAAGAAAGCCATTCTTATCTTCCTGCAACTTATTGATATGACTGTCTGCCAATGAGATTTGTTCCCGGTCGGCTGCTTCCGGCTTGAAATTGAGGAAGGTGTTTCCGTCATAACGACTCAATCCGTTCAATGTGCCCAGCCACAGAAAACCTTTGCTGTCCTGATAGATATGCCGGACAGAGTTACTGGGAAGTCCATCGGTGGTGCGCATCTGCCGAGAACGAAGTTCGATCTGGGCATACACATTCGGGACGAGAGTTATTAAACTAAAAATCAGTAAGCAGAGATGTTTCATGATATAAGATTGAATAAACCGATAACAAACTTAGATAAAAATAGCGATTTACAAGCTTACATGGCAAAATATAATATTTTTTATTTCTGGAAGTTTAATCGCACTATGTTATTTATTTCAGTTGTATATGAATCGGACCTCCAAAAGGATCGAAATCGAATAATATCTTGTTTGAGTATTTCATAATTTTCAACTCGTTTCCACCCTGTTTTACTCTTACTTTTTTTATTCCCGTTTTATCTAATATGCCAGTTAAATGTTCGGTAAACAAATTCTTATTCAGAGAAAGTCTCGGAGTTACAACTATTTCGTTTTCATTTGCCGAAATATCCCATTCTATATTCTTCTGAACTTTAGTATACGCAGCTACCTCACGAAAGGTACCTACCCATATTTTGTCTTCTTGAGTTTTTACTTTTTCCAGATGTTTCCAAAATATCTCCGGGTCCCTAAAACAATCGTACCCATACGTAATGCCATGTGTCATACCCACTCCCCAGCCTTCAGTTTGAACCAGATTATTTACCCATTTTTCCAGATCTTCGGTAGTTACCTTACTTCCTATGGAGCGTTGATACTTCCGGGTACCTACACGATTCTGTTCCGCAATTTTTACTCCTTCTACTTTTTTGTTATTGTTTGGATAACAAAATGTAACTGGTAAAATGCCTATGTTGGCCCATATAGCACTATCGTTTTTCTGGATATCTATCCTGATATCCTCTATCGGAAATTTGCTGAAGTTTCTATGCGCCCATCCGTGATTTGATATTTCGTGTCCCTTGTCCGACATATCTTTCAATTGCCCCCAAGTAACACGAGTTGAATCTTTCATCGATCCAGTATTTTCATTAACACGGCTTCCATTTATCCAAAACGTTCCGCGAAAGTTCAATTTATCAAGGTGTGGTGCTACAAGAGTATAATGTTCTATCAATCCATCATCAAAAGTATAACTGATAGCAGCAGATTTATCCCCTTTATATTTAGCTATTCGAAAACCTGTACCAGACAGATCAAGAATTTTGTCTAATACTTTAAACATTTCTCGTCCTAAATATTCGGCTGAGACTTCATTAAAATGTGTCCGGTCTTTTTGTAGTTCACCCTCTGACATGTCAACCAGATAGGCATTAGGATCTTCTTCGGCGATTCGTAACATGGCTTCCTCTACTTTCGGACTGTATTGGCGATTTGTCCGAGTAACAGTTCCAAAAACAAAAGGTAAATTCAAATAGTTTTTCCCTGTCTTTTGGGTCAGATGATTACGCACATGGCTTATTACCCCTTTCAACTCTTTATAATAATCTCCCATATACTTACTATCGCTTTCTCCTTGATGCCAAAGAAATGCATCTATATGATACCCTTGTTCTATTTTTGACAAAGTCTGATCTATAGCTGCATCAATGGCCTCAGTAAAGGATAGTAACAAAGACTTGCCACCATTCTGAGTTGAAGTCGTATTCTTGAGCCATTCTGTATCGGCAGACCAATATTGGCCTTTGGTCGTGTCGTTTGGAAATGTAATTGATGTTCCACCGACGGCCCATTTTACGACATAGAAATCTTCTTGAATGGCATTCTCTATCAGACGGTATGTAACGGCATCATATGCCCACAAGCCCTGAGTCAGTCTTCCTTTTGGCCAAAAAGGAACGAAGTGCCCATCAGTACGATTCTGTACAATCTTACAATATGGATATTTACCTTCCTTATAATCCACGGTATCGGTCGCCAAGAATTTGATATACGAAGGTAATTGCTTATTATTTACACGCCCATCCGTATTTGACTGTCCTGCTGTGATAAACACATGTACAGGCTTTTGGGAGAGCATAGAAGTAGCATTACCAAAAACACTGATACAACTACTTAATATTAAAAGGATAATACGAACGTTCATTTTTATTTAGTATTATTTTTTACAAACATAAGACATCTCTAAATCTTTTCCCATACACGAAATACAGAATGCTTACTGCCTTTTTAGTGGCTCATTTTCAAGTAGTCTGACTTCTATTATCTTAGCTGTCCGACTATCTCTGCTTGCAACAAAGCGAACAATTAACGATTCTATGTTTTTCATGTTCCCGGGAAGCGGATATATCGCTTCAAATATATCTTCTTTCTTTCCTCCATGAAGACTGATGGAGGTAATCTTTTCATCGTTCACAAATACATCGAACAAGCTACGGTCGGTATCGAAATAAGTCATATACAGATAAGCAGCCTTTTTGTTTTCGTTCCGTAACAGGTAGCTGAACCAACCGCCCGTACGCCAGTGAGCGCCTTCTGTATAACCTGTTGCAGAGTTCTCCATCCGGATAAAATGATCGGATTCCGGTTGTTGCTGACCGCATATCACTCTATCGGCTGTAATCTTGTCCAGACGAATCCGTTCTTGTTCCTGATTCTCTATTTCTTTTTGAAGAGTGGTAACGTGCTCTTGCGTGGCTTGTTGCCAGTAAATAATATAGCGGGAATCGTGCAAACGGAAGAACGGGATCAGCTCCAGTTTGCCCCATTTGTCTTCCGGATATAAGCTTGATAAATAGAAGGTCAGTGCTTTTCCAGATACGGGGGCGATGCAGTTAGTCACCTTGTCTGCCTCACATACCAGCGTAGGCATATCGTTCAAGGGAATTTTTAATCCTTGGGGTGCATGCCCTTTACGACTATCGCCGGCATACATTCCTTTCATATCTTCCGTGCTGGTTTTGGCAGCTAATACAATGGGGCCGTAGAGGAACGAATAATAATTGGATTGATCCGGTAGTTGCTCGGCATGGATGTGCATTGGCATTTCTACTTCTACCTTATCGCCTTTCTTCCACGTGCGGTTCAGGGATATGTATCCGTGGGCGTTTTTTTGCGCAACATGTTCCTTCCCGTTTACACGGACTTTTAGTTCTCCTGCTTTGACCCAGTCGGGATAACGCAGTTGCAAGGTGAACGCTGTCTTCCGCGCCGGATAAATGGTCAGTGTTGTTTTCGCCTCATCGGGGAAGTTGTTTTCCTGTTGCACTTCCACGTTCTTCTCCTTCCAATCAAGATGCGACGGGATGAAGAGGTTAACGAACAGTTCATCTTCCGTATGGGCATAAATCATTTCACCGTACTTGGCATGATTTTCCATTCCTGAACCTACGCAGCACCACATGCTTGTATGCGGTTGGGAATAGACCCGGTAATGGCCGGGGCGCATGGTCGTAAAATAAACCAAGCCGCCATTCCCGGGATGTTGTGTCGAAAGAATATGATTGTACAATGCCCGCTCGTAGTATTCGATGAATTTCTTATCCAAAGAAGTCTTGTAGAGCATCTTCGACAAACGTAGCATATTGTAGGTGTTGCAGGTTTCCGGACCTTCAACCTGTCTGAGCATGCGCGAGAAATCATGAGACGGATGGAACTGTTCGTTGGAACTGTTTCCTCCGATGCTGACTGAACGATGCTCCACGACCGTCTCCCAGAAGAACTTCGCTGCTTCCGACCAGTCTTTGTTTCCATCTACATCGGCAATGCGTTTGAATCCGATGACTTTCGGTATTTGGGTGTTGGCGTGCAGTCCGTCCAACTTATCTTCGTGATGCAGCAGCGGTTCAAGAATCGTCTGGTGACTGAATTGATGTGCCAATTGCAGGTATTTTTCCTCACCGGTGATGGCTGCCACATCGGCAAATGTTTCGTTCAGGCCTCCGTACTCGCTTCTTAGCATGTCCTGTATTTGGGCATCGGAGAGTTGCGACACTAAGCGGATAGCCCAGTCCGTCATTCGGATCAGCAATTCTTTGGCTTTCTCGTTTTGGGTGTATAGCCAGGCATCACGCAGACCTGCGTACGTTTTGTGTATATTGTAGAGGGGAACCCATTTCTTGTTCAAATCGAATTTTCCGGCGCGTATATCTCCGGAAGCAACTTCTTCCCAGAGCGCTTTCCCTCCGGGGACACCTCCGATGTAACCATTGCCATTGGCTTCCTGGCAACGTTTCAACTCATTAATCATATAGTCCAGACGTTCTCTCACTTCCTGATTGCCGGTCGATGCTGCCATCAGAGACAGGGCCGAGAGATAATGCCCTCCGATGTGTCCGTCCAAACCGGTGTTTTCCCAGTTGGTATAGCTTTCGGCTTTGGGAGTTAATCCGGCTTCTCTCAGGAAAGGAGCAAGCAAACGGTCTGTTTGCATGGAGAGGATGTAATGCAGGTCATTCTCCTGCGCCTTTTTAAAGGGACTATCCAATAACTCGACATCGCTTAAACTGAAAAAGTCGACCTGCTTCTGTGTTTGTGCAAAAGAAGCGGTCGAGTAGAACAAAGCTATCAATAAGATGATACGTTTCATATATTCCTACTAAAATTATTCAATTGAGTGTTTCTTCAAAGCCTTCTATGTTTTACTCCTAAAGCAAAAATGTTTTGCATTAGGAGCAAACTTATTTATCCTACTGGGAAACGATGTACGAGATGTACATCTGGTAGTGTATAAGATGTATATCTCGTGCTGTATAAGATGCACATCTCGTACCGCCTAAGATGTGCATCTCGTACATACTATCTTCTAATGCAAAAACAGTTATCTCTACGAGGAAAACTGTTTTGCTCCTATACTATCATTTCCTTGCCCTTGGGTTATCCTTTTGTTGAACCCAAAGACAGAACTTTTAATGAGATTCTGCCTTTGGGTCAACACCCTTTACAAACAATCCTTACCTATTATTCTATACTTGCACCTATTTATACATACTTAATCAAACGAATGCTTATCTTATTGATTGAGCGTTTCGAGGAATTCAATTTCCACAATCCTCAGTTCATTATTCGTCTTCTCCCCGCCTTCTGCTTTGAAGAGGTCCAGCTCTCCGGCTTTAGGCTCGACTACTTCGATGATTTGGTTGAATGCATCCGAATCGTGTGCCGAACCTTTCAGGCGGATGGTGATTTTATCCGAGCGAACGGGATTGTCAATCATGAGATGAATATATCCCAAGCTTCTTTCTGTATTGCCACTCCATATCAGTTGGTCGCCGGCATATATTTCGAGCGGATAGGAACGTTGTCTCCATCCTGTGAGTTTCAGGCAGATGTCGTCTATCTCGGCACGTCTTTCCAGTTTGTAGGTAATCCATGCTGTACTTAAGCGACCGTCGTTCTTCCATTCGCTTAGCTCATTGTCGTCGAAGCTCTTCACGCCATCTTCGCTGTTGATACCTGCTACGACGCTATCTACTTTTACATCGACTTTACTCATCTTGTAAGAGGGCGTGGAAGGAATTTCTCCACGGTCGAAACGGCTTGAAAGCATTTCGGAAGGGAAGAACGTGCTTAATCCGTCTTTTACTTCTACCGATTTGGTGGTGAATGAAACCTCGTCGGCTGCCAATCCTTGGGCTGTTGCTTTCAGGATGATTTTACCTGCCTGTTCTGTGGAACGAATCATCACCCTAGTGATACCGCACTCCACCGGGAGTTCTTTAGCCAACACATAATTATCTTCGGCTTGTGCGATGCCTCCTCTCCATTCGGCAGGGCCTTGCAGGTCGAACTTCACCTTGTCGTTAGCCAATGGACATCTGTTTCCGTTTTCGTCGACTACTTCTACTTGTACCAGTGCAATGTCAGCTGCATCGGCGAAGACTCCTTCGGGGCCGTGCATCAGTGTTAGTTTGAGTCGCTTCGGTTCACCAACTGTCTTGATGGCATGGCGGCTGACTTCCTTGTTCTTCTCATCGTAAGATACGGCTTCGATGGTTCCTTTCTCCCACTGTACAGCATCGAACGTGTACAGGAAGCGGTAGTCTTGCTTGCCGAACCCTTTGGATTTCCCGTTGACGAATAGTTCGACTTTATCGCCTGAGGAAGTCACGTAGACAGGTTTCACAACATCAGGAGTGTAGTTCCAGTGACCGATGATGTGCGTGTGTGAAGTTTCGACATCCACCCATCCGTCCCACATCACTTTGTGGGCATAGAAGCCGTCCTTCGGTATGCGCAATGGGTCGACTACGCCGCTTCTCCGGTAGTTCTCCGCTCCACGACCGTACGTCTGCGTGTCGGAGAATACAATCTTGGCGCCTCCTGAGTTCACCCTGCGTCCGGTTCCGGGACGTTCGCGCCAGTAATCGTACCAGCGACGGATAAATTCTATCGTCAGCATATCCTGATTCTGATTGTATGCCACGGCGCTTTGACCTTTGTGCAATGGGCCGTCACCATGTTTATGGAACGGGTAGCTGTAGTCGTCCCAGTACTTACGCAACCCTTCGTCCCGGCAATATTCCGTTTGAATCATCGGGTGATGTTCGCTCTTGTTGATGTAGAGCATCTCACCACCGTATTCGGCTTCGCGGATGTCGAGCATCTCACGGGAACCGATGGCGCGTCCTCCATGTGGGTCGTATTTATCGCGTATGGCAATCATCTCAATCATGTGTTCGCGACTGATGGATTCGTTGCCCGACTCGTAGAACAGGATACTCGGACTGTTGCGCAGGTAGATAATCACGTCGCGCATCAATTCTGTCCGTTGTTCCCAACGTCTGCCTGTGGCATCTTTCTCAGCATCACCGGCGGGAAGCATCTGGATCACTCCTGTTCGGTCACACGATTCTACGTCCTGCTTCCAAGGGGTGACGTGCATCCAGCGGTATAGGTTGGCATTGTGCTCTATCATCAGTCCGTTGGAGTAGTCGCTCATCCAGGGCGGTACGGACATGCCTACACCGGGCCATTCGTTGCTCGAACGTTGGGCATAGCCTTTGAGTTGCAATACGCGGTCGTTCAGCCATACTTTTCCTTGGCCGAAACGTGTCTTGCGAAAGCCTGTACGGGTAGTGACTTCGTCCACCGTTTCGTTGTTGACCACGAGTTTCGTTTTTACATCGTACAGATAGCCGTATCCCCAGCTCCAGAAGTGAATATCTTTCAGCGGAGCGGCTGCTTTCAGGGTGACCGTCTCCCGCGGGTTTACCGTTGCGGGTTCGCCCTGGAAGGAGCTGACTTGCTTACCATTGTAATCGTAGATGCTGACTTCGTAATGTACCTGAAAGGCTTTGTTGTTTTCATTGCGTACTTCGGATTCGGTATGGATTACTGCCTCGCGGTCTTTCACTTTGATGTTCGATGCGTAGACGTATACACCGGTAGTTTGCAGGTTGCTGTACAGCGGCAGCGTTTGGTATAGTTTGCCGGTGATGTGCAGCCATACGTTCTTGGGGATACCGCCATAGTTGGCGTTGAAGTTCCGGTCGTTCCATTGGAAGATGCTTCCGGTAGAGCGTTCTTTGTATCGCCAATCGTTATCGATTCTCAGGGCGATGACATTCTCCCCGCCGTAATTCAGATAAGGAGACAGGTCAAAACCTACGGCCATCACACCGTTCTCGTGCAGACCGATGTGTTTGCCGTTGAGGTAGAAGTCGGCTCCCTGGCGTACTCCTTCGAACTCAATAAAGACTTTCTTTCCTTTAGCCGATTTAGGCAGCTTGAAGTGTTTCCGGTACCAGACGATGGTATCGGTCATATCTTTGATATTGACTTTGAATGATTCGTCTTCGTTGAAAGCACGGGGTAAAGCGATTTTCTTCCATTCCTTATCGGGGAAGTTTACTTTTTCCGCGCCTTTGGCATCTCCGATGTAGAGGAGCCATTGAGGATTGAAATTGTACTTCTCACGTACTCCGTCGGCGGAAACAGTGAGGGGTAGCGAGAATAGTATCGCCAGACAAATGAAAACTGAATATAAGTTCTTCAT
This sequence comes from Bacteroides sp., assembly GCA_031554665.1. Taxonomy (GTDB): domain Bacteria; phylum Bacteroidota; class Bacteroidia; order Bacteroidales; family Bacteroidaceae; genus Bacteroides. The sequence continues at coordinate 82,441 of JAVBVA010000017.1, read as the reverse complement.
GATAGTTGCTTAGATAGTATATTTAAATGTAAGATAGTACCCATAGGACGCGCACTCCCTTGCCGTCCTATGGGTAATGTTATCAAAACGGATTCTGATTACTAACCAGAGTTCCGGAACAAATTACCAACCAGGATTCTGAGTCAGATTGGGATTCTTCAACCGCTCCGATTGCGAGATGGGGAACAGATACATCTTATCGTCCCAGTAACGGCTTACCTGCTTGCGTGTGTACGTTAATACACCATCCGTATTCTTCGTGATTTTCATCTCGGTGATGCTCTTCATCTTATCGCCTTCCTTCCAACGACGGATGTCCCAGAAACGATGTTCCTCGAAAGCCAGTTCCACCAAACGTTCGTTAGTGTACTTCTTCCAGAAAGCGTCCGGAGAAAGTCCTGCTGCCAATTCGGGCATGCTTACGCGTTTACGGATAGCGTTGACAGCTTCGCGTGCCGTGAGGGTGCAACCTGTCGGCACTACATCGGGCGAATTAGAAACCTTAAAGGCAGCTTCGGCATAATTCAGGTAGAACTCTCCCAAGCGGAAGATTACCCAGTTGTGCAGCTTATCGGTTGTCTTTCCGGCTTGGAGTGATACAGCTCTGTTCATTAACTTCTTCAGGTAGTAACCCGTAGGGGTAGCTCCTGCAATGGGTTCACCGTTCCGGCCTCCGTAAAATGTTTCGAGCGTAGTTGTATTGTAATCGGGCCATTTGGCTTCTCCATTCACGGCTATGGTTAGCGCGAAACGTGGGTCGCGTCCTGTGTACGGGTTATTAGGGTCATAACCACTGCCCTCTTCGTTCCAAAGCTTTCCGGTGGCTTGCATTTCGTAGGCATCTACCAACGTCTGTGTAGGGCAATTACCGCCTTTTCCACCCTCAACACCTGCGGGGAAGTTGTATTCCTCGTATTTACGGGAAGCTCCCAGGCGATTGGCGAAGATGACTTCAGAAGCTGTGGTGGTCTTCTTATAGTTATCCTCCGCCCAGAGTCCGCCATAGCTGGTCAGAAGCTTGTAGCTGTTGGCTGCTGCGGCAGTCAGTACGGCCTGATTGGCTACTGCTGCCTGACGCCACAACTCCTGATCATTAGTCGGATTGAACAACGGGCTAGCTGCATAGAGTGACGCACGAGCTTTCAGCGCCAATACAAACATACGGTTCACACGTCCGGCATGGTTTACATCCGTCAGCGACGTATTCACATCACTCCATTTCATGGGGACGCCGTCCATAATGGCATCGCATTCGTCGATGATAAACTTGAATACATCTTTGGCGGGAGTGCGTTGCAGGGTGTTCACCTTCTCGGTTGTCATCAGTTCCGTGTACAATGGTACATCCCCGTATTGCTTCACCAGGTTAAAATAGAAATAAGCTCTCAATGCACGCGCTTCGTAAGGCAGATGTTTGTACTGACTCATATTCACCGGATAGTCATCATCCAATATGTTCTCCGGGAACGTTAGTCCTTGAAACTCCTGCAGAAACAAGTTTGCCTGCTGGATGCCTTTGTAGCTGTTTTTCCATTTATCGTCCAATGCCGCCACAGGGCTTAAACTACCATTTACAAAATAGTAGACTTTACTGTTTGTATAGGTATATTCAGCCTCATCGGTAGCCGATGCCAGCATGGCGCCGCTAAAGCTTTCGAAGTCATGATCCAGAAAGGTATATATCTTCGTAACAAGCGCGGAGACTCTCCCGAAGTTGTTCGCGACTTCATCTTTCTCGTATTGAGTAAATTCCTTGTAGTTCATCTGGTCACTGCATGCAGCGAGCAGTCCCGCGCACAAGATTCCACCTACTATTATTTTTAGTTTCATACTTTTACTATTTAATTTTTAAAAACCAACAGTCAAACCAAATACGACACTTTTTGTCATCGGGGTACTCGAGGTGTATGCTTCCGGGTCTACCTGGTCTATTTTATCAAGACACAACAGGTCGACTCCTCTGACATACAACTTGGCTCTGTTCATTATCTTGGTCTTCTTGAGCAGCGATTGAGGCAGGTTATAGTACACCTCTACATTGCGCAATTTCAGGAAAGAACGGTCTTTGAGCCAGAAAGTGCTTTCGCGGTAGTTGTTCTCGCTTTTCTGCGTAGTCAGACGTGGGAACAAGGCATCCTGATTATCAGGTGTCCAACGATTGTCGTAATAGTATTGCGACAAGGAAGTGCTGTTCAATATCGGGCGATACATCGCTTTGAGGTCCATCATGGCCGAGTAGCGTCCGGTTCCCTGGAACATCAGGTCGAATCCCAGTCCTTTCCATTCAGCGCCGAGGTGGAATGAATAGTAGATTTCCGGCAACGTAGTCGAATAGCCGATAGCTACCTTGTCATTATCGTCGATGACGTTGTCCCCATTCATATCCTTGTACTTGATATCCCCCGGATACACGGTTCCGAAAGACTGTACCGGACTGTTATCAATATCTGCCTGGTCTTTGAACAAGCCCAAGGCCACAAGTCCGCGTTGTTGTTTCAACGGATATCCGGCTACTTCCAACCAAGGATAAGCTTTCGGTTCTTCGTACATGTCGATTACTTTGTTCCGGGCCAGTGCGAAATTGGCTCCTCCTGTGAAACGGAAGTCTCCGATTTGCTTGTGGTAATCGGCTCCTACTTCCACTCCCCAACTGTCGACGATGCCACCGTTTACGTAAGGTGCATCAAAGCCCAGCGCAGTGGAATATCTTCCCGAACCATCGACCCAGATGTCGCTCCGGCGATTGTAATAGCCATCCACGCTCAGGTCGAGGCTGCCAAACAGCGTTGCATCCACACCCATGTTGTACTTATAAGCCTGTTCGTGCTTGGGCTTATCAGATGCCAAACGACCTACTGTCCAACCGCCGTTATCGAGCTTCGTGTACGACTCGGTAAAAGAGTACAGTCCACTGGAACTATACGACTGCTGCCAGTAACCATGCTGCTGTGCACCATCCGAGTTTCGGGGTATCTCGTCGGTATTGATGATACCGAAAGAAGCCCTCAGTTTCAGGAAGTCGACCCAGGAAACATCTTCCATGAATCCCTCTTTGGAAAGTACCCATGCAGCCGAAACAGTAGGCGATACAGCCCATCTGCCATCAGGTGTCAGGCGATTGGATGCCGAGCCAACAACATTCACATCAGCAAAGTAGCGTCCTTTATACCCGTAATGCGTATAGAACGAAAGGCTCTGAGTGTAATATGAATTGTTCTTCCCGTTGAAGTCGCGGTACTCATAATTCCATTTCAACTGTGAGTACAAAGAGTGTACACCAAAGTTCCGGTTGTAAAACAGATCGCCATAGAAGTTGAAGTTCCGCTTATATGTACTTTCTTTATCAGCACTCATTTCAGAATCTTTACCCAACGGAGTGTTCAACGTGGCAACCGGAACTCCGTCTGCTCCCATAACGGTAGAATAGGAATTGTAAACATAGGTCTTGGAATGATCTTCGGATATCCAAGAAGAATTATCGTAGGCAAACTGGAATGCACCGCCCAATCCCGGCAAGATGGCCGAGAGGTCTTGCCGAAGCGTCATGTCGGCAAAGAGTGCACGTACGTGCCCCTTGGTATAGGCAGCTCCCTGCGATTGTGCCACCGGATTTCTTTCACCGCTCCAGGTAGAATTTCCTCCCCAAGTGCCATCTTCTAACCGGATGGGTATGGCAGCTGAAGGAAGCGAGTAGACCATGTCCCAAAGATTGCTCTTTTGCTTATCGTCATTGGATTCAATCCATTGACCCGGACGACCGGTCTCAGCTAAAGAGCCGAAGATATTGGCGACCAATTTCGTTTTAGGACTCAGTTCTATGTCCAAGTTCGTCCTCAGGTTAGCCTTTGAATACTGTTCCTGAGTGGAATAACCCTCATTGGTATTGGCATGCTTGATGAATCCGCTATTGGCGTGTAAGTTGACAGCTGTGAAATAACGGAACTTCTGCCCACCACCCCGGAAGTTAATGTGGTACAGGTTGGTATGCCCCGTATTGCGGAAGGTTTCGTCCATCCAGTTCACATCCGGGTAATAGTATGGATATTGTCCGCTTTTATAGGCATCCAATTCATTTTGTGAATACATAGCTGGGCTACCTTCATATCCCAAAGCCTCGTTCATGGCACTGGCATACGTATGTGCGTTCACAAATGCAGGTTTTCGCACGTTCCAGTTGATGGCATGGTCGTATGTGAAGTTCACTTCGCGTGTATTGTATTTACCGCGCTTCGTAACGATGTTCACAACGCCGTTAATTCCTTTGTATCCGTACAGCGCTATGGCAGCTGCATCCTTGAGTACGATGACATTTTCTACTTCATCCGGTGTCAGAAAGTGGATTTCCCGTTCAACGCCGTCAATCATGATGACAGGTTTACTGTTGGAAGACGTTTGCAGACCACGGATATAAAACGTGGGATCTTTCTCCCAGAACATGCCTGAATTTCCAGATACCGTCAGCCCCGGCACACTCTCGTACAACGAGTTGGCAATGCTGTTGGCCGACCGGTTGTTAAACTGTTCATTGGCTAAGATAGAAACAGCCGAAGTCGATTCTCCAATGGTTTGCTGCACCTCGTAAGGCATACTGGTGGTTTGATCGGCAAAGCCCATTACAATTTTCATTGGTTTGCCTGGTAGTGCTTCTACTGTTTTTTCACTTTGGTCGGGCGCTTCTATGCAGAGTTTATCTGCTTTGCCCGCACTGATTACGAATCGACCTTCTTTATCGGTAGATACAAAAGTGTCCGGGTTGTTGTCTACCGTTATCAGGGCTCCCGATACCGGATTACCCCATCTGTCTACCACATACCCTGTTACGTTCTGTGCGGCTTTCTGAGAAAACCCTTGGATACTAATACCCAATAGCATCGTCAGGATTAATATTTTATTTCTTTTCATATTCATATCGTATATGCTCTGTTTTTCGAATGTATATTTCTCCGGTTCCATGGTCTTACCACCCCGGATTCTGTATCAGATACCCTTTGTTTACTTCCGTCTGGATGATGTGATTCAAATACCATTTGGGAGCAAAACCTGTGGTCCACCATACCCGTGCACCTGTTCTCATCTGCTGCGCTTCGTAGGCGAAATGCGACGGGAAAGGTTTGTTGGCGTTCTTATCATTGCCGTACCAAGGCTGATTGTATTCAGTACCGTCAGCATTCAGACGTTTAATCATCAGCAGATGCAAGGGTTTTTCGAACTCATCTTTCAGTTTGTAGCGGGTCAGGTCGTACAGGCGGCTGTCTTCCAGTCCCAGTTCACAGGCTCTTTCGTTCAGGAGGATGCTAAGCAATGCCTGCTTGTCGGTGGTCAGATTCTTACCTGGGTTGCATTCCACCACTCCTTTTAGACCGACACGGGCACGGACTTCGTCAACCAGCTTGATAGCGCCTGTAAGGTCACCATTTTGAAGTTTGGCTTCAGCATAGACAAGCATTAAGTCGGCCATGCGCAACGTGGGCCAGTGATGGGAGGCACTAGAACTTCGGGTATCCCAGTTACCAAAGAACTTATTATTCAGGAAACCAGTGGCAAAGCTACCGCTGTTGGTACTCTGGTTGGTCTTTGCATCATTACCACTGTGCCATATCTCCCAGGGGTCGCCGCTTAGCAGACCGGCTTCACTACATGTCTTGGGTACGCCATTCACGTTCATGGTTTCGTATAGACGGGGATCACGTGTCAGGATGGCGTTGCCGGCATTGTACTTGGCTGTAGGGTCGGTCCAGCGGACGAACATCTCGTCCAGTTTGCCGCTGCTTTCGGCTTCTGACCAGTCAAAAGGACGTCCGTCGGCCCAAGCAAATTTCTCCATATACTCTAATGTAGGGTGTCCCATACGGTCGGCTCCGATGGTATAGAAGTCGTTGCCTTTACCTTTATCGCTGGTGATGCGCACAGAGTGGATAATTTCCTTGCTCTCCCGCAACATGTAGGCACGGCGGTACACTATCCGGTACTCTCCGGGTGTGGGATTGGTGGTGGTGGGCGTTTCCAGCTTGTAATAGCCTTTCTGGCTCAGTTCAGTGAAGAAATCGTCACAGGCTTTCAGGCAGTCGTTCCACAGCTCTTGCCGATAGCCGCCATACCATACCAGTTTTTGCTGTTCGGCTTCGGAAGCGCCCCCGGCGTAGGCTTCGGCACTATTGAGCAAGGGGGATGCTGCGAACAACAATACTTTGCATTTCAACGCCTTGGCTCCGGCACGTGTCCAGCGCCCCATGTCGTTCTCAGGATTGTCGTAGTCCGATGGGTTGGAAGTCTCGAATGCCCAGGGAAGGTCGGCACTGGCTTCGTCCAACAGTTGCACGATGAACTTAACGGTTTCTTCTACCGTAGCACGAGGCAGGTCGTAGCTGTCTTCGGTTCCTTTGTAAGCTTGTTTCACAAGGGGAACACCGCCGTATGTGTGGAACAGTTCGTAGTAGACGCTTGCTATCAGGCATTTGGCCTGCGCTATCATTTGTTTCTTCTCGTCAGCACCCAGTCCCGGAACGTTATCTATCTTTTCCATCAGCTTCCATCCGGCACGTATGGTGCCCCAGATATTGGCATGCAGGAAGTCGATACGGCAGTATGGCCCACTGCTCGATGACTGCAAACTACCTGTGTACCATTGTTTGTAGAAGTTATTGTTCGACCAAGTGCTCTGGTAAAGGTCAGTGATGTGTTCCAGATGTCCTTTCCAGTACGTATGCCAGCTGTTGGTAACATCGAGTGTAAACAGACCGTAATATTGCATGTTGTACATGCCCACCAAGTATTGACGGGTGTACTCGGCACTGTTGAATACGGTATCTTCGGTTACGTCGCCTCCGGGAGCTTTCTCCAGGAAAGAGTCGCCGAATCGTATCGGGTCTATGCAGGAAGCAACCGTCAGGGTCAATCCTATCAGGAAGGATGTCGACCATTTGTTCTTATTTAATTTCATGATTTTCTTCGTTTTAGATTAGAAACCGAGTTTCAGGCTCAACGCCACAGTCCGGGTAAGCGGATAGAGGGGTGAACCTCCGGATTTTGCTTCCGGATCGCCGTACTTGAATCCGGTGAAGGTCAGCAGATTGTATCCGCTCAGGGCCAGTACGCAGGAGTTCAGCTTTACTTTCTGCATAAACGGTAGCTTGAAGTTGTAAGCTATCTGCATGTTTTTCAGACGTATGTAGTCAGAGTTGGCTTCGTACAGCGTGGAGCTTGCATAGTTGTTGATGAAATTCCGGTTCGTGATACGCGGATAAGCAGCGTCTTGCGACGGGTTGTCCGGTGTCCAACTGTTTTCGTACTGATAGAGCAGCAGTCCGCCCTCGGTATCGGAACTGTTTGTCTTAAACGGACGTCTGTATGCATCTTCCAGCAGGCGGCTTACATTCCAGGCGCCTACAAACTGCATCGATACGTCGAAGTTCTTCCAGCTGAATCCCAAGTCGATACCGATCATATATTCCGGGTCGTCGGTAAAGCCTAATCTTCTGGAAGCATCCTGAGAGTCTATCTTGCCGTCGCCATCAAGGTCGACATATACACAGTCGCCTGGTTTCAGTACGGCCATCTGTTCCGGATAGGGGGTGCCGAATTCTTTTTCATAATCGGCTTCGATGCCTTCGTAGTAGAATTTCCAGAACTGGTAGAGGCTGCGGGAGCCGATACGGTGGCCTTTAGACAGCATCCATTCGTGTGGCTGGGGTGCTTCTTTGCGTTCGAGTACTTCGTTCTGGTTGTAGGAGAGGTTCATGCCCAGCCAGTAGCGAAAGTCTTTCCCGATGCGGTCGTTCCACTTGGCGGAGACTTCCCATCCCCAGCTTTTTACTGATCCGAGGTTGGCCATCGGGAGCGTGAATCCCAGGATACTGGGAGCCGTGGCATCCGAAAGCAGGATGTCGTTACGCTTTTCGATGTAATAGTCCAGATTGGTTCTCAGACGGTCGTCGAAGAAGTTGATGTCCAATCCGTAGTTTTGCTTGAATGCTTTTTCCCAGGTTACGTCCTGATTGTTCTTGGAGCTTTCGCGGGAACCCATCAGTTTGATACCTGTTCCGGTACCGAAGTTGTATCCGTAGCCTTTGTTTTCGAAAGCCATGCTGCCGCTGTTGACCGAGTACGGGTCGGACAGGTAATAGAAGCGGGCGCTACCGTTCTTGTCGTTACCTACAAGTCCCCACGATGCACGGAGTTTCAGGAAACTGATGGCGGGTTTCAGGGGTTTGAAGAAGGCTTCTTCGCTGACAATGTAACCCACGGATGCTGCGGGGAATACGCCGAAACGTCTGTCCGGGTGGAAGTTCTCGGAGCCGTTGTAGCCTACGTTCAGGTCGACCATGTAGCGGTTCTTCCAGTCGTACGTGATACGTCCTACGAGGCCGACATATCCCTTCGGTACATCGGAGAAGGTACTGGGGTAATACGTTTTAGACTGGTTGTACAACGCCAATGCGCCGATGTGATGATGCCCGAAGTCGCGGCTGTAGTTCAGTCCGCCTTCCATGTACCAGTTACGGCTGACTGAGCTTCTGGGGTCTCCATATACCAATTGGGTGTTCTCTCCGCTTTTCTGGTAAAGGAAAGAACCGTCTTGTTGCAATACCGGAGTGTAGGTTGCAAAGTCGGCATCGACGGTTTGCCCCCGGGTGAAGTTACTGTTGTAAGAGCCTTTCAGCGTGAACGAGAGTCCTTTGGTAAGCATATCCAACTTCTGCTTCAGGATGATATCGGCAGTAAGCCGGTTGTTGGAGTTGGTTATATAACCTCCTTTATAGTATTGTTTTACGGGGTTGCTTCCGGTAAAGGGTAAGGCGTTTTCTACCGTTCCGTCCCATATCTTATAGGATGTTTGCGGTTGAATGAGTTTGCCGTCGATGATACCCGGCGATGCAAATGGAGTGGCCCAGTGGATGGCACGGATGATGTTGGTCACATCTCCGGTTTGCGCTTTGTTGGAACTGTCCACGCTTCCACCGACATTGAACGACAACATGGTCGATTTCGTTACGTCAATGTCGATATTACCGCGGTAGGTGTAGCGTTTGTATTGGTAAGAGTTGTCATACGGCTGGTCGAACTGGTTCATCAAACCACCTTCGGTATAGGTACCTGCCGAGAGGAAGTAGCGTACCGTCTTGGTACCACCCTGTATGTTGATGTTGTTTCTTGTCTGGAACGTATAGTCTTTCATGATATAGTCGTACCAGTTGACATCAGGATAGCGGATGGGGTCGGAACCGTCTTTGAACTTCTGCATCACTGCATCGGTGAAGAGTGGAGTTTCGTCATCGTTGGTCTTCATCATGTTATGGTACTGGGCATATTGATAGGAATTAGCCATTTCCAACAGTTTGGTAGGAAACAGCACGCTTCCCGAAGTAGAGAAAGAGACTTTGGGCTTTCCTTCGGTACCGCGTTTGGTGGTAATCAGGATTACACCATTAGCACCACGCACACCGAATACAGCTGTAGCCGAAGCGTCTTTCAGTACAGTAATCTCTTCGATATCGTTCGGGTCGATGTCGTTCATGCTACGTTCTACTCCATCGACCTGGATAAGCGGACTGGCTCCTCCGTCGACAAACGTTGCTTTACCGCGGATGAATACTTCGGCTCCGTCGGAACCAGGTTCACCGGAATACTGAACAGACGATACACCGGACATCGAACCTGCCAGCATATTGGAGATAGAACCGGTAGGCACTTTCGTCAGTGTTTCTCCTTTTACTCCGGAGATGGCCCCGGTAACGGTGAATTTCTTCTGAACGCCGTAGGCTACAACCTGTACTTCGCCTAGCATCTGTGAATTGTCTTCCAAGGTGATTTTCAGGTCTGCACCTTTCCTTACGACAACTGTCTTGGAGTTGTATCCGATAAATGAAATGATAAGTTCCGCTCCTACCGGGGCATCAAGTTTGAATACGCCGTCGAGGTCGGTGATGGTGCCTTTCGGTTGGCCTTTGATAGTGACATTGGCTCCGATAACGGGTTCGCCGTTGCCATCGACCACGGTACCGGTCACTGTGTTTTTCTGTTGTTGCACTACGCTCGTCGCAGCCGACGCAGAGAGTCCTCCCGCCGGGAAGACCAAAGGTGCACCTAACAAAGTAAATAGAAATAGCCACCGGGCCTTTCCCCGACAGCCTAACAGATTCATTCCTTTTCTGTTTTTCATACTTTCATTGATCTAATTAATTAAACAAAGTTTTTTATCTCATTTGTACATGTTGAGAACCGCATTGCGCATGAGAATAATGTCGCAAACTTACGTTTACAGGCGTGATAAGGCAATAAAGAAATAAACGAAAGCATAGAATATTTGTCTCGCTGTACTATATTCCAGTAAGCGAGGCTTACTTTATATACCTAAGAGTCAGAATATTCCATGCTTTCAAGAATGAATCGTGTACGATTTTCTATTCCACTAATGTAATGCCCATAAGTCCGATAACGACTTCATTGGCAATTGTCTCCAAAGAGAGTGATTCCAGTTCCTTTTTCCGGTCAAGTGGAAGGTCAAGTAAAGTCACCATACCACCCTCTACATAAATCGGATTATTGGACATTCGCTTATTCAGTTCTCCAGCGTGATACTGACTGACACTACCGTTTTGCAGTCTGATTCTCCAGGGCCGTGGTTGGGCAGAACGGAAAGACCATCCGTCGATAAAGATGTCCTGGTCCAGTGGTAGCAGATTGTCGGGAAGTTTCAAATCCAACGTTTCCGTTGTCCCATCTTTGTAAGCAACAGTTATCCGGCCGTTGAGTACATGCGCCTGCATGTGATATGTGGAACCTGCTACAAACAGGTAAGCTTTCGATGCCTTTCCATCTAAAGAAACGGTTGCCGAAGAAGGATAATTATCCCACAATGTAGTAAAGACGATATTATCCTTCTCTTTTTCTGCCGGGGTGAGAAACGGAATACCTTGAGGCATCCTGAACACACCCTTATTCTGTGCCGAAATAGCCCGTAACCCCGAATCGTCGATCTCCGAAAGGTCAGTCGGATGGCACCATTGCCCCATGCCCTGCGTAGGCACCTGAAGAGTCGTATATTTCCATCGGGGAGATACGTATTTACCATATTCGAAAATACGGTTCACTTTCTCATTAAATGCTCCGGAGATAGATACGGTTCTATATGTTGTCTGAACCGGATTGGTGATATTCCAATTAATAGCCTCCAGTTCGAACTGTTCCACATCGTTCTTGACAAGAATCTTATTTGTCCCCATTGTAGCCCATCGATTATCAAAGCTGAAAGACTTCATGCTACCAGGTAGTAGGCTGACGCTTCTCTTCGTATCTATTCCATTCAGATAAAGACTTCCTTGTAAGGTTCTGTCCATGTTATTAGTCAGGTCGAATTCCAGTTTCGGCGTGTCAGGATGATTGCCGATTGTCACAGGGTTCTTCACCAAAATATCTATGGGTTGCCAAAAGGTAAAATCACCTTGCTTCATCTGAATAAATACAGTCCTGTATCCTTCTACCCCGATGACATGCCCTTCCAGTCCTTTTGCCGTCAGGAACGGTTTGCTTAAGACGCCTTGTGGATCTCTAAAAGCCAATGGAGCATCCTTTAGCGAAAGAGACAGCTCGTCGCCCTGAGCAATGGTAGTCGAAATGGTTTCTTTCTTGAAAAGGTTTCCTGTCCATGCTATCTCCACATCATATTGAAGCGACTGACCTGCATGAATCTTTATTGCCGGTTGAGCCAATGTATTATTTATAACATCGTAAGATACCTTTTTCCCATTGACGGTTACAGAGGGCAAGCGGTCAAAGCGTACATTCAGTTCCAACGTAAGTTCTATTTTCTGTTTACCAAACAGCGGCTTAATCTTATAAAACTCTTTATTCTCTTTCCGGTTATAACCGATATTCATGTTTTGAGTTTCCAACTCTGCAAACTCCCATTCGGCAGGAAATCCGGGACGAACCGTCAGACGATTGTTAGTCAGGTCAGGTATTACTCCGAACATGCCCTGAACCATCGCTCTTACAGCCATCGCCGCCGGATCGGCAAAATCACGATAGGTTTCTCCACGAGCCGCATCATAATAGGATATCTGTGTGATGTTTCCGGGACCGGAACCAAAGTACATGGCATCCAGCACCGCACCCTTGTACAAATGGTAAGCTTCCTCTGAACGTCCGGTTTGCCAATAAGCAAGGGCGGTATGGACAATTTCCGCAAAAGCCACATTGTTTATCGACCACATATAAGGTTGCCAGTTGGTAGTAGCCACTACATAATTCGTTGTGTCCTCGTAATTATGCGCCACTACAGGTATATTACACAAGCGTGTATCCACATATCTGGAAGCCTGATAGGCCTGAAACGGATCATGGATCTCTGAGTCAATGGAATGATAGAATGTCCATAAGGCAGGTTCTTCATGGCGCATCTGATGCCCCATGTTATCTTTGAACTCTGCCCACCAGCCTTTTTCTTGAATCCATAATTCCCGGTCGATAGCTGCACGTATCCGTTCCGACTCTTTCTGGTAGGGAGTTGGATCGACTCCTATTTCCCGGGCAAGCTCTGCCGCCAGTTTATTGGCGCGATAGTTATAAGCTGTGGAATGGGTCACTTTACCTCCATTATACTGTAAGGCATCACTGGCCCAGATGCAACAATACGCGTCGTACAGTCCGTCATTATCAGGGTCATACGTATTCTTTTCCCAAGCCAGGTGACGTTGTATGGCAGGAAAAACCTGTTTGGCATACTCCATGTCGCCCGTCCAGTTGAGGTGCCATAGCAGCTCGTCCATAAAAACCATATTCATGTCATAGTGGTGCATGATATCTGTCCGATTGGGAGCCCGACAGATGTAGCCGTTGCTATACATAGGGGTTCCCCATACTTTGGCCGACCGTGCCAGGTTTAACACTGAATCCTGCAAGTAGGGCAATGTGACAGGCACATTGGTGATCTGGGAACTGATGTATCCATTGAAATGCGCCCTGGCTCTGTCCTGCAAGCCCATTAAATCAGCTAGATAAGCAGCTCTCCAGCCAGGAAGTGGTACTCGCCAACCGATAGCTCCATGCAGGTAGCTCGGGTGTTCCCATATAGCATCCTCCGCACCTGAGAAGATTCCTCCTAAGGTATTTAGGAACGGATCGGGTGTATTTATCTTCATCCGGGTGGCAATCCGGGTTCTGAACTCAATACCTTTGCTGAAAGCTTCTGCCAGATCACGGTATTGGAAAGCGGCACGACTCTGTGGGTTGTGCAACTCCATATAGAAAGGTGCGGTTCCCATTGTATATTCGGCAATAATAACCGGGGTATCCGACTTCTTTGACTTAACCAGTTTACTTAATTGGTCAATGCGGCTTCCATCTGCTTCCCGGATAACGGTACCTGCAGGAAATACACCTCCTATTTGTAATGCATTGGTGGAAAGGGTGGTTGCATTTACTTTCGACTGATCCAATGTTTTGGGATTTTCATAAGCTTCGTCCAAAGACAGCGGTCTTGTATTCTTGCCATAATACAGGGTAAACGCATTATTCTCTATTTCGTAGATGTTGTTTTTGCAGTTGCCGGCTTTTATAAAAAAACAATCACTCGGATCGACGCCTAAATCTCCTTCGCGTGAGAAGCGTTCGTTACTGGCTCCTCCGTACACCCAAAGTATTCGGGTTGGGGTAGGGAGGTTCTCGGCCTGGTATTTCACCACGAGCCCGTCGGCATCTGACAAAGCAACAACCTCGATTGTCAATACTCCGTTCCCCAGATGCTTTTTATCTTTTACAATGTATGTACGTTGTCCCGACTTGAAGCGGGATTCGACAGACTCCATGTCTTTTATCCAGACAGTACCCGCAGGCGTAATGATAGCCATGTACACACTTCCACCCAGATTAGGCATATATAGCCCGAATTCCGGAAAGTCGCTGGTTTCAAAACGAAATCCGGTATTGGTACCATAAATGGCGCGAGTAAATCTTTTATCTCCATTCGTGATTACAAACTCTTCACCCTGAGGCTGATACCTGAGTGTTCGCTCTTTTCCCTGCCAGTAACGGGCAGTATTTATGTTTTGTGCTCCTGCTATTGCTCCTGAAAGGATGAACAGCATGATTAGTAGACCTCTTCTCACAATAGTATATTCTTTAATAATGTTTCATGATTATCCGCATGTTTTCATGCTATTATCGGGTTGTCATTTTCCGTTCTACGCTCTTCACGCTGTCTATGGAAGCTTTTATCTTCACCTCTCCAGTTCTACGGTCGGAGCGTAAAATGGCCATTACAAATCCCTGGTGAAGTTTCCTGCGATTGCCGGAGAACAGTTCATCCGTATAATGATCGCCATTGTCGACGGCTATGATCTTCGCTGCACCTGAGACGTCAAAGATTACTTCTTCTTCCGCAGTGGGAACTATGCGTCCTTTGCTATCAACCGCATATACCTTTATGTATTGCAGATCCATGCCATCTCCTTTCCAGTTTGCATTCTCCACTTCCATTTTCAGTGCTGTGGCTTTCCCGGTAGTCTCCAGTCGATGGCGAGCTACCTCTTTACCATTGCTTCGGGCGATAGCTATGATGTTTCCACCTTTTCCATAAGGCACATTCTTCCAATAAATCACGTTACGACGGTTGATATCTCCCCGTTCGTTCTTCTGTATACCGATGGATTTCCCGTTGACCAACAATTCTACCTCATCGGCATTAGTATAAGTGAATATATTCTGCGTAGAACCTTCTTTCCGATTCCAGTGCGAAGAGACAGGTGTGCGTCCAACGAGTATATCGTTCCATTCAAGGCTCTCCATCTCGCTATCTACTATACCAATGTGTACCAAAGGCTCTTCAGTAAATGCGCTCTTAATGAGATATGCTTGAGGATAGGGAGACAATGTGTGACTGAAATAGGAATAATTCCATCCCTTCTTAGGCCATTCGTTCGATTCGCCCCAGTATTCTACCGCTCCCCAATACGCCAGACCTACCATCTTATTGTAATCCATTCCGTAATAAGCTGCAGTCAGGTTGGAAGTGCCTGCTTCACTTTGATAGATAGTCAGATTGGGATGCTGTTTCAGGTAGCCCTGATACATGTGATATTGATAATTATAACTAGCAACTTCCGTCACGAGCGACAGCTCCGGCGGATTGAAGTTCGTATTGAAATCAGGATCATGTTTTGTTACCGCATTAGCACGGGACGGGAACATAGCCACCGTTGTTTTGCGGGTAGGATCGTAGCGTTTCACTAGAACATCCAATATTTTATAAGACGTAACTCCCCAATCTCCCGTCGGGAATCCTGTCAGGTCTTCGCGCATTTGCAGCTCATTGCCCAAACTCCACAATACCACCGAAGGATGATTGCGATTACGTTTGATCCATTCGGGAATTATCTTATACCACAATTGTGTAAAAGGCTTGCTTCCCGGCCAGTATTGATCCTCACTCCATTTGTCGCACAATTCATCTACTATAAGAAAACCATATTTATCGGCATACTTCATAAAAGAGTTGGAATAGGCATTGCAGGTGGTGCGAATGTGATTATATCCAAAAGCTTTCAACTGTTTAAAGAACCGTTCAATAGCATGATCATATACAGCAGCACCCAGGGCACCCAGATCATGGTGACCGGCAACACCTTTCAGGAAGACTTTCTCTCCATTAAGTTTAAAGCCAAATTCAGGAGAGAATTCAAGCGTGCGGATTCCGAATGTTTCTGTTACCCGATCAATAATCTTCCCCTTGTAGAACAATGAAACTACAGCAGTGTAAAGATTCGGGGTTTCACATGTCCACAACTGAGGGGTTGTTACTTTGGCAACCGGCAATGGCACTTCAACCGTTGTTAAGTTATTCTTCTTGGGAGCAGCAGTTCTTGATTCAGCTATTTGTTGCCCATCAGGAGAGAATATCCTGGCACATATATCGATATCCAATGATCGACCGGTGATTCCTTCCAGTTCCACCTGTACGTTTATTTCAGCTTCTTGTCTAGAGACTTTGGGAGTTGTTATAAAAACGCCGTGCCGGGCTACTGATATTGTATCCTTAACCAACAAATGAACATCACGGAATAAGCCGCCACCGGTATACCAACGTTGCGCCCAGGCTTTTCCTGTCGAAGCATATACAGCAACGATATTTTCCTTCTCATAGTTTATGTGCTTTGTTATGTCTGCTTCATAACCCAGATAACCGTAGTCCATGTCGGTAATCTTTTTCCCATTGAACCAGATCTCACCCCATAACATAACACCCTCAAAATCGAGTAATACTCTTCGATTTTTCCATGCAGGATCTGCCGGAAAAGATTTACGATACCAGCCTGTCCCCATGGCTTTGTAACCACGCCCACCTCCGGCCGACTTATCCCAGGCTTGTTCTATCTGGAAATCGTGTGGCAAGTCCAACGTCCGCCAGCTGCTGTCATCATAATTCACAGATGAAGCATTACTATCTTCCCCTGCCTGAAATTTCCAGCCAAAGTTGAACAACTCCGATATACGGACATTCTCTTTATTGATTTGAGCTAAAACAGACAGAGGGACGACAAGAAGAGATATTAATATAATTCTGTATTTCATAGGACAATTCCAGGATTAATTGTTTCTTGTTATCATTTTTCTCTCTGCATTTTTCAAACCATCAGCAGACACCTTTACCTTGACTTCTCCTACCGTTTGACTGGATCTCAAGATAGCCATAACAAATCCCTGATGAAGCTTCCTGCGATTGCCTGAGAATAATTCATCGGTATAATGATCACCGTTATCAACGGCTATGATCTTTGCTGCACCTGAGACATCAAAGACTACTTCTCCTTCAGCAGTGGGAACTACACGGCCTTTGCTGTCCACCGCATAGACCTTTATATATTGCAGATCCATACCATCTCCTTTCCAGTTCGTATTCTCCACTTCCATTCTCAGTGCAGTGGCTTTCCCGGTAGTTTCCAGTCGATGGCGAGCTACTTCTTTACCATTACTTCGGGCAATAGCTATGATGTTGCCACCTTTTCCATAAGGCACATTTTTCCAATAAATCACGTTACGACGATTGATATCTCCCCGTTCGTTCTTCTGTATGCCTATGGATTTTCCGTTGACCTGTAGTTCCACTTCATCGGCATTGGTATAAGTGAATATATTCTGAGTAGAACCTTCTTTCCGGTTCCAGTGCGAAGATACCGGGGTACGTCCAACGAGGATGTCATTCCATTCAAGGCTCTCCATTTCGCTATCTACTATGCCGATGTGTACTAAAGGTTCTTCACTGAATGCACTCTTGATAAGATAGGCTTGCGGATAGGGAGCCAATGTATGACTGAAATAGGAATAATTCCATCCTTTCTTAGGCCATTCGTTTGATTCGCCCCAGTATTCTACCGCTCCCCAATACGCCAGACCTACCATCTTGTTGTAGTCCATTCCATAATACGCCGCAGCCAGGTTAGAAGTACCTGCTTCACTTTGATAGATGGTCAGGTTCGGGTGTTGTTTCAGGTATTCCTGATACACAGGATATTGGTAATTAAAGCTGGCAACTTCTGTTACAAGCGACAGCTCCGGCGGATTGAAGTTCGTATTGAAATCAGGATCATGTTTCGTTACCGCATTGGCACGGGACGGGAACATAGCCACCGTTGTTTTTCGTGTGGGATCATAACGTTTCGCGAGAATATCCAGTATCCTGTAAGTGGTTACACCCCAATCGCCTGTGGGAAAACCTGTTAAGTCTTCTCTCATTTGCAGTTCATTTCCAAAACTCCACATAATAACAGAGGGGTGATTGCGATCTCGCTTGATCCATTCGGGAACGATCTTGTACCATAATTGGGAGAATGGTCTACTACCCGGCCAGTAGGCGTCTTCGCCCCATTTGTCGCACAGTTCGTCTACGACCAGAATACCGTATTTATCGGCAAGGCGGAAGAAAGACTCGGAGTATGGGTTGTGAGAAGTACGGACATGATTGAAGCCAAAAGCTTTCAATTGTTTGAATAAACGTTCAATGGCCTGATCATGTACGGCAGCTCCTAAAGCTCCCAAGTCGTGATGATTGGCTACTCCTTTCAGAAAGACTTTTTCGCCATTCAGTTTTAATCCGAACTCCGGTGAATATTCAAGGGTGCGAATTCCAAATGTTTCTGTTATCTGGTCGATAACTTTGCCATTGTAAGTCAATGAGACTTCGGCTGTGTAGAGATTCGGGGTGTCGCATGACCATAGCTGAGGCACCGTTATAGTGGCTATCGGCAGAGGTACTTCTACCGTTTCCAGATTGCTCTTCTTGGGAGCATTGATCTTTGTCTCGGCAACCTGATTGCCGTCGGGCGATAATATCTTTGCATGGACCTCAATGTCCAGTGATTTGCCAGTGATACCTTCTATTTCTACTTGTACACTGACATCTGCCTGTTGGTTTGTAATTTTAGGAGTCGTGATGAAAACACCGTGCCTGGCTATGGAAACCGTATCCTTCACCACTAGATGGACATCCCGAAAAAGACCACCACCAGTGTACCAGCGGGAGTTCCCTTTGGTGGTGGCATATACGGCTACTACATTTTCTTTATTGTAGTCAATATGCTTTGTTATATCGGCTTCATATCCCAAATAGCCGTAGTCCATACTAACGATTTTCTTTCCATTCAACCACACTTCGCCATTCAGCATTACTCCTTCGAAGTCGAGCAATACTTTTCTGTTCTTCCAGGTGGGATCTGCTTTGAACGATTTGCGATACCAGCCTGCACCATCTGTTTTATAGCCGCGTCCGCCTCCGCCTGCTTTGTCCCAAGGCTGTTCCATCTGGAAGTCATGAGGTAAGTCGAGAGTACGCCAATTACTGTCGTCATACTGTGCGGTCTGTGCATTGGGCTGTTCGCCAGCCTGGAACTTCCAATCAAAGTTAAACAGCTGTGACTGGCGTGGATTTTCTTTACTCGTCTGTGCTCCAATGGATAAGGACAGGAGCAGCAAAAGCATCAATATACTACTTCGTTTCATACTATTATTTATTTATCAGTTAGATACTATAAGGTTATTCGGGCTTTATCCGGAACACAAAGCCGGAAGCCGTTTCTGCCTTTCCTCCTTGAGAGGCAGTAAACAGATAAGCGGGTTTCCCGTCTTTCATCAAAAGTTGCGGACGCTCAAAACGACCATAGCGAGACAGGTGCTTGGGTGCAGGTGGCTGCACGATGTAATGTTCGGCACCGAACCAACCAATCTGAGGAGTTCCCCAGTTCAACCCATCCTGGGATTCGAAGTAGAGCCCCACCGTATGGTCGTAGAATCCCATATCGCGCATCAGCATTTTAAATAGTCCATTCTCGTACCAGATGTAGGCATCTTCTACCTGCCGGTTGTTTCCGAAATGAGAGAAGTCTACAATGGGGTTCTTCTCATACCGTTTATACGGACCGGTAATTGCATCGGCTATGGCAACGCCATATTTCCGGTTACCCGAGATTCCATTGATTCGCTGATTCAGATATTCGTATTCATTGCATGATTTGTAGTAAAGCCAGTATTCACCATTAGGATGCTGCAGGAAAGCAGGATTGGTAGTTATATAGTCGTCCCAAGCACCAGCTTCACTTGGAAGTAGCAAAGGCTCGTTGCATCTTTCCCAAGGTCCCCAGGGAGAATCAGCTACGGCATATCCTATTCGTTTGGCTCCAAACTGTCCGTCGGTCGATCCCATGTAGAATAGCCAATAGCGACCGTCTATTTTGTAGATACTCGGATTGTGGCATGTATTTCCATCGAAATATCCGGGACGTGGTTTCAAAACAGTCGACACATAGCGGTACGGACCCTCCGGACGGTCGGCTACGGCATGAGCGACCTCACACTGGCCGAGCCAACCTTTCATTTCGTACTTCTTCTCCCAACGCGAATAAAATACGTGTACTTTATTGTCATCGCCATATATTGGCGCACAGCACCATACGTAATAGTTATCATCTTCCAGGATACGTCCCATGGGTTCCAGCCTGTCAGCAAAGGGAGAGATAGCTTCTTTAGGATAATTTTTGGACTGATCCACGAGTTGCCCATTCACGGAGGTTAGCCAGCAAACAAGGAGTAATGTAGTAGTAAGTAAGTTTTTCATATACCTATTTATAAAATTATCTTGTTAATGTAATACCCATCAGGCCAATGATGATTTCGTTGGCCACAGTCTCTAGTGAAAGTGATGCCAGCTCTTTAGCAGGGTTCAATGGAATATCGAGCATGGTTGCCATGCCACCTTCTACGTACAACGGATTGTTAGACATCCGCACACCAAGATCTCCGGCATGGAACTTGCTTACATCTCCTGTTTTCAGACGTACCCGCCAGGGACGTGGTTCTTTGGAATCGAAAGCCCAACCGTCAATAAACACGTCCTGATTGATTGGAAGGAGGTTTTCAGGCAATATAAGTTCCAATGTTTCAGTATGTCCGTCTTTATACTGTATCCGGATAGTTCCGTTCAACAAATGCGACTGCATAAAGTAAGTGGTGCCTGCAACGAGCAGATAAACTTTAGATGCTTTGCCTTTCAAGGGAACATTCAAGGAAGTAGGGTAGTTATCCCACAATGTGGTAAAGGCTATGTTATTGGCATCTTTGCCTCCCGGCGTAGCAAACGGTATTCCTTGCGGCATCATAAAGCGGTTGTTATTCTGAGCAGCTATCTCCCGAATGCCTGTATCGTCAATAGGCGTCAGGTCGTTGGGATGGCACCATTCGCCCATACCTTGAGTAGGCATACAAAGGGTAGTGTATTTCCACCGGGGAGAAAGATATTTACCATATCCGAATATGTCTCTGACCTTTTCATTAAAAGCCTTTTCCATATTCACGGTTTCATACTTAGCCTTGACTGGGGTAGGAATATTCCAGTTGATGGCTTGGAAGTTGTATGTATCTTTACCTGTCCTTACCTCTATGGTATTGGTACCCAAAGAGGCTACCGGAGCTTCAAAGGTATAGCTTCCTTTTCCATTGATGGCGATGTCTATTTTATCGGCATACTTCTTACCGTTGACGAACAAGTCGCCTTTCAGCGGTTTATTCGTATTGTTCTTGAGGTCGAATGTCAGTACACTGGCTTCAGGATGATTGGTTATTTCGAGCGGACGAGTTACATGAATATCTATCGGTTGCCAGTAATCCATGCCGTTCTCTGCTATATTCACAAACACGGTACGATGTCCGAGGGCAGCCGAGACCTGTCCGCTTAGTACACCGTTCGCGAGAATTCCTTGTGTAAGCACTTCCTGCGGATCGTATAGCTTTCCGGCAGTGTTCGGAAGTTTTAGTGTTAGCTGACTGCCATTGGGTGCACTGACCGAAATGGCTTCCTTGCTTATCTGGTTGCCTTCCCATTCTACCCGGATGTCGTATTGGGAAGCTACTCCCGCTTCAAAACGGATTCGAGGTTGCAAAAGAGCGCCCGGCACCCAGGTGTATGAAATGCTCTTCCCGTTTACCGTTACGGATTTCACCTGGTTGGTGGGTGCTTTGATTTCCATGGATAGACTGACACCTTTTCTGAGCAGATTGGGTGTAATAACATAGTTTTCCACCTGTCCGTTTCGATGGAAGGCGTATGCTATGTTTTGCGTTTCCAGTTCGGCAAAATTCCAGCTGTCGGGGAATCCCGGTTTGATAGTCAGGCGGTTATTCATCAAGTCGGGGATGATTCCGTACATCCCATGCACCACAGCACGAACGCCACAGGCTGTTGCATCGGTGAAGTCCCGGTAACATTCTCCACGTGCAGCGTCATAGAAGGTGACCTGTGCCACATTGCCGGGACAAGTCCCCAGATACATAGCATCGAGCACCATTCCTTTGAACATTTTGAATGCTTCCTCGGAACGACCTGTCTGCCAGTAAGCCAAGGCTGTATGCATCACCTCGGCAAAGGCTACATTGTTGATCGACCACATGTAAGGTTGCCAGTTAGTAGTGGGAATCACATAATTGTCCAGTTCTTTCAGTCCTTCTCCGACAACAGGGATGCGAGCCAGTTCGGTATCTATGTACCGGGAAGCCTGATACGCCTGAAACGGGTCATGGATGTCCGAATCAATGGCATGGTAGAATGTCCACAATCCGGGTTCTTCGTGACGCATCTGCTTACCCATATTGTCCTTGAATTCTGCCCAACGGCCTTTGTCTTTTATCCACAGTTCTTTGTTGATGGCAGATAGAATAAGGGCGGCTTCTTTATCGTATTTAGACGGATCTTCTCCTATCTTCCGAGCAATCTCAGCCATCATTTTATTGGCGCGGTAACTGTAGGCCGATGAGTGCGTTACTTTTCCACCGTTGTATTGCAAGGCATCGGATGCCCAGATCACGCAACAGGCATCATACAGTCCGTCGTTATCCGGGTCAAAGGTATTCTTATCCCATGCCAGATGTTGCTGAATGACGGGGAATACTTGCTTGACATACTCCATATCGCCCGTCCAGTTGAGGTGCCACAACAACTGGTCGATATACACCAAATTCATGTTGTAATGTGCCATCACATCCCTTCTGTCCGGCACCCGGCAGATGTACCCGTTACTGTACATAGGGGTTCCCCATTCTTTAGCCGACCGTGCCAGATGGGCGCTGTTGTCTTGCTTGTGTGGTAATGTAACAGGTACGTTTGTTACCTGGGAGTTGGCGTAGGCAGTAAAGTGCATCCGTGCCCGATCCTGCAATCCCAGCAAATCAGCCAGGTAAGCTCCGCGCCATCCAAGAAGAATATAGTCTCGGAAACAGATGGCCCCATGCAGATATATCGGAGCCTCCCAAGCTGCATCTTCTGCTCCTGAGAAGACTCCTCCCAAGGTATTCAGGAATGGGTCGGGTGTGTTGATCTTCATCCGGGAGGCTATGTTTGTCCGGAAGTCGATGCCTTTACCGAAGGCTTCTGCCAGATCGCTGTATGCAAAGGCGGCATGGCTTTTCGGGTTATGCAGTTCCATGTAGAAAGGGGCACTGCCCATGGTGTATTCAGCCATGATAACCGGGAAATCTGATTTAGAGGTTCTTACTAAACGTTCTATCTGTTCGATATATTTTCCGTCGGCTTCGCGGATGACAGTGCCTGTAGGAAATACGCCTGTTATTTGCATGGCGTTGGCTGTAGCTTTCTTTGATTTTTCCCATGTTTTAGGGTCTCCATACGCTTCTTCACTGGTAAGTAACTTAGTGTCCATACCATAAAGCAAGGTGAATTTGTTATTCTCTATCTGAAAAAGATTGCCTTTGCAGTTCACCGCTTTAATGAAGAAACTATCGGCAGGATCGGCTCCTAAATCGCCATCGCGCGTTAAACGTTCGTTGTTGGCGCCTCCGTATACCCACACTATTTTTGTATTAGCCGGGAGTTGGTTGGCTTGGTATTTCACCACCAGTCCATCGCCATCCGATAGTGCTACTACATCAATTGTCAAACTACCGTTTCCTAAACGCTTTTTATCTTTTACGATATACGTGCGCTGTCCTGACTTGAAACGGGCTTCGATGGACTCCATTTCTTTTATCCAATGAGTGGTCCCCACAGGTGTAGCGATGGCCATGTACACACTCCCACCGATGTACGGCATGTACAAGCCGAATTCCGGGAAGTCGCTGGTATCGAAACGGAAGCCGGTATTGGTTCCGTATATGGGGCGGTTAAATCGTTTGTCGCCATTGTGAATGACAAATTCATCACCCTGAGGCTGATACCGGAGAGTTCGTTCTTTGCCCTGCCAGTACAATGCAGGATCAACGGTCTGCGCATTTGCTGTAACCGAGTATGCAAATAGCAGCAACAGCATCTTCATTTTAATCGTTCTCATACTAAATATGTATTTACTTTTTGTCTTTTATAATTGTTTCTATCTGCCCGATATTCAATGTCTTCTGTGGATTGAACTGCTTCGAATCCATGTATTTCAACAGGCTGTGATACATCTGTCGGGCCTCGGGGTATTCCTGTAGGTTTTGCAAGTTCATGCTGCATACCAGCAGACTACCTTTACCAACTTTCGCTTCGAACAGCACACCGAGTTTTCGATTGGTCGTTACATTGTCTATCACCTGAATCAACGGACGGTAGTCACCGGGAAGAGTTGCCAGATTGACGGGGCGTCCGTACTTTAACAACCGCCACCATTGCCAATTGCTGTGAAACTCGGTGGGGAAAACTGATAAGGCGGGATGCTTCGGGTCACATAACATTCCCATGGTTCCGGGCGGATCATATCTGTTAAACATGGCATAACACCAGAAATCGGTCTGGAAAGCACCATCAATACTGGTCGGTAGTACCTCCTTCTCCGGTAGGATCAATATTTTATCGCCTTTGTGGAGTGCTTCTTTCGCTTCGTTGTTCAATGAGGTGAATATCTTTACCGAAGCAGGTACTTTAATCTCAGCATAATCCGGATACACCCAAATATTGTACGAGTTTCTGTACTCCGTACCGGGAATGGCGAGCGTGACTTCCAGTTTCTGAGGGGCTGTTACCGATTTCAGATCAACGGATATCCTTCCTAGCTCCGTTATTTCTCCCTGAGCTATCTTCTTCAATGGAAGTTCTCCCTGCGCGATTTCTTTTCCTTTGGAATCCTTCATAACCCATCGGGCCGGCTGGTTTATATCTGCCGCTCCATAATTCGCGATAAGCGCCCGGGTAGTAAATGTCTGGTCGTTAGTCCAAGTAAAGCTTTGGTGGCGAAGCAATGGTACTACTTCATTGCAGAACTCACGCCATTTCTCGGGTGTAACTAGCCCTTTAGACTCCAGATGTGAATTCAGGATTCCGACAAGAGCGGTTCCTTGTCCGGGGAAGTCCTGCAAGTCGAGCACCTGAAAACCACCAAAGTTGGGGGTACGGATGGCACTTTCGAATTCTTCACGGTAACAGATAACGGCAAGTGCACCCGAAGCTTTGAAGAAATCATCGGCCTGATCGAGCATTCCTGCTTTGCGCAAACGGTCACGGAAAGTTTCAAAGTTGTACGCACGTGTCACACCGGTGAAGCGGTCTATTTCTCGGTAATCGGGATATACCTGATACTGCCCGGTTTCGTGACCGATGACCGGAACAGAGATATTCTTTATCCCCGAGCTGAAATCGTAATCGGTGCCCACCAACCTATTGTTTACGTGTCCTTCGTTGTGGTTCGGATAAGAAGCACGTACTTCTATACCTTTCGTGTCTTTATACACTCCGGCTCCATAAGTCCCTCCAGTCATGGTAGTTGTCCAAAAATTATCCATCGGGGACAGAAGTGGTTCTGTAAGAAAGTTGTTCGCTCCACCAGCATACAGGCGATGCGAATCATGTCTGCGGAACCCGGCAACCATCTCATCGACTATCTCTCGATTGCCGTTCAGCTCGTTGCCGACTTCTAACATCACGAAAGAGGCGTGACTTCCAAACTCATCCAGCATACGGTATCCTTCGCCCACGAGATATTCAACGGTATTGTCGGCGGATGTTGATTTCAGTTCGACATCACCTTCTACTATTTTCGGGTTGTTACCGATCGTACCCCAGTGCGGGAGTTCGGGCAACAGGTAGATGCCCAGACGGTCGCACGCTTCGAAAGCAGACGCAGGCGGACACCACGAATGGCAACGAATGTGATTGATACCGTAGGATTTTATGATGCCCAGTATACGCATCCATTCGTCCAACTCCATGGGTGGGTAACCGGTATGGGGAAATACAGCGCCATCGTGTTTTCCTCGAAGAAAGGTTTTCTTTCCGTTGATGGCGAAGCTTGTCCCTATGGTATTGAATTTTCGCATGCCAAAGTCTACTTCTCTTTTGTCGACGAATTTCTTTCCTGCCGATTTTCCTTCGACCTCAACGGACAAACGGTATAAAACGGGATCGAATTCGCTCCAAAGTTGCATGTTCTCTCCTATTTCCAGCTCGAAGCTAAATGTGCCGTTCTCGTCGATGTCCTTCAACGGGATGCGTACCGGAGGGAGTCGATGCGGCTTTTCGGTGTTCCAGCTACGGGCATTTACAATTACATTTCCTGTAGTTCTATTTCCCGCAAATGCTTTCTTCAATTCGCCACCAAAAACTACCTGTACGCTGGCCTTCTTGTTGTCGATATCGGGACACACGGCCAGCCTTTCAATCCGGATGTCGTCGGTGGCTTTCAGTTGTATCTTTCCGAGAATACCGTTCCAGTTGGTTTGCGTACCGTCATTGTTCTGATGACTGTTCCTGATCGGGACGTTTTTATCGGCATCATTCTTCACCCTTACAGTGATGACGTGCCTGCCCGGTTGAGCCGATATTTGCAACTCGTACTGTTGTGTGGTGATCAGTGAGTTATTGCTGCCTATCAATTTGCCGTCGCACCATACATGAGTCAACTTGGTGCGTTCCATCGAGAATACCACACGTTTGCCTTTCCATTGTTGGGGGATGTCTACTTCGATTTGGTACCACGCTGCACCGCGATAGGCATGGATGCGGGTAAAACGTCCTTTCTGGTGTGGTTCTTCGGTACCTTTCTTCTGTTCGTCCGTAGTGCTGGGCAGTTGTATCGTATCGTCGAAATCTGTTTTTCTGAACCATGCTTCGTCTATCCCTATATCTTTAGGGTCAAATTGGAATTTCCATTTCCCCGCAAGGGAAATAACGTGAGGTTCGGTGGCATTCGCCCGTGAAAGTACTTCTTTTTTTCCTCGTGAAGCAAATCCCGGAGTGGCAATAAATAAGAGGATGAATGCAGATGTGACTGAAATAAAACGGAGGTCACAAATGAATGTAATGCTTTTCATGATAATCATTATTTTTGTGATATGTATGACTGAGTGATAGCTTAATGATGGCTTACAAAAACCGTTGGTGCAAAAATAGTCAATAGGGAAATATGTATGGATTAAAATGCGTGTGGCAGCGTACACAAGGGTGGACTATTGTACAAATGACCGGACAACTGGTCGTCGTCCGGTCATTTCCCTATGCCTTTCGCATACTGCGATTGTTAGCTCATTGTGTTCATGCCCATCGTTCAGGACACAGTTCTGGATCTGATCTGATAGCTTTCCACATCATAGAAGTCGATGCCTTCGCCATCGGATGCGGTGGGGGTTAGGAAATATGCTGAACAATGCCCTTAATTGTAATACGAAATATTTTATCAAACAAAAATCTCACTTTATCTCAGAATCATCCATTCCCCGCAAATAAACCGAAGGTGAAACTCCGAAATGCTCTTTAAAGCTCCGGCTAAAATAATGCGGATCTTTCAAACCTATCTTATAAGCTATTTCGCTCACATTCAGTTGACCTTCCTGCAATAGTTCCACGGCTTTTTTCATCCGGATGATGCGCATGTACTCATTTGGAGTATATCCAGTAACACCTTTCACTTTTCGGAAGAAGACTGTACGTCCCAGATTCAGCATGGCAGCAAAATCGTCGATGGTAAAGTCGGCGTTGGATAGTTGTTTCTCCATGATCGTTTGCAGTCGTTCAGCGAATCGTTTATCGACCTCCGATGTACTGAGCACAGGGTTCAGCATAGTAGGATCGGTGGAGAACTTCTCACGCAACTTCTCGCGTTGGTCGATTAGTTGTTGCATACGTGCTAATAACAGCTTCGGGCTGAAAGGCTTCGTGATGTAGGCATCTGCTCCACTTTCAGTACCTTCCAACTGATTTTCGGGCGTACTCATGGCTGTAAGCAGGATGATGGGCAAGTGGCTGGTGTCGAAGTCACTCTTCAACTGGCGAGTGACTTCAAAGCCGTTCATGCCCGGCATTAGCACATCGCATACAATCAGGTCGCCATCGAACGTCCGAGCGCATTCTAGTCCCGACAAACCATCCGATGCTGTGACAACTTCATAATGAGCGCCTAATTCATTGGCCAAGAACTTGCGGACGTCGTTATCGTCCTCTATCACCAGTATCTTCTTCCGATCCACAGCTTTTACCTCTTTCGGTTCACCGGAATGAACCTCCTCATCTACAGGCTGAGAGGCTGCACCGGCTTCGTTCAGCAGATAATTGGGAGTCAGGAAATCAGCCTCTCCATATACCGACTTGTCTGCCGGCAAAGCAACTGTGAAGATGGAACCTCCCCCTTCGCGTTCCTGAAACGAGATGGTTCCTTTACAAGCATTCACCAACTCATGCGTCAGGTGAAGTCCTACTCCCATGCTATCTCCGGCAAAACTACTCTGCATGAAGCGGGAGAACAGTTCCCGTTGCTTCTCTTTCGGAATTCCCACTCCGGTATCTTTCACCGAGAAAACAAGCTGACTGTTTGCCTCATCCGTCATAGCCGTAAAGACCACCGTACCACCATCGGGCGTATATTTAAATGCATTTGAAAGCAGATTATAGGTGATCTTATCCAATTTCCCACGGTCGACAAACATCTGATAAGAGGACACAGACGGTACAAACTGAAAATCGATTCGCTTATCTTGTGCCACATCTTCAAACTGACGGGCTATTTCACGGAGAAACAGGATGACATCCATCTCTTCCAGTCGGAGTGACAGTTTATTATTCTGCATCTTACGAAACTCCAATAACTGGTTGACCAGCCGCAGCAACCGTTCGGTACTCTTACTCATCAGCTGAATGGGATAAGCTATTTCCTTATCCGAAGCCCCCTTGGTTTCCAGTTTCTCCAACGCCCCTTGTATCAGGGTGAGCGGCGTACGAAATTCGTGCGAGATATTGGTAAAGAACATCAGTTTGTACTCCGTCAGTTGCTTTTCCACCTGAATACGGGTACGGAGCGTGTTGAATTTACGTATCAGACGGAAAGCAGTGTACAGCAATCCTACAGTGATACATATATAGATAAGGTATGCCCAGCCCGATTTCCAGAAAGGTGGATGGATAACAATGTGTAGCACTGCTTCGTCTTCACTCCACACACCCGATGAGTTGCATGCCTTCACCCGCAACTTATACTTACCCGGTTCAAGCTTTTTATAAGCAGCGAAGTTCAGGGAAGACGGAGTACTCCATTCTTTGTCAAAGGGCTCTAACTTATAAGTATATTTTGCACCGTTATTCATGGAGTAGTCAAAGGTGGAGAACTCTACTACAAACGAGTTTTGGAGGTATTTCAGTACAATCTCATCCGTATAGCTGATGCCGTTTGTCAGAGGAGAATCCTCATCACCGGGATGCATGGAAATACCGTTAATCTTCAGATCGGTCAACGCAATACCAGTGACGATGTTCGGCGACTGTATGTTGTCGGGATCAATAATAATCACCCCGTAATAGCTGCCGAATAGCAACCGTCCGTCAGGAAGTTTGGCTCCAGCACCTTCGCAATACACATTGCCTAACAGAATGCTGGATAGGAAGAAGTTCTCGAACCTCTGTTCGTCGGGCGAGAAGCGTGATATACCGTATTCGGTAGCTATCCAGAGTTTGCCGTTATTATCTTCCACAATAGACAGTATATCATTATTTACTAATCCGTTGCCAGTAGTAAACCGGGTAAAGGTGAGATTGGCATAGTCGTCTGTCGGTGTACACAAACACAATCCTCCGCCTGCAATACCCAGCCACATACGCCCCTTACTGTCACACAAAATGGACTTCACCTGGTTCCCGGGCAACTTGTTATTACCGAAATTATAAACATGATAACTTTTAGGCGAAGTAATCAACGAATCGGGGTGGAATACATGCAGTCCGTCGTCTGTGCCTACCCACATCCAATGGTTCTTATCGCCTGTAATGCACCTGATCTCCCGTTGATTATATGTATCTGTCAGAAAATGCCGGAAGATATATCCATCGGCAGAGGGGACTGCCAGCTCCAATCCGCCACCAAAAGTAGCTATCCACAGCCGCTGTTTATAATCCCAATATAAGTCAAAAATATTATTATTGGAAATAGACAGCTCATCATCAGGGCGATTTGCATACCAACGCCCATCGATACAGATTCCTCCTCCACGGCTTCCTATCACCGGCCGTCCGGTACTATCTTCTTCAAGGGCGTAGATTCTGTGTGGAAACTGAACGGTTTCTTTTTGCTCTTTCAGCTGACCATCGTATTTAAAGATGGTTCCCTTGCGGTTGCCGATCCATACTTCACCATTCTTCATCGGAGTAACCAACCGGATCAGATTCGTATCATCGATCAGACTGCTGTTATTGGGATACAGGCTCGTTACCCGATTGTTCAATACCTGGAAATGACTGATACCGGCCGACTCGGTAGTCACCCAGACTCCTCCTGAACGATCTTCCATCACAGAAGCCAATGAGTTGGAGTTTATTCGATTGAGTTCACCTTTCCGGTTGAGGAGATGGGTTGTTTCATTGGTATTCGGATCATAAATATAGAGTCCGCTACCGTATGTGGTTATCCAAATAAGTCCCCGTGTGTCCTGAATGGCATGACACCACTCATCAGGCATCATCTTGCCGGGAACAATATTGAATTCTTTCACGATACCTCTATCCGGCTGGATATAACGAATCATCCCCTTGTTATCATAAATCCACAGATTGTTCCGTCCGTCCTGTATCACCCGCCCATAAGGAACATCCAGCAGTTTATCGGTCATGAGTTTATAATCGGACATACGAAACACATACCCCCCTTGTGTGGTAAGAATCACCCAGTTCTCTTTCAACCGGAAACTGCCAGTAATCGTCCAATTCATGTTATTCCGTTCCAGTTTCCGAATCAGTTCT
The DNA here is from genome assembly GCA_031554665.1 of Bacteroides sp. GTDB lineage: Bacteria > Bacteroidota > Bacteroidia > Bacteroidales > Bacteroidaceae > Bacteroides. The sequence continues at coordinate 51,759 of JAVBVA010000017.1, read as the reverse complement.
GCTTTCTTTCCCTGCGCGTCGACCATATATATACAAGCGTCGGAGGTAACGAAAAAAAGAGTCTTTTCATACACCATGGCATTCTGAACATTGCCAGCTGAGAATACAGTGCTTAGTTTATTATTCTCCATTTTCATTAATCCGTCACTGGTACAGATCCAGATGTTTCCTGCCGATCCCTCCAGAATCATATTCACCCGATTGGTCGATAACTTTCCGTTCTCTTTATTGAAAACCTCTGAAGAGAATTTACCCTTAGCATACGTCACCTTTCGGCAACCAGTCTCGAAATGCCACAGCCAATGATCTCCATTCGATACTTCTACCTGATGTCTGTATTTCTGCTTATACTCTCCACACCCGGTATAGTCCACGAAGCAGTCGTGTTCCAGATCATAACAATTATAATATTCAGGAGAAATACGTATCCAGAGAAGCCTGTTCTTGTCTTCTGACACTCCCATCAGGTGATGATCCTGCAATGACAGCTTGTCGCCCCGCTCCGGGCGGAACGTAACAAAGGAGTGTCCATCATACCGGGTGAGTCCGTTTAGAGTGGACATCCAAAGGAATCCCTTACTATCTTGATAAATTTGTCGTACATAATTATTCCCCAACCCTTCGTTGGTAGTCAGGAAAGTCGATTTTACGTCGACTGTAGCATTTGCCGTCAGTGTCCATAGATTCAAAAGGATTACACAAAGGTAGAGCTGTTTTCTCATATAGTATTCATATTAGATTCCGCAAAGATATAAAAAGCTTTTTATTAGAAGCATATATAAGTACATAAAGCATCCTCCTGTTACAGTGTACCTTGCGTACACGAAAGTGGAGTTTCGTTCACCGTTTTTCAAACATGCACTATTCTTCACCAACGTGAACGCAGGTACACTTTATCGCCCTCTCTAACAATTGTACAGGGGGATAACAAGCTCTAATTTTGCAAACGCGAAAACATATTATCATTTTTCATTCATCATTAAAATCTAATTAAAATGAGGAAACAAAGAAAGTATTGCACGAACAGCAAATTATTCAAGATGTTGTTCACTCTACTCCTTTCGACTGTAGCAACGTTCTCGTTTGCACAGAACAGGAGTATCTCCGGTATCGTAACCGACGAAAGAGACGAGCCCGTAATTGGGGCCAATGTGGTTGTCAAAGGAACATCCGTTGGAACAATCACCGATATGACGGGAAAGTTCACCTTATCTATTCCCAAAAACACTCCATCCATCGAAGTGTCTTATTTAGGTTATAACAATAAAACAGTACCTGTTCAGAATAAGGATTTCTTTAATGTTCAATTAAGTGAAGGTGGAATACTACTGGACGAGGTAGTAGCGATAGGCTACGGAACGGCTAAAAAAGGCAATGTAACCGGCTCTATTGCCAGGGTAACTTCAGAGAAACTGGAGGATCGTCCGGTATCGAATATAGCCCAATCCCTGCAAGGACAATTGGCCGGAGTGGAGGTTCGATCGACTACGGGTGAACCCGGACAGGAACTCCAAATTCGTATTCGCGGAGCAGCTTCTATCAATGCCGGCGCCGATCCCTTATACGTACTCGACGGGATACCTGTAGACAATCTGAGTGGAATCAACCCCAATGATATTCAATCTCTGGAAGTCTTAAAAGACGCTTCTTCCTCGGCCATTTACGGTTCACGGGGAGCGAATGGCGTTGTGCTGATAACAACCAAGCAAGGCAGTAGAGACAGCAAAGTCACCGTTCAGTTTTCGGCTTCTTTCGGCGTTCAGTCTTTGGAACGTAAAGTTGACGTGCTCTCTCCACAAGAGTGGATTGACTTCAGAACAGATGTAAACAATAGGGGATATGTAGACCGCTGGGGCGCCAAAGGAGCCACAGCCAATGACAATTGGGACACCCGCCGTGCAATGATCGGATCGGTCAATTATTCCTATATGAATGACCCTCGCTGGACAGAAGCGGGTTATGGTGGACTCCACTTAATAGACTGGCAGGATGCATTCTTCCGTACAGCACCCATGCAGGATTATCAGTTATCCGTGTCGGGAGGGCAAAAAAACAGTTCATTCCGTATATCTTTAGGCTATGTCAACCAGGAAGGAGTTGCCATCGAGACAGATTACAAGCGGTTGAACCTAAGAGCTAATGCTGAATCCAGAATATTCGACAGAGTAAAGATAGGGATGAGTGTAGCTCCCTCTGTAGCTTGGGGAAATGGTGGACGGGTAGATGGTAAAGATGCGATATCGCATAGAGTACTGTCAATGACGCCCATCACCGAACCGGACGCCGGACTGAATACTGCTGCCGAGCCTTACCAGCGATACATGTGGGCAACCAGTTCGGTAAGTCCCATTGCTTACATGGAACAAACCACGAACTATAATGAAGATGTCCGGATCAACAGTTCGGCGTATGTAAAGGCAGATATATGGAATGGATTGAACGCAGAGGTTACCGCATCCTGGAACTTTACCAATACAGAAATGCAGCAGTTCATACCCAGTAGCGTTCAAAGCAAATGGTCGAGCGGAGAAGGTGTAGAAACCACGGCGCGCCGACGCGACGTAAGAAGTCACAAGTTGATGGCTCAAGCCCTGTTGAACTACAATAAAAAGTTTGGTAAACACTCTGTCAGCGCCATGTTGGGTTATTCTGCCGAAACCACCACAGGAGCCTCTTCATCCAACTTACAGGCCAAAGGTTTCCCGAACAACTCCCTTGAAGTGTTTGACCAGAAGAATGTTACGATAACTGCCGCTACAGCCGAATTGACAACTCCGTCACGCTTGCTTTCTTATTTCGGCCGTATCCAGTATGACTTTGACGACCGCTATTTGCTGACATTCAGTATGCGCCGTGATGGTTCGTCGCGTTTCGGTAGCGACAATCGTTGGGGAACTTTCCCGGCTATCTCAGGTGCCTGGCGAATCTCCAACGAGAAATTCTGGAATAAGGACTTCCTTGTAAATTCGCTCAAACTGCGTGGTAGCTGGGGAGCAAACGGAAACAATTCGATTCCGACCAATGCTGCATTGGGAGTTCTGTCAAATGCCAATTATTCGTTTGGGGGCAGCTCGGCTTCGGGTTATGCTCCTACTTCATCAGAGAATACCGGGCTGGGTTGGGAAAAGACCGAAAGCTGGAACGTAGCTATGGACATGGGATTGTTCAACAATCGCATATTCATTTCGGCAGACTACTATACGAAAAAGACCCAATCACTGCTTTATCAGGTTACTGTCCCTGCCGTGGTAGGATATTCCAAAGGCTGGTTCAACATAGGTAGCATTGAAAACAAAGGATGGGAGCTGGAATTGACCACTCAAAACATTACAGGAAAATTCAATTGGAGCACCTCTTTTAATATCGGTTACAACAAAAATGAAGTATTGAGCCTGGGTAGTGACAATAGTACCGTTTACACCGGCTTCAGCAGTACTACGCAGTTACTCAAGGTAGGAGAGCCGTTAAGAGCTTACTACATGTACGATGCTGTCGGCGTTTATCAAACTTCCGAAGACTTGGAGAAATATCCCAAAATGGCTTCTACCAAAGTGGGCGACGTCAGATACAGGGATGTCGACGGAGATGGAAAGATTGATAGTAACGACCGAACCATTGTAGGAAAGCCCTCGCCCGATTACACCTATGGTTTGACCAATACTTTCCGTTACAAAGGCTTTGACCTTTCCATCTTGCTGACAGGACAGTCGGGAGGTAAAGTCTATGGTTTGCTTGGACGCGCCATCGACCGCCCGGGTATGGGAGCATCTACCAACGTACTGGCTTGCTGGAAAAATATGTGGCGTTCGGAAGAGAACCCGGGAGATGGAAAGACACCCGGGTTGAGCAGTACGACAAGTAGCTTGTACGATACCCGGTGGCTATACAGTTCAGACTTCATCAAGATTAAGAACCTTACCATTGGTTATAAACTCCCCATCAAAAAACATGTCGGAAGCATACGCGTATACGTAACAGCAGAAAACCTTTATATGTGGGATAAATACGATGGTGGCTTCTCACCGGAGTCTAACAATGGTGGTTCCGATGGTGATTATGACTATGGCGCTTACCCGCAGGCAAGGGTTATATCAGCAGGTGTCAACATCGTATTTTAAAATCTAAAAAACAAATTCAACATGAAAGCATATAATTATTTTATACAGGCTTGCCTGATGTTAAGCCTGACACTGACTTCTTGTGGAGACAACTGGTTAAACGTAGAGTCGCAAAACACAGAATCGATAGATAGTTTTTATAAAACCCCGGCTCAGATGGATCAGGGACTCAACGGTATTTACAACGGTTTGCTTCCGTTGTCTACCTACTCTACGTTAATGTCCGAATTCCGTTCGGACAACACGTGGGTAGGTCTGGACCTGGATGCGCAACGCGATTACACGGATATTGCCACCTTCAATCCCAATATTTCGAATATCCTCACACTCGAAAACGCATGGAAAGACCTGTATGAGATCGTGGCTCGCGCCAATACTTTCTTGAGTAAAACGGATGGGGTGACATTTATGACCGAAGAGATTAAATTGCAATACATTGCCGAAGCACGCTTTTTAAGGGCGCTCGCATATTTCGACCTGGTGCGCTATTTCGGTCGTGTTCCTATGGTAACGGAACCACTCAGCCCCCAAGAGGCATTCTTCGTGAAACAATCTGAAGCTTCTGAAATCTACGATCAAGTAATCGTGCCCGACTTACAATACGCTGTCAGCAACTTGCCACTCCAACCACTTACCTATTTGAACGCCAAAGCGAGTGCCGGAAGAGCCAACCAGACTGCTGCGAAATCACTGTTGGGGCGTGTGTATCTGACGATGGCAGGTTTCCCACTAAATAACACCGAAAAAAAAGAACTGGCAAAAGGGCTCTTGGAAGAAGTCATTGACTACGCTTTCGCCAATAAAAAGCATTGGGCTTCAACCGGTAACGAATGGCAACGAATGTGGATTAGCGATAACGATAATAAATACCACATCTTTGAGATACAATATATCTTGCTTTCCGGACAAGGAAATCCGATGGTTTTCGAATCGGGAACCAAACTGAATAAAGATTATACCAAGGTTGACTTCCGTGGAAACCGGTTGTATTGTGACGATCAGCTCAACACTATGCTCAAGACTATTGAGAACGGTAAATATCAGGATGCTCGCTGCCTGGCCACTATCGATACAACGAAGTTTATCAATAACGATGGAGTAAGATATGGAAACGATGATTTCTTTATCAAGTTCACTGAACACAAAATAAAAAGAGCCGCACTCGGATACAGCAACATCGACGATCAAATTACAGACTACAATTATTGGCCTATCAACTATCCACTGATTCGTTTGGAGGACGTGATGCTTATGTATGCCGAAATTGTCGGCCCCACCACCAAAGGGCTTAAAATGGTGAATGACATTCGTACACGTGCCGGGCTGATCGCAATTCCGACGAACTGTACAGCAACAGAGTTTCAGGAATACGTGGATAGAGAACGCCAACTGGAATTTGCTTTTGAGGGTATTCGCTGGCACGACCTGGTACGCCACAACAACCTTCAGGCGATAAAGGACAAGTATATTCGTAACGTCAGGAAACATGTAGACTCGCCTTCGTACGCCGAACGGGTAAAGGCAGGAACTCATCTCTATCCCATCCCCGAATCGCAGATGAAAGCCAAAGAGGGATTATATGAGCAAAACGAAGCATATAAATAATAAACAATACGCTATGATGAGGTTATTAATTTACAGTGTACTTACACTCATAAATGTAAGTACACTATGTGCCCAAGTCGGCAAACAAGTACAACCCTATTCCAAGGAACGATCTATGGAGTGGTTAGACCGGGGGGTGATAGCTATACCTGCACAAGACAAAGGAGTCTTCGTATCCTGGCGGCTTCTGGTGAGCGAATACGGAAAAGACATTGCTTTCCATATCTACCGGAATGGGAAGAGAATAACCCAAGATCCGATCACCGGCAAAACCAACTTTGTGGATACAAAAGCAAATAGAAACGCAAAAAACATATACAAAGTAGAAACCATCTTCAATGGTAAATCGACTATATCCAAGTCCGTTTCTGCCTCAAAGACTCCATATCTGAGTTTTCCGATTCAAAAGCCGGGACCCATAAAGACTGTGACGGGAGAAGCAGCCCACTACTATTACAACGATATGGGTGTGGCGGATGTTGACGGAGATGGAGAGTATGAAATCATTGTCAGATGGCACCCGTCCATTCACTTTGATAAAGGGCGCGACTTACGACCGACAGGACCAGCTATTTTCGATGCTTATAAAATGGATGGAACAGCTCTATGGCGTATCAATATGGGATACAATATTACCACCAGCTACCATTACAATCAATTCCTCTTCTATGATTTCGACGAGGATGGTAAGGCCGAATTCGTCATAAAGGTAGCCGACGGCACGAAGTCCTATGCTCCCGATAAGAATGGGCGGCTACCCGCTGATCCGTATGCAGACGGACTGAAACCGGTAAGTGTCATCGGCAACCCGTCTGAGGAAGGAAAATATGTCATCACCACCGGCAACGTACAAGGCAGGGTGAGCAATCAGGCACGCGAATATCTGGCTGCATTCAATGGAAAAACGGGTCAACTGATTCATTGCATTGATTATCCCTTCCCTGTGGGAAGTTCCCTGTCCTGGGGGGCAACTGATGGCAAAAGTGATGACAACTATAACCGTTCAGACCGTTTTAATGCAGCTGTAGCTTACCTGCCTCACCCCCAAAAAGGCACCCCCTATCCGGCTATCGTACAGCAACGTGGTTACTACGGAAGAACTGCCGTAGCAGCCTTTTTCCTACTCGACGGCAAATTAGAAACTGCATGGAAGTTCGACACGAATGATTATGCTACTGCTGAGGAGAAAAAGAAATACGAGAGTAAGGGTGTACACACTTGCTGTGCAGCCGACGTGGATGGAGATGGATTCGATGAGTTCCTCATCGGAGCCTTGACGCTGGATCATGACGGTTCGGTTTATTGGGTGAGAGAAACCACCACCACGAACGATTACCACGGAGATGCATTTCTTGTAGGCGCCATGTCGCCTTATACCCGTAATCTGCAAAGTGTAATGCCTTATGAAAACATTACGACACCATTCTCTCATACGATAACCGACATAGCTACCGGTATGGACTTGTATGCTCCCCAACGAACACTGCCGGAAGATATGGGTCGCGCAATGGCAGCCAATATCACACCCAAGCCTGGGTTTGAAGTATGGTCCATGCTTTATACTACAAAGCCGAAAGCGTCGAACCAGCCACCATTCGAACTGGAGAATCTGGACATTTATGGCCCCATCACCGATATATACGGAAACTATGTGGCCGATATTCCCTCCGACTTCTTCTCTGCCAAGGCCCGCTTGTACTGGGATGGAGATTTGTTATCGGAATTGCTCGACGGCAAGGGGGTATATTCGGGCGGACATTTGGAAGTATCCAAAGGAGGAGCAGGCGAACACACAGGTACTACTCCTTATATTTACAAATACAACTGGAAAGACAACAGGCTCGAAACAATCGATGAATTCAAAGGCGCCGTACTTTTTTCCGGAACGACTCCCGGACTAACGGCAGATATTTTTGGAGATTGGCGAGAGGAAGTGTTGGTTGCTGATGAAGCCAATTCCGAAATCCGTATCTACACAACAAACTACGAGACTGGTTATATGATTTATACGTTGATGCACGACCCGAACTATCGACTTGCGATTGTACGCCAGAACTCCAGCTATAACCAATCGCCAACGTTAGGCTATTATTTAGGAGAAGATATTGCAGAGAAAGTCTTGCACAAGCAGTTGCCGATCTTTCCTCAAAAATACACCAACATACCTGAATAGATATATCTATTGTACGCGAAAATGGAGTTTTGTACGCCATTTTCCAGAGGTGTACTATTCTTCACGAACGTGAACAATAGTACACCTTTCTTTCCTCTCAAGGTATTGCAGGATGAATAAACAAGTCCTACTTTTGTCGAAAAGATTTTCCTGAGGTGGGGAAAACAATACACAAAGCGTTTAATATAACCAATTAAAAATTTGTATGAAAAACAGCAAAACAAGAAGCAGAGCAAGCAGCCGCACAGGCGCCTTCTCTAAAGTAGTATTCACAACGCTATTCCTACTGATAGCGACTGTCATGTCCGCACAGGATAAAACAATCTCTGGAACGGTAACCGATAAGTCGGGCGAGCCGGTTATCGGCGCCAGCGTATTGGTAGATGGAACCAGCAACGGAACCATTACAGACCTGAATGGTAAGTTCAGGCTCACACAAGTTCCGGGTAATGGAAAGATCAAGGTAAGTTACATCGGCTACATCAGCCAGACACTCCCGGTAAGCGGCAAAACGGATTTCTCCATCCAACTGGCGGAAGATCAGCAAACGCTCGACGAAGTAGTGGTTATCGGTTACGGTTCGGTAAAGAAAAGTACCCTGACCTCGGCTGTATCGAAAATGGACTCCAAAGGAATTGAGAACCGTTCGCTGGCTCGTGCCGAATCGGCTCTGCAAGGACAATTGGCAGGGGTAAGCGTACGTAACACCACTGGCGAACCAGGTGCCGATATGCAAATTCGCGTACGTGGAGCTGCATCAGTCAATGCCAAGTCGGACCCGCTATATGTAGTCGATGGCACTCCAATGACTACCCTGAGCGGTATCAGTCCAGCTGATATTGAATCGGTGGAAGTACTGAAAGATGCCTCTTCATCGGCTATTTACGGTTCCAGAGGCTCAAACGGTGTAGTGATCGTTACGACCAAGAAGGGCAAGAGCGGCAAACCCAAAATATCTTTCAACGCAAGCTATGGCGTACAGTCGCTCGAAAAGAAGATGGATGTACTCAGCGCCAGCGAATGGATGGAGTTCAGACTTCGTTGGAACGATGCCAAGTACCTGATGGATGCCAAGAGCAAAGGCATTACGGGCGCTTCAATCAATGACACCAACGAAATCCGCCTGAAGAATATGGGCATTGCTGCCAACAGCGCCAGTGCCAACCAATACACCTTCGACGAACGGTGGTTCAACTACTTAGGCGACAACATGAAATCGACACACACATATACGCCCAACTCTGAAGCCCTGTCACTGCTCGACTGGCAAGATAACTTCTACCGCTCGGCAGCTATTCAGGACTACTCGGTAAACGTATCCGGAGGAACCGAAAACACGTCATACCTCTTCTCAGGTGGCTACCTCAACCAAGAAGGTCTTGCTACAGGTACCGATTACGAACGTTTCTCGTTCCGTACAAACGTCGAATCAAAGATCAACAACTATCTGGCTGCCGGAATCTTGCTGGCTCCCACGTATATCAAAAGGAATGGCTCCGGACTGGCCAATGGTAAAGACTCCCGTTCGCACGGCGTGCTTTCGTCAACACCCGTTTCCGAGCCCGAAGTGGGTTACATGACCAATGTAGAACCCAATGACCGTTATTTCTGGGCAGGTAGCACCTCAAGTCCCACATTCTATATGCAGAAGAATGTCCGTGCCGACGAAATGGTACGCATGATGGGTAATGCTTTCGTACGCCTCACCCCGTTGGAAGGACTGCGCGTAGAACTCTCCGGATCGGTAAACTACTACGATTACGAGCGTGCCAATTACGTATATTCCAGCACAGGCAGCACCTGGGCATCCGGTGAAGGACAGAATTCCTCGGGCGGACACGAAACCGAACGCAGATGGAGTACGCTGTTACAAGGTCTTGTAAACTACGACCGGGCTTTCGGCAAGCACGGTGTTAGCCTGATGGCAGGTACTTCGCGCGAGCAAACCAACTCCGGTTTCTCGACCAACCAGACATTCAACAAACCGTTCCCGAACGATGCCGTTATCTACTCGTTCGATGGGTCGAAGGTAGCTGTCGGTACTGATAAGGTGACCGAATCCACTCCCAGTCGTCTGGTATCTTTCTTCGGACGTGCACAGTATAATTTCGACGAGCGTTACATGCTGTCGGGTAGTTTGCGTTATGATGGTGGTTCGGTATTCGGCACCAATAATAAATGGGGATTCTTCCCGGCATTCTCGGGTGGATGGGTCGTTTCCAAAGAAAAGTTCTATCAGAATCTGAACTTGTCATGGTTAAGCACTCTCAAATTGAGAGCCAGCTATGGTGCCACCGGTAACAACGATATCAGCTACACGGCTGCTTATCCTACGCTGACCTCTGTAAAGTATGCAGGCATGTCGGGCTACAACGCCAACAGTCTGGGCAATGCCGACCTCGGTTGGGAAAAGACACACAGTACCGATCTGGCAGTCGACTTCGGGTTCCTTGATAACCGCATCCAGTTGTCATTGGACTGGTACACCAAAACCACCAAAGATTTGCTTTACAAGGTTCCTTCCTTAGGTGTATCGGGTTTCACCACCGTATGGGGCAACCTGGGAAATATCAAGAACGAAGGTTTTGAAGTGGAACTGAACACCCGCAACCTTACGGGAGCCTTCAAATGGGATACTTCTTTCAACCTGTCTTACAACAAGAACGAAGTGGTTTCCATCGGTATCGACAACACGCCGGTATATTCGGGTATGGACGCCAACAACCCAACCAACGTGCTGATGGTGGGCAAGCCGATCAATACATTTTACATGTATGAAGCTATCGGTGTATGGAAGACACAACAGGAAATCGACGATTACAGCGCTGCTCATGGCGGCAAGAAGGTGACGTTCCAAGGTGGTACTATTGTACCGGGCGATATCCGTTACAAGGACGTGAACGATGACGGTGTGTTTGACAAGGATAACGACCGTGAGTACCTCGGCAATCCCACACCGAAATTTTCGTACGGTATGACCAATACGTTCAGCTACAAGAACTTCGACCTCTCCGTCCTGCTCACGGCACAGAGTGGCGGAAAGATTTACGGAATCATCGGTCGTGCCATCGACCGTCCGGGTATGGGTGCGGCAAGCAACGTTATGGGTTGCTGGCGTAATGCCTGGTGGTCGGAAACCGAACAAGGTAACGGCAAAACTCCGTACATCATGAGTAGCACTACCGGTACCACACTCGACTCACGCTGGCTATACTCTTCGGACTACCTGCGTATAAAGAATATCACGTTGGGCTACAAACTTCCCATCAGCCAAAAGTACATCTCCTACGCACGGGTCTATGCTTCTGTGGAGAATCTCGTGAAGTGGGATAACTACTACGGCGGTTACTCGCCCGAAGCAGCCAACAACGGTCAGAGCGATGCTCCCGGTGGTTCGGGCGCACTCGGACTGGACTACAGCGGATACCCCATCCCGCGTATCGTGACTTTCGGCGTAAACATTACTTTCTAACTTTAAATATGCAAGATAATATGAGAAATATAATTCATAAAGCAGGTGTATTGCTCTCGGCAGCGATACTCTTCACCACTACCTCGTGCGATGATTTTCTGACTACGACACCCAGAGATTTGTTGACCTCGGACGGTTTCTATCAATCGCCTTCACAGTGCGAACAAGGCATCATCGGTATTTATGCCGACTTGCGTGAGATAACCAATCTGGAATACTTGTACATGGCCGAATGCCGTTCGGACAATGCCTGGGTACAACCCAAAACAGACGCCTTCCGTGAATATTCGGAGATAGGTACTTTCCGTGCCGGATATGATATTACCACTTATAATGATGTGTGGAACAAATGGTACAAGGTGATTTACGATGCGAACATCGCCCTGACCAAGATACCCGATTGTGATTTCGGCACACGTACGGCTTATAAAGATCAGCTGTTGGGCGAGGCGCATTTCCTACGTGGCTGGGCGTATTTCGAGCTAGCACGTATGTTTGGCAATGTCCCGTTAATTGACAAAGCCGTATCTCCGGAAGAAGCAAAGAGTATCGGTCTTTCACCCGCCAGTGAGATTTACGCAAAGGTCATCGTACCCGACTTGACGGCTGCAAAGAGCCAACTGCCTTTAGCCAAGGATATGGTCGATGCCAACAAGGCAACCATTGCCAAAGCCGGTCGTGCCGACAAGATGGCTGCACAATCCATGTTGGCAAGAATATACATGACAATGGCTGGTTTCCCGCTGAACGACGCATCGGCTAAGTCGCTTGCCGAAACGGAACTGAAAGCTGTGCTTACCTTCTCGGAAACCAACGGCAATCAGTATTGGGCTCCGGACAGCACGGAATGGCGTAAACAGTTCATGCCTTCGGACGATTATTATAATAAGTATCCTATCTTCTCTATTCAATATCGTTCGGGGGGCACAGGAAATCCGTCGCTGTTCAACTTCGGACCGGCATTGCCACCTACGTATACCACTATCCGTATCTTCGGAAACAGTCTTTGGGTAGAAAAGTCGTTGATGTATGAATTCAGCAGAACGTTTAATGTAAACGGTAAAACATTAACCGATGCACGCGGATGCAACTACTCTGTCCTAACGGGGTATGATGCTGAACCGAACTATCCGCAATACTCTAATGCCAAAGAGAAACTGAAACTGGATGATGGTAGCGAGGTGGAGGTATACGTAAGTTCCATTATCTACAAGTTTCTACCTTCTAAGCGTAAGATCACCGCCCTGGGCTTATCATTAAACGTAGAAGCCAGTATGAATGGTGTGGAAGACTGGCCAGTGAATCATCCGGTAATTCGTCTGGAAGATATTCAATTAATGTATGCCGAAATCCTGATTGGCAAAGGAGATATCACAGGTGCTATGGCAATTGTAAACAAGATTCGTAACCGGGCAGGTTGTTCTACAGAAACAGCAACTACAGCCAGTCAGGCATTAGACTTTGTAAAACGTGAACGGAGAATTGAGCTAATGTCCGAAGGTGTACGCTGGTTTGACCTTGTACGCTGGAACGATTGGAAGTCGGCTATTGAGAAATCGTTCGACCGTTACAACAATCCGGATGGAACCGATAAGAGTGATTTGAAAGAGGGACGTTACCTGTTCCCCATCCCGATGAGTCAGATGAATATTAAACCGGGATTGTATCCACAGAATACAGGGTATTAGTTTATTTAGTAAGGTAAAAAGGAAAAGCAGCAGTAAGCATTCGAGCAAGCTGCTGCTTTTATTCAATACTTAAAACCAAATGTTATCATGAACAAGAGAATCTTTATCCCGCTACTTTGCGCTTTTTGTCTGCCGATGGGCCATAGCTTAGCTCAAACGCCGAAAAAGCAAAAGATAGGCGACATTAGTGAGGTTAAGTCCTTAAACGAAGAAAAGCGGGGTGCCTCCCGTGTATTGCAGTATTATCCCGATGGTGAAGATTTCGTCTGCATCAATGGGAAAAACCGTTACACACGAGCCTTATACGGCGGGTACACGCTTTTTCGTTTGGAAACGAGCGACTGGCCTGTATTTGCTACGTATGACAAAAGCAACAGTCAAAACATCTCGTTTCGGGTATCTGTACCCGGTCGTGCGGTTGCAGCCCTTGATTCAGTGGCATACTGTGAATCGCGCTATTCAGGAGGGAAACGCAGTTACCGTCTCACTGATCCGGCTTGGGATAAAGGCGAACTTCGCATCACAGCTCTTGCACTCTACGACACCGAAGGTGCCATCTGGAAACTAGATGCAACGAATATGCCTCAGGGTACATCCGTTATCGTCCGCCAAGCAAAGGTCAAAGCCAAGAGCTTTCATCGCGATGGCGACTTAGGTACCGACCCCATCGATAGTTTCGATGCGGCTCCTAATGCTGAAAATGTCCGTGAGCAAAAAGAAGAAATAGGTGGCGGTAAAGCAACTTGCTACTTTGTATTTAAAGATATAGCCATCGGCAAACCGGAGTTTAAAGAGGGTGAGAAGCTCTTTACTGCTACCGAGCAACAGCGTTTCGAGTTGACTTCCCGTATTCGTTTCGAGACTCCTGACCCCTACTTCAATACGTTGGGCGGAGCACTTGTTGCTGCCGCCGACGGAAATTGGGATGGTGGAAGCTGGCTACACGGAGCCATCGGCTGGCGTATGCAGTTGACAGGCTGGCGGGCAGGTTATATTGGTGATGCTCTCGGCTGGCACGACCGCGCACGCACGCACTTTGACGGATTTGCCGAAAGTCAGGTAACTAATGTGCCCAATACCATTCCGCATCCGGCACAGGACTCCGTGCTCTTCCTTGCCCGTTCCGAGAAGAAATGGGGAACGCCCCAATACAGTACCGGGTACATCGGTCGCAGTCCACACCGCAACGACATCATGCACCACTATGACATGAACCTTTGCTACATCGACGAACTGCTATGGCACTTCAATTGGACAGGTGATTTGGCGTACGTCCGTAAGATGTGGCCCATCCTCACTCGTCACCTCGCTTGGGAAAAATTGAATTATGATCCCGACAACGATGGTCTGTATGATGCATATATCTGCATCTGGGCCAGTGATGCCTTGCAGTACAATAGTGGTGCTGTGACACACTCATCAGCCTACAACTACCGTGGCAACCTAATGGCAGCCCGTATTGCCCAACTCATCGGCGAAGATCCCACCCCCTATCAAGCTGAGGCCGACAAGATACTGAAAGCCATGAACGCCCGTCTCTGGTTGAAAGACAAAGGACACTGGGCCGAATATCAGGACTTCATGGGACACAAGCGAGTACACGAAAGTGCTGCCCTGTGGACTATCTATCACAGTATCGATAGCGATGTAACCGACCCGTTCCAGGCTTATCAGGCTACCCGGTATGTAGATACACAAATACCCCACATCCCCGTCAAGGGCAAAGGGCTGAAAGATGAGGGTTACACAGCTCTCTCCACCACCAACTGGTTCCCTTATTCGTGGAGTATCAATAACGTGGCGTTTGCCGAAATGATGCATACTGCCCTTTCGTTCTTCCAGTCGGGTAGAAACGAGGCTGCTTATAAACTCCTGAAAAGTTCGATTCTTGATGGTATGTACCTGGGCGATAGTCCGGGCAACTTCGGGCAAACGAGTTTCTATGATGCTGCCCGTGGAGAGTGTTACCGCGACTTTGGCGATCCCATCGGTGTAGCTTCGCGTGTGTTTATACAGGGACTTTATGGTATTCTGCCCGATGCATTGAATGGCAAGCTGACCATTCGTCCCGGCTTCCCGATGGAATGGGACAAAGCTTCGCTCCATACTCCGGCCATCACTTATAGTTTCCTTCGTAAGGGCATGAAAGATACATATACGGTAAAGCAGCAGTTTGCCAAACCGTTGGCATTGTCATTGCAGGTGAATGCGTGGAAAGATAAGATTCATGCGGTGACAGTGAATGGTAAACCCGCTACATGGAAGCCAGCCGAAGCAGCTTCGGGCTATCCGGCAATTACAATTGATGCTTCTTCAGTTGCCGAAGCTGTTATCGAAATCGTATGGGAAGGTGCATCATTGGCTACAATCACTCCTTCCATGGAAAAAGCGAGTTCTTCTTCTGGTAAGCACTTCTTTGTTGGCAACCGTTTAGCAGCAACCACTTCTGCCGAAGTGATAAAGCTCTACGACCCGCAAAGTATTCTGTTTGCTCCGAAAGTGGATAAGCAATCTATTGAAGGTACGTTGGCAGACAAACCTGGTCATCACACCTTCTTCGTCTACCTGAAACAGGGAGAGATGCAGTGGTGGCAACCGGTAAATATCGAGATTAAAAGCAAAGAGCAACCCATTCAGTCTGCCTTCACTAACGTAGTATCTGCGAAATGTGAGCCTGTACCGATGGATACATACTTCAACGCATCTGTTACTGATATTTTCCAGAACGACTACCTATCTCCCCGTTCGCCCTACACCACCCTGCAAATTCCCAAGCATGGAATAGGCGAATGGTGTCGTCCTAACCTGACAGCAGACATCGACGATTCGGGCATGCGGGCACAGGTACGCAACGGACTACTGGCAACGAATCTGGACATCTCGTTCCGCACACCGGCACAAGGCCGTAACATCGCCTTCACCTCTCTGTGGGATAATTATCCGAACGACCTGCGTGTTCCTCTCACAGGACGTGCATCACGCGCCTATCTACTGATGGCAGGAAGTACCAACCACATGCAGTGTCATATTGACAATGGTGTGATACAGGTACATTACACAGACGGTACCTGCGATACATTACCGTTAGTGAATCCTACCAACTGGTGTCCTATCGAACAGGATTACTTTGTTGATCCGTATGCTTTCCAGCTTTCAACACCCCGTCCATACCGTCTGCATCTGATGAGTGGATTGGTAAGTAATAATCTGGAGAAAGATTTAAATATCACGGGAGTATATGGCCGGGAGATTAAAGGAGGAGCAGGTGTATTACTCGACATGCCCCTCAATCCATCGAAGACATTGAGCCATCTTACCCTTGAAACGCTCTCGAACGATGTGGTCATCGGATTGATGGGAGTTACCCTGCAACGTTGATCCATGATTCTATAAGATAATAGCAGTGCTTAGGTGCTGCTTTTATCTTAATTAGCTAATAGATAAGCATTTTATAATGCATAAAAAACAATATTCCAGTAAAATGTACTGTCCCACATTCCTTTTTGGGGGAGATTCCTCTTATTTTGCACACAGCTAATTCTTTTATCTCACAAATAAATATCATCGAAGAACATGAATAGAAAATCAGTACTGTTGATACTTTTAATCGTTATGGGTTGCTGGGCGCAAACAAATGCCCGACAGGTTATTTTCCCTAAAGAGACCGCCATCAAATATTATATCAGCGAACAAGATAATCCTATTGTCCAAACAGCTTTAAAACTGTTCGGAAGTGATTTGCATGCAGTTCTGGGTACAAGTCTCGAAAAAAGTGAATTAGCCTCATCCCAACTAATCATCCAGACACTTTCCCCAAAGGGTAAGGATACTCTTACTAAAAAGCCCCAGGGATTCCGTATTGAAGAGAAAGAGGGTAAATTATACGTAACAGGTGCCGATGCAGCAGGCACAGCTTACGGCATCATGGAGTTATCGCGTCTGTTAGGAGTATCGCCATGGGTATGGTGGGCCGACAATACACCTGCGCGTATCAACCAATGGATCATCCCCGATAGTTTCCGGACGGAACAAAGCCCAGCAGTGGCTTACAGAGGTATCTTCATCAATGACGAAGGAAACGGTTTTTCTCCCTGGAGTTGGAAAACCTGCGACCCATCATCTATCCAAGGACGTATTGGTCCCAAGACACACGAGAAGGTATTCGAGTTGCTACTACGTCTCCGTGCCAATGTATTTTGGCCTGCCATGCATACCTGCTCAGTACCGTTTTTCCTGACTCCCGGCAACCAAGAAATGGCCGACCGTTACGGTATTCTCATCGGAACTTCTCATTGCGAACCGATGCTACGAAGCACCAATGGCGAATGGAAAAAGGGCGGTGTGGGCGAATACAATTACATCACAAACAAAGACAATGTATATCGTTTCTGGGAAGAACGGGTGAAGGAGACTGCTCAATCCCATAATTACTTCACTTTAGGTATGCGTGGTATCCATGACACCGGAATGGAGGGGGTAGAAGGAATCGAGCAGCAACGTTCAGCCTTGCAACAAGTCATCAACGACCAGCGCGAATTAATCAGAAAATATGTAAATAAGGATGTGACGAAAGTACGTCAGGTCTTCATTCCCTATAAAGAAGTATTGGACATTTACAATGCTGGACTGGATGTACCAGACGATGTGACACTGATGTGGTGCGACGACAATTACGGATACATCAAGCACTTGCCCGATGCCACCGAACGCCGACGCAAAGGAGGCAACGGCGTGTACTATCACTTCTCCTATTGGGGAAGACCACAGTCGCAGGTATGGTTGCCTTCCACCTGTCCGGCACTGGCGCAAACCGAACTGGCACGTGCTTATCAGCATGGCATACAAGATTTATGGGTATTCAACGTAGGCGATATCAAGCCGAATGAATACCTGATGGAATACGGTCTGGAAATGGCCTGGAACAAAGAGGTCTTGACAAACTGCGACAGCAACATCTTCACCGAACAATGGTTGAAACGCGAATTCGGCGAAGAACTAGGACGGAAACTAGTACCTGTTTGGAACACCTATTACGACCTGTCTTACCAACGGCGTGCCGAATTACTCGGCCATACCCGGATTGAGGAAACAGACAGCAAATACAAAATAATAAGTGACTTGCCCTGGACTGACGACGAGGTACAGGCATGGCTGAATCGTTGCATACAGATGGAAGCAACTGTACTTTCACTCCGTCAGGAAGTGGATGAGGCACACAAAGCGCATTGGTTCGAACTGGTAGAATATCCCTGTCTGAGTTTCACGGCAATGGCGCGTAAGATGTTGGTGGCACAATTGGCACGACACGGCAAAGCGACATGGGACGAAGCGTTACAAGGACATACCGACATCTACCGCCTGACGAATGAATACCACCAGCTACTGGATGGCAAATGGAATCACATGATGGGCTTCTGGAAAGGACATTCCATGTATAAGGAAGTGGATACTACCCGGCACTGCCCGCCTATCCTTGCTCCGGCACTAAAAAACAGCTACACACTGACTCCTAAAGATGGCAAAGCGGACGCTCACTCTCATATAGTAAACAGACTGGGCTACAGCAATTGTGCATTAGCTTTCGAGAAAGGAGATTCGTTTACCACCGAGATACCCCCCTCAACAGACTCGCTAAAGATTACGTTTGCTTTCGTCCCTAATCATCCGGTAGATGCCAAGAAACTGGAAGTTTGCATAGATATAGAAGGAACCCATTCGCACTATCTGCAATACGAAACTTACGGCAGAAGTGAGGAATGGAAACTGAACATCGAACGCAACCAGGCGCTACGTACCATAACAGTACCTTCTTCTACAAAGAAACGTACACTGAAAGTCACAGCCACTACCCCAGCGGTAATATTGGATGAGATCAAGATTGTAGAATAATAATGTATAAAACAGAGATTATTATCATGAGAAAGAGATTCTTTTTATGCTGTTGTATGTCCATCCTTTCCATATTGGCAATGGGACAACATATGAGCAACACAGCTCCCCAAACATTCAGGAATCCCATCCTGACAGGTTTTAACCCGGACCCTTCCATCTGTCGGGTGAACGATGATTACTACCTGGTTACCTCTTCTTTTACATGGTATCCCGGAATCCCTATCTACCAAAGTAAAGACTTGGTAAACTGGGAACTCATCGGCCATGGCATTACCCGTCCGGACATGATTGACATGAATGGATTGAACGACAATCACGGAATATGGGCAGTAACTATACGCCACCACAATGGATTGTTCTACCTTATTACTACTGCCAATAACAGTGGAGGGAACTTCTACATAACAGCTACCGACCCTAAAGGCCCTTGGTCGGACCCAGTATGGCTGAAAGATGCGCCCGGCATAGACCCCTCGCTCTTCTGGAATCAGGATGGCAAATGTTACTATACAGGAAACAGGTGGGACTTCAAGAAGGAATGGCCCTCACAATGCGCTGTATGGATGCAGGAGTTGGATCTCGATCAAAAGAATTTTGTTGGCGAGCGTAAAATACTAACCTATGGACATGCCAATAATGCAACGTATGCAGAAGGTCCTCATATCTACAAAATAGATAGTAAGTATCTATTACTAATGGCCGAAGGCGGATCATCTTATCACCATGCCGTAACAGCGCATCAAAGCAACTCGTTGTGGGGACCGTATGTGGCCGACAAAACCAATCCTGTACTGACACACCGTCATTTAGGGAAGAAGTATCCTATTCAGCAACTGGGGCATGCTGACTTGGTTCAAACGCAGAATGGTGAATGGTATTCAGTGGTACTGGGCATCAGGAGCGTAGGTGGTTATAATCCGCTGGCCCGTGAGACTTTTCTGTGTAAGGTGGAATTTGAAGATGGCACTCCGATATACAACCCAGGGCAGGGTGTTGTGTTACCCCAACAAAAAAGACCCAACTTACCATGGACTCCTGTCAAAGCCGAACCGGCAAGGGATGACTTTGAAAGGGACGAACTTGCACTAAAATGGTATTTTGTCAGAGTGCCGCAGAAGAAATTCCACAGCCTGGGCAAAGGGCAGTTAACCCTGTCGTTACAGCCGGAAGTGATTGATAGTCTGGTGAATTCGGCCATGGTCATTCAGAAAACGAAGCATCATCAATTCACTGCAATTACGAAGATGAGTTTTGCGACAAAGAAAGACAATGAACAATCAGGTTTAGTTCTTTATCGTTCCGCTAATGGTCACTACATCCTGATGAAAGATAAATTGGGTATTGTATTGGTGAAAAAAAATCTTGGTAAAAAAGAAGTTGTCGAACGTCGTCCTTATACCTTACCGGATGTGTATCTCAAGGTTTCGGTAAACAACCTTGATGTGAGTTTCAGTTTTGGTGAAACGCCTGAGAAAATGACTAATATAGGTGGTACTCAAAGCATGGATGCCGTGCTTAAGGTCGGTGGATTCAATGGTGTAGGCGTTGGAGTCTATGCAACAAGTAACGGGAAACTAACCAAAAACACGTCCTCATATGATTGGTTTGAATACAAAGGAGAGGAATAAATAAAACGTCATAACATAAAAACATGCAAAGATTCAGTTTATTGTTGTTAGTCCTTACTGCCGCTGTCGGGTTATATGCACAACCTTGGCCACGGAAAGAAAAACATATCGTGGATAATAATAAACGCATTACGGACGCCAGTGTTTCCCTGTTTGAACTTCATTCAGATTATGATTTCCCATATATTATACCCTCACGGGAGAACATAACAGAAAAATTGGTTCGTATCGCCAATTTTTTGGAAGTTTCTACTATGAAAGAATTTATTACTTCCGATACGGGAGAGATTATTACTGATTTCAACAAACTTTCCGAGAAGTTTCAGCAAGCTAAAAGCGATTTTCGCCCATATTCATACGAATGGGGTGTAACATATAGTGGCATGTTAAAAGCTGCCGAAATAACCCGGGAAAATATATTCTTGGATTACACCTACAAACGTATGCGATTGTTAGCTCTGGCATGGCCCCAAGCGAGCGAATACAATAAAAAGGTGAAAGGCTATAGCTCGCCACTCCGCCGGTTGATGAATCCGCATAACCTGGATGCTTGCGGAGCAATGTGTGCTGCTGCTATTCGTACACAAATGGGGCATGGATTCGATAATGATTTGCACCCTTTCATACATACTGCACTAAATTATATCTCTGAAAAGCAATACCGCCTGAGCGATGGCACATTGGCACGCAATCATCCATACGACAATACGCTTTGGCTTGACGACCTGTACATGTCGATTCCTGCATTGGCCGAAGGTTACCGTCTCACCAACAATCCGAAATACTTGGACGATGCCACAAAACAGATTCTTCAGTTTGCCCAACGTATGTTTGTAGAAGAAATCGGTTTGTTTATGCACGGTTGGGTAGAAGACATGGAATACCATCCGCGTTTCTATTGGGGGCGTGCCAACGGTTGGGCTACACTGGCTATGTGTGATTTATTGGATGTAATGCCAACCAATCATCATAAGTACAACGAAATTCTGCGTTTGTTCAAAAAACATTGTGAAGGTATATTGAAGTTCCAATCAGGTAAAGGATTGTGGCATCAGCTACTCGACTGCCGTGATACGTATTTCGAATCGTCGGCCACAGCCATGTTTGTCTACGGCTTTGCCAAAGGAATCAATAAAGGCTGGCTTGATAGTAAATCGTTCGGAGCCGCTTCCATTACGGGTTGGAATGCCTTGAGCGAACAGATAAACAACATGGGGCAAATAGAGAATGTTTGCGTAGGTACAAGCGTGGCCTTCGAGCCAGCTTATTACTATAACCGACATGTACACCCCTACACGGCACACGGATACGGTCCTGTATTGATGGCAGGTAGCGAAATTATTCGTTTTGTCGAAGATTTTAAGATTGTTCAAGAGAGTACCATTTACGTTCACGATAGAAAACAATAATAAAATGAAAAAGAATATATTCGGATTAATTGCTTCTTTGTGTGGGATCATGCTTTTTGTCTCTTGGACAACGAGTACTGATCCACAAAAAGATAGCAAAGGCTCAAAAGAACAATTGAATTATAAATTATTGAAACACGAAAGGTTAGGTCGTGGTGTAACAGTAACCCCTTTGGAAGTAGGGAAAAAAGTATTTAGCGGTGAAGGTACCTTTGCCGCAGATAAAAGGAGGGTATATATAAGTTGGCGACTGTTGGCTGACGATCCCGGTAATGTTGGCTTCAATGTTTATAGACAACCCCCTAATGGTTCGATTGTAAAATTAAACAACGAACCAATAACCAAATCTACCAATTATGTAGATGCTGACTTACCTGAAGGAGAAGAATTTGTATATAAGGTTGTGCCTGTCGTTGACGGAAAAGAAGGGAATGCGTCTTCTGCTCCTGTTATTTACAATGAACAGTCCAAACCCTATAAATCAATTAAACTAACAGGTAATCATACAGTTGAAAAGATTGCGGTTGCCGATTTAGATGGCGACGGCGAGCCCGATTTTGTGACTAAGCACCCGGGAGGAAATGTAGACCCTTGGTATCTGTATTGGAAACCAAGCACAGATACTTATAAATTGGAAGCATACAAAAATAATGGTAAACACTTATGGACGTATGATATGGGTTGGGCTATCGAACAAGGAGTTTGGTATTCACCTTATCTAGTATATGATCTTGACGGTGACGGAAAAGCGGAAGTTATTGTGAAAAGCGGAGAAGGTGACCCTCGCGACATGTCCGGACGTTATGATAACTATGTGAATAGTCAAGGAAAAGGAATCGTTTCCTCTGGAGCGGAATATATAACTGTTCTCAATGGCGAAACCGGCAAGACAATCACTCAGGCAGATTGGATACCCCGAGAGCCTTTTTACAAAGTCAACACAAATCATGCATATAATTTTGCTTCGCGCAACCAATTGGCTGTGGCTTATCTGGACGGTATACATCCACATATTGTTGTATTGAGAGGGACTTACAACTTGATGATGGTTCGCGCCTATCGGTTAATAGAGAACGAACTAAAATTAGTATGGAATTGGGATAACCGTGAATTAAAGAAATCCCCTGACAATTATTGGGGACAAGGAGCCCACACTACTATTGCCGCCGATGTGGATGGTGACGGATGCGACGAATTGTTACTCGGCTCTTGTGTATTGGATCACAATGGCACCTCTCTATGGACTACTGGGCTTGGGCATCCCGATGGGATGTTTGTAGGTGACATTTTGCCTGAACGTCCCGGCTTGGAAATTTACTACAACATAGAAACAGGAAAATCGAAAAACGGTATGTGTATGGTAGACGCAAAAAACGGTGAAGTTATTTGGGGAGCGGATTACCCGACCGAACATGTACACGGAACCGGATTTTGCAGCGATATAGACAGAACCCACCCCGGCAGAGAATGCTATGGTATCGAAATTTACCGGAATGAAGGTAAAGGTGCCAATTTTGCAGTAATGTACAACAGCAAAGGCGAAATCATCGATCGTGATTTTACTACAATATGGAGTGTTTTTTGGGATACCGACAATCAACGCGAACTGCTGGATAAAGACGGCACAATATACGACTACAAAGGCGCCCGTTCCAAAGATGAAGGCGAAAAGGTAGAAGGTAAAATCATGGCTGTAGTAGATGTTTGGGGAGACTGGCGGGAAGAAATTATAACTTGTGTTCCAGGAGAACTTCGGATTTACAACAGCACTATTCTTTCCCATACCCGCCATAATTGTTTGATGCAGGATCCGATATACCGCAATTATATTTCTCAGATATCCAACGGTTATTATCACTTACCTATGACAACTTACGATATTCCAATACATTCTTCCAAATAAAGAAACTAATATAATAATGAAATATTTCAAGTCATTTATTTCCACTTTAGGAATACTCTTCTTTTCGTGCCCGAGTCTTTGTGCATTGAATACTGATTCCAATGAACCGATATCCACAGTTATCAATAGGGGACTGGACGTTTCGACTCGGCAAAGCATTTTATTGGCAGAAAAGCTGGAGAATGAAGAAGGACGACTCCCAAGATCCTTCGAAAACGATAAATTACTCACTTCCGATTTTCGGTCATGGATATCAGGATTCTTCCCAGGAGTGTTGTGGTATTTATATGAGAATAATCCTCAGCTGAACATGAAGAAGTATGCAGAACTCTATACAGCCCGTGTAGAACCTGCAAAGAATATGACTAGTACGCATGATCTGGGATTTATGTTGTATTGCAGTTTCGGCAATGGTTATCGGCTGACAGGCAACAAAGAGTACCTGAAAGTATTGGAAACAGGTGCCTGGTCGCTTGCCAGCCGTTACGATAATAAAACCCGTGCCATCAAGTCCTGGAATTCGAATGCCAAATGGCAGTATCCGGTAATTATAGACAACATGATGAATCTGGAATTTCTCAGTTTCATCACCAAAGAAACAAATGAAGAAAGGTTTCTGGATATAGCCAACAAGCATGCACAAACCACTTTGGTAAATCATTTTCGAGCGGATAACAGTTGTTATCATGTGATCTCATATGATACAATCACCGGCAGGCCACATGCCAAGCAAACCCATCAGGGCTATGCTGACGAGTCGGCTTGGGCACGGGGACAGGCATGGGCATTGTATGGGTACACCATGATGTATCGCGAAACAGGTCGACCGGAGTATCTTACACAAGCCCGCAAGGTGGCATTTTTTATCTTGAATCATCCTAATCTGCCAACGGATAAGGTTCCTTATTGGGATTTCAATGCACCTGACATTCCTAATGCTCCACGCGACGCTTCGGCTGCAGCGGTGATGGCTTCAGCACTTATCGAACTCAGTCAGCTGGACAAAAGCAAGGATTCTTTCAAATGGTTGCAATTCGCAGAAGAACAAATCAGGTCGCTTTCTTCTCCCGCATATCTTGCCGAAGTAGGAACAAATGGCAACTTCATCCTCAAACATAGTGTAGGCAACCTGAACAAAAAGTCGGAAGTAGATACACCACTTACGTATGCAGATTATTATTACGTGGAAGCTCTGTTACGTTTAAAGAAGCTACAAATACCTCCTGTATTGCTGAAAGGTTCCGAGGATCGAGCCTATTGGGTACAAACATTAACAAAGATTGCCCATCCGATTCTTGCTAACCTCAGCCAAGGAACATTGAAGAAAAACATGCCCTTCGAATCATTATCGGAGAATCAGTTTCGCAAAGATGTTTCTTATCTGGAAGCGGTGGGAAGAACGATTTGCGGCATTGCTCCCTGGTTGGAACTGGGAACTGACAATACAGAAGAAGGTAAGCTGAGAAGCAAATACATCGAAATGACCATACAAGGTTTGAAGAATGTTGTCAATCCGCAATCACCTGACTATCTGGTTTTCGACAACCGCATCAGCCAACCGCTGGTAGATGCGGCTTTTCTGGCAGAAGGTCTTCTGCGTGCTCCTCAACAATTATGGGGCAACCTGGATGTAGTAACCCAATCGCGCGTAATTACAGAGTTGAAAAGAACACGCTCCATAAAGCCAAATGAAACTAATTGGCTGCTTTTTGCTTCAACTGTAGAAGCCGCTTTGCTAGAGTTCACCAGTGAGTGCGATTCTACCAGATTGCATTATGGGGTGAACCGATTCTTGGACGAATGGTATAAAGGCGATGCCTGGTATGGCGACGGCAAGGAATTACATCTGGATTACTACAATAGTCTGGTCATCCACCCCATGCTAACGGATGTACTTACTGTTCTCCAAAAGCATGGAATGACTAGCAGCAAACGGCTGAACCAACAGTTACTCCGGCATAAACGTTTTGCTGAAGAGTTGGAGAGATTCATCTCTCCTGAAGCCAGTTTCCCGGTCATCGGACGTTCAATTGTATATCGAACCGGAGTTTTCCATGCATTGTCACAAGCAGCACTGATAGACAATTTGCCGGAGAAGCTTGCCGGTTCCCAAATTCGTTCTGCTCTTACAGCCGTGATAAAAAGGCAGTTTGCCGATGCCAGTAATTTTGATACGAATGGATGGTTACGGATCGGTTTTACCAGTAGTCAGATTAATATGTCGGAAGAATATATCAATACGGGTAGTCTGTATTTGTGCACGGCAGTAATGTTGCCTTTAGGACTTCCTGCCGGTCATCCTTTTTGGACGGGACCTTATATGGAATGGACCAATGCCAAGGCATGGAAAGGCATTGACGTAGGGTGCGACAAGGCATTGAGGGGGAAATAATAGCCACTTATAAGCAAGGACTTTCTCTGTTTAATTACAATCTATCATAATTCTAAGATGCCAAAGAACCTGCACTCTTTACGTACGTTACAACTGACAAGCTTAAAAAAGCAGGTTTGTGAAAATATAATCTGACACATTTTCATGTATAAACGATCATTACAATAATAATTTTTGACCAGTTAAATCAAAACAATGAAACGAAAAAAAAATTTACTCTCACATTGAGAGAAAGTGCCAGCAATGTCTATTAGGACAACAAAACTATGGATTTAATAAGTCCAGCAAAGAGAGAGATGGATTATGGATATTCTACGAGACCGCTTATGAACTATATCAGTCGGAGGTCATTGGAGGTGGTAAGTTGTATCACCGTTATGTTAACGATTTCCTGAACAGCCATACGTACACTGATCGTGTAGATGCTGCAGGAATGAATGAACACAAGAAGAACTTTCATATCATGGAAGAACTTTTGACTATTCGCAAAGATTTAGTCCAGAAATATTTTGCAAAAGAGAATCTGTGCAATTCTGATTTTTTAGTTATGCACCAAGAGTTTAATACCACACAACAGTCATCCAACTCTGAAAAATCTATTGCTTCAGCCTCATTCCCAGACACATGTACGTCCAAACCGGATTTTCAATGTTTCTTCAATTCAGTACAAATAAAGCTCATTACACATAGTTCGAATGAGGCTCATCTATTTTCTTCTGACGTGTCAGAGACAGAGGTGAAAGCTCTCTTTACCTGTTGCTTGGAACATCCCCTGAAATCAGCCTGTAACCGAAGAGTAGCTTTTTTCTTTGATACCCTGTGTAAGCATAAACTCATCTCGACACGGTGGCAGCATGTCATAGACAAAAACAGACTCATCCTATCATCAACTAAGAATGTTCTTCTCAATGGCAGCAAATTATCTACGGCATTAAATGAAGCCAAACAAAATGATGGATGTGTATACAGAACCATTGAGTTGCGTATATTGGAAATAGCAGCAAGCGGAGAATATAACTTTCAAATATGAGATAATGGGATAACTTTAGTTCTCCTGATAGCGAATCAGCTATCAGGAGATATCTGGAGCTACTTATTGAAGATGATCTTTTACCGACTCATCTAAGTAAACAATTGCGTCTCCGGATTCTAAAAAGCAGATAAACAGCAACAGAAAATCTTGCATAGTTGAAAGAAATTGCCTACCTTTACGATACAAAAATTCAACCTATGTCGTACATACTCATCATTGTAGTTGCCTATTTCCTATTGAGAATAGTCGGAAAGATGCTCCATCGTTTCATGTCACCATCCAATGTTGGCTTTTGGTTACTGGTATTGGGATTGCTCTTCATACCTCACGGCGAATGGATTAGCCTGGCAATCATTGCCGGACGTTATATTTTTGCACCTATCGTGAGGCATACATCCAAAGATAAAGAGAAGGGATATTCCCGAAAGAAAGATAATAGAAGCGATGGCACCAACTGGAATACCATTATTATGCTGGCTATTCCTATTTTTTGGCCGTTCCTGATATTGAAGTTGTTTGTCAAGGATAAGACTCTTCCGAATGACAATAGCCCGTTTGACTTTGAGCAACATGAGAAGAGTAATGGGCGATAGCCTTATCTTTGGTTTCTTTTATAAAATCCAGCAAGATATTCGGATTTATGTAATTACCCTTGTACTTGACCGACAAATGTAAATGTTCCCCTGTTGATCTGCCTGTGTTGCCAGTGATGGCAACCACTTCACCCGGCTTCACTACTGTATTTTTTCTTACCAATGTTTTAGATAGGTGGCAATAACTGACGATGTAATTGCCATGGCGTATGGTAATGTAACCACCGGAGCGCTTGTCATGCCCCGCCCTAATAACCTCTCCCGCCATCATCGCATAGACCTCATTGTTTCGTGCATGAAAATCCATGCCATTATGCAGCTTCTGTTTTCCGGTGAATGGGTCACGTCGCCATCCATACGGAGAAGTGATGACCATTCTATCCAGCGGATATGAGACACTCAGATACTGCTGAAGCCATTCATTCGGACATTCCGCTTTTGATTTCCCTACTTTAGCAGTGGAATCATTTTCACTGACCTTCCCGGCTTCGGGGAGGTCTTGCTGTTTCAGTACCTTGCACGAAGCCGGCTGTTTGTTTACCGTGTAGAACTGCGCCTGAAGAAACAAACAGTTCTGAAAGAGTATGAATATTATTAGCTGTGATTTCATGGTGTAAAATTACACCTCACTTTTGTGAACTATGCCACAACAATCCTTGGAACCATCTTTCTTTAACATCCTGTAGGCAATCATACTGTGTTTTTATACTCAGAACAGTCATCCAGTATTGCATTCTTATTTAAGTTCTTGAGTATGATTACAGGTATGATTTTAACTCACAATACTAAATAAGTCGAAAATCAAAGAGATAAAAGAGAACACACCATTTATCCCAGCATCCACCATCTATTTTTGCTCGAAGAATTATTTATCAAACATCATAGCAACTATGAACAGAAACAGATTTTCGGATGCGGAGATACCTACTAAAATTCTCCGGAAATTCGGTATTACTCAGGAAATGATTGTCGACCTGCCGACACATGCACTGTCACAGATTACGGAAGGCTATCGTTCTCCGGTATTGCCTATCGAGTTTACCGATGAACAAGGGAATATCCAAAGAAGCCGTGCCCGCTTTTCCCTTTATCGAACGGAAGATAACCGGGTGGATGTATTATTCTATCCACAACTGCAACAGGCCCATCTTGAGAAGCTCAGCGAAGAGCACAGAAACAAGTTGCAGTCCGACAAGGCGATCATTGATAAAATGACCATCGCTGACGGCAAGGATATACAAGCCTTTCTACAGATAGACAAGGGTACGCAGCAGATACTCTATGTACCCACTCCGGTAATAGGCAGAAACCTTCAGGTCATCGCCGATGAGTTTCACCTGAGCAATGCCGAACTGAGCTGCCTGCGCAATGGAGATCCGTTGACCATTCTGGCCAGTGATGAACTAATTACTGTGGGTGTCGACCTAAATGAACCCACAGGTATCCGTATCTGTGCAGGTGACGAGCGTAAATGGCGTGCGGAGGTGAAGAAAGACTGGGAGAAATACAACTACGGATGCTTTGGGTGCTGGACCATGGATGAAGAGGGAAACCTGGACTACATCCCGGAAGAAGAGTACACCGATGAAATGTGGGAAGAGATGAGACGGAAAGGCGAAGGCCGCAAGTCACAAGTTGCAAGTCCTAAATTATAACAACGATGGCAAAGGAGAAATTCTACACAGAAGAAGAGTTGGTGGAGAAAGTACAAACTGGAGAATTTGGCTGGCTTGATTACGTCAACCACCACTCACGTGAATGGAAACAGGAATATACTATGTATTGCAAATCCAGAGGGTTATCCATCAACGACGAGACAGCAGAAGCCTATATCGAGTTGAAACAACAGCAATTGGAAGAAGCCTTGGAAAACGGTGACGCTTAAACAAATCAGCCTATGACAATCAGAAAGAATACCAATCCTATTCCACTGGACTTGCCTGTAGAACTACAGGACATTCTTATCCGAAATGGAATGCGTGCGCACATCACGGGAAGCAGTCATGGATTCAGCCTGACTGTGCAAGGTCATGATTCGCCCACGCTGACTTATCCAATCAGTGAGAAACAACTTATGGCACTGACTGACTGGGGAACTAACTACGCCAACAAGCGAAGTTATAACACCTTTGCCAGTATTGTGGCAGCAGACTTTGACATGCCCAAGGACTTTGTTCACGCACGGAATGCCAACGGACGTGTAGCGATGGGACTGCATGGCTACCGTATCGGTGCAGGAGAATACGGACGGACGGGCATACCCCGGTATTTTCATTGCTGGGGAGATTGGTTTTTAGGCTGGACTCCCCGCCAACAGGAAGGATTCCACTTGCGACGTATCGGAGGGAACCTGTACTATCCCGGTGCTCCTATGGTACCGGAACGTCCCGATGGACGCATGAAACCCGGAGAACTACAAAGTGGCGGTTACGGATTCTATTATAAAGGTCAGCATACGGCTCCGGTAGCGCAACAGGATGTGCTTAAAGAGTTGCAGAGTGTGATTACTCCCATACATGTAAGTTCCCGAAGTGCGGAAGCAGCTAAACCTTATAAGGAGCTAATTACTTCACCTGTGTACTTCACGAATGAGAAGTGGCAGGAATGTTTGGCCAGTCACGGTATTATTGTCGATGCACAAGCAATGAAACTGACTATACAGTCAACTGCCACGCAAGCCGACTTCCAATATGACTTAACCGATGAGGAAGTCAAGATACTCACCAATAATTCTATTCAAGAAGTATCTGTAGAAAAACGACTGGGGTTGCTCAATGAGATAATCAAAGAAGATTTCAACGGGGCAATTACCCAGGAACAACTCAACAGCAATCAATCCATCGATATACCCTTACAACCTGCTGTTCAGGAAGACTTGAATAGAGAGTTGCAGGCTATGGAAGGGCAGAACAGCCTATCGAGAACAGATGGCGATATTGGAATACGGGCTGAACAGGCGTTACCCAAAGGAACGGTCGTAATGAACGGTAACGATTTGGGGTATTTGGACCAAAATAAAGGTTGGTTCAGGGAAGGTCAGCATGGTAGGGAGGTAACTGTGGATGCCATACGGGTGGAGCCGGTAACAGAAGGCAAATACAAGATGACCGCTGTCATTGACGGGGAAACCGTCAGCCATGAGATTAGCCAAAAGCAGTATGATAAGTTTATGGTCCTAGACGACTTTCACCGTATGAAACTCTTTTCAAAAATCTTCGGTGAAGTGGATATGAAAAGCCGGGGTGATGGTGTGGGTTTGGGAACCAAGATCGGAGCTGCGTTTCTGGCTGGTGCGACGGTACTGGGAGAACTCGGAAGAGGTTTTCATGACCGACCTTGTCCGGAAGTGTATGTGGAGCATCACGGACACAGACCGGATGTGAGAGCCTACTTCAAACCCGGAGTGGATACTCCGATGGATGTGGCCGCTCGGAACTATGAAGCGGCGGTCAATACGGAGATGATGCAGCGGGAACTTCGTCGCTGAATGTAAAACAACTAAATAACATCCTTATGGCAGAATTGAATTACGAAGATTTTAAGCAACGTATAAACAGACAGGATTTGTTGGCAGATGCCGGTTACAGTCTTGACCAACAACATGAAATGGCGAAATATTTGAAAAGCTTACGGAATGAAAAGGATATTTTCTCCGGAGATGAAGATTTACTACCACCTGATTTATTGAAAGCATACGGGAAAATGGAGGCAGCTTGTGAGGAATATGAGTCGGCAAGATGTAGCAGATTGGTCTGTAAAGAAGACTTGGAGGATCTTGCCTCTGATCTGAAAGCTGCTTCCGACAAGTATCGTAACGACTTGAAAGAAGCTGTATCGCGCTATGAAACAATGGAAAAACATGATAACGAGGAGGAGGAAGAAGAAAGAACCTACCATTTTCGTAGATAACCATGAGAGAAGGAACCATTATAAGATTCAGAACACTATATCTGCAACCTCACTGGTTGCAATTCATTATCAATGAGCTGCCGGGTATTCTGCTTACCGGCGGTTGTCTGATTGTAGCTGGTGTGGATGCCATGCCGTTTGCCAACTGGTTTTTGGTTGCAGCAGTACTTCTTTCTCTGCGTCTGCTATATGTCTTTGCCTATCTGAGACGGATGGAATACCACGTAAATGGAGAGCAACTCATCATGGAGCACGGGGTATTCACAAGAAAGAGTGACTACCTGGAACTCTACCGAATTGTGGATTTCAATGAACATCGTACCCTTCCCCAACAAATTTGCGGATTGAAAACGGTCACTATCTATTCGGGAGACAGAAATAATCCCAAACTGGTCATTACCGGAGTGAAAAATAATCTTGATTTAGTGTCGCTCATTCGTGAACGGGTCGAATATAACAAACTAAGAAAAGGCATTTATGAAATTACAAATCGTTAGTCTGATGGTGTGTATCCTGTTTGGCGTTCAGGAAATCAAGGCGCAATATGTGCAGACCAATCCTTTGGAGTGGGTCGCCCTTGCCGAAGGAAACGATGCGATCAACAACCAGGTGCAGGCAGAAACGGAAGGTCAGATGAAGACAGCTATACTGCAAAATACAATCGCTGCTGAATTTAACAAGATACACGAATGGGAGCGCAAATACAGCAGCTACCTGAAAACTGCCGATGGGTACGCCTCTTCGCTGAAAGCAGCTTCTACTCTGTATGAGGACGGTGTGAGAATCTTTATTACGCTTGGTAAGCTATACAATGCCATCCATAACAATGCGCAAGGGTTGGTCGCCACCATCCCTATGAATAACCTGTATATTGAAACCGCCACGGAACTGGTGACGGTCTATACGCTACTCAGAAATGCGGTAGCAACAGGTGGCAAACAGAATATGCTGACCGGAGCGGAACGTAGTGAGACCATGTGGGCCTTGTCTGATAAATTGGGAACCTTCCATAAGAAACTGAACCGACTGTATCTGAGCATCCGCTACTACACGATGACGGATGTGTGGAACAATGCGACTGCCGGAATGCTGGAGCGTACACCCGGTGAAGTGGCGGTAATGGCATTGGGGCGATGGAAGCGGGCGGCAAAAGCCATCAACGAGTAACAGGTATGGGTATGATAACAAGAATTGTAATCGGATGCTTGTTCGCTTTGCTGGCGGTGGCACAACAAGCGCAGGCACAGACAGATCCTACTCTGGCAGGAATGATTGTCGTCTATACGGATAAGGCGAAAGACCAGCTCAAAGCACAGGAAAAAACCATGTTAATGCAGACTACCGGTCACTTGTGGATACGTGAGGAAGTGGAGGCAACCACCGACCTGCAACGGCAGTATAATGAGTACCTTGATTCATTCAGGGACATCATCTGCTACGCAGCACAGATATACGGATTCTACCATGAAATCGGCAAGTTATCCGACAATATGGGAGAACTGAACAACCAACTTCGGAAAAACGGTCAGGGAGCCTTTGCAGTTGCTCTCACCCCCCGGCGTAACCAGATTTATCGGGATTTGATTTTAGGAAGTGTGGAGATCGTGAATGACATCAGACAGGTATGCCTTAGTAATACCAAGATGACGGAGAAGCAACGCATCGAAATCGTACTGGCTATCCGGCCCAAACTGCAAGTGATGAACAAGAAACTACAACGACTGGGTAGGGCTGTGAAATATACCTCTTTCTCGGATGTGTGGGCGGAGATAGACGAAGGAGCGCGACCGAAAGCGGATAAATCGGATATAGCCAGGGCGTGTATGCGCAGGTGGAAATCCAATGGGAAAAGATACTAACCAATATAATAATCAAACGATATGAGTAAATGGGCAACTTTACTAAAATATGGCAAACGGGCTGCAAGCTCGTCTGCAGCAACGACAATGGGCGATGCGATGATTCATCCGCAACGGACTTTGCTCGGATTGGGAAAAGCCACAAAGACCGCAGTCGTAGGGGGCGGAATGGGTTATCTGGCATGGGAAAAAATCGTAAACGACAAACCTATTGTCAGGACTGCCGCCGATGTTCTCGTTGGAGAAGAAACAGTTGACAAAGGCCTGGAAGTAGCCGGTAAAGCTTCCGAGAAGGTGGGCAGCGCGATGGAGAAGGTCGGTAAAAACATGGAGAGCATTTCTTCATCTGTGTCGGGTGCATCGGGTGCATGGGGTGGAATCGGGAGTTTTCTTAAAGATGTGTTCGGTGGTAATGCGCTGGGTATGTTCGGTAACTTCTTCGGCAATATCGGTAAAGGTAATGTGTCAGGGTTGGGTATGCTCGGACTGGTTGCGTCCGCATTGCTCATCTTCGGGAGGTTCGGTTGGTTGGGAAAGATTGCCGGAGCTTTGATGGGTATGATGCTCATCGGCAGTAACAGCCGGAGTGTCCAAATGGAGCAACCCATTCAGAGTGAATCACAGGATGTGCAGCGAAACGGAGGGATGAAGCGATGACTATTGTACTACTGACATGATTGTAGTAGAACAAGTATATAGTGGAATAGTATAGTAGTAAATGCTGAAAATCAGAAATTAATGAATACATCGTTTGAAAAATCGGAGAATGCTACCGATGAATGGTATACCCCCAAAGAAATAATTGAAACGCTTGGTGATTTTGATTTAGATCCATGTGCGCCAGTTGTACCCTTATGGCAAACGGCTATTAGGATGTACAACAGAATCGACAACGGGTTAGATCAAGAATGGTGTGGGCGTGTGTGGCTTAACCCTCCTTATTCCCGCCCTCTCATAGAGAATTTTGTCAAAAGGCTGGCGGAGCATGGAGACGGTATCGCATTACTATTTAATCGTTGTGATTCAAAAATGTTTCAGGATATCATATTCGAGAAAGCTACTGCAATGAAGTTCCTACGCAATAGAATACGCTTCTACCGCCCCAATGGGACACGAGGGGATTCTCCCGGTTGTGGAAGTATTCTTGTTGCTTTTGGCGAAGAGAATGCCCGGATATTGAAAGAATGCAGTATCGATGGAAAATATGTACGAATCAATTAGATCAAAACTTATAAGGAATGAAGTATATGGGAAGTAAAGCGCGAATTGCTAAGCATATTCTACCGATAATGCTCGAAAACAGATTACCTGGACAGTATTATGTTGAGCCTTTTGTTGGGGGATGCAATTCGATAGATAAAGTTTCCGGAAGAAGATTAGCCGGAGATGCAAATGTCTATCTCATTGAGATGTGGAAAGGTCTTCAATATGGAAAAGAAAGGCCTTACATTATAACCAAGGAAATGTATAATAGACATAGAGAAGCCTTTAACGAAGGGGATAAAACAAACTTGTTTTTAACAGGTTGGGTTGGGTGGATGGCATCATTCAATGGACGTTTCTTTGATGGTGGATATAGTGGGAAGTTAGCAGGACGTGACTATGTTCAAGAACAAATAAGAAACACAGAGAAGCAGATCGAGAGCATATTAGGAGTAGTTTTTTTCGCCTGTGATTATGCTGTTCTTCCTGTTCCGAATAACAGCATAATATACTGTGACATCCCATATAGGGGAACTAAAAAATATCTTGCATCTAAATCGTTTGACTATTCAAGGTTTTGGGCGTGGTGCCGAGAAAAGTCCTCTGAAGGACATTCTGTTTTCGTTAGTGAGTATTCTGCTCCTATGGATTTTAGATGTGTTTGGGAGATGGAAGTTACAAACTCGATGAATACAACGAAAACGATTAAGACTATCGAAAAACTGTTTGTACATGAATCACAAGTATAACCAATACCATATATTATATGAACTATACCCAAGAAATGAACCTGCAATCGAAAAGCGGCTATTGTATGCCCTTTGAGGAGCGCAAAGGTGAAGTACGTATGTCATTGGACTACGGGACACAAACTCACCCCAAGACTGGGGAAGAGTTTTTTCATCACGGAATAGATTTTGTCACCAAGCATTATCTTTTGTCAGCCTGCGCTGATGGAATTGTCAGCGGTATCGGAAGTGACGCACGACATGGTCTATTTCAGGTAATCCGATATGGCAAATACGAAGTCACCTACGCCCATCTGTCCAATGTGCTTGCCACCTTTGGAAAGATGGTAAAGGCCGGAAGCGTAACGAGTGTCAGCGGAGAACTCCTTCATGTTGAAGTGAAATATGATGGAAAGGAAATCAACCCTCTTGAATTTCTGACCATGATTTATGGCAACCTCAGGATGATGCAACAACAAGGGGAAACAGGTATGCCGGACTTTGACACCATCGACATGGATGTTCCAACAGACTACGAAGATAATCAGGAAGAAGTGGAACAACTGATGCTCCGTTTCTATCCCGATTACCTGGCAGCACTGAACGACGGAAATTATTTGCTGCCACAACATACAGAGCAGTCGCTTCGCAATATCTTTTCCTTGTCAGCCGTCAAGAACTATTTCTATGAGGTGATACCATCATTGAGCAATCCTTTGGGTATCGGGCAAAGAGCCGTACCGGTGGCAGCCAAGGTGCAGAACCTGCTGATTGTCGACTTTCTGAACTATATGGCGTTGCGGCATCAGATATTTCTATCTACTCTAAGCGAAAGCGATAAAAAAAAACTTCTGACGAAGCCCTGAGAAGCGGAGGAATTATCGACCCTTTGGCAGAATTGGAGATTGATGTGCAGAGTTTTGATATACCGAGGCTGATTACGGTCTATCCGGACCAGGCAAGTATCCGATGGTGGACGAAGGCATGGTTCAACAATCAGGAAGAAGGAGAAGACTCCATAGAAATCACCCGGCAGACGGCTATTCGATTTCTACAGAATCAGATAGATAAGGATACGATGCTTGAAGAGTATTATCCCAAACAAATGGAAGTCTATCGCAATGCCATCGAGCAAACAAGAGTGCAATTAATGAAACAAATCAATATCTCATGAGTAGTCCCAAACAATCACAACGGTTCGCAGAAATTGAGTTTTGTCTGCAACGCTATTTTAATAGCCAGTTTGAGCCCGTCATGCGCAGTGTCCAACAGGAACTGTCTCAAAAGCAGGCTAAGGAATACAGTGACTATGCCACCAGTTTCAGCGGGATCCTTCGTTCGGCAGCCAGCAGCATGCGTGGTATACCAGACGACTCCATGCAGTATCTCAAGCTGACCGGTGAATGGAACAGTAAGACCGCAGAGGACTATGTGGAGATGTGTCGTGAGCGGATAAGTACGTCAAAAGACTTTCAGAAAGATTTAGGGCGTTTGGCCGAAGAGTGGCGTAACACTGTAGTTGCGGAAATCGGGCGTGAGAAATATGATACGATCTCCAAGGAATTGGGAGGCGACCTTGCCTTTTCCTACGTGGATTACCGTGTTGAACAGATGATGATCAACAAAATGGTAGCGGACAAGATTCCGAAATCATCTGTGGAATATATACTCCGCAAAGGAGCTTCGGAGAGTCTGTTGGGGTTGACACAATCACTTTCCCAATCACCTTTGGAGCAGGAAATCGAAAGGAAAGGCGAAATCGCCTATCACCCGAATGCTGTGGAAATAGGTGCGGGAAAGGCTGTATCATTTGGGGCTGATGTGGCTACGACAGGTGGTTTTTCTTCCTGGGCTTCCGTCGGAAAATTGTTTGGAGCCGAAGTTGTCTTTAGCGGAATTGAGTCCTATCTTGACAAAGGACAAAAAGAGAAATCTGCCACTATTGAAGATTGCATCAGTAAAGGTGTCTTTGATTCACAGCAGAATGTATTTGAGGATTTCAGAAAACGGAGCAAGGCGATTAACTCTTGGGAGAACGACTATGTATTATCATTCAATAACCAACTGACTAAGAAAATGGCTATACCAACAGAGAAACCTTTTTGGATGGGAGAACCGGAAAAACCGCTTTGGCAACCCGCTTCATCCGTTGTGCCGGAGAAAAAACAGAAAGCGGAATACGCCCAAGTACCGCTAGTGGTCGCACCCGGACATGAACAGGAATATCTTGATAATCAGAAAAGAATGTGGGAGGTTTCCAGGAAAGAAATGCAGGAATCGGCAGTGGAAAATTCGGAGTCGTATTCAGAGTTGCATTCAGAAGAAGAAACTTCGGGGAATCTTGCAAAAGCGGATATGGGGAAAGGGGTTACCAATGAAAAAGGATGGGGTGATCTCTTTGGTTCGGTCGGATTAAATGGCCTGGGTGATATCGGTAAGAATCTCGGTTATGTAGTATCCATGCTTCCTGATATGCTCATAGGACTCTTTACGGGGAAAACAAAATCACTGAACCTAAAGGACTCGATGATACCTCTTGCTTCCATTCTGATAGGCATGTTTGTGAGGAATCCGCTATTGAAAGCTGTACTCATCGGTATGGGTGGGTTGAACCTGCTGAATAAGGTCGGGCACGAAGCAATGGAGAAACAGGAAGTACGAAGGCCGCAAAGTGCAGGAATGGGACCGCATTTCAAGGCTTATCCGGATGAGCCGCTGAACCCACGTATCGGAAATCCGGCTCTACAAGGGAACTGCCTTATTGCGACCATAGACAAAGTACCGTGCAGTATACAACTGCCAAACTCTGTGGTAGCTGCTTATCAAGGCGGAGCACTTCCGTTGAATACATTGTCTAATGCCGTACTGGCTAAAAATGACCAGATGAGCCAAGTTGCACAGGAGAACTACCGAAGTGTTGAGAATAATCAATCAGAAGATAGGGGAAGAACTGTCGTTATCAAATAATTAGTAGGAGTATGAGCAAGAATAAGGATTATGCGGCAGAATACGCTGAATATGCTATGGAACAAATGCGGAGATATGGCATTCCCGCCTCTGTTACACTGGCACAGGGTATCTTAGAAAGCAGCAACGGGCAAAGCCAGTTGGCACGTAATGAGAATAACCATTTTGGTATCAAGGCTACACAGTCATGGATTGCCAATGGTGGCAAATACGGTCTTTATACGGATGACAAACCGAATGAGAAATTTTGTAGTTATGATAGTGTCGGTAATTCTTATGAGCACCATAGCCAGTTTCTCAAAAATAATCAGCGGTATGCAGGTTGTTTCCAACTGTCACCTGACGATTATCGTGGCTGGGCTAAAGGACTGGAGAAAGCCGGTTATGCTACGGCAGGGAAGTATGCTTCCAACCTTGTCGGCATCATTGAAAAGAATGACTTTCACAAGTATGATCAGCAGGTAATCGCAGAAATGAAAGCAAAAGGACAAACGTTCGGAACGGAACAGAATCCTCGTACTACGAATAGTAACATAGTAAATACTACATGTAGTAATAACGGAAAATCAGATAATTACACGATGAATGAGGGTGGCTATTCATTTCCTTTGAAGCGAGATGAGTTTATGTTGGTTACGTCACCGTTCGGTATGCGCAAGGATCCGATGGACTCGTCCAAACAACAAATGCACAAAGGTATCGATATACAGACCAAACTGGATGATGTGCTGGCAACGGAAAACCACGGAAAGGTCATAGCGATCAATCAGAATGCTCACATTGCCGGTGGTAAATCGGTCACGCTGGAATATCAACGTGAAAATGGGGTTAAATGTCAAATCAATTATCTGCATCTTTCTTCCATTGACGTAAAGGTCGGAGATAAAGTAGCGGCCGGCCAGAAAATAGGTATTTCAGGCAATACAGGTAAACGAACAACGGGTGAGCATCTACATTTCGAGGTGAAGCAGATAACTGCGGACGGAACGTCGAGAGAAATTGACCCTGCCGCTTATTTGGCGGAGATCGGGCAGAAAGGGAATATTCAGTTGCAAGCCTTATCTAATGGAACAGATCTGTTGGCCAAATATAAAGAGGCTGCACCTGGTAAAGTTCCACAGATTGATACCACACTATCACCGGAAGACTGGATGAAGAAGTTGCTGTCCTCGGAAGACAGCGGAGTGGGCATGTCGTCAGGTGATCCGATTATGGAACTGGTAACGACCCTGTTTACCTCGCTAATGGCATTGGCGGTGCAAATTGACGGTAAATCGGAAGAGGAAAAAATGCAGGCCGCTACGGACTCAGCTATAAACAAGCAGGTGGATTTGTCTTCTTTAATGCCTTCACTAAAAGAATGCAGGTTGACTATTCAGGACAACGGGAAAGCTCTTCTACAAATGAATAACGGAAAGGATAGTTTTAACCATGAACTAAGTACCATCGAGATGAACCGGTTGCAAGGCATTCTGGGCGATTCCAGTCTGTCAGATGCCGATAAACAACAACGCATTGCGGGTATGGTGAATAATGCCTTGTTGACACAACAGGCTTCGCGTAACTATGAACAAAATGCCGGTCAACAGGAAAATCAAAATCTACAGATACGATGAAGATAATAGGATTAATCTTGGCCATCGCTATGGTTATTGCCTGTGCCTGGGGAATCCGTTATGCCATATATTGTTGTTTCGGGTTCATGGCTTCAGTGGTATACATGGCAGTAGTTATCATCGGGCTGGTGTGGACAATTTATGAGATGAAACACGCCCAGATGTCGGACGAATAATTAATTTCAATATAGAATTTTATGATTAAGTGTAATGTAACAGTTAATGGTGTCATCAGTCGTACAGCGTCGATGCGCACCGGTAAAGATGGCAAGGCCTACATCAGCTTTGCTGTAAAAGTGAATGTGTCTTCAAAGGATGGTAATTCCAGCAAAGCAGTGGAGGTAAGTGTACTCCAGGAAGGAGAAAGCAGTGAACTCCCCCGATATGGTTCCGGTTCACGAGTGGAGTTGAAAGGGAGTCTGACTTTTAGAAAACGTGAAAGTAATTTCTATTTGAACTTCCATGCGGACTCAGTGGACTTCAGCCCGGCAAACAATCAGGATGGCATTGCCGGAAGTATGGAGTTCAAAGGAACCATTGGTAAATCAGTATACAAAAAGACGGACAAGAAAGGCAGGCAATATCTGATATTTTCAGCTTTCAGTACTGAAAAAGGCGGAGATACTTTTGAATATACATGGGTTCGTTTTATTCGGTTCTCTCCCGAACAAGAGGCTTTTCTGATTCCTAAAGGAAAAGTTCATATTCATGGGGCTCTGGAAATTACCATCTACCAGAATACAATCAATCTGGGGTGTGTAGTGGAAAAGGTCAGTGAATGGACTAGGCAGGAAGCCTAAAAGTCGAATGAAGTTAAACTTTTTTAGTTATGGCGCATAAGAATAATTTCAATACGGATGGTACCAGTGCAGAAGACAAAGCACTGGACCGTTTTGCAGAACTGATGATAGAGAAAATCAACAATCTACAAAGTGACTGGAAACAACCGTGGTTTACTGAAGGCTCTATCAGATGGCCCAGGAATCTGTCGGGACGTGATTACAACGGAATGAACGCTTTGATGCTGATATTCCATGCTGAGAAGCAAGGGTACAAGCTGCCTGTGTATTGTACTTTTGACAGAGTTATTGGACTGAATTACCAGAAGGACAAAGAGGGGAACCGGATGCCTTTGAAAGATGAGAATGGAGAACTATTACCGCAAGTCAGCGTGCAGAAAGGGGAAAAGTCATTCCCGGTTTTCATCACGACTTTTACTGTGGTGGATAAAGATACCAAGGTTAAAATAAAGTATGATGACTATAAAAAACTTTCGGACGAAGCGAAACAGCACTATTCAGTTTACCCAAAAATGCAGGTCTATTCTGTGTTTAATGTGGATCAGACCAACATGAAAGAGGCACGTCCTGAACTCTATGCGAAAATTGAAAAAGAGAATCAGCTTGTAAAGCCAGAATTGGATGGTGAAAGTTTTTCGTTTTCTGCTGTTGATAAGATGATTGAAGACAATGGCTGGGTTTGTCCTATCCAGCTGAAACATCAGGATAATGCTTACTACAGCATATCAAAGGATATGATTGTAGTGCCGGAAAAGGCGCAGTTTGTGGATGGGGAATCATTTTATGGTACACTTTTTCATGAAATGACGCATAGTACTGGAGCAGAGTGCCGATTGAACAGAATAAAGCCAAGTTCGTTCGGCTCGGAAGAATATGCCCGTGAAGAATTGGTGGCCGAACTGGGGAGTGCTTTGGTGGCGCAGCGGTATGGTATATCCAAGAATGTAAAGGAGGAATCGGCAGCATACTTGAAATCCTGGCTTAGTAGCTTGAAAGAGTCGCCGGATTTCATCAAGACTACTCTATTTGACGTGAAACGGGCATCTGGCATGATTACGCAATACGTGGATGTTATTCAGGAGAAGATGGAAGCGAAAGCAGATATTGGCGATGTGGATAATGACGGTATCATGGATGAAGTGGCACATGAGGAAAAGCAGTTGGTTGAAGCTGGTGAGGAAGAGGGGGAGGAAGAGGTGTATTGCAGGAGGGGGAGATGAAATTACAAAATACATTTATAGGGGAGAATACTTTTTGCGGAAACATTCTATATCAGACTGATTTTTCTATGGTGGATAGTTGAGCGCTTTCGTGGGTAGGTCGCCCTCAACTATCCATTTTTCACTGTGATTTCTTTATAAATAACATCATATTATAGCATTGTCATCATGTTTCTAAGGTAATTTCAACGATTATCTAATTAAATATTAATACGGATGGATTCTTGATTTACTGTTAATATATGCCATGAAATCTTCTACTTGAGCAGTTATGGCCATTATTCCATTATATAATAAAGGATTATTTAACTCATAGACTTTTAAGATAGATACAATATCTGAAAAATCCCATCTTGTAAAAAGATGTTTTTGCGAAAAATCAACTTTACTTTGCTCTTCTATTCTTTTTAGTAATATTTCCAAAGAGCCCTTATCTATACGTTTTATCTTTACGGATTTAAGCACAAATATAAAATATTGATTTAAAACATAACAAAAAGGTTGAATATTTCCAGCCATTTGAGATACAATAATACCATAATTAATATTTGACTCGGATTTGTTGATATGATTTGCTAATTCATTTAATGTGTTAATCTCATTTTTTATAGTTTCTATTAATGATATTGATTTATTAGGAACAATATTTTGGATAGAGTGTATTAGCCCTAATGCTTCTTCATATTGTTTCGTATCATAAAATAAATCCATTAAGTCTTTTATGGTTTTTTGATATTTCGTGTAAACATACTTCTGATACCTTTCGATTCTTTTTGGTTTGTTTGCATTATCGTTCCAAAACTTAATTGAATTACTT
Source organism: Bacteroides sp. (assembly GCA_031554665.1). Lineage (GTDB taxonomy): Bacteria > Bacteroidota > Bacteroidia > Bacteroidales > Bacteroidaceae > Bacteroides. Next base: position 8,734 of record JAVBVA010000017.1, on the reverse strand, counting down.
ATTTTGTCTAAAAGAGATATACAACGTTCTTTCGTTATAATATATTCCTCAATAGCTCTATGTTTATATCCTAAATGTTTAAGGCATAGCGATTTCGAGAAGTGTAGTTCAATGTCTATTATAAACATTTTTATGTCTTGTATAGATTCATTAATTGAAGTTTCCCGTAACCCTTTTACTATTTTTTGCCTAATTATATCTTTGGTACTAGATTCAAAATTCATAAAATATTGAAGTGCTAAATCATACTCGCCTTCAAACAAACAAGCCATCCCGTTTTGAAGATTGCAAAAAATAAGATTTTTATTCATTGAAACAGGAGAGAAATGTTCATTAAAAAATGAAGACATTACTCTTTCGTAGGGTTTGTTCTTATCGTGTGATGTTGCAAAACCGTTGTTATCACAGTATATACTTTCTTCAAATATGCCAAAATATGATTTCAAAACTAACTGAATATCTTTTTTCCAGTTAAACGGAATTGGGATAACAATAATTCCATGTTCCTTAATATAAAATGGCTCTAGCCCAAAAATAAATATACTATCCTGCCTAGCTATTCTCTCATTTAAAAATGACGGTTTCCATAACCAAAATCTATATGATTTATCTTCCGTGTATCTTGCACTTTTTGTTGTTGCATATAGTAAAGTTTCAATATTTTCCTTACTGCGATTGTGTGATAATGCAGATAAATTGTCTTTTTCTAGCATTTCAACATTTACATCATAACAAAATAAATAACCAAACTCTTTATCATCTTTATTAGTTTGTGTTGCAAACCATAAAGAAACAAGAAAATTATTACTAAAATCAACAAGGCATGAAGCACCACCCTTATGTTGAATGTCTGCTAGAATCTCTATGTCAGAATATTTTTCAATATACTCAGGGAATTTACATTTTGCATCATTAATTAGATGCTTAATGTAATTGATATAGTCAATATGTGAGCGATTTTTTAGATTTTGCATTCTTATTGCTGCACCAGATTTTACATATTCAGGAGCAACAAAATTATATTCTTCACATTCCATTAAAGTATTAAGAATTTCTTGGCTGGGCCGATCTTTTATAGATAAGTATCGTCGGATGTATTGATCGTTAAATTTTTTATAAGCTTCTCTATTTTGTTCTTCTACTGAAATATTATGATTAGTCACAAAATTAGGATTACGCTCTAAATATTTAGGTATTGATTTTGAAGATGAAAAATAGCGACGAGTAATACCTCTAAAGATAAATTGCGGCTCAATCAGGCAATCTTTCTCTACAGATTCAAGCATTTTTTGAAAAATAGCAGATATGTGCTGCCACCCTTTAGTCATGTTGTCCATTGTGTTTCAATATTTATTGTAATGTTTGTTGACAACAAAAATAATGATTAGTATTAATACAGAAAAATAATCATGCTGTTTTCGTAGTTTTTTTTTACGGCTTGCCAATAAATTGCAACATACGATAGCGTTTCAGGTAATATTACAATTCTATTATAATCATTTTATTCTAACTTATCCAATGATAGGTATACAGAAATAAATGATTTCTTAAAATATTTTTATTATTATCCGATTATATTATGTAAATTTGGGAAATAATTGATAACTACTTATTATGAGCGAAAAAGAAAATAACCAGATATTAAAGTTAAGTCATTTGATATTCAATAATGAGCAATACCTAATTGAACTGAAATCCCACGCGGATATTTCGTATCGGATAGTAGCAGATATTACTATTGAAAACAAAACTGCAGAACAATCAATTTTTGATGGAAGCATTTTTAGAAATAGTTTTGTAACTAATACAAATCTATCACGAGGAGATTTTAAAGCTGTAATCTTCGAAAAATGTTTCTTCAAGGATGTCAGTTTTAGCTCTAGTGATATTCAGTCAAGTATTTTCGCTAATTGTGAATTTATTAATTGTGATTTCGAAGATGCGCATATTGAAGACTGTCAATTTGAGAATAGCACCTTTCAGTTATGTCAGTTTGATAATTCTAGCTTCTTGAACTCAAAAATTATTGGTACTACATATAATTCATGTGGTTTTGATACGTCCTCAAATATTCTCAACGAGTTTAGAAAGACCACATTCATTGATACGTCATTAGCGAATTGTACATTCAATTTTCATATTATGAAAGAATGCATTTTTAAAGATGTCGTATTGAATGCAGATAGTATTGCTTATATTTTTGGTTGTACATATGAAAATTTGAAGAATGCTTCTTTTGTCTTTCTGGGGCAAAGGGATGATAATAAATATGAGATAAATGAAGAATTCATTCAAAACACAATAGAGCTATTTATTCAAAAGCATTGGTTTTTAGGAGCCTCATTTATGGCTATGAATTTTAACATCAAATCCAATTTCACTTGTTTAAGTGAAGTGATGAATATTATTTTGCAATATGTTAAATCAGGTTTTTTGTTGAAAAAAGATGAGATAACTTATTTCAAGAGAGTTCTTTCTGAATTGAAAAATGAGAATTTGTTACCTCAAGCTAATCTCATAAACCTATTAAAAGAGCTACAAACTCTTATCCAAAATTTAAATGCAGAAAAAAACGAATTAATTCTTATTGATTTATATAATCATTGTTACTTTTTAAATCAAGAAATTTATTCTGAGTTAGAATCATTGCAACATTGTTTTACAAAAGATGAAATATTACAAGTAGAACTAATCTTTAAAGAAGAACCTAATTTGGATTTTGCGGAATTGATGTATCGAATTTCAGTGAACCAAGGACTGTCTTTGAGTTACAAAGAAATAAAACGTGAGAAAGGCTCATTTTTGATGTACTTCGAAATCGCATCCCTTCTATTAGTATCTTTTCTTAGCATACTTAAGTTCTTAACAGGAGCTTCCCTGAAAGTCCTTAAGGACTTTATCCTTATAAGTGCTATACTTTCAAATAAGGATGTAAGAAAAAGACTCGTTGATAAATATATAGGAAATCTCGATAACCAAAAAGGAAGTGTTAGTTTAGATAATCAAAAGAACACTCCTGTTGCTATAAAAGTAAATGTAGTAAATAACATATATAATGATGCTTCAAAAAATCAAGAATTATATTTTGATATTTTGAATGAAAAAAAGAATAAAGGCTACAATGCCGAAAACATCTTGCAGGCAAATATTACCACAATTGAGAGAGAATAATTACTCTCTCAATTGAGACATGACTGTCAGTAATCTGGTTAATGAGGATCTAAATGAGTTGCAATCTCTTGTCAGGTTGATTCGAAATGAAAACCCCACATTCTTAGGAAAATAGTTTAGTGAGCCTGGGTAAAAGATTGTTCCAGATTTTTCCACTATCTCGCTTAGGAATTCTGAATTATTTTCTAATCTTGCATCTATTTTAGGAATATAAATTGACGTTAGATAACTATCTAAATTAGGGCTATAATTGATTCCTGGACTTTTTTTGCTTAGTTGAAATATGAATTCATGCGTTTGCGTTATCTCTTGATAAAATGATTTACTATATTGTACCCAATTATCACTCAAATAGTGGTGTATAGCACTTATTGATGCCATGTTTAATCCCCCACTAATGTAATCTACACTTTTATCAAAGAAGGGTTCTTCTGAATGGTTGAAAACGAATAGCGAAAACTTTATTCCATTAACACAAACTCCCTTATGAGGGGAATATATTCCAATAAAATTGGGGTGATTCCCTAGTTTATGCGACAATTCTTTAGATGAAGCAACAAGACTCTCGTCAACAATCACTATATTATTCTCAATTAATGATTCAATTAGAGAAATATCATTTCTATTTAAGTTTTTCCCTGTAAGATATACTGGATTAGTGAACCAGAATACCTCACTTTTAGATTTCTCATCAATGTCAATTCGTTCAGAGCAATTTATTGGATAATTAATAAAGCGGTACTTCATATTGAAAGCTTGGCAATTATGAATAACAGAAAAATACGCTGGACAAATAATACTTATGCTGTTTTTTCCCATAGCATTTAACCAATGCAAAACTAATGTTATTGATATTGTACTATTAGTCGTTAATATGCAATCTTTAAGTATAGGATCAAACCCTAGCTTCTTTAATAACGTTAGTTTTTCGGGTATCAAATAAGTAAAGTTGTAATCATAATATGATGATTGAAAAACGGGTTTGAAAAATGGAGATAATTTATTCTTAAAATCTTCTGATGAGTCCCAGTATGATATGTTGTAGGGGTCAGAATTGAATTTGTTTGTGTATTTTGTGATTATTTCGTCAATTCCATCAAAATTAATCCTTTTTTCGCTCATAATAAGTAGTTATCAATTATTCTCTATTTGAAGCTTGCCTGTTAGACGCATTGTTGCCACTAGGCGTTCTCCGACCGAAAAGTCTTAGAGAGTTCTGCTAATTGGAAAGCTGCTTTCATTCTTAAAATCACCATACAGTTCAAATTAAGATATTATATTTTCATGGAACTGGCACAAAAGACTGGATATTTTTCTTTAAGTTTGCATTATAATTAACAAGATATATACATGAAAGGCGAAAAAGAGTTTGATCCACGGGATTTTATGCTAAAAACAATAGATGTTATGCATCAATCCATACAGGAGCCAAGAACAGATAAAGTAAGTCCCAAAGTTGGTGCTTTACTTATAAAACCAGATGGGAGCATTGATACAGCTTTTCGTGGTGAATTAAGAGAAGGTGATCATGCTGAGTTTACATTACTTGAGCGGAAGAACCGAAATATTTCTCTTACTGACTCAATCTTATTTGCAACATTGGAACCTTGTGCTCCAGGTGCAAGAAAACATCCTAAATTAAGTTGTGCAGAACGGATAGTTAATGCTCGCATTAAGAAAGTCTGGATTGGAATTGAAGATCCCGATCCGACAGTTGATCGTAAAGGTATTCAATTTTTACTTGACCATGGCATTGAAGTCGAATTGTTTGATGCTGACTTACAAGAAGTTATTCGGCAAGCCAATAAACAGTTTATTATTGAAGCAGAAGAAAGAGCAAAGCGGGAAAAGGAAAAACCTCATGAGATAGTTTTATCTAACAAAGAGCAAGGCGAAAGTAAAGCACACCTGGACGATTTTTCTGAGGAACTAATTCTTAAATTTATTGATAGAGCTCAATTGTCTATTGAATATCCTTCAAAAGATTTTCTGCATATATTTAATCAATTGGGCCTTTTAGAATACAAAGAAGGTCAATATATACCGACAGGTCTTGGCTTGTTGCTTTTTGGAAAAAGGCCGCAGCTGGTCTATCATAATGCTATGATAAGAGCAACTTATAAAAGTGCTGACAGAGAAGAAGAAGTGCATAACATAGAGGGTCCACTTATAACCCAATCTATTGAAATAATGTCTTGGTATGAAGATAAAATAGGCAAACGTATTTCGCGCGTTCATGCGGAAAGAGAAGTGATTTATGATTATCCTATGGAGGCAATAAGAGAATCTATAATTAACGCGGTTGTACATAGGGACTATGATATAGAAGGAGCTCCTATATATTTTGAGATTAATGATAATGCTATTATTATAAAAAGCCCAGGTAAACCTGTTGAACCTTTAAAACTAGAACAAGTGCAACAATTCATTGCACCTTCATTAAGTCGTAACCCAAAGATCATGTATGTTTTCGACCAAATGAAACTTGTAGAACAAAGAGGGTTAGGTTTTCAAACCTTAAAAGAATTACCAATAAAATATAATATACCACTTCCATTTGTAACTTATGAGGAGCCATATATGGTATTTACTTTTCCTCGTAAGCTAGAATCAATAAGAAACGTTTTGAATAGCGATGTAATAGATGAATTATCTGGTGAAGAGCTTAAAGGGTATGATTACATTCGTACCATAAAAACAACTACAAGGAAAGAATATCAAGAACACCTTGATTTGGAAGAGAAGACTGCGGAAAGGCATTTAAAACATATGACAGAGTTAGGTCTGGTAGATCGTAAAGGTGGAGGACGTTCTACCTACTATGAAATAAAGATGCTTTAATCCCGACAATAATCCCGACAAGCTGTCGAGATTCTCTTTTTTCTATTCAAAAACAACGCTAATCCCGACAGTAAACCCAAAAAACTGTCGGGATTAGACTTTATTTATTAAATAAGAGTGTTGATTCCGTTGGAATAAGAGAGGCCCCTAATGCCTAGTAAAGAAACCAATTATCCATTTCCAGTTAGTTGAAGTTTTCTTCTTGGGTGTTTTGTTGTTAATATCTTCTTTTGCTTATTGACATTAACATGAGTATATATCTGAGTTATAGCAATAGAACTATGTCCGAGCATATTCTGAATGTATTTTATATCTACATCCTCTTCTAATAATAAAGTAGCGAAAGTGTGCCTGAATGTATGCGGGGTTATATGTTTTAATAATCCCGCTTTGTTGACACTCGCTTTTACCATTAGTCTAACTGACTGTGTGGATAATGGGAGTCCCAAACGATTTAGAAAAAATGAACCATCTTGCTTAATTAGATTCTTGTATAACTGATAGTAAGTTCTAATAATAGATAATGTTTCGGATTGGCATATCTGTATTATTCGTTCTTTACTCCCTTTACCAAAAACCTTAATAACCCCATTTTTCAAATTGATGTCTTGGAACTTTAAATTGCAAACTTCAGAAACTCTCATGCCTGTTGAAAATAAAGTCTCTACAATTGCTATATCACGGGTTTGAGCTCTATACGTATAGTTGCCCGTCTTTGGGTTATTTTCAAGCTCTTTATACATCATGTTTAGTATTCTTTTGACCTCATTTAAGGTCATAACAGAAGGCAGTAGAATTGGTTCCTTTAGACGTACTTTTATTTTTCGGAAAGGATTAATATAATCATCATCTTCGTACTCAAGATAATTCAACATAGCTTTTAACGAGGCTACTTTCCGTTTTATCGTTTTAGGCTTATGGTGAGAGATTTCTTGTAGGTAGCTCTTAAGAGTCTCTTTATTCATTCTTTTAAGATCATGTTCATCTTTTGTTCCCTTAATGTATACTGCAAACTGATTTAGATCTGTAGCATAAGCTCTTAATGTCTTAGAGTTCAGATTCTTTTCGAACTGGCAGTGGAAGAGAAATCCTTTGATTGATTCATCAATACTTAGTACTTGGTCTTTTTCACTCAATTTTCTGTGATTCATATTCATCATTTTTAGAATTAGTTTGCGAAGAAAGAGATTTCTTGTGGAGTACTCAAATGATGTTTGTACTGTTATCAACGACTGATAACTTATTATTATCAACTAACAAAATGGAATATAAAGATTTAGAACAAGTCGAAAATTCGATTAATGAGTTTAATAGGTATCACGAAATGACTATTCCTTTGTGCGCAGCAGAAAATGTGCTTTCGGAGTTCTGCAAATTACCTCTTGAAGGAGATTTTCAGGAAAGGTACATCATGGGTAATTTTGACACGCACAATTTTAATGATAATTTTATTGGTAGTGAATATCTGTTGCCTTTCTATTCGCTTGTGCAGAGGGAGTGTAACTTACTTTTTGATGCTGATTTCTCGGATGCGCGGACTTTGAGTGGTATGAATTGTCTGACGACTTTGTTGATGGCTTTAACTGATTTTCGAGATAAGTTGCTGATTCTAAGTCCGGATCATGGCGGACACATGTCTGTCCCTCCCATATGTGAAAGGTTGGGACTGAATGTTTTCTATGCCGCCTATAATATTCAGGAGAATGAGCTGGATTATGGGAAAGTAAATGAAATGGTAAAGCGTGAAAAAATAAAGTTTATTCTACTTGCACCTTCTGATATTATACGCGCTCCGGCTCTGGAAAAGCTAGAACTGGACAATACAATCCTGTTATATGATGCCAGCCAGACGTTTGGACTTATCGCTGGTAAGCAGCTTCCTAATCCGTTGAATACCTGTCGACGTATCATTATGTTTGGGGGAACACACAAAACTCTACCGGGACCAACATGTGGGTTGATTATGACAAAAGATCCTGAATTATATCACATGTGGGAGCATAGGGTGAATCCTACATTCATGAGAAATTCACAAATGCATCAGGTTGTCAGCCTCCTGTTTTGTCTTTTGGAGATGAGATTTTATGGTACAGCATACTCGTCGGCTATTGTTGATCTGTCAAACAGGTTGGCCAAAGAACTTTCAGACTTTTCTTTTAACGTAATAAGAGCAGACAACGACGGGTATAGTTATACCCATCAGGTTTTTATTGAGTGTCCGATTGAAATGAGGGACAGAATTTTCCGCAATGGAATTATCCATCGTGTAACGTTGAACGATAAATCGAAGGCTATATTTAATAACTCAGGTATTCGCCTAGGAACACAAGAGATTGCCCGATACGGATGGGGTGCACCAGAGATCAAGAAAATTACGACGATTTTGGACCAATTACGTTCTACAAATCCGGACAGGAAGTTCATTCTACAGATAAAAGAATCTTTGCCCCCTAAAGTTGTTCACTATACTTTTCCCCAAAAAACGATAGACAGATTCAAGAACCTTATTTTACATCAGAATTAAGTCTAATTTTTTAAGCTGTTCTACATTGCTGTCTTCTGAAAAGTCCACTCCTATTTTTACTGGAAAAAACGGTTGATACCCACCCAGTCAAATCGGTGATACCCGTTCACTTTTCTGCACGATTCAGTTCAGCGTTGCAAAAATAGTTATTTCTTTCTCATACTTGCACCTTGTAGGGCAAAACGTTTTGCCGTATGC
>JAVBVA010000079.1:0-71714 GCA_031554665.1 Bacteroides sp. | reverse complement strand
AAGCACTCGAAATAAAGAGTCGATCCCTTACCCCTCCTGTATTTTCTTTGAGCGATGGTACATGTCTTTGGAAGGCATGAGCCGGGACACCGTTCGCATTGCGCTTAAATTTATAAAGTGCAACGGTGTCCCGGCTTTTCGCTCTCCAGTCTGAGAAATTTAAATCGGTCGTACCTGTTCGTTGCAGGCGTGTTTTTCTATGAATCCGTATGGGTTCGTACAGGGGATTCCTTTGCCCTGCGGGAAGGTACCGGCCACAGTAAGAAATGAATTAATACAAGTAACAATGAAAACAAACAGTAAAGCATGGGATGTAATCCTGAAAGTAATTATCGCAGCAGTTAGTGCATTGGTTGGCGCCTTGGGTGCGAATGAGATGATCGTATAAAAAGGCTTGCATACAAGTTAAAGACTGAAAAGGATCCTCAGTCTTTAACTTATGAAACAGGCAGTCTTATAAAGTGTAGAAATATAAAAACGCTTAAAATGTAAAGAAGAATGAAAACAAAAATAGTGATGATAATTATGATGACATTGGGGCTTATTATTCCCTTCAATGTTTATTCGCAATCTACTGAGTCTATTCAGCGGATTACTGTAAAATCGCCAGAAGTGGCTGCTTTTGAGAGGGTAGTGGAAATCCCTGTAAACACCTATACAGGTGTTCCTGATATTTCAATCCCCATTTATACTGTGAAGTCAGGTGATCTAAGTTTGCCTATTTCCTTGGATTATCATGCTTCGGCTATTAAAGTCGATCAAGAAGCAACTTGGGTTGGACTTAACTGGAATTTGAATGCCGGTGGAGTTATTGCTACGCAGGTAGCTCCTCCGTCAGCATCTAATCTTACTAACGATTGGAAACATTTATTTAATGACTTAGTGCTTAATCCTGTATCTAATTTCCATCAGTTTTTTGGTTATTCTGTTGGGGATTACCAATTGGGTTTACAGTACAAAATCAGTGGAAATCATGAAATGTCTCAGATTGGATTTCATGGCTTAAATAGATTTAAATGTTTAGTCAACTATACGCCCAATGATCTTTCGTTTGATTTGTACGATAGGATATTGAGAAACGGAGAAGGTGAGGCACAGCTTTATTTTGCGAATTTTTTAGGGAAAAGTTTCAAATTTGCATATAATATTCTTCAGGATAATTTTACTGTAGTAGGTAAAGATCAAAAAGTTAAAATAGAAGGAAGCCCTTTTCTTGTAACCAAACTAACGGACGCAGACGGAATTCAATATTATTTCGGAGAGGTAGAAACAAATATTGCTGATCATACAGATGGTGCTTATAACAAAAGAGCTGTATCATGCTATCTGTCTCAGATAGTTTCACCTTCTGGTAGAACAATAAAGTTGAAATATAAAAAATATGGAACGATATCTCCCCTTCCTTCCGTAGTGGAAAATGCCTATTATGATCATCCGAATAGGGCCAATCACAAAGTAGATAGGAACTTATTACCATCCATGTCGATAAATAATTCGTATCTTTATGAGATTGAATCAGATGATGCAATCATACGATTTGATGTTGGAAGTAGGACGGATATGCGGGGGAGTGCTAAAAAGTTAGAGTACATATCCGTAATAGATCGGCCAACTAATAAATTGGTCAAGAAATTCAAGCTGAATTATGGCTATTTTGTTGGGAATAGAGTCGGTGGAAACTCTATTTACGACTACTATAATCAGTCGGGTAATTTGTTAAATTATAACTCCATTTATGCTGATAGTTATATCTATAATCGGCTAAAGCTATTATCTATAACTGAACAAGGTGTAAACGCAGCAGGAGCTGTGACTAATTCTTTGCCTCCTTATACTTTCTTTTATAATTCTCCTGAACTGCCGTGCAAAACATCGGCAGCGCGAGACTATTGGGGATTCTATAATGGAAAAGAAAATATTGGTGGAACTTACGGACATACGTTAATCGTCAACCAGTCTCGAGTTGGTGAGGATACATATAATGGATTTCCGTATACAAATACAATTACGTATGCAGACAACAGGCCCAATCCAGAAAGTGTACAAGCTGGTTTGTTGACTGGTATTCAATATCCGACAGGGGGGTATACTGAGTTTTATTACGAACCTCACCAATTTACCAATTACAGATATTTTGATTGTAATACCACCTCTGCACCTCCAACGATTAGTGTAAGCACAATGGATACTAATACCAATTCTACCATTCCTGCTGAACTAACTGGTACCAAGGATTTTACTGTTACAGTAGAAACGGAGGTAGATATTACAATAAGGTGGACAAATAGAGCTGCCTACTATTGGAAAGAAATGTGGCCTTCTCCAGCTATGCTGATGAAGTATGCGACGGCAGTAACTCCGAATGGACCTGTGGAATATGTTTCAGGATTTAAAACTTGGACAATCAACCCTATTGACACATTGGATAAAAAGGAAGTTGTATATAGATATACACTAACTCTTTCGCCTGGAAAGTATCAGTTGAAACCAATGCTCTCTTCACCGCAGATAGTACCTTATGTAAACTTTCCGGGTGATAAGCGAGTTGAAATGTCTCTAAGAAGTACTCTTACAAAGACTTCTACCGGCGGAGGTATACGTATAAAGGAAATTCGCCAGCGAGAAAATACTAATGTAGCATCTATGCTGTATAGTTACATAACAGAAACGGGAAGTTCTTCGGGTCTTTTGATGTCTCCTATAAAATTTGGCAGAGAGAAAATGTTATTGTATCAAAATACTCTTCCAGGAAACACTGAAATTCCAGATATGATTCATGAGCAATCAATACGTCCTCCTGTAGAGAAAAAATACTGGGTGCAGTCGTCTGAAAATATGGTTCCAGGAACTGAAACTAAGATCGGATACGGTAGAGTTGTGGTCAATAAGAATGGGGGAAAAACAGCTTATTACTATTGGAATAGAAAGTTAAATACTAATCCTTTATTTGATTATTACAAGCCTTTGGAAGATCCGCATAATGGTAATATGATAAAACAGTGTATTTATGATTCCAGTGATAATTTAAAGCAAGAAATAGAAACAACGTATTCTGTCCTGAATAAAGAATTGCATTATATTAATATTGTTGCCGAAGATATCTATTATGGGTATGAGAATTGTTCAGAAGTTCCTAGTGCAGCATATAACCCTTATGCATTGATAATGACAACTGGCAGGATGATGCTCTATGTTTATCCATCTGCTAAATTTTGGATAGAAAAAACTAAGCAAACAGTTAAGGAATATGTCAATGGCAAGTCTATAATAACAGATTATGCATATACGTATAATCCATCAAACTTGTCCTTGGCTTCTGTAGAGCAGAGTATTTATGGTTCTGAAGATAAGGAGAGTTCTTATTTTGTATACCCTCAAGATTATGATTTGTCCAATGGGACTTTTTTGAAGAGTATGGCCGATAAGCATATTTTAAATTCTCCTGTAGAGAAAGTAACAGTTGTCAAAAAGGCAAATACTCAATATGTTTCTTCCGGAATTCTTAAAAAATATAATGCAAATGGACAGATTATTTCTCTCGAGAAGCTGGGAATACAAGACTCATTGCTTCTGAGTAATTTTAAGTTCTCAAACAAAAGTGTCAATGGAGTTCTTGGTACTACGCAGGGTAGCGTGAGGACTTTTGATCCAAATTCAAATTATTCACCAGAGGCTATTTGCAAATATTCTGATAATGGAAACCTTATCCAACTCACCGAGAACGATAATAGTAACATCGTTTATCTATGGGGATATAATAAACAGTATGTGATAGCCGAGATTGTAAATTCGACGTATGATAGTGTTCGGCAAGCACTGGGGTGTACAACAGATGCCCAAATGGCATTGTTGGAGAATCAGAATACTCCGGATATTACTGAGATTCGTCAGAAATTGGATAAGTATTTCAAAAATTCAATAGCTCAGATAACCACATACGTCTATAAACCGCTGGTTGGAGTGATAAAAAAAACGGACCCCCGCGGAGTAATGACTACTTACGAATATGATTCGTTTGGACGGTTGGATGCCATAAAGGATCATGAAGGAAAAACAGTTCAACAGTTTGTATACAACTATAACAGTAATTTGTGATAGAAAACAGAAATGCTAATATAAAAAAAGACATTTATGAAAAGATTAGTTTTAAAATCAATAATAGTGTTGAGTGGGTTATTCTTTTTCTTGTCAGAACTCTCTTCGCAAAGTTTGACACAGAATTATAATCTTACACGCACCATGACCTCTGCTGATGGAACAAAGTATCAGGATATCATTCAATATTTTGACGGCTTGGGGCGGCCTACACAAACCGTACAGCGAGGTGTTACTCCCTTAAAAAAAGATTTGGTATCTTTACAGGAGTATGATACATATGGGCGTCCTTTGAATCAGTGGCTTCCCGGTTATGGTAGCGGAGATGGGAATTATACCGAAGCGAGTATTCTTAAGACAGCGGCGATATCTCTTAATGCTGGCGACACCTATCCGTATTCAAAGTTGATCTACGAAAGTTCTCCTTTGGATAGAGTCTTACAAGAGTTTGGGCCAGGAATGTCTTGGCATCAAAATAATAAATCTTCCAAGAAGGATTACCTGACCAATAGCTCTTTGTATCCGTGTATTCACTATACCTTAGTAGAGGATAAAATTATAAATTCAGGAGTTTTTGCTGATGCAGAGCTTCATGTTTTAAAGATGACGGATGAGGATGGCAGTCAGAGTTTTGAATTTAAAAACAAGCTTGGGCAAGTGCTTCTTCTCAGGCAACTTAATTCCGGAGACTCGTATGACACCTATTATATCTATGATAATCAGGGTAATTTGAAGTGCGTATTGCCACCTAAGCTCGTCGATAAACTTATGGAAGTAAAATCATACCCTATCACAAACATAGATATTTATCAATTGGCATTTCTTTATAAATATGATAAGAAGAGCCGTTGTGTAGGTAAAAAACTTCCCGGAGCAGATTGGGTATACTATGTTTATGATAAGAATAACTGTTTGATTTTTAGTCAGGATGGAGAACAGCGACTAAATAATGAATGGTTCTTTACTTTCCCGGATTCTTTGGGCCGTACGGTGCTTACAGGGATTTGTTCTAATGTAAAACGTAGGAATGTAGAATTGGCAATTTCAACTTCAAATTTCGAAAATGAAATCTTACAAGCTATATATAAAGATGCCAGTATTTATAATCGTTACAAGGTTATGTTGACAGCTGATAGCCTGATACTAAATTCTGTAAAACACTATACAACCAATTATTATGATACTTACAGCTACCAGAATAGGAATATCAACTTCTCTTCGCTGTATTACTCAGCTCTTAATGGTTCTGATGCAGGTTTTGATACCCGCTTTACAACTGGCGACGCTCCGGCAAAAGGCCTTCTGACTGGAACAATCGTAGGCGATGCTGATACTGGTACCACCAATCTATATTCTGCTATCTACTATGATAGTCGTGGGCGTATTGTTCAAAACCGGAGTACTAATCATTTAGGGGGTGCGGAGACAGAATATTTCATCTATAATTTTATGAACAATCCAGTGAAGCGGATGCGCGTTCACAAGAAAAATGGTGTTACAGCGGAGACAAAAGAACTATATGAGTATAAGTATGACCATGCCGGGCGGCTGGATACCTGTAAACATAAATTAGGTGAAGGGGCTTTTGTTGTGCTTGCAGCAAATTCGTATGACGAATTGGGTCGATTAAAGACAAACAAGAAAGCCTCTCTGCCTGTCTCGACATATACTTACAACATCCGTTCGTGGATGAAATCTATTGTAGGCACCCTCTTTGCTCAGACGTTGTATTACAATGATTCGTATGCTGGTAATACCGCTTGTTACAATGGAAATATTACAGCAATGAGTTGGAAGGTTGGGTCTGAAACGCTTCGTGGATATACCTTTACGTATGATAATTTTTCTCGATTGGTGAAAGCCGATTACTTACTCAATGGTGTAGCTAATGATAGCTATAAAGTGCCGCTGATAGCGTATGACAAACATGGTAATATTATCTCATTGGAGCGCTGGGGCAAAACAAGCACCAACAGTACTTATGGTATGGTGGATAAACTGTCGATGACCTACGCAGGCAATCAATTGACAAAAGCTACTGACGCTGGTATAAGTGTGAGTATGAATGAATCGGGAGACTTTAAAGCCTATCAGATTGAGAACGAGAACTACAAATATAATAGAAATGGTGCGTTGGTGAAAGATTCCAATAAAGGAATAATGGGAATCTCATATAATTCGTTAAATTTGCCCAGACAGTTGGATATTACCAATGCGAAAGGTAATGGACAGAATCTGTACACCTACCTTTCGGATGGTCGTAAGATTAAAGTTGTTCAGAAAACTGGTAGCTCTTTGACAACGACCAAGACCACGGACTATGTTGGTAATCACATCTATGAAAATGGTGTCTTGAAATGTACATTGGTCGATGGGGGCTATATCGAAGGTGGTACCTATTATTTTTACTTGACCGATCATTTGGGCAACAGCCGTGTGGTGGCCGATATGAATGGCAATGTGATTCAGAAGAACCACTACTACCCATTTGGTATGACGTTTGCAGAGACTTCAAGTACGGAGCAGGATAGGCAGCCTTATAAGTATGGTGGCAAGGAATTGGATCGATTGGATGGTTTGAATTGGTATGATTATTCGGCAAGGCAGTATGAGCCTGCTTTGGGGCGGTTTACTACGATGGATCCTTTGGCGGAGAAGTATTATTCAATCTCGCCGTATGCATATTGTTTTAATAATCCTGTAAGGTATATTGATCCAACAGGAATGGTACCTGAAGGTGATCTTGCGAAAAGCGAGCCTAAGGGGCTCAGGGAATATGTAAACTTGTTTTTTAGCTGGTTATCATATGAAATAGGAATGCATCCCCGTCAAAGATCTTCCGAGGATAGAGCTGTACAGGAAGATGCTAAACGAAGACTTGATAAAGCAATAGAAGCAGTTAATGCAGTAAATGAAACAGCATTATCATTTGTTCCTGGTGGGGAGATTGGTTATAACTATTTAACAAATCAGGAGATAGAAGTAGAAGATTTTGCCTGGGAAGCAGCAGCATTATTGCCTTTTGTAAAGTATGGAAAAACAGCAGTACGTGGGGCTGCTATATGGACTAAAACAGGAAAATTTAGTGCGGTAGAAAATGCCCTCACGCATTGGAACAAACATAGAAATGAATTCCCTGAATTCCAAAATGCCAAACAATATGTTGAAGGAGCAACTGATTTTTTGCATAATTCTCCTTCAGGCACATTAGTGAAAACTAGGCCAAATGGCGATGTGTTAAAATACTATCCAAAAACCAATACATTTGGAGTAATGGATGCATCTGGAACACCACGTACGGTGTTTAGACCGACGAATGGTATGAAGTATTGGCTTAATCAATAAAAATGATAAATATATGAAAGAACATTTTTGTAGAATATGCGGTTTGTATAGCGAAGATAAACCCTGGGGAGAAGACGGAAACTGTCCGACTTATGACATCTGCCCATGTTGTGGTGGTGAGTTTGGATATGAAGATTGTACTGTTGAATCTACTATAGACTATCGAAAACAGTGGATAGAAAATGGAGCTAAATGGTTTGATCTAAAGTATAAACCTGAGGATTGGGATTTAGAAAAACAAATGCAGAATATTCCTGATAAATACAAATAATCTGGTTTGAACAAGTATGTGTTTTGGTCTGCCCAAAACTGATTGAATAGTAAAAATCCCGTTGGTCTTTGCATGGCTAACGGGATTTAATGTGCAGGTTACGTAGTTCAGAATGTTCGGTGCGACAGATCGTCATTCTACCTCTTTGCTGTATAGAGAGAATATTTATTGTTTTGAGAACGAATAAGGGAAGTCGCTATGTTCCACTCCCCGGCTCTGCTGGGGTTCCGGATTCATTTCAAAGGTAATGTTCGCTCCTTGCAGAAGTTCCGTATGCTTCAGATAATTCTTGGTATAGTTGCTTCCATTCAGTTTCATTGCAGAGATGTACCGATGACTCGCTGCGTTCTCGGGAGCCGACAGCACAATCTCCTTTCCATTCTCCAAGCAGATCGTTGCTTTACGGAAGAGCGGAGAGCCGATAGCATACTGGCCGCTCGCCGGACACACCGGATAGAATCCCAAGGCGGTGAAAACGTACCAGGCCGAGGTTTGTCCGTTGTCCTCGTCGCCGCAATACCCATCGGGGGCAGCGGTATAGAGTCGATCCATGACCTCGCGTGCCCAATATTGTGTTTTCCAAGGTTGCCCGGCCCAGTCGTACAGATAGATCATGTGCTGTATAGGTTGGTTGCCGTGCGCATAGTTGCCCATATTCATGATGATCATCTCGGTGATCTCGTGTATCTGGAATCCGTAATAGCTATCGTCGAAGACGGGTGGTACCACAAACACGGAGTCGAGCATCTGGGTAAACGGCTGCGCTCCACCCATCAGGTCTATCAGTCCTTGTACGTCGTGAAACACGCTCCACGTGTAATGCCAGCTATTGCCCTCGGTGAAGGCATCGCCC
This sequence comes from Bacteroides sp., assembly GCA_031554665.1. GTDB lineage: Bacteria > Bacteroidota > Bacteroidia > Bacteroidales > Bacteroidaceae > Bacteroides. Next base: position 63,150 of record JAVBVA010000079.1, on the reverse strand, counting down.
CACTTATAGGGACTGAACGGCGTTTGGAAACTTCCGTCCCGGTTCTTTCCCCGCATCAGTTTCGTCGACGGGTCGAACACGTTCCGGTAATTTAATGCGCGTGCGGCCCATTTGTCCTGTTCCGCTTGCGGGCGTCCCAGCTTCTTTGCCAATTGAAGCATGCACCAATCGTTGTACGCATACTCCAATGTACGGGCGGTATTTTCCTTGATTCCCGCGTCATACGGCACGTAACCCAGGGTGTTGTAATATTCGTGTCCAAGTCTTCCGGTAGAGTTCACGCCCGGGTACACATGTTCCGTACCGTGCACCAGCGCTTCGTACAGCTTGGTAAGATCTTGCCCTGTAATCCCGGCAACAACCGCATCGGCAACGACAGAAGCCGAATTGTTCCCTATCATGCAATCGCGATGGCCGGGACTGGCCCATTCGGGCAGGAAGCCGCTCTCCTGAGCTACGTTCGCCAATCCTTGTTGTATCTCGGTATTCACAGAAGGGTATACCAAGTTCAACAACGGGAACAGGCTGCGGAATGTATCCCAGAAGCCGGTGTCGGTGTACATATATCCGGGAAGCACCTGGCCGTTGTACGGGCTATAGTGCAGGATGTCTCCGTTCCCGGCTACTTCATAGAACTTACGCGGGAACAACAGACAGCGGTACAAGCAGGAATAGAACGTACGGTATTGGTCTTCCGTTCCGCCTTCGACCTTGATACGTCCCAGTACATCGTCCCAGCTTTGTTGCGCCGATTCCTTCACTTCATCGAAGCGACGGTTGCCCAGTTCTTTCAGATTCGTATATGCTTGCTCCAGACTGATAAACGAAGAAGCGACACGTGCATGTACCTGTTGCCCACGCCGGGTATCGAAACCTACGACAGCCCCGGCATGATTACCTGTATATTCGCTGGTGTCGGGAATCACCTGTGCGCCTTCCTTCCACACTTCGGAAGTGGCGAAAGGAGTATCAAATTCAATCACAAACCAGTTGCGGAAATTATCGGGTACACCCCCGCTGTTGCGTGTTGTATATCCCACTACCGTATTCTTCTCCGGGATCACCTTGATATACGAACCTCTGTCGAAAGCATCGACCACCACCGCGCTTTCGTTGCTCTCGGGGAATGTGAAACGCATCATTGCCGCCCGTTCGGTAGGCGATACCTCGGCTGTGATATCGTGATCGCCCAGATATACACTGTAATAATAAGGTTTGGCTGTTTCTGATTTATGCGAGAACGCACTCCGACGGGCATCCTGATCGATCTTTTGCCGGCCTTTGACGGGCATAAGCGCAAACTGCCCGTAATCATTGATCCACGGGCTGGGCTGGTGCGTCTGCTTGATGCCGCGTATCTCCCGGTCGGCATAGTTGTACGTCCACCCGTCGCCCATCTTACCGGTTTGAGGCGTCCAGAAATTCATGCCCCAGGGTAGGGCAGTGGCCGGATAAGTATTCCCGGTCGACAGGGCGAAGGTAGAGAGTGTTCCCACGTATGTGCTCACGTAGTCCGACAAGCGGGTTTCTTCCTGCGGCTTATCCGTAGCCGGTTGCGTACAGCCGGTGCATACAGCCAATAAAGCAGCGACACCCAGCGTATGTAAAGTGATGTTTCTCATGATTGATACAGTATTTTAGTGGATTGAATTCAGAAGTTCCACCTTTCCATCATTGACAAGCTTGATGATCAGCTCGCCGAAAAGTGTGTTTTGCCAGGCAAACCATTCCCGGGTGAAGTTATTCGGATCGTCTTTATGGAACGATTCGTGTATGAATCCTTTTCCGGCATCTGTTGTCAGAAGTGCTTCGATGCAGGCTTTGATCTCCGCATCGTTCTTCGACGTGAAGGCTCTCATCATCAAGCTCATCGGCCAGATCATATTGTGCCGGCCGATGTGCGGACTGCCGATTCCTTCGCCTGCTTTTCCTTTGAAGAAGTAGGGGTTGTCTTCACTCCACACGAAACGGCGGGTATTCTGGTAGATGGGGTCGTTCACATCCACATCGCCTAAGTAAGCCATCGCAAGCAGGCTCGGCACATTCGGATCGTCCATCAGGTAATAATTGCCGAAACCATCGACTTCGTAAGCGAAGATGGTTCCGTATGCAGGATGTTCGTATGTGGCATGTTTGCGGAGAGCAGTTTCCACCTCATCGGCCAGTGCTGTGCATTGTCCGGCTAATTCCTTATTCTTATTCACAGTAGTTAGTATCTCGGCTGCCTTGCGCAACGAGGTAACTGCCATAAAGTTGGATGGAATCAGGAATTCGTACGAAGTAGCATCGTCCGACGGGCGGAAGGAGGAAGCGATCAGTCCGACAGGTTTCACCGGATTTCCCCAACCCTGGTTGTTCTTGGTATCGAGCTGACGGTCGGTGATGCGCAGAAAGAAATATGCTCCGGGATTCTCCTTGCGTTGTTGCTCTTTCATTGTTTTCAGGATATTCTCCACAGCCTTGATCCAAGTTTCGTCGAACACACTTGCGTCTCCCGTTACTTTCCAGTATTCGTATGCTAAGCGGATGGGGTAACAATGCGAGTCGATCTCCCATTTGCGCTCGTGTACCAAGGGATTGGCCGGTTCATTGGTCACATCGGTCGACCAGCGGTTTTCTTCTGCCGGGCCGTCATTGAACGCATTGGCATACGGGTCTATCGTCAGGCAGATAAACTGGCGGTTGATAACGCCGGCAATCATTTGCTTCAACTTTGGGTCCTGGTTGGCAAATTGAACATAAGGCCATACTTGTGCTCCCGAGTCGCGCAACCACATTGCATGAATGTCTCCTGTATATACAAAAGTATCGGGTTTGCCGTTTGTAACCCGATAGTGTACAGTGGTTTCAAGCGTGTTGGGGAAACAGTTGTTGAACATCCAAATCAGTTTCGGATGAGTAAGCAGCGCGGTGATACGATTCATTTCGGTTTCTATGGCCTGCGAAGTAAAAAGTCTTTCTTCTACAGGCTTGCGTTGAGATACATAAGCAGAAGCTGTTTGGGCATTCACTTCGGTAGCCGTACATCCAAGAAGGATCAAAAGCAACAAGAAATACATTTTGGCATTCATCATAATATCATTGTTTTTAGTAGAATCAGCATCTTCACATCAGGGCTCAAACCATACCGCCGGCTTGGGACCCATCTCAAACTCTAATTTCCCCCCGGCAGACAAGTCTGTAAAACTGATATACGGAAGTGTGTAGGGCTTGCCATTCAGTTTGATGCTCTGAATATACTTGTTTTCCACCGAATTGGCATGCGCTTTGATTCGTATTTTTTTACCATTGCCTACATTGAGGGTAGCTTCGTCGACGATGGGCGAGCCAAAGAAGTAACGTCCGCCTGCAGGTTCTACCTGATAGAAACCCAATGCCGACAGAATATACCAGGCAGACATCTGTCCTACATCCTCATTGCCCGATAGACCGTCGGGCTGATCATGATAAAGTTCCGAAAGTACCTGCCGGACAAGATCTGCTGTTTTCCAGGGTTGGCCGGTCATCGTATAAAGATATAGTACATGGTGGCTGGGTTCATTGCCATGTGCATATTGTCCGATCAATCCACTGATATCAGGCGATGCTTCCTCTCCCAAACTACCTTCGACTACAAATAACGAATCGAGCTTCGCATGGAAATTCTCAGTCGAACCGAAAAGTGCGGCTAAACCTTCGACATCATGCGGTACCAGCCATGTGTATTGCCAACCATTGCCTTCCGTATAATCGTCTTCCCGGTGAGTAGACTGGAAGGGATTGAATGGAGTCCGCCATTCGCCTGTAGAAGAAAGTCCTCTCAGGAAGCATATCTGTGTATCGAAATAATATTTGTAAGCTTTGCTCCGGGTGTTGAAATACTGATAATCCAGCTTCTTACCATTCTGTAACGCCACTTGCCCCAAAGCCCAATCGGCCAATCCATATTCCAGACAAGTAGCCACCGATTCGTTGTATTTGTCGAAAGGTATGTATCCGTATTTCTTGTACAGATCCAGTCCGCGTTCATCGAGCATAGCCGATGTCTTCATCGCTTCGTAAGCCAACTCATAGTCAAAACCTTTGAAACCTTTCAACATGGCATCGGCCACCACCGGAATAGCCGGATTACCCACCATACAATCGGTTTCACAACCCATCAGGTGCCATACAGGCAGTTTTCCTTGTTGCTTATAGATATGCAGCATGGTATTGATTACATCGGGTACCTTCTCCGGATGGATCAACGTCATCAGCGGATGTGCTGCCCGATAAGTATCCCATAACGAGAAAGTGGTATAGTTGGTAAACTCATTGCTTGCATGGAACTTTCCATCTGCACCCCTGTACTCACCGTTTACATCACCGAAAACAGATGGAGCCACCATCGTATGGAAAAGACCGGTATAGAATATCTTCTTTACACGCTCATCTTCGGTTTGGATCTGTATCTTGGATAATTCCTTATTCCAGGCAGCGTAAGCATTCGCTTTTGTTTGTGCAAAGTTCCAATCCGGAAGCTCGGCTTTCATATTCAATTCGGCATTCTTTATGCTGACAGGCGACAAAGCCACCTTCACATACAGAGGTTCGTTCCCGATTTCACCATAAAGCGCTTCACCATATACCTGTTTGGTGGTTATTGTCTGCCCGTTTTGAGGAGTATTCTTATCGTACAACTGGAATGATTTAAAAGGACGCGAAAACTCTGCCACAAAGTAGATGCGCTGATCTTTGGCCCATCCTTTCGAGTAGCGGTACCCGCCGATAGTACGATCGTTCAGCACTACCAGATGACCTTCTACCGGAGCATCCCAGCACGTTCCGTTCTCCAGATCCACAACAATACGGGCATCTTTGTCATCTCCCTCAAATGTATATTTGTGGAAACCGACTCTTTGCGTAGCTGTAAGTTCCACCCCTACCTGGTAGCGATCGAGGAATGTAGCATAATAACCCGGGGCAAATTGCTCGTTGACCCGGCTGAAGTAGGACCACATACCCGTATCGTATCCATCGTGTGTACCCCGGTTGTGATTAACCGCCCCAGTCGTAGGCATCAATACAATGTCACTCAGATCGCCTATGCCTGTACCATTCAAATGCAGGTGGCTGAACCCAATCACCGTTGTATCGGAAATGTGATATCCGGATGTCCAGTCCCACGTTTGCGGAATACTTGTCGGGCCGAGCTGCACCAACCCGAAAGGGGTATTGGCCCCCATAAACACATGTCCATGCCCACCGGTTCCGATACGTTGGTCGACATACTGTGCGTAATCATTATCGACCGTCTTTTGCCCCGACGTACGATCACAGGAGATAAACATAGCTGCTCCTAATACACAGTAGCCTAATAACCTGTTACTAAACTGAATGTAATGCTGTTTCATTTTATTGTTTCATTTTTTTTAATTCACTTCTTTGATGTCAGGTGGATGAATAACTTACCCGCCTGCATCAATTCCTGATGTGAGATCCGATATCCCGTAAACGGCTTTCCGTTCAGTGTGATTCCCTTTATGTAGCTATCTTCCGGCTTGTTGCGGTCGGTTTCAATGACCAATTCCTTTTGCTGCCAATACCGTTCGTCAAGCTGGATGGTAATGCGGTCGAATACCGGGGTAGTCAGTGTATAAGAAGGCTCCCCCGGGCAATCCGGATAGAAGCCCAGCATACTGAACACCGCCCAGGCAGACATCGTGCCCGCATCGTCATTGCCCGGGATACCCTCCGGACGCGTGGTGTAATACTTCTCCAGCAACCGGAGTACATGGTGTTGTGTACGCCACTCCTCTCCTTTGAAGTAGCTGAACAGGTACGGGTAAGCGATATCAGGCTCGTTGCTCGGATCATAATATCCTTTGTCGAACACCATTTCCAGCTTGTCGACAAACTTCTTCTGCCCACCCATTAACTTAGCCAGTCCTTTCACATCGTGCGGAACGTAGAATGTATAGTTCCATGCACTCCCCTCGTGGAAGCCCGGGTTCTCTTCAAAGTTCATCCCCCGCTCAGGGTTGAACGGCGACAGGAAACGGCCATCCGGCAATATAGGACGGAACGTACCGAATTCAGGTGAATAATAATGTTTGTAGTTCAGGGAGCGTTTCTTGAAGTAAGCCGCATCTTCCTTCTTGCCTAAGGATTCGGCCAGTAAAGACAGAGAGTAATCGGCAATGTAGTATTCCAGTGCATGAGAGACCGAGTTGTCGTATTCACTGCGCAAAGGCACATAGCCCAGCCGCATGTAGTCGCTATTGTCAGGACGCATCCGGTTGAATTGCCCCTTCAGAGAGGCATAATAGGAGTCGGGCAAGGCACCGCCTTTGTTTACAGTATCGGTAGGATAGTTGATACCAGGCATGGTGGCCGATTTTCGGAAAGCTTCGTAAGCTGTTTCTATATCAATGTCTTTTAAACCTTTCAGCCAGCTGTCCGTGATCACCGGGATGGAAGGATCGCCCTCCATGGTCCACGTCTCGCGGCCGTACAGTTCCCATTTCGGCATCCAGCCCCATTCCTTGTACATGCCGATCATTGAACGGATCATGTCCGTTTGGCGGTCGGGCCAGACAAGCGTCATCAGTTGGTGAAGGTTGCGGTAGGTGTCCCACAGGGAGAAGACCGTGTAACGGGTACCATCGGTCTTGAGTATCCTGCCGCTTTCCATGGCCGGGTATTCCCCGTTCACATCGTTCAGGATGTTCGGATGGATCAGGGTATGGTAAAGGGCGGTATAGAATACCGTTTTCTGTTCGTCCGTGCCGCCTTCCACCAGGATGCGCGACAGGTCGTCGTTCCATTTATCAGCCGCTTCCGTGCGGATTGCCTCGAACGTCTTCCCCGATTGTTCCGTATCCAGGTTCAGCCGGGCATTCTCGATGCTTACGAACGAAACACCCATCTGCACCTCCACCTGTTCGCCGGCCTGGGTATGGAACGAGAAGTAAACGCCTACATCATCACCGGCCAGCTCTTTGGAGTAGTCCGGGTAGAGTTTGTACTTGCCCTGGTCGGGGTCCCACTGCGCTTCCACTCCCTGCATCGGGCGTTGTTTCTTCCAGCAACCAGTCTGTTCCGGTTGTTTATTGATACGCATCACGAAGTAGATCGGGAATACCGCCTGCGGGTTGTAGCAGAAAGTACCCAGGAGTTTTACGCCTTCCACTTCCTGGTTGTTCACCTTGCGGACGAGAGCGCCGGTTTCATTCGTCAGACCTTCACCTAGGTTCAGCAGGATATGGCTTTCGCCTGCGGGGAAGGTAAAACGGAGCACTCCGCTTCGGAGGGTAGCCGAGGCCTCCGTTTGTATGTCGTACCGGGTGAGGGTATTCGTATAATAACCCGGCCAAGCTTTCTCATGTTGGTAGGGGGAGCCATACGAATGGAAATCAACCTCCAGCTTCCCGGTGGTGGGCATCACCAGCAGGGAGCCCAGTTCCGGGCAGCCCACTCCGCTCAGGTTCACATGCGAGAAGCCGGTGAAGTACGTGTTGTGGTATTCGTAGGGGGTCGACCACCAGCGGGCATCCTTGTCGTACTTGTTCAGATCGGAACCCATTACATTGAACGGTACTACAGACATCAAGCCGTTGGGGCAGAGAGCCCCGGGATTGGTCGTACCGAAATTGGTGGTGCCGATGAAGGGATTGACATAGTCAACCGGGCGGAAGCTTTCACGCTCCCCCCCGAAGGAGGAGAGACTGCTGAAAGCCAGTGTTAAAGCTAATAAAGATCTATTCATTACAATCGATGCTAAAAGGATTTACACAATACTGTGCTGTTTGGTAAATTCGATGATCTCAGGAATGTATCCGAAACAGAGTCCGGTCACCGTATCGGCACAACCGTAGTAGGTGGTGATACGACCGGTCTGCGGGTTGTGCAGCCTTCCGGGTGTTCTTCCCAAGGTATGCCGGGCAACGGTTGTCCTTCTATTTTAAATGTTTCACTCATGAGGGTAAAGATATGAATTTTATTTGATTTCTTCGGTGATCAGTGCGGAGAACATGATCACAGAGATCAGCTGAACCATCACAAAAGGGAGACCCATACCGGAATAAACACTCGGAACCCCAATAAAGGATTGATACGGAGGGTTTTCATGATTTTAGCCTGATAATTATATATCACATCACACTATCAGATCGCTTTTTCGAAAAAGATCACCCGGGCGACAGGATATGATCACCCGGGTGACAAGGTCATATATACATATATACAACTCTATTTGACAATAACGCCAGTGCTTTTATCAAAATTAACATTAGTTATAATGGAAAGCTTACCAGCATCGTATGCGTCTTTCTGCGCCTGAGTCACATAGATAGACTTCAGTTTGCCACTATTACGGTTACAGCTGAGACTTGTCAACGCCGGACATTCTGTGATATCCACCCATTCCACTTCGTCGTTCGTCGCATTTGACGTATGATTTATAGTGATGGTCTTCAGTTTACTGCTCGAAACCGTAAATGATTTTGAGCGTTTTGTATTATCATAATAGGCATACAAATAATTATTTGCAGTAAAAGATGTGACATTGATGTCTCCCATTATCAGCTCTTCCAATGGGAAATAATTAAGGGATAAACTCCTAATCTTGGTATTCTTACTTACATCGACTTTTCTAACAAGATTATCTTCATTAGTAAACGAAGTTAGATTCACGAATCTTTCCAATCCTTCAAGAGATTGAATAGAAGAATACGTATTTCCTGTGATAGATAAAGAAGTTGCTATGTAACCTGAATAATTCATATAATATTTGTTGTCTTTTTCTGTAATATGCTTCAGAGCAACAAGACGTTTTGCAAAAGTGGCATCAGGTATGGTGAACAGCTCCGGATTGGGATCAACCTGTGATATACTGATGGTAACTGCAGTAGTAGAACCAGAAAGAGCAACAAAACCTACCGCTCCCGTACGAGTCCACTTCCCTGCTTCGCAAGTGATATCAAACGTTTTTGTAATAATATCCGTTCCTGTAGAAGATGTCTCAACAGCTTTTATCCAAGCCGAATTAGCAGCTAAGATAGATTTAAAGTCGATACTCCCGGTAGCCTTAACACTGACCGTTCCTCCATCGACACCAAATTCATAAGATTTCGGGCCTTCAATGATGACTCCAATAAACTTGGACTGAATCACCTTGATTTTTTTTTCAAGAGTGGTTCCTTTAAACATGGTAATCGTTGCTTCCCGATCATAAAACGTAGAATTGGCATCCACAACAAATTGAATCCATTGTTCGCTTGAGGATGGATCACCTATCCGATAGAGATTGATCCAATCTTCTGACGTTTCGCTTGTACTGGTATCGAGGTTTGTCTTTACCATGATGGTCATCCGCCCACCGGCAGCAGCCATTGTATAGGAATCGCCTATATTTTTGAATTCGACGACCTCTTCCGGAAACTGCTTGATTGTCAGTTTCCGGGCAGCGTTGCCACAAATAAAATACAAGTTTACTTCTCTGTTCTCGCCGGTTTCATTAGTAGCCGCAGTGAAAGTAACTGTGGTACCATTGTTACCTTTGGCTACAGAAGGAGTACACCATGAAACATCTCCGGCCAGTCGCCATTCAGCACTGGAAGTTATAGTAACTGTGTTGGAAGAACCACCAGAAGTCTTACCGTTCATATCCAAGACAAGAGCTTCGGTGCTTAAAGAAATCTCTTGATTACCAACAACGCCACCTGTATCTTCCTTATCATCGCTACAGCATACAAACAGTGCTGCCGACATTAATATCATGAATAACTTTTTCATACGATCATCATATTGTTTAATATAGTTAAACATCACCATTCAACAGGATAGCTTTTCCCTGTATAATAAAGTTCATCCCCGAACATGGTACTTGCAATGTTACGAAGTGCCGGAAGCCCCAATGATTGCCAATTGCTACGATGTTCACTAAGCGCAAATACCATAATACCACCCCAGTTTCCACTTACAATCCTTGAAGGCGAGCCGGTATAGCCGCGAGCAAATTCATAAGGATATGGCATACCTTGCTTGGATGTTGCACCTGGCCAGTTATTAATAGAAATAGAACCTCCATAATTGGCTGTCATAAAATCCACATATTCTCCCGGCTTCACGCCATCCACTTCGTTAAGAGAAGCAATTGTAGAAAAAGCAAAAACCATATTCAACTTATCGGGCATAGCTCTTTTGGCTTCAAAAATAAGGCGGGAAGCATTCTTGGTATTGCCGTTGGAGAATCCAGGGATAGATGCGTTGGGAGAGGTGTATTCATCATCCCAGAAAACACCGTCGAGACCATAAGCATCTACTGCCTTTTTCAGATCCTTCACAAATTCCACTGCTGTAGACTCTTCAAGGTGCGACACTCCTGCCGGATCGTGATTACCCATCAGACTCAGGATTACCTTGATACCCATATCCTGCAAGGGCTTGATGTATCTTTCTCTATTGTTCAGAATACTGCCTACACTGTTATTCATGTGAAGATACACCTTTCCGGTAGAAGCATTGTAATTTAGGTTCGCTGAGAACAATACTACATGGTCAAAAAGAGGTTTGCCTTCCTTAGACAAGAAGAACTCGCAGTGAATACGCGGATCGGCATCACCGGTTTCCATACAACTCAACACTTTATATCCGGCGCTCTTCTCCGGATTAAGGCGTTCACCTTGCGCAACTACGAAAAAGAGGTATTGCTTTTGTGCTTCCGTCAGCTTCACCTCTGCATCGTCGGTAGAGATACGAAGAGGTATCACATACGTCTTCCCTACCTCAAGGTCGGCCGAAGAAGCAATGGTGACTTGCACTGGCTCCGAGTTCGTATATCCCGGAGGAATAACAACCGTTCCATTTTGCCCGATGGTCACTAATGAAGCGGGAAGCATGGCAAAGTTCTGATTGTTTGCTTTGTTGTAAGCAGTAAGAAGACTCTCATCGACAGCAATCTTCATATCGACTGCATGGTGCATAGCCTTAGTTATACCCACTTCTATTTTTCTGCTGGCACCGGTATGGTAGAGATCTACCAATCTTTCCGACGGAGCTACGGCATTCTTGATATATCCGTATGGGTGTTTGGACGCCTCATACTTATCAAAATCGCCGGTTGTAACCACGATATCATCGGAACACGATACGGCAAGCAAAGCAACTGCCAGTACAGCAGATACGAATGCGTATGTTCTGAATATTTTATGATAGTTCATTTCTTAATTGTTTTTAGTTAGCAGAAAATTATTCCGGTAACGACACATTGGTCCATTTTAATGAAGAGACAGCTGTAATCGTACTGTTATTTGCAGTATGATCGATGATGGTGTTACCATTGCCTTCGTCGAATTTCCAGTAAGCGATAAGTCCTTCCGAATCAGGGCCTACACTATACCTATAAGTTGCAATCTGCTCCTGGGTACGCGCCACATTCCACACACGGGTTTCGCAGATCATTCCCGGCCACCAACGGTTCTCATTGTACGATTTCCCAATGTAACAATTGGAAACAAGGCTGATCGTTCCGTTATTGCCGTTCGTAGTTGATTTAAGTTCTCCGTCTATATAGATTTTGATGGCATTCGAAGCATCTACCGTCACTGCCAGGTGGAACCATTTGCCCACAGGCGCTTTGGTGCGGTCATTCGCGTTATCCGGGTATTTGCCCGATCCCTTCACTACCATGATCTGTCCGGGATCAAAAGTATCACCCAAACGAATGAGGAATCCGTTTTCTACACCAAAGAACGTCATGATATGGCTGTCCGATCCTTCTCTTTCCGCCTGACGCAAATACAACATAGATTCAATGGTGATCTCTTTCATTCCGTTAACCAATCCGCTGTTACCCCATTTTATCGGGAAGTTGTTTTCTTCGATATCGGCCGCCCAGTTGATCAAAGCACCACCCTTGAAAACATAGTAATGCGTACGTGAACTTTCAAGAATCGCTATTTTATCGGAATGGGCAATTGTTACCGGCAGAACATATACAAGATCTCTTTCAAGCTTATTGATATTGGTAAACTTAATGTCGAGATCGGTAGAACGTACGCTCTTTTTAGACATGATCGCTTTGGCACTTGGCATGCTATAGTTTTCTGCCGGAAGGACAATAGCCTTCTCCGAATACAGATTATTGAATGTAGTCACCAGTGAAGCGTCCGCTTTGAACGTAAATTCCATATCTTCAGCGGCCGGTCTGGGCACTCCCACACTCAGTGATGCGGAATATTCCGGGGTATCCGGTTTAATCAGAAACGAAGTTTTCTTTGAATCCGAGTTAATATATGCTTTGCTGTCGAAGTTTTCATAATCTTCACCACAGGAGAACAGTGTGACAGCCAGCATGCAAAACAGGCATATTTTAATCTTATTCATCTCTATTTAAAATTAGGTGAGGGATTCATTGTGCTAATCGCATTACGAATATTCTGGTAACTGTTACCCAAGTTGTAGTAATCATTCCTGGCGTTTAAGATACATAACCCGCCTTTGGTGAATGCCGATTCATGCGTATCGACCCACTCGGCAGTAATAGGCATTCTGGAAACCAGTTCGTTATTAGAGTTAATGAAATATCCGGTCTTTTCGTCCGACGGGTCCAGTGAACGGGCAGATACCGTGACCACAAAGCGATCTGTAGGTACTCCGTCTTCCATAGTCAATCGAACCTGATAAGAAAGTCCGGAAGCATACTTCAGTGTTTCGGTACGGACAACGATGAACTTAGCTTTCTGCAAAACGGACTTATCCGTCAGGTTTTGCGGGTTGCCTTCAAAGATGAACATCTTGTCGGAATGCTCATTCACCCAAGCAGTAATTTTCGACATGAACGCCGCTTCTCTGGCCAGATAAGCTGCCTTAGCCGCTTCGGTCGAGTGGTCGGTCTTCATTCCGTAAAACAAAGCTGAGATACCGTCGTACCCATATTTATCGACCAAGGTAAGATGGTGGTTTACAACGCTATCTGTATATGCCAGAAATGCATCCGCCTCTGCTGTAGCAGCTTGAGGATTCAGTAAAAGATATTGTTCATATCCTTTTTCCAGCGCCGGATAGCTGATAGTGAAGACAAATTTCATCCCTTTATCTTTGCGCACACTTTCCATATCGGAGATCACCCAGGAAGAGAGTTCGTCCGGGTTGGTCAGGTTGACCACATCGATACTGTCAGGCAGCGCTTTGATTTGTTCGCCGCGACTTCTTGGAATATCTTGCGTATTATCGAACCACACGTAAGTAATCTTATGATTCGTATTCCGATATTGACGAAGGTTGGCAAGATATTGCGCATACAACTCCGGATCGTCTTTTTCAATATCGCTCTCTATCAGGTCAATGCTTTCTGTATCCGTCCAATCGCTACACGAGGCAGCAAACATTGCGAAACTGAATACAGCAACTAAAATGTTGAATGTAAGCTTTTTATTCATGGCTTTTCATTTATTACGGTTTACAATCCCACCACACACGGGTAGCTATATTATCGGCTCCGCCCAACAGGGTTACTGCAGCATTGTAATTGCTGGTATTAGTTATAGCCTCTTGTGCCGGATAAGGGCATCTTCTGGGTATGCTGGAGTTAGACAAGACACTTTTCGGACTGTTGTTCACCACCACGGGAATCATGGTAGGATATCCTGTACGACGACGATCGGCCCACGCTTCATGCCCCAACGGGAAGTTAGCCAGCCATTTCTGGATAATGATCCGTTCAAGGCTTTTCTCGAAATTGCTTTCATCGACCACGCTCCATTTGATGGTTACGGTGCTCAATTGAGTATTGTACGAATACTTACCATTGGGATCGGTATATCCATTGGGGAACGAAGTATCATCGGTCAGATAGGCATCGGCTCCGCTTACCTTCCACTGTTCAAACGAGAGTCTAACCCCTTGATTGTAGAACGCTTCGGCAGTACCGCCCATATCCCACTTGCGCAATGCACCTTCGGCCCGCAAGAACATAACCTCAGCCACATTCATCCACTGCAAAGGAGTGGTCCGGTCGATATTGAAGATCGAATACTTCTCGAATTCGCTGACACTTCCGATATTGATTCCCGAACGGTAACCGGAATAATCCACTCCGGCAAATCCCGAAGGTAAGAAGTAAGCGGCTCTGCGCGGATCTTTATAGGCGTTCATATAAGCAGTCATATCTGCCACTACACGATTGTCGCCGTCATTGTACTTCACGGCTACATTGATGGGGTTTCCATCGGTAGTGAAGGTAGTCAGAGCGGCATTGTCGGCATTCGAGGTCATGACTCCGATGGTATGACGAACGGCTTCTTCTGCTTTTGTCTGCGCGGTAGTAGGATCAGCATATACAATACGCATAGCCAGACGCAGTTTGACCGAGTTGGCCAGTTTGATCCACTTCACCAGATTTCCGCCATAAATAAGGTCAGCATTGGTGCTGATTGATCCGGTTTGGCGTTCCGTCAGTGCAGCAATGGCTGCATCGAGTTCGCTGAACATCTTTATATACACATCCTTCTGCGAATCATAAGCAACTTGTATAGCACCGTCTGCTCCGATTTTAGAATACGGTATAGGGCCGTAAGCATCCGTCACCCGGTGAAGAGCCAAGACTTTCAATATCTCTGCTATAGACAGGGTAATCGGATCATCGGTCAGAGTTTTCAATTTGGCATAAGCCGGATATACCTGAGGAATCACTTCGTTGAACATCACACTCGACCATCCGTCCGGTGCATCGAACGTTGAAAACTTGTTCGGCCAAGAGGCTGCTTTGGATTCGGATGCATACCGGCCATAAGCGCCTCCGAGTAAGATATCCGTCTGATGACAGCGGTTTACATCGGTCGAGATGACATTGGACTGCATCGTGCGCAACGGAGCGGATATGTTGTAACCATCCCGGCTTTGCTCTTCGTTATCTGTCGAATAAGGATCTCTGTTGATCTCCTCGTAGCCGGCTGTGCAAGCACTCATTCCCAACGATACGATGAGTATAATAACTGTGTTTTTTACTATCTTTTTCATATGCATAGCAGATTAAAATTTAAGTCGTACGCTAAAACCTACATTTCTGGTGCTTGGAGTCATAAAGTAGTCGACTCCCTGGTAATAGTTGTCCGTGACGGTTGCAACAGATTCCGGGTCGAATGGAGCTCTTTTATAAATCATAAACAAGTTGCGTCCTACCAGAGATACAGTTGCATCGCACACTTTGGTCCACTTCCGGGGAAGTGCATAACTTAGTGATGCTTCTTGCAGACGAACATTGGTAGAGCTATACGTATAATATTGAGGTATGGCATCGGCATTGGCCACTATATTGTACCAATTATATGCATTCAGCAGATTACCGTCAATCATTATTCCACCATTATCACGGGCTACTGCCGAAGCTTCCGAAACTCCGTAATAATCGAAAGTTGCCTGCGAGCGTGAGAATACAACACCGCCTAACCGGGCTGTAACCAAGAATCCCAAGTTGAATCCTTTGTAGCTGAAATCATTCCGCCATGCCAGATTGGCTTTAGGGAACACACTGCCCAGCTTCACCCATTGATCGATGTCCTTAATGCCGCGAACTGCCTGCACTTCACCGTTCTCATTGATGTAAATCTTTCCATCGCTGTCACGTACCAAGTCGGCCGAAGAATAAAGGTCGCCTAACGTACTTCCTTCTCTGATCAGGTAATGAACATCTCCCAACTTACCTTTATCGAGGTACGGTATAGAGAATGGTTCGCCAGTCATATAGTTCGTCGCATCTTTGGCAAGTTTCATCACCCGGTTCTGATTAGCACTGAAGGTAAAGTTGCTGTTCCATCCGAAATCCTTCCACTTGTTGCCGTAGCCAAAACTTACTTCAATACCACGGTTGCGTACATCACCCGTTTGTATATACATATTATCATATCCGGAACCCGGTGAGATACCTGTATTGATGAGCTGATCCAGTGTATTGGTATGGTACAGAGTAACATCCAAATTGAAATGATTAAAAAATTTGGCTGTCAGACCAACTTCGTATGAGTGTGTACGTTCCGGTTTCAAATTCTTGATAGGATAAGAATTATACGTGGTTGACCATTGGGTGCCCGTCCACGAGTACCCAGGATTAGCCAGGTAACGATTGAATGCTAAACCTACATCAGCATAAGATCCCCTGAGCTTTAAATAAGATATTTGTCGGGGCAGATCGAATATCTCGGATAATATTATTGAAAGGCCTATTGATGGATATGGGTAACACTTAACCGTCGACTCTGGACCTGCGAGCTGCGAAGGCCAATCGGTACGAAAAGTGCTGCTTAGGTAATAAGAACTTTTGTAGCCAACCTCGGCACTGGCAAATATAGACTGTTGTTGATCGCGTATACCTGAAACTTCTTTTTTTGAAAGTGAATTGCTTATTTGCAACACATTGAAAACGTTAGGAATAAGAGCTGTTTCTCCTTCGACAGATCCGTCCCGGATCGGACCAGAAATACCATTTATGAATGTACGGGTATCCTGTATGGAAGCTCCAACAAATGCATCCAGGCTCCAATCGCTACCAAAGCGTTTGCTAACCCTTGCCATAACATCGGCATAAATTTGCCTGTTGTCCGTCGCACTTTCACCATAAAGCCCATTGGTAGAGCTTTCTGTGAGTTGGGTATTGGTGGTTGCATAATTCTCCTTGGTCATTTTCTCTCTGGACTCATCCAATCGTACCCGCCCGGAGAGTGTCAACCATTCGATGGGTTTATAGCTTAAACTAGCATTGAACAGGTAACGATTCTTTTCGTTCTTGACTAAGTTGCGGTAATTGACCCAGTAAGGATTCTGCAAAACATACTCACCCGGAGCCATGTCCCATTGCTGGGTATATATCTTGCGCTGATCATTGTAACGTTCGAACATCTTCACGTTTTCCCAGTCGTTACCCCGTGGGTAAAGATAAGCAGATACGATCGGATTGCTGTACACACCCTGACTGGTCATATTGAGATCTTTCTGTTTGATATAACTTGCACTTACATCCAATGTCATCTTATCGTCCAGAAAAGAGGTGACATTGCGGAATGTAAAATTATAACGGTTGTATTCATTATTAGGAATGATGCCATCCGAATTGACCAAACCTGCTGAGAAATACGTAAGGTTCTTTTCATTCCCGGTCGAAAGGGCAATCGTTTCGGTAGTAACCACACCCGTCTTGAAGTAATCATTATAAGGATTATAACCCATGTAGTTGTAGCTATTGAGTTTGTTGCCCCAACTCATATTGGTGTCGCTCTCACTTGTACCATATCTGTTCTGAAAGTCGTACTTAACGAACGGCTGCATAAAGTCGGTATTTTGTGTCACCGTCAGATTGGTTTTACCCTTCATACCTTTCTTAGTGGTAATCACAATAGCGCCATTGGCTGCACTACTTCCGTAAAGAGCGGCAGCGGATGCACCTGTAAGTACAGAAATAGATTCAATGTCTTCCGGGTTGATATCAGCGGCAGAGTCAGAAGTTCCTGAAGAGGCGAATTCGGTGCTTCCTTTGCGGGTGATGTTGTTCATTGGTATACCATCAATCACATACAAGGCATTCGATGACTGCTCAATCGATCTCGAACCACGCATCACCACCTTACTGGCTCCACCCACACCAGAGGAACTGGTATTGATGTTTACACCCGCCACCTTACCGTTCAATGCGTTGATAAAGCTGGCATCCTTCACCCCTACAATATCATCGGAACCTACTTCCTGTACATTGTAACTAAGGGCTTTTTTCGAACGTTCTATGCCGAAGGCGGTAACAACGACTTCGGTCAATGCCGTCGATTGTTCGCGAAGGGTGAGTTTAAATTGAGTTTTGCTTCCAATGGCTACTTGAAGAGTCTCATAACCGATGTAAGTGACTTTCAATGAAGCGCTTTGAGGCGAGGGAACCTGTAATGAGAACGTACCATTGAGGTCTGTAATCGTTCCGATGTCGGTACCGTTAATCACAACCGAAGCTCCAATAACGGGGTCTCCCAGTTCATCATACACCACTCCCGAAACCGCTACCGGCTTCTTGTCGGAAACTGCGCTTTTGGAAAGAAGAATGTTGGAGTTACTTATTGTATAAACGATGTCTGTTCCTGCGACCATTTGATTTAAGGCTTCGCTTAACGGTCCGTTTTGAACTTGAATACTTACATTGCGCTTGATATCTATTTCTTTGTTCGATACGAATAGATATTTTGTCTGTTTTTCAATCTCGTTCATGGCGCTTTCCATCGAAACATTTTGCATTTTTATGGTTACGCGGATGTTTTGCGCATGAATGGGTAGACTGATCAGTAAAAAACAGATGGCGAATGTACAGATAAATTGCCATTTTTTTTGCTGAATACTTTTTTTATCCATAACTTTGTGAATAATAATCATTAGTAGTTAGAACTGTAAAGTTAATTAACTGCGATTCACGGCCTGTTAATGTTCCAGCATTGACAGGCTTTGTTTTATGAACCTCGCAGACTTTTTGTAAATTAGTCTGGTGTATACGTCATAGGCTATTAGATTTTAATGAATAAATGTTTATTATTGAATGGTGATCACTCCTGTTTCCGCGTCTTTCCGATAGGTAAAATCCGAAGTCATTTGCAACACTTGCAAGGCATGGTCAATTCCGTCCGAAACACGAATCTTCCCCCGGTTGTAATCTATGTGCGGCATTTCCTTACGTTGAATCTCGATTTGCACATTGAACATCCGTTCGAACTTGGTCATCAGTTCCTCAAAATTCGAATCGTGAATACTTATAATACCTTCCGGCCAAAGGTAATCATCGTGATTCCTGATCTTATTCAATTGCAGGTCGTTGTCGACCAAGGTGACTTCTTCATTGACCTTCATAATAATAGGTGCATCTTTTTTGAACCGGTTCGTTACTTTGATCGATCCTTTCATAAGTGCCGCCGAAAACATACGGGTCAGTTCGTTGGCTTCAATATTGAATTGGGTACCGAGTACTTCCACGTCACAGGCAAAGGTTTCTGCAATGAAAGGGCGACCGGCATCATGTTTCACATTAAACATAGCTTCCCCCGAAATCTTTACGCGACGCTGATTTCCCGAAAACACCGAAGGGTATTCCATTTTGGTCCCGGAGTTGAGCCATACCTCCGTTCCATCGCTTAAAGTCATACAAATTCGCTGGCCGGCAGGAACTTCTACTGTAGTCAGTTGGCCGGACAAATGCTCCAACTTATCTGCATAATACTTGTAACCGATACCTGCGGCTATAATGATGGCTATCGAAGCGGCAACGGATATGCGAGCCAAACGCGTCAGTAGATAGGTACGGCGAGAAGGCTTTGCATTCTTATTCGTATATACGGGTGTGTACAAAGCCATTCCTTCCATGATCAGTTGCATCGCATCCAATTCCTTTTGGTGTTCGGGATCGGCATCCAACCAATCTGCCAGAAGTTTTTCCTCTTCCGGGGTCGTTTCGCATTTTAAAAATCTAAATAGTAATTCTCTTTCCATATACTAAAGACACTTGAATGATTCGAGTTTGTAATCGGGTTGCTATTTTCTTTTAAAATATCCCCCTTGTTTATATAAGACACTTGAGGATTGTCTGTTTGCAATTCAAAATGAAAATTTATTGATTATTTTTTAATGAACCTTCAAAAGATATCCGGAGTACCCAACAGCACAGCGAGTAGCGGCAGGTAATCTTTCAAAGCCAGGCGAAGAATCTGGGTAGCTTTTCGCATCTCGAAGTTGACTTGGTTGAACGATAATCCGAACTTTTCTCCGATTTCCCGGTATGTCATTTCCTCAAATCGGTTGGCCAGAAATACCTTACGCATCTGGCTGGGCATCTTTTCGATTTCGCGTTGGATGATCGTGGATATTTCTTCTAAAAAGAGTGAGTCAGGGTCGCTCATTTCGAGGGTAGTGATACGCGAAGATATAATACGAAGGGCGGTGGAATGAATTTCCTCCTGTGCTTTCAGGTGTATGCTTTGATCGCGCAACCAGTTCAGGCAGCGTCGCTTTACGGTGGTTAAGATATAAGCAGGTAGGTTTTGGGTAATCTCAATCCGGTCGCGATTCTCCCAAAAAGAGATGAAAGAGTCCATAACAAGGTCTTCGGCAACCATCGCATCGCGCACGTACGAGCGGGCAACCGTTGTAAACGGAGCTTTGTATTGCTGAAATAACTGTCCAAACTCATCGGAAGTAAAGTGTTTAAGTGGTTTTTCAAACATATTCGATTTAAATAATATATTATTATTGTAAGGCATGAGCAATGGTACTGTTTATAAAAGACACATAACTCCTTACAGTTTGCACGCAATCTGCCATTTTTTGGGGAATCTGATCTCCATATCTATACAAAGGTAGAAAAAACGGCTTAAAGAAACGCAAAGAAGTAGATGAAAAACGGTGCAAGCGAAGAGGAAAGGTTTGTGAAGTGAGGAGAAAGGGAGTATGCAGCGAAGGTAAGTGGTTTATGTAGCGAGGAGAAGTGGCTTATGCAGCGAGGAGGAGTGGTTTATGCAGCGAGGAGAAACCCTTTATGTAGCGAGGAGAAACCTTTTGTGAAGCGAGGAACAAAGAGTTATCTTCGCTTCATCAAGTGTTATTTTCATTACATTACTGCTTGTTGAATTTACATCTATTGTAATCCTTCATTACAATAGATGTAAATGAGGATTACAATAGATGTAAATTTTTGTTTTGGGGTGGGAGATGGTAGATGCGGTGGTAGATGATTTTCGATCTACCACCCGCATATTGATCTGATAAGCAAATGGTTAACGACAAAGATGGCAGGTGGTAGATCCATTTGCGTTTTTTGTAGAGAGAAGAGAAAAAGACTACGCCTTATTCGCGCGTTTGCGTTCGTGTTCGTCGAGAATCACCTTGCGCATACGCATCGCTTTGGGAGTAACCTCTACATATTCATCTTCCTTTATATATTCCAATGCCTCTTCGAGTGAGAACTGTATGGGCGGGATGAGCCGCACTTTATCGTCCGAACCGGAAGCACGCATGTTGGTGAGCTTTTTCGATTTCGTCACGTTGATCACCAGGTCGTTATCATGTGAGTGCTCACCGACTACTTGTCCGGCATACACTTCGTCTTGCGGGAAGATAAAGAACTTGCCGCGGTCCTGCAACTTGTCGATGGCGTAGGCAAATGCTGTTCCGGCTTCCATAGCAATCATCGAGCCATTGGTACGGCGTTCGATATCGCCCTTGTGCGGTTGGTATTCATTAAAGCGGTGTGCCATGATAGCTTCGCCGGCCGAGGCGGTAAGTACATTGGTACGCAAACCGATAATACCACGCGAGGGGATGTTGAACTCCAGATTGGTGCGTTCGCCGTTATTCTCCATCATCGTCATTTCTCCTTTGCGGCGGGTCACCATGTCGATCATCTTGCTGGCATACTCTTCGGGTACGTTGATGGTAAGTTCTTCGATCGGTTCGCAACGTTCGCCGTCGATCTCCTTAAAGATAACCTGCGGTTGGCCTACCTGTAACTCGTATCCTTCGCGACGCATGGTCTCGATGAGTACCGACAAGTGCAGTACACCGCGTCCGGATACCACCCACTTTCCGTCTTCCTCACTTTTGCTTACCCGAAGCGCCAGGTTCTTATCCAGCTCCTTCATCAGACGGTCGTGAATGTGGCGCGAAGTGACATACTTGCCGTCCTTACCGAAGAAGGGCGAGTCGTTAATGGAGAAAAGCATGCTCATCGTCGGTTCGTCGATAGCGATAGGAGGCAGCGCTTCGGGATTCTCGAAATCGCAGATCGTATCGCCGATCTCAAAGTTATCTATACCGATCAGGGCGCAGATATCGCCCGAAGAAACTTCGGTGGTCTTTACCCGTCCCAAGCCTTCGAATACATGTACCTCTTTTATTTTAGATTTAACGATAGAACCATCGCGCTTGGCCAGTGATACTTGCATATTGTCGCGAAGTGTTCCGCGATGCACGCGTCCTACGGCGATACGTCCGGTGTACGACGAGTAGTCGAGCGAAGTGATGAGCATTTGCGGCGTACCTTCTAATTGTTCCGGCGCGGGGATATTCTCCACGATACAGTCTAGTAGGGGAGTAATGCTGTCTGTCGGCTGTTTCCAGTCGGTACTCATCCAGTTGTTCTTTGCCGAACCGTAGATGGCCGGGAAGTCTAATTGGTTTTCAGTAGCGTCGAGGCTGAACATGAGGTCGAATACCATTTCGTGCACCTCGTCCGGGCGGCAGTTGGGCTTGTCCACCTTGTTCACCACTACGATCGGTTTCAATCCGATCTCCAAAGCCTTCTGCAACACAAAACGTGTCTGAGGCATCGGACCTTCGAACGCGTCGACCAGCAGGATACAACCATCGGCCATGTTGAGTACACGTTCTACCTCACCTCCGAAGTCGCTGTGTCCCGGAGTATCAATGATGTTAATCTTGGTTCCTTTGTAATTGATAGAAACATTCTTAGAGAGAATCGTTATCCCCCGTTCGCGTTCCAGGTCGTTGTTATCCAGAATCAATTCGCCGCTCGACTGGTTGGTCCGGAACAGATTTCCGGCGAGCAGCATCTTATCTACTAATGTTGTTTTCCCATGGTCAACATGGGCAATAATTGCAATGTTTCGAATATTTTGCATATAATACCTATTATTTTCGGGCGCAAAGGTACGAAAATAGAAGTGAAAAACAGTATGATGCAGAATTTATTTCCCACAAAACATTGTGTAATATCAAGATAATACCTATCTTTGCACGCTCATAAAAACATTTATATACCAAATTTTTTTAACGTTATGTATTTAGACGCTGCTAAAAAGCAAGAAATCTTTGGCAAATACGGAAAGTCTAACACTGATACTGGCTCAGCTGAGGCGCAGATAGCTTTGTTTTCATACCGTATTTCCCACTTGACTGAGCACTTGAAGCTCAACAAAAAAGATTATAGCACAGAAAGAGCTTTGACCATGTTGGTAGGTAAACGTCGTCGTTTACTCGACTACCTGAAAGCGAAGGATATCAATAGATACCGCGCTGTTATCAAAGCCTTGGGTATCCGTAAGTAATTCGAATTACTTACGAACCGAAGAAAAAGAGAAAGGTTTCCCCAAAATACGGGAAACCTTTCTTTTTTTATGCATAAAGTTGTGCTGGTATAAAGATTTGATTATTTTTGCAGCCTAATTATTATAAATCATAACAATTCGCGCATTAAAAACTTATAATATGGATACCAGTAAAATTGTCGGAGAGAAAATTAAAGCACTCCGTGAAAACCAGAAATTGACAATCGATGAACTTGCCGAACGCTCCGGCCTGGCTCTCGAACAGGTAGAACGCATTGAGAATAACATCGACCTCCCGTCGTTGGCTCCGCTCATTAAGATAGCCCGCGTGCTGGGCGTACGTCTGGGAACATTTCTCGACGATCAGGATGAAACCGGTCCGGTGGTGTGCCGCAAATCAGATGCACAAGATACCATCAGTTTCTCGAACAATGCCATCCACTCGCGCAAGCACATGGAGTATCACTCACTTTCGCGCTCCAAATCCGACCGCCACATGGAACCGTTCATCATCGACGTAGCTCCTACAAGCGACGGTGATTTCGTTCTTTCTTCACACGAAGGCGAAGAGTTCATCATGGTCATGGAGGGAGTGATGGAGATCAGCTACGGCAAGAACACCTACCTGCTCGAAGAAGGAGACAGCATCTATTATGACTCGATCGTTCCTCACCACGTACATGCATACGAAGGTCAGGCAGCCAAGATCCTGGCTGTAATTTATACACCTATTTAATATAGGAGGCTCAGACTACTTATGCAACTGTATGACAGAACGCTCGGCCAATGGCTGGAGCACTGGGCGGAAGTGACGCCCGACAAAGAGTACATCGTTTATTCCGACCGCAACCTCCGCTTCACCTGGGGGCAGTTCAACAAACGCGTGGACGATATGGCCAAAGGGCTCATTGCCATTGGCGTGGGAAGAGGTACCCATGTAGGATTATGGGCTGCCAACGTGCCCGACTGGCTCACTATCATGTATGCCTGTGCCAAAGTAGGTGCCGTTTCGGTGACAGTGAACACCAATTACAAGCAAGCTGAGTTGGAGTATCTGTGCCAGAACTCGGACATGCATACCCTCTGCATCGTGAACGGCGAAAAGGACAGTGACTTCGTGAAGATGACCAACACGATGCTTCCGGAACTCAAGACCTGTCAACGCGGACACTTGAAGAGTGAACGCTTTCCGAACATGAAGAACATCGTGTACATCGGTCAGGAGAAACACCGCGGCATGTACAATACTGCCGAAATACTGATGCTGGGCAACAACATCGAAGATACACAACTCAACGAACTGAAGAGCCAGACAACTTGCTACGATGTGGTGAACATGCAATATACTTCCGGTACTACCGGTTTCCCGAAAGGGGTTATGCTCACCCATCACAACATAGCCAACAACGGATTCCTTACAGGCGAACACATGAACTTTACGGCCGACGACAAGTTGTGCTGCTGCGTACCGCTGTTCCACTGCTTCGGTATTGTGCTGGCATCCATGAACGTACTGACACATGGTTGTACCCAAGTGATGGTCGAACGTTTCGACCCGCTGGTGGTATTGGCATCGGTACACAAAGAACGCTGTACGGCACTGTATGGTGTACCGACGATGTTCATTGCAGAGCTGAATCACCCGATGTTCGACTTGTTCGATATGTCGAGCCTTCGCACCGGTATCATGGCCGGATCTCTTTGCCCGGTAGAGTTGATGCGTCAGGTGCAAGAGAAGATGTTCATGCGTGTAACAAGTGTATACGGACTGACGGAAACCTCTCCAGGCATGACGCAAACCCGCATCGAAGCCTCGTTCGAAGCTCGTTGCAACACAGTAGGAAATGACTATGAGTTTACCGAAGTCAAGGTGCTCGATCCGGAAACGGGCGAAGAGCGTCCGGTAGGTGTACAAGGCGAAATGTGTTGCCGTGGCTATAACATTATGAAGGGATACTACAAGAACGATCAAGCTACTTCCGAAGTGATCGACCGGAATGGCTTCCTCCACTCGGGCGACCTGGGTGTGAAAGACGAAGACGGCAACTACCGCATTACCGGTCGTATCAAAGATATGATTATCCGTGGTGGCGAGAACATCTACCCGCGCGAAATTGAGGAATTCCTCTACAAACTCGAAGGCGTGAAAGATGTACAGGTGGCCGGTATCCCATCGAAGAAGTATGGCGAGCAGGTGGGTGCATTCGTCATCTTGCGCGAAGGCGCCGAATTGTGCGAGTCGGACGTACGCGACTTTTGCCGTGACAAGATCTCACGTTACAAGATACCGAAATACGTATTCTTTATCAATGAGTTTCCGATGACCGGAAGCGGTAAGATACAGAAATTCAAACTGAAAGATTTAGGCGTGGAACTCTGTGCCAGGCAAGGTATTGAGATTATTTAAACAAGCGCCTGATGGCACACGAACATTCGTGAACGAAACACTGCATCATGAATAATATACGCATAGTAACCATCATATTCGTCTTATTATGTATAGGGCGATATGATGGTTTTTCTCAAACTGTAATAAACAAAATAGAACAGTACTTCAATGTATTTACCACTTACCCGCAAGAGAAACTGTATCTTCACCTGGATAAGCCTTACTATGCGGCAGGCGAAAATGTGTTCTTTAAAGCCTATCTTACGGAAGCTATCAGGCACACTTCACAGGCACGGAGCAATTTCATCTATGTAGAGTTACTGGATGGAAGCGACCATGTAGTGCTCCGCAAAAAGATAAAACGGGATGAGAGTGGTTTTCAGGGTAGCCTGCAACTTGTTCCCGATATCCCTGCCGGAAATTATTATATCCGGGCATACACGCACTGGATGCAGAATCTCGATAAGGAATACTTTTATTCCCGTCAGTTGCGTATTGGAAATGCATTAGACAGAAGCATCCTTTCCACCATCTCCTATACTGTTTCCGAAGAGGGCGACAAGTGCCAGGCTACTGTACGTTTTACCAATGAATACGGGCATCCGATGAAGCAGATATCCGTCACCGGGCTGATTATGGAAAACGGGAAAAAGGGTGGCAGTTTCTCCCGGAAAAGTAATGAACAGGGTGAGATTATGTTCGATCTGCCTGTCAACAAGCAATTTAAGAACCGCTCCGTTGATGTTGCATTCAAAGATGCTGCCTATAACTACTCCCGTAGTTTCTTTGTCCCGGCTTTAGGAAGTGAGAAAAACGAATTTGCCCTCAGCTTCTTCCCCGAAGGAGGCGATTTGCTGGCGGGATGCCGGCAACGGATAGCATTCAAAGGCCAAAAGACGGATGGCAGTCATTGCCATCTGCAAGGAACGGTGCTGGATGAAAAGGGAGATACGATCACTACATTTCAGACTGAACACGACGGAATGGGAGTGCTCAGCCTGGCAGCTACGTTCGGTTCCAGATACGTAGTTCGCGCCACACAAGACGGAACTGTGTACCGTACCTTCGCTCTTCCCGAAGCTAAAGAGCACGGACAGCAACTATCGGTGATGCAGCGAAAGAATCATGTGAACTATTCGGTACTTAGCGCCGGCGAAATAACCGAAGGCGATACACTTTACCTGGTGGCGCATACACGCGGCAAACTGGCGCTGATCGTTCCTTTAAACACAAATACGACTACCGGCCGGTTCCCAGATACTATGTTGGGCGAAGGTATCAACGAACTGTTGCTCACCAACCGGCAAGGGCAGGTGCTTAGCAGGCGGCTGGTATTCAAAGCGCCCGAAAATAAACTCAACGTATCGGCAGGCGCTTTGCCCGCTTCGACTACCCCCCGGCAGAAAATAAGTATTCCGTTCAAGGTAACCGATCAACATAATGCTCCTGTGCAAGGTTCGTTCTCGGTGAGTGTTACCGATTGGAATCTGGTCAGCCCCGATTCTTTAGGCGATAATATCCGTTCGTACTTCCTGCTCACTTCCGACCTGAAAGGATATGTGGAGAGCCCTGGATACTATTTCTACCGGCAAGATACGCAGACCGACTTCCACGCTGACCTGTTGATGCTCACCCATGGTTGGACACGCTTCCGGCATAACTCATTAGCCGAGCTCCCCACCCTGCAACTGGATTACTACATAGAAGGCGGACAAACAATCGGTGGCAGAACCGTCAACATGGTAGGAGGAAAGAGCAAAAACACTCCGGTAATACTGATTGCACCCACACACAACATCACTGCGATAGGAAAGAGCGATGAGAATGGAAATTTTCTTTTCAACAATCTTAATTTCAAAGATACGGTGACCTTCGTGGCGCAGGCCCGGGCAAAGTCGAAAATGTTTCAGACTTTTTTGCGAATAGATTCGGTCCCTTTTCCCGACCCTTACAATAAATACCCCCGGGTGATGCCCGGTGAAGAGAAGAAATACCAGGATTACGACAAGTTGATCGGCAATAGCTATATTGAAGAAGGCGGTATGCGGGTAATCCGGTTGAACGAGGTGACTGTAACGGCACGCAAGAAAGATAGCGGTCCCAGAGGACTATACGACGGGTTATCCGACTATACTTATGACGAAGAGTTCATAACCAAACGTTTTGGAGGTATCACCGGTTATCAGGCTTTGCAGCGATTGCCGGGTATGAAGTTTGATGGCGTGAGCATCCGGATTTCGAGTTATTCGGAACTGCCCCTATACATCATCGACGACATGAGGTACGAAGACGGGCAGGATATTATGATGAACACCAATGCTTCGGATATCAAATATATCGAGATCGTAAAGGGTGTACAGGCAAGCTTCCTCGGACCTGAGGCAGCAGGAGGGGCTATTATTATCAAATTGAAGTCGGGTACGGAAATCAAACGGGAAGCCTCACCCGGGTTGATCATGTTTACCCAAATCGGATATTCGGACTGCATCGAGTTCTACAGCCCGGTTTACGACACTCCGCAACAGAAAGGAAGCCTGAAAAAAGACATCCGGAGTACGGTGTACTGGAACCCGAATGTGCAGACCGACGAAGCCGGAGAGGCCACCCTCGAATTCTATGCTCCCGACAACCTGATAAGCCCTCATCTGGTTATCGAAGGGATCTTACCCGACGGAACTCTGCTGGAACATTCTCAATAACATACACTTAACTGATACGGGTTTGGAATAAATTTTGTAATATTGCAACATAAAAAGGTAAACCGTATTAATTCCTAACCTGTTATATAGTGTATGAAACCTTATTTCTACTTTTTATTAGCCTTGGCTTCATTGAAGCCATTTGCCATTGAGGCCGGCGAAAGGCCCTTTATTATCCATTTTACCAGAGATCAGTACAGTGCAGCCAACCGTAACTGGGTGGCCTGCCAGGACGAAAAAGGAGTGATGTACTTCGGCAATGAAGCCGGCTTGCTCGAATCCGATGGTATTGGCTGGAAATTACATAGTTTGCCACATTCGCCGCAGATACGGGGAGTTGCTGTGGCTTCGCACCAAACTATTTTTACCGGTGGCTTTGAGGAGATGGGCCGGTGGGACAGGGATTTGTCGGGTACACTGCGGTACACATCGCTCAAAGGACTGGTTAAAGAAGCCGATTTTCAGAAAGAAAACATCCTCCAGGTATGGATGTCGGATAACAAGGTGTACTTTCAGTCGTCCAACCATATCTATATATACAATTACCAAAACATTCATCGCATCACTGCCAATGCAAGCATTTTATTTCTTCTTAAAGTCAGAGGTACCTACTGGATACAGGATACATCCGGACAGCTTTTCAGGCTACAAGGCGAAAAGCTTCAAAAGGTCGAAGGCAGTGACTTCCTCAGGCATGCTACTGTCCGGGTAGTTCTTCCATACGGAACCAATCACTATCTGATAGGTCTGTCCAGTGGAAAGATATACCGGTATGACGGCAAGTCGTTCATCCTTTGGAACCAGGCCCTTTCCAACGAGTTGGCAGGAAAAGAGTTGATTTGCGGTATTTATTCGCCTCATCAGAATGCTTACTTTCTCGGTACGCGTTTCGAGGGGCTTTATAAGGTAAGCATCCAGGGAACGATAACAGATTATTTCTCGACCTACCACAACTTTCCCAATAATTCCGTATTATCGCTTTATGAAGACCGGCAATACAATATATGGACTACATCCGACCGGGGAATATCTTGCCTCCGTTATGACAATCACCTCAGTTACTATTTGAACGATAATCACGATGCAGAAGTGGTTTATGCAGCTACGTTCTGGCAAGATTACCTGTTGCTGGGAACTGAACAAGGAGTGTTCTATACGTTGAAGAGCGAGTTGGACGGACAGGACTTATTCTCATCCCTGCGTTTGTTGGACGGCACCCAGGGACAGGTCTGGTCGTTTACCCGTAGTGGCGATGAGCTGTATTGCGCGCACAATAGCGGGGTGATCCGGATAAGCCGTGACCTGAAAGCCACCCGCCCGTATTCTATCTCTGCCGGAGTTCATAAGATTGTCGATGTCAGGCTGAAAGGAAAGGGCCTGCTATTGTTGGCTACTTACAACAGCCCGATGATTCTTGATAAAAGCAATGGAAACCTGTATGAGATAGAGCATTTTGATTTTCCGATATGTAACATTGAAACCGACTATTTAAACAATATCTGGTTGGAGACAGGAACAAAAGGAGTCTATAAATGCCGATTGGGGAAGAATCTGAATAATTTTGAGCACTGTGTTTATTACGGATACGAAACCAATACCGCCCTTCCGGCCCAGTTATGTATAAATAAGATAGGGGAACGTCTAATTTTTCTGGGTGACAATCGTTTCTTTACCTATAGCGAAAGTTCTGATAAGTTGGTGCCTATCCAGGCTCTGAACGATTGTTTCAAAGCTACGGGAGAGATCCGGAAGATTGTTCACAGTCATGATGAGGAGATTTGGGCAGTAGGCAGCAAATCGGTACACCGGTTTATCTATGATGGAAACACGGCGCGTATTCTCGGTTCATACGCTATTGCCGCCGATAACCTGTCATTGGTCACCGACCATGAAAACATATCTATCCTGAACGACTCCACCTCACTCTTCTGTCTCGATACCGGGTTTATTTTATTTCGCAACAGTTTACATTTTCCTGATTCGCCTCAATTGCCGGCCCCTTATATTGAAGCAGTGGAAATAAATAACAGCATGAACGGTTCGCTCTTTCCTGATCTCCATAGGGAGGCTGATATTCCATACAACTTCCACCTGATAAAGGTGAAATATTCGGCAGGCAATGCATTTGCCGGCAATTGGCAGGTAGAGTGCCTGTTGTTGAACAAAGACATAACCAATCCGCAGTGGGAAGTGCCGGCGAAAGCCAATGAAGTGACTTATGATCGTCTCCCGAAAGGAAAATACCTGTTTAAAATACGCATTACAGACGGTATGGGCAACTATTCGGCCGAATCTTCTTTTGCATTTCGTATGCTTCCGCCGTGGTATCTCACTCCGTGGGCTTTTGCGTGTTATGCCTCAGTAATCCTGATTTTGTTTCTGGGAGGTTGGTTTCTTTTGATGCAGCGTTATCGCAATCTGCACCTGCAACAGATCCGGAAAAAAGAAACCAAGCAGTTGCAACACATCAATGAAAAGCTTCAAAACAAATTGGAGGAGAAAGATGCCGAACTCTTTACACAAACGTCGTTCATCGTACAGAAGAATGAACTGATTCTGAAACTTAAAGAGATGGTGAACGAATGGCATGCAAAAGATGCGCATAAGTCACTGATGCCTCTCTACCTGAAAATGAATCAGCTGCTGACGGAGAGCCTGGACGAAAACGAAGATTGGAAAATGTTCCTGATTAAATTCGAACAAAAACATCATACTTTCTTCAAACATCTGAAAGCCGAACATCCGGCACTGACACACAATGACCTGCGGCTATGCGCTTGTCTCAAATTGAACCTGGAGACCAAAGATATCGCTTCCCTGATGAACTTATCAGTACGTGGAGTGGAGAACAATCGCTACCGGTTACGGAAAAAACTACGGTTGTCGCCCGCACAGAACCTGAATGAATACTTCTTGAAAATAGATTAAATTTACAATCTAAAGTTTTTATAATCAATTAGTTGGAAGGTTGTTGAGTAGGAAATGGGTATCTACTCTAATTGTTAAAATGCACTGTTGTGTAACTGTGGTGTACCGGCTCATTGCCCGCATTCCGATGCTTTCCGTATATTTGTCACGGTTCACCTTTTTTTTTAACCTAACGAACACAAGCATCTAATAAGAAGAGAGACAGATTGCACAGAGATTCAACACATATCGACTCCCCATCTACTAATTAACATGCTTGAGTAAACAAAAATCTGTGCAATCTGTTTATCTTTTACGTATCTTAAAAACTACCAAACCACTTTGAATTAAAGTTTAATGCAATGAGAACTAAGCCTATTAATTTACATGCTTTGGCATGGCTCAGAACATGGTCTGTTCTGACTTTTCTATTTGCTTTCTCCGCCCTGTGGGCGCAAGAAAGAATGGTGACCGGAACTGTAACCGACGCTCAGAACGAACCACTTATTGGTGTGTCTATCCGCGTAGCTGGTACCACAGCAGGTACAGTAACAGATATGGATGGACACTACTCCATCTCAGTCCCGGCAAATGCCTCCCTCGAATTCTCGTACGTAGGAATGGTGTCGCAAACAATTAATGCAGGCACCCAGAGTACCGTAAATGTTATCCTGAAAGAAGACTCACAGATGTTGGCCGAAACGGTTGTCATCGGTTATGGTAGCGCCAAGAAACGCGACCTGACCGGTTCAATCACCAGCATCAAAGCGGAGGAACTTGCCAACAGGCCTGCCAGCAATCCCATTTCGTCCTTGCAAGGCAAGGTGGCAGGGGTGCAGATCATCAACACCGGACGTGCCGGATCTGATCCGGAAGTACGTATCCGCGGTACTAACTCCATCAATGGCTACAAACCGTTGTACATCGTCGACGGCTTGTTCAATGACAACATCAACTTCCTGAATCCGGAAGATATCGAATCGATGGAGGTGCTAAAAGACCCTTCTTCATTGGCTATCTTCGGAGTACGTGGCGCCAACGGGGTAATTATCGTTACCACTAAAAAGGCCAAGGAAGGACAGATGCAAGTGAACATCAATACCTCATTCGGATGGAAGTCGGTGACCGACCGTATCGCTCTGACCAATGCTGCCGAATTCAAGGAACTATACAGTGAACAGTTGGCCAATCAGGGAGCCAATCCTTTCGACTTTACCAACTGGACAGCCAATACGGATTGGCAGGACGAGATCTTCCAGACGGGATTCATCACCAACAACAATGCCAGCATCACCGGAGCTTCTGAGAAATTCAGCTTCTATCTTGGTGTGGGCTATGCCTACGAGGAAGGAAACATCAACCATGAGAAGTTCAGCAAAGTGACCATCAATGCGAGCAACGAGTTCCGCCCGACTAATAATATCAAGGTGGGCTATCAACTCAATGCAGCACGGATGTTGCCACCCGATGCCAAAGACGTGCTCAACGCACTACGCGCTACACCGGTAGCCCCGGTATACAATGAAGAGTACCAGCTCTACAGCAGTTTGCCCAGTTTCCAGAAGGCGCAGATCAACAACCCGATGGTGGATGTGGAACTGAAAGCCAACAAAACGCGAGCCGAGAACTACCGCGCAGCAGGCAACCTGTACGGAGAGGTAACGTTCCTGAAGGACTTCACCTTCCGGGTGGTTTACTCGATGGACTATGCCGTGAACAACAGCCGCGCGTATACCCCCATCATGCAACTGTATGATCCGGATGCAGCAGGCAACGTCACTACCCTGGGTAGCAAAAAGACGGCCGTGAGCCAATTCAAGCAAACGGAGGCTAAGGTACAAAGCGACTACCTGCTTACCTACATTAAATCGTGGGGCGGGCATAACCTTACCGCAACAGCCGGTTTCACTACTTATTATAATGCATTGAGCAAACTGGAAGCCGGACGCGACCAAGGTATCGGCCTGGTTATTCCGGACGATCCAGGCAAGTGGTTCGTCAGTATCGGCGACGCCGCTACATCGACCAATGGCAGCACACAGTGGGAGCGTACCACGCTTTCCTTCCTGGCACGCGCCCTCTACAACTATCAGGGCAAATACTTGCTCAATGCATCGTTCCGTCGCGACGGCTCTTCGGCTTTCTCGTACACAGGCAATGAGTGGCAGGACTTCTACTCCGTTGGTCTCGGTTGGATGATATCCGAGGAACCCTTCATGAAAGATATCCAATGGCTTGATATGTTGAAGCTGAAAGGTTCATGGGGTACGCTGGGCAACCAGAACTTAGACACGCCCTATCCTGCCGAACCGTTGCTGACGAATGCTTATTCGGCTGTGTTCGGCCAACCCTCCATCATTTATCCGGGCTATCAACTGTCTTATCTGCCCAACCCGGATTTGCAGTGGGAGAAACTGGAATCGTGGGAAGCGGGGCTGGAGACCAACTTGCTGCGCAACCGCCTACACTTTGAAGGAGTGTACTACCACAAAGAGACGAAGAAACTGCTGGCCAAGGTTCCCGGAATATCGGGTACCGTACCGGGCATCGGCAACCTCGGATCCGTACGTACCAAAGGCTTCGAACTGGCCGCCTCGTGGCGCGATAAGATAGGCGACTGGGAATACCGCATCGGCGCCAATCTGACCACTATCGATAACAAAATGCTCAGTCTCTATCAGGAAGGATACGCCATCATCGATGGCGACAAGCAGCAAAGTTATACCATGGCAGGTTATCCCATCGGATCCTTCTATGGATACAAGGTAGCAGGAGTGTATCAGTCGCAAGCCGATATTGACAACTCTGAGCCCAATACATTAGTAGGTAAGGTATATCCGGGCGACCTGAAGTTCAAAGATGTCGACGGCGATGGAAAGATCACCACAGCCGACCGTACCATTATCGGTAATCCCACACCGGACCTCACCTACGGTATCTCCCTGGGACTGACCTTCCGTAACTGGGAACTGGACATCGACATGATGGGGCAGTCGGGCAATGAGATCTACCGCACCTGGGACAACTACAACTGGTCGCAGTTCAACTACCTGAAACAACGGGTGAACCGCTGGCATGGCGAAGGCACTTCGGATACTCAGCCGGCACTCAACACCGCGCATACCATCAATAATATGAACTCTGATTACTATGTCGAGGACGGTAGCTTCTTCCGCATCCGCAACGTGCAGTTGGCGTACAATTTTGACAAGACGCTCATTGCCAAACTAAAAATGCAGGCTCTGAAGATATACGGCAACATCCAGAACCTGAAAACGTGGAAACACAATACCGGCTATACGCCCGAATTGGGTGGAACGGCCACTGCTTTCGGTTCGGACAATGGTAGCTATCCCATGCCTGTGATCTATACATTCGGAGTGAACCTTACCTTTTAACCCTAACAACGCATGATTATGAAACGCAATAGATTCATCGTGTCCATCGTGACACTCTTCTCGCTCCTGGTGCTGGGCACCGGTTGCTCAGATTTTCTCGACCGAAGCCCGCAGGGGCAGTTCACAGAGGACGACGCCCCCGACGCACTGGTCAATGGTAAGGCATATAACCTCTATTACCTGATGCGAAGCTATAACATCACCGCCGGTATTCCGGCTTTCGCTATCCACATGATGCGCTCCGAGGATTCGGAGAAAGGAAGTGACTCGGGCGACGGCGATAACATTGCCGGTATGTTCGACAACTTCAACTACGTGGCCAACGAAGGCGTACTCGGTGCTTACTGGAGCCAGAATTACACCATTATTTATCAATGTAACGAAATCCTGGACGACATCGCCACCAGTGGTGCCACCAGCGATGAGAGTAAAGTCAACCAAGGTGAAGCGTACTTCTTCCGCGCATATTGCTACTTCAACCTGGTACGCGCCTTCGGTGAAGTGCCGTTGGTGACTATCAAGATAACAGATGCTGCACAAGCCAACGTGCCGAAGTCGTCCGTGACCGATATCTACAAACAGATTGACAGCGACCTCACCGCCGCCGAAGGATTGCTGCCCCGTCAATGGGCCACTGAATTCACCGGCCGGCTCACCTGGGGTGCCGCTCGCTCGCTCCATGCACGTACCTATATGATGCGCAACATGTGGGACGAAATGTACACCGCCTCTACCGAAGTCGTCGGTTCCGGACTTTACAATCTGAGTACACCATACGACGAGATCTTCACCGACGACGGCGAGAACTGCCCCGGATCGGTATTCGAGTTGCAATGTACTTCCACTGCCGCTCAGAAGGCCGACCTGGCCATCGGTAGCCAGTTTGCCCAGGTACAGGGCGTACGTGGCGCCAATAAGTGGAACCTGGGTTGGGGATGGCACATGGCTACCACAGAGTTGATGAACAACGCCTTCGAACCGGGCGACCCCCGTAAAGACGCCACGCTGCTCTATTTCCGCCATTCGGAAAGCGAACCCATCACACCTGCCAATACCAACAAGCCGTACGGCGAATCACCCGTATCTACAGCTATGGGAGCAGCCTTCAACAAAAAGGCGTATACCGACCCGGCCAAGCGCCGCGAATTCACCGTCGACGGTTTCTGGATCAACATCCGCCTGATACGCTACTCTGACGTGGTGCTCATGGCTGCCGAATCGGCCAACGAAAAGGGACTGGCTGCCGAAGCATCGAACTATCTGGAAATGGTACGCGCCGCCGCCCGGGGCAGTAGTACGACTATATTGCCGAAGGTCACCTCGCTCGACCCCACGGTTTTGCGTGATGCCATCCGCCACGAACGCCGCGTGGAACTGGCTCTGGAACCCGACCGTTTCTACGACCTCGTGCGTTGGGGTATAGCTTCCGAGGTTCTCCATGCTGCCGGAAAGACGAACTATCAGGACAAAAATGCCTTGCTACCTATCCCGCAAACCGAGATAGACAGATCAAAAGGCGTGCTGGTTCAGAACCCGGATTATTTATAGAAGAATGCAAGATGTATTTACTCTACGAGCAAAGCACCGATGGTCGTAGAGGGAGACACCGTTGCTCACCGAGGGTCGATGTATGAGATGTACATCTTATGCAGTACGAGATGCACATCTTATACAGTCAAAGATGTACATGTTATGCTGTACAAGATGTACATCTTATACATCGACCCTCGGTGAGTAACACAAGCTTGCTCGTAGAGCTACGCAAGTTTGCCCGTAGAGTGAAAGAACCTTGGTCTACGGGGTTAATAAAAAAACTCCCCGGTTATCCGCTTTCGGGCGATAACCGGGGAGCCTTTTTAATATTGGGAGAGAACGTGGCGTTAATTTCCGCCACCACCGCCGCCTTCGCCACCGCCGCCGCCTTTCACGTCGTCGTTGCTGATGGTACGGGCTGCTTTCTTCACGCTGGCCTGCAGCTTACCAATGCGGTAGCTGATGTTGATACCGTAATAACGTGACGGATATTTATACTCATTTCTCCGGGTAAAGTTAGCTCCCTCAGTCGTGTTATTGTAGTTTACATACTTGGTGAACATGTTACTACCACTTATGCTCAGGGTGAGACGTTTCTCTTTCAGGAAGGAGCGGTTCAATCCTAAGGAGTAGTAATAATAGCCCGAACCTTTCCCTTGCAGCTCAATGTAGGGCGTGCTTCCACCTCCGTTTACACTCAGACGAAGATCCCAGGGAAGGGTCTGCTGAAATCCTCCGTATATAGATCCGTTCCAACCAAAGTTGTGCAGTCCTTGATCCGGGCTCTTGATATCTGTATAGCTACCCGATGCATTGACATACGCCCGGATTTTAGAGGTAGGTCTCCAGTCGACATATGCCCTCAGTCCGGTATCCTTATTCTTACCGATATTGGCATACGTAGAATAGATGGCTCCGGCAGGAATGATGTTTCCATCCTTGTACGGAGTTTCGGATGCGACTTTGTACAACTTACTCACTTGTTCGATGCTGTTGTTATTGAACGAGTGGCTCAACGTCAGGCTCACATTAAACTTAGCAGTAAAGTTGCTGAATCCCATGTTGAAACGATGTCCCTTTTCGCTGTCGAGTTTAGAGTTACCTTGCGATATATACATCGGGTTTCGATCGTCGAAATAAGGATTCAGGTACCAGATACCCGGACGCCAAATACGCATGTTGTAGCTTGCTGTCAGGTTCTTGGTCGGGCCCAGTTTATAACCTAACGAAACCGATGGAACGATGTCGTTGAAGTCGGACTTGAAATCTTTTCCATTCCCCAGGACATACTTCACATCCTGCGCCGTATGCTCGTAACGCACACCCGGTTTGAATGAGTACTTTTTGTAGCGTAACGTATAGCCCACGTAAGCAGCCATGATGTCGTTCAGGTGCTTGTAATGCATCGTACGATCCTTGTCTATCACATATGCATCGGTACCCTCCGGCTTTTCTAAGTAGTCATTCTCGCTCACATTGTTACGAATGATGTACTTGACACCTGTTTCGATGGTATGTATTTTGCCTATCGGCGTAGTGTAATCCACCTGGAAAGTCTGTTCGGTCGTATTGGTCGACCCGTCGGTATGTGTGCTGGGGCGGAGCAGGTAGGCAGGTACATCACCTTCATACTTGTAGGTGGTATAATTATCGCTATCCTGCGGACGCGTATCAATCTTATACGAGAAAGTCAGCATGCGTTGTTTGTTGCGCTTCGAAGTACGTTGGTAGTCAAGATTCCCGCGTACCGAATACCAGGAGTTGTCGCCCGTACTGTTCGCATCATACCCATACGATTTCACAGTGCGGGTCTCATCGTACATAGCAGTAGGCCCCCAATAGTCCGAGTCGTTTCCTCCGCCATACAATCCTGCCGAAAGTGTAATGAGTCGCAGTGTGTCGATTTCGTAACTGGCCTCTATATTACCATGCTGGAATGCTCCCTTGTTCTTCTGGGTGGAATTCGACAGTAAGTATTTCTGATCTTTGGAGTCGTGATACTCCGTCTCATTATATTGATACGATTTTGGACTTGAATTGAGCGAATAGTTGTAATTACCCGTCAGCGTCAGTTTGTCTTTCTTGATGGTGGCATACACGCCTCCTCCAAAGCCCCGGGTACTGGCCCGTCCGCTGAAAGTAGCGGTATAGCCTTCGAATCCCGATCCTACGGTCACGATGTTAAGGATACCACCGATTCCCTCGGCATCATATTTGGCGCCCGGTGAGGTGATCACTTCAATGTATTTAATGGTGTTGGCCGGCATACTTTTGAGCACCTCAGTCGGGTTATTGCTCATCATGCTGTTGGGTTTGCCGTTCACATGAATCTTGAAGCTGGAGCTTCCATTCACTTGGATCTTATCTTCGCCGTCGACCGTTACCAACGGTACCTTACGAAGCATTTCCAGGATGCTGTTCGATTTAGAGTCCGGGTCGTCCTCGATATTGTATTCTATCTTGTCTACATCCACCTTTACCAAGGGTTTTAGAGCTACTACCTCCACGCCCTTCAGTTCATTGGTAGCTTCGGCGGTGTACAATGTACCCAGATCAACTACACTTTTGCCGGTTTCTAAAACAAACTCCTTGATGGCCGGCACCTTGCCGATGGAAGTAATGGTAATCACGTACTGGCCGGGAACAGTGGTGATTTTCTCCTGAAACTTACCTTTTGTATCCGTCACGGCCATCTTGACAGGTTTGGTTGGAGCAGCTTTTGTTGCAATTCGGATGGTTGCAAAAGGCTCGCTTTCATTGGTCAACGAATCGAGCAATACTCCTTTCACTGTAAAAGTAGGGGGAACTGCGTTCTGCGCATACACTGCGCACGGCAATAAAAATAATAAAAATACGAATAGATGTTTGATTCTCATGATTATGGTGTTTTCTATTTATATATATGTAGACGGATTGTGTGGATAATCACAAAGATTAATTAAAATTGCGGCAAATATATTTTCTTTTACTGTTACTTACGGTTTTTTCGTAGTTAAGAAAACGAAAACATTTGTTTAAAGTAGTAAATAGGGAGGAATATAGGCGGTAAAACGATCAAAAGACAAAATAAAAGAACAATAACAATAGAAGGTTAACAATAATGATCAAGCCAAATCCGCGCAGGATAACCTGCCGCAAACCGCTCTCGGAACCGGCAAAGAAAAGCGCATAACACATATTGATACAAATGTTGCTGATGATGGCTTGCAGGCAACAAGCCGTGACAACCAATACCGGCACACCGCTACCTTGTAAAAGATTCAGGATGAACGGGGTGATATCGCTGAAGCCTGAAATAAACGAAAGCAGATTCAACCCACCCGTACCGGCATACAGCACGGTATAATGCGTGAGTACCGTAAACACCACAAACAGGATAGCAAAGATCAGGGCTACCTTGAACTCCAGCGGGTTGCTTCCGTCTTCTTCTTCCACAGGTGTCTTCTCGCCCATAGCCCGCTTTTGCCGGGAATGAATATACCACGCTATGCCGGCAGCCGTAAACGACATGATAAGCAGATAGGGATATATGCTCAGGAAGACTGCCTTACTGAAAATCAGGATCAGGATCAGGAATCGCAGGAACATCATGCTGACAGCCATCAGCATGGCAGCTACGTACTCCGGGCTTTCCTGGGCAGAGGCCGTGCGGCTCCTGCGGGCAAGTACGGAAATGGTAGCGGTACTGCTATACAACCCACCGATAATACCCGAAACCAACACCCCCGATTCGCGGAATACATACCGCTTCAACAGGTACGACAGGTAGGAGATGCCCGAGACCACTACGGTGGTGAGCCAGATGGTATAAGGGGTGAGGTTGATGCCGGGAATAATGTTCTCATTGGGAAGCATGGGCAAGATGATGCCACTGATAGCCAGGAACTTGGCAAGGGTGATCATCTCGTCGTTCTTCATCCGCTGGGCTATCTCTGTAAAGGTATGCTTCAATTCGGTGAGCAGCAGCACGGTAACAATCACCATGACGTAGAACCAGGAAGGTTGGGTAGATACGATGGGTGCTATGCAATAGGTGATCAGGGCAATAATGATGGTGGTAACACCAAAGACATGGAACTGGGACTGCTTCACATAATAATTCAGTCCCAATAATCCGCCCAGTATCAAACCGCCGCCCATGAACAGGCGCATGCTTTCCGGATCGAGAATGTAGAGCAGATACCCCAGGATACCGATAAAGGTAAAGGTACGATCGGTGCCGAAAAGGGTGACTTCTCCCTCCCGTTTCAGACTGATCTTACGTTGGGAAAGACCGATAAGTAAAGAGAAGAGGGTAACCAGGATAAAGGTGACCAATTCTTGCGGCAAGTAATCATATAATCGTTCCATATTGTCTTGTCTCCATTTCGGGTGGAACAAATATATGGATTAAATCTCTATTACCAATTTTTATAGGGATTTTTCATCAGCCGGGAGTTGTAATAGCGTACGTCGCCGGTTACTTCTTCGCCAATGAAGTCAGGTTTTATATAAACTTCATCTTCCGATGCCAGTTCCACTTCGGCCACTACCAGTCCTTCGTTGTCGCCATAAAACTCATCGACTTCGAATACATGCTTCCCACTACGAACTAAGTAACGGGTTTTGTCGATCATGCCGGGAACACACAGTTTGATCAGCTCTTCGGCCTCGGCCAGCGGGAGTTCGTGCTCCCATTCGTAACGGCTCACGCCCGATGCATTGGGCCGCCCCTTGATGGTGAGAAAACCTTTATCGGCGCAAATACGCACCCGCACCGTACACCCGCCGGTACTACAAATGTATCCTTGCACCATACGTGTCTGTGCATACGCTTGCGACTTGTAGTCGCCTTTGACAAGAAACTTACGTTCGATCTCCTGTGCCATATCTTAAAAACTTACTTGTAAACGAAGTGCCAGTATGCCGTACGAATTTCCACCTTTCCCTTTCGCTTCATCCACATCGGCTGCCTGGTAGGCCAGTTCGCCGTTCGACTTATACCCCACGGCTGCCTGGCCGAAAGCATTGGCATACTTGTCATGGTCTACATACGAATAGTTGAGTTGGAGTTTCAGGTTGTGCGTGGCATAATAATTAATTCCCATCGACCAGCCTTCGACGGAACCTCCCCGGATGAGGTCTCCGTTCAGGTCGGTTTTCTCGTAACGAAGGGCCACTTCGAGATCGCCCCAGTTACGTCCTGTTGTGGGAGTAGAGAAAGCTCCGCGCGAAGTACTATATTTCTGCTGCCCGCCGAACAGCAGGTAGCCCGCTTGCAAGTAGTAACCGTGAAACTCTTCCGTGGGCAATGCACCTGTACGTACAGTCTGGTTCTGCATGTATTCGCCTTGGAAGCGGAACCCCCGGTAGAAGCCTCCTACTTCCGCGCCTACCAACCAGTCGTGGTCGACCGAGGGTACCGGGCCGGTATCGAGGAAACGTATCTTACTGATATAGGAGAAGGAGTAGCCCGTATACCGCACCATCTTGGGCGAGTTGGCTGCCGTGGTTGTTTTCGGTGTGCGGTAAGAGGCGGCCATGCCGATGTGCAGGCCTTTTGTTTTGTCGGCCGATAGGGGCATCCATACCCCCCTGGCTGTGTACGAAACACCCTCGTCGATACCTAATTTGCTATTGCTTTCGGAATATTCTTTTTCTTTGAGGGCATTGATCTTCTTAAAGAACACCCCGCCTTCCAATCGGTAACGAGGTTGCGACCAGGCACCCTGCACGCCCAGATGAAACTCGGGTGAGAAAACGGAAGTAACGACCGGATGTTCCATGAAGAGCGGATCTACGGAAGAAGTCATGGCTTCCATCGAGATGTTCTCCTTCATGCTGCCGGCACGCAAAGCGAAGTTCTTTATGGGGATATATTTTACGTAGCAATCTTTCACCGAGAATCCGCCATCGGTAAAGTCTATCTCCGCCCGGCCCGACAGTTGGTCGTTCAGCACAAAGTCCGTACCCACCCGTGCCCGGCGAAATCCTACTCCATTACCCAGCGATTGATAGTCGGCCCCGGAGTAGATAGCTCCATCCATTTGAAGACGTCCGAAAAAAGAGAAAGAGGGGAGCGGTTCGCCCGCTGTTACTACAAGACTGCCTAACCATAGGCATGCTAACAAAAGAAAATGTTTCTTCATCCGATTGATATATTAATACAAAAGACTGTGTCCGGTAAAAGCAACCTTCTGACACAGTCTTCGTTTTTCAACCCAAGAAAGAGGAGATAAGCATAATCAGCAATGCGACGGCTACTAATGATACACAAACGATGGTTAATACCCTTTTGGCCTGCTTCTCTTCTTTTTGACTGTGCTTTACTTTTTTCTTACTTTTACCCATATTTGTTAGCTTTAAGTTCAACGCTAACAAAGTAAAAACAATTATTTAAACTCGCCAAAAATAAACAGAATAAAATTTGCGAATGTAAACATTTAGTGAGTTTTACTGAAAAATCAGGTTAAAAAGAACTATTAAGGGTGAGATGTTACAATGGTGTTATGTTTTATCCGACTTTCGCATACTTCTCCTTCCATTTCCTCTCAAGAAGTTTGAATTTTCTCTTACGCAGTCACGCACCTACGCTCAAACCCTTTATCCATCGGCATTAGAGGCGCGTAGGAAGGGTGTTTTAATCTCACGCACCTCTCACGCACCTCCCACGTACCAGTTTTGGTAGTTGCTTGACATTCAGGCAAATGAACCGAATCATCGCTGGAACGCTATTGCTTCCAAGTAGCATTACTTTGATAACAAGTGAGGAAACGATAGATTACAAAGGAAGAAAGCTTTCTGTACACCCGGGTGTAGGAGGGTTGTACATGCGGGTGTAGGAGGGTTGTCCACCCGGGTGTAAAGCGGTTGTACATCCGGGTGGACAGAAAACTTTCATGCTGAAGTAATAAGTCTTTCATACTTGCTCATGAGTGGGTACTCACTTGCTTATTCTTTGTTTCATCCAGAGAAGCACGTTGCTTGTAACGATGAAGCGAGGCATTTCATTCGTATGTAAGCTGAATTCAAAGGTTATAAAATGTATTAAATTATCTTCAATTAAATTGTTTTATAACTTTAAATATCTTATTTTTGTGCGTGGAAATCAATTAATGTATATGGATATGAATCAGACAATAGGGCGAAACATAACCGCTTTCCGGAAGCATTTGGGTTATACCCAGCAGGAAATAAGCTGCTATTTGGGTATTAGCCAACCGGCGTATGCCAGATACGAGAAAGGTGAAACCATTGTTTCAATGGAATCAATGGAGAAATTAGCAACTCTGTACAATGTGGAAGAATATGATCTGATGGAAGAAAATGCAGAACTTCTTCAAGCATCTATAGCTTGTGCATACCGCAAAGATGGTACCATTAGTGATTTGAACCAGATTGCACAGTTTCAGAAAATAGTAAAGAACTATATCATGATGTGCAATGAGCTTGAGAAGTAAAGTAGAATTAGAGTGTTTAGCCACTAAGCTGCGGGAGGAAATGCATATCACGACCAAAGATCCGGTTCGTATTCATCAGATACTAAAAGAGAAAAAGATACTTACCTGGTTTCGGAAACTTGATCATAATTTCTCAGGAATGGCTATTCGCACACAACAACATGAGCATTCGGCAAGCCGGTATTTCATGTTGATCAATACTGCGCAACCATATAGCAAACAACGATTTACAGCTTGTCACGAGTTGTATCATCTCTTGTTTCAGGAGCAGTTCGAAGTTTCACAAAATAATGCCGGTTTCTTTAACAAACGAGACGAGGAAGAATACAATGCCGACATCTTTGCTACTTATCTCTTACTTCCGGAAATGGGGCTAAAGGAGTTGACTCCGCCAGCCGAACAACAAATGGATAGGATTTCTCTGGCAACAATCCTGAAGATGGAACACAATTTCCGCTGTTCGCGAGAAACATTGCTAACAAGACTACGAGATATTAAATGGATCTCCGAAACTATGTTTGCACAATATAATAAAGACGTTATAAAATCGGCCATTGAATACGGGTATAGCACCCAGTTATATATGCCGACAAACAAAACGGAACTGATAGGAGATTATAACCTGAAGGCTCGCGAGCTGTATGATGCCGGTCGCATATCGCAGGCCAAATACTTTTCATTGCTCACAGACATGGGAATAAATGTTTCGCAGGAGGTATTCGATGGCGAAGAATAAAGTAATACTGGTAGATGCTGATGTGATATCTCATTTCATGGCAACCGGATGTATAGATAAGTTAACTGAAATTCTCCACCCACACACTATATTTATTGTAGATAATGTATACGATGAGGCCAGTTATCATCCGACCAACCCCAATAGAAAACAAGAAGTAGATACCTGGATGCAGCGTTGCAATGTGGGCAAGCTTCCATTTCCTCATCTTAACGACAACATCAAAAAAGAATTCTACCGCATCAAGAAAGAGTGCCCATTGTTGGGAAACGGCGAGCGGGCATGTATGTCGATGGCTCGTTTTGGCCATGAAGTAATAGCCAGCAGCAACTTTAGGGATGTTGCCCCCTATTGCGAAGCAAATAACATTGAATATATTGGCACTCTGGATATACTGATTATAGCATGGAGAAAAGGAGTGTTTACCGCAGAGCAGTGCAATCAATTCATCACCGATGCTAAAACAAAAAACCGGGCCAGGTTCCCGGTGGATGACATTACAAAATATAGCGCGCCAGACCTCAGCAGCTTTTATTCCTAAAAGTGCCGCACAAATAACAAACATTTATGCGGCACTTCATGTATAATGATACGAATGGGCAAGAATATATTATGCTTCTTCGGAAGAGAATTCCATCAGGTAAGCCTTGATGAAGTCCTCAATA
This sequence comes from Bacteroides sp., assembly GCA_031554665.1. Classification (GTDB taxonomy): domain Bacteria; phylum Bacteroidota; class Bacteroidia; order Bacteroidales; family Bacteroidaceae; genus Bacteroides. The sequence continues at coordinate 18,348 of JAVBVA010000079.1, read as the reverse complement.
TGACCATCCATTACTCCGTTTACGTCCGAAGTCTGGTAATTGGTACGGTGATCCTTCACCCGGCGGTCGTCGAATACATAACTGCGTATCTGCGAACCCCATTCTATCTTTTTCTTTCCGGCTTCGATCTTGCGTTGTTCGGCCAGGCGTTTCTGCAACTCGCGGTCGTAAAGTTGCGAACGGAGCAGACGCATGGCGTTCTCGCGGTTATCGAGCTGTGAACGGGTTTCGGTATTCTCGATCAGGATTTCTTCTTCCACCCCGGTATCGGGATCTTTATAGCGGTAACGTAAGCGCACTCCTGTTTCTACCTTATTTACATTCTGTCCACCGGCGCCTCCCGAACGGAACAAGTCCCACGTAATGGCGGCCTGATTGATCTGCACCTCGATCGTGTCGTCTACCAGCGGAGAGACAAAGACCGATGCAAAGGAAGTCATCCGCTTGCCTTGGGCATTGAAAGGCGATACGCGCACCAAACGATGCACTCCGTTTTCTCCTTTCAGGTAACCGTAGGCATAGTCGCCTTCCACCTCGATGGTACAAGTTTTGATACCTGCCTCATCGCCTTCCTGCAGGTTGGAGATGTTTGCTTTATAGCCATTGGTTTCGGCATAGCGCAGATACATGCGCATCAGCATGGAAGCCCAGTCCTGGCTTTCTGTTCCACCGGCGCCTGAATTGATTTTCAGCACACAACTCATCTGGTCGGCTTCTTCGCGAAGCATATTCTTCAACTCCAGATTTTCTACCGCTTCGATGGCTTTGGCATAAGCCTCGTCCACTTCGGCTTCGGTGATCAGCCCGTCCTTGCAAAAGTCGAATGAGAGTTCGAGCTCGTCACTCAGCACCTTTACTTCCTGGTAACCCTCAATCCATTTCTGCAGTCCCTTTACTAATTTCATTTGCACTTCGGCCTTTTTCTGGTCGTCCCAGAAACCGGGAGCCTGCGTTCTCAGTTGCTCTTCTTCGACTTGAATTTTCTTCCCGTCGACGTCAAAGATACCTCCTCAGCGCATCAGTGCGCTCTTTCACGTCTTTAAGTTGTTCGATTGTAATCATCTTATTTTCTATTTATCTATATTTTTTAGAATAATGGATGCAAAGATATACAAAAAACAGCTACCTTTGTTTATGTAACTAAAATGATGTTGCCTTATGAACAAACTTTTCAAACGAACCAGTCTCCTGCTACTCTTCGTAGTGGCAGCTATGGCAAGTAGCGCCAAGGACTACCGCTACGAAACCGTACCTAACGATCCTCTAAAAGCACGTATCTATACGCTTGACAACGGATTGAAAGTCTACTTGACAGTTAACCCCGAAACGCCGCGTATCCAGACTTACATTGCCGTACGTGTGGGAGGTAAAAACGACCCGGCAGAAACCACCGGTCTGGCGCACTATTTCGAACACTTGATGTTCAAAGGTACCCAGAAATTCGGCACCCAAAACTACGCTACGGAGAAACAGTTGCTCGACCAGATCGAACAACAGTTTGAGATTTACCGCAAAACAACCGACGAAGCACAACGTACAGCACTTTATCACGTTATTGACAGTCTGTCATACGAAGCGTCCAAGATATCCATCCCTAATGAATACGATAAACTGATGTCGGCCATCGGCGCCAACGGCACCAATGCTTATACCTCGTTCGATGTAACTTGTTACACGGAAGATATTCCTTCGAACCAGGTAGAAAACTGGGCTAAAATACAGGCCGACCGCTTTGAAAACTGCGTGATCCGCGGATTCCATACAGAGTTGGAAACGGTATACGAAGAGAAGAATATGTCGCTGACAAGAGACCCGCGTAAAGTGTACGAAACGGTGCTCTCGGCTCTGTTTCCACACCATCCGTACGGCACACAAACCGTTCTGGGTACTCAGGAAGACTTGAAAAATCCTTCGATCACCAATATCAAGAACTACCATAAGGTATGGTACGTGCCTAATAACATGGCTATCTGTCTTTCGGGCGATTTCAACCCCGATCAGATGATCGCTACTATCGACAAGTACTTCGGCGGACTGAAACCCAACGCCAACCTGCCCAAGCTGCATCTGCCGGTAGAACCGGAGATCACTTCGCCCATCGTTCGCGAGGTACTGGGACCGGATGCCGAAAACGTAACCCTGGCATGGAGGTTCCCGGGTGCCGCAAGCCCTGAATTCGAAATCCTGCAAGTGGTAGCACAGAGCCTGTACAATGGTAAGGCTGGTCTGATCGACCTGGACCTGAATCAACAGCAAAAGGTACTCAGCGCATATGGTTATCCGATGGATATGTCGGACTACTCGGCATTGATGCTGCAGGCACGCCCCAAACAAGGACAAACGCTGGATGAGGCCAAAGACCTGTTGCTGGGCGAAATCAAGAAACTTCGTGCCGGCGAATTCGACGAAAAGATGCTTGAAGCGAACATTAACAACTTCAAACTGTACAAGATACGCCAGCTGGAAAGCAACGGTGCACGCGCCGATGCATTTGTAACCTCGTTTGTAAACGGAACCAACTGGGCAGATGAGGTAACTTTCATCGACCGGGTAGCCAAACTGACCAAAGCTGACATCGTAGCCTTCGCCAACAAGTTCCTGAAGGACACGAACTATGCCGTAGTGTATAAACGCCAGGGTAAAGACTTAAGCGAAAAGAAGATGAACAAACCGGCTATCACTCCGATTGTGATGAACCGTGACGCTGTGAGCCCGTTCCTGCAAGAGATACAACTCTCGAAGGTACAACCCATCGAACCGGTGTTCGTTGATTTCCAGAAGGACCTGACACAGTTGAAAACCAAAGCTAATATTCCCGTTCTTTACAAGCAGAACAAGGATAACGACTTGTTCCAACTGATCTATTTGTTCGACATGGGAAATGCCAACGATAAGTTGCTCGGTACTGCTTTCAGCTACCTTGAATTCCTCGGGACTTCGGATATGACACCCGAACAACTGAAAAGCGAATTCTATCGCTTAGCTTGTACATTCCGTGTATCACCGGGTACCGAACGTACCTATGTAACGCTCTCGGGCTTGAACGAGAACATGGTAGAAGCGATGAAGCTTTTCGAAAAACTGATGGCCGACGCACAGATAAACAAAGAAGCTTACGCCAGCATGGCTGCTAACATACTGAAAGCACGCCAGGACGCTAAGCTGAACCAACAACAAAATTTCTCGCGTCTGACTACCTATGGTATATACGGTCCGAAGTCGCCAACGACTAATCTGGTACCTGAAGCCGAACTCAAGAGTCTCGACCCACAGGTATTGGTCGATCGCATCCGTCAGCAAAATGGCTATAAGCATCGTATCCTGTACTATGGACCGAGCAGCAGCAAGGAATTGTTAGCCAACATTGAGAAGTATCACCGCATACCCAAAACATTGAAAGAGCCATCTGCCGGAATGGAATTCCCGTATCAGGTGACTAATACCACGAAGATATTCATCGCTCCGTACGATGCCAAACAAATCTACATGGCTCAGATCTCGAACAGAGACGAGAAATATGACCCGGCTATCGAATCAAGCCGCCAACTGTACAACGAATATTTCGGGGGTGGTATGAACTCCATCGTATTCCAGGAAATGCGCGAAAGCCGCGGGCTGGCTTATTCGGCTTGGGCAGGCATGCTGTCTCCTTCGCGGTTGAAGTATCCGTACACCATCCGTACGCAAATTGCTACCCAGAACGACAAGATGCTCGATGCCATCAATACATTCAACGACATTATCAATAACATGCCCGAATCGGAAGCTGCATTTAAGCTGGCCAAAGAAGGGGTTATTGCCCGTCTGCGTACCGACCGTATCATCAAGGCCGATATTATCTGGAGCTATATCAGTGCATTGGATTTGGGACAAAAGGTAGACAGCCGTATCAAGTTCTACAATGATGTACAGAACATGACCCTGAAAGACGTAACCGACTTCCAGCAAAAATGGGTAAAAGGACGTACCTATACCTATTGCATCCTGGGCGATAAGAAGGAACTGGATATGGAAAAGCTGAAAGAAGTAGGCCCGATCCAGGAACTGACGATCGAAGAGATCTTCGGGTACTAAGCATTGTAACCCTATAAATAAGAAAGCCAACCATTTCATTGCGAGATGGTTGGCTTTCTTATTATATAGATTAATATCTTAGCAAAAACCTATAACACTATTCTTCATACATCTTCTCGATAGCTTCCTTGTAATTCTCGGCTACCACCGGACGTTTCAGTTTCAATGTATTGGTCAGTTCGCCACGCTCCATGCTGAACGGTTCGGCAAGCAAAGTGAACCGCTTGATCTGTTCGTAGTTGGCAAACTGTTGTTGCAAGGTATCGATACGCGCACGGAACAAGCCAACGATCTTGGGATGCTCCAACAATTCCGGTATATTCGTATAAGCGATACCTTTTTCCTGGGCATATTTCTTTACCTGGTCATATACAGGTACAATGAGTGCAGACACAAACTTCCGTTGATCGGCAATGATGGCAATCTGGTCGATGTACCGGTCGATCACCAGTTTGGTTTCCAGTGCCTGTGGAGCAATGTACTTACCATTCGAAGTTTTGAACAAATCTTTGATACGTTCGGTAAGGAATAACTGTCCGTTGTTGAAATAGCCTGAATCGCCTGTGTGGAACCATCCGTCGGCGTCGATAACCGCCTTTGTGATTTCCGCTTTCTTGTAATATCCTTTTGTGATAGTCTTTCCACGTAGCAGCACCTCATTCTTATCGCCGATCTTCACTTCTACATCAGGCATGATCTGACCTACCGAACCAATGTCGTACCCCGTTTTGGAAGTACACGAAACGGTGGCTGTCGACTCGGTCAAGCCATAGCCTACCAACATGTCAATACCTACCGAGTGCACAAATTCGCAGATTTCATCGGGTACGGCCGCTCCAGCCACAGGGAAGAAATTACCATTCTCAATACCGATGGTCTTTTTCAGTAACGAGTACACCGTCTTTTCGTAGAACTTGTATTTCAACTGATTCATTAACGGTGGTGTTTTTCCCTGACGCAGGTAGTCGATATTGTGTATCTTACCCACCTTGATGGCATCCTGCATCAAGGCTTTCTTTACTCCGGTGGTTTCGGCAATCTTCTGCTGCACCCCGTCATACACTTTCTCCCAGAAACGAGGTACGCTGCACATCAGTGTGGGACGTATTTCTTTGATAGTCATCTGGATGTCCTGCGGGCGAAGATTGATACACGTTTGTACCCCCTTGTGCAGGCAGAGATAACTCCACGCTTTTTCGAACACATGCGTCAGCGGCAGGAAGTTCATCGAGATATCCTTGTCCGACATGTCTACCAAACGGATGTCGTGAATACGGAATGCTTCCATGTAGCACGAATGATGCAACATTACCCCCTTGGGTTCGCCCGTTGTTCCCGATGTGTAAAGAATATTAGCCAAGTCTTCTTCCGAGGCACGTGATGTACGCTCTTCGACTACCGCATTGTGAGGCAACCCCTCAGCCGTAGTTAAAAACTCATCAAAATAGATGGAGGATACATCGCGCGGATCTTTTACCACGGTACGATCGAATATGATAAGTTGTTGCAACGACGGACAATGCCCGAAGATGCTGAATGCCGCATTGTATTGATACTGCTCACCCACAAACAGGAAACGTATTTCCGCATCGTTAATAATATATTGTGCCTGCGCAGCCGAACTGGTAGCATACAGTGGAATAGTCACTGCCCGGTTGGCAAAAGCGGCAAGATCCACATACAAACATTCGGGCTTGTTTTGTGAGAACATAGCAATGTTTTCCATCTCCTGCACACCCAGCTCCACCATCGCATTGGCGGTCTGACGTACTGTCTGCGAATATTCATTCCAACTCACAGAAATCCATTGTGCAGTCTCGTAATCGCGGTAACGAAGTGCTATTTTTTCTCCATACTTCTCAGCCCGTCGATGCACCAAGACAGATAAATGATGATAATCCATACGTATAATCTATTAGAATTCGCTGCAAAGGTATCGTTTAATTTGGAATTATCGAGTGCATCGAGTGATTAATTTCAGGATACAGGCTCAAGCATTTAAGCTTATTTAGGATGCAGATTAGTTGCCTCGCGAACGATATGTGCCAACATTTATTTGTACTTTTGCGGCAATTATAAGATGTAACAAGATATGGAAAATGAATTCATGACCTCGGAAGCTGTCGCACTGCTGGAATCGCTGATCCGCATTCCGTCTTTCAGCCGTGAAGAGACGCAGGCGGCCGACTGTCTGCAAAACTACATCGAGGAGGTAGGTATGCAGACCGGACGAAAAGGTAATAACGTATGGAGCTTCAGTCCTCTGTTCGACCTGAAGAAACCAACCATCCTCCTTAATTCGCATATAGATACCGTGAAGCCCGTCAGCGGTTGGCGCAGAGATCCGTTCATACCTTCCGAAGAAGACGGGAAACTCTACGGACTGGGCAGCAACGATGCCGGAGCCAGTGTCGTGTCACTGTTACAGGTGTTTTTGCAACTATGCCGCACCACTCAGGCATACAACTTGATATTCCTGGCTTCGTGCGAAGAAGAAGTCTCCGGGAAAGGAGGTATTGAGAGTGTACTCCCAACGTTCCCACCCATCGCTTTTGCCATTGTAGGTGAACCGACGGAGATGCAACCGGCTGTGGCCGAGAAGGGATTGATGGTGCTTGATGTCGTAGCCACAGGCAAAGCCGGACATGCCGCCCGTGAGGAAGGTGATAATGCTATCTATAAAGTATTGGAAGATATTGCCTGGTTCCGCGATTACCGTTTCGGGAAGGTTTCGCCTTTACTCGGCCCGGTGAAAATGAGTGTCACGGTGATCAATGCCGGTACCCAGCACAATGTGGTGCCCGACCGTTGTACCTTTGTTGTCGACATTCGCAGCAACGAGCTTTACTCCAACGAAGAAATATTCGCAGAGATACGGAAACATGTTTCGAGCGAGGCAACTGCCCGTTCGTTCCGCCTCAACTCCTCACGAATTGATAAGGATCATCCGTTCGTACGTCGTGCAGTCCGTTTGGGATGCATTCCTTTCGGATCGCCCACGCTTTCAGATCAGGCATTGATGCCTTTCCCGTCAATCAAGATGGGGCCGGGACATTCTGCCCGTTCGCACACTGCCGATGAGTTTATCCGGATTCAGGAGATTGAAGAGGCTATCGATCTCTATCTGGAGATGCTTGACGGGTTGGAGTTGAGAGGGATGTGAATAAGATCACCTGTTGAGCCAGGGTTCCGGGTTCAACTTGTCTTTTTCGCGTCTGAGTTGGAAGTGTAATACCGTACGATTATCGTCGCCTGCATCGGTGAACACATTCCCGATGCTTTGTTTGGTTTTTACTTCATCACCCGACTTCACGGAAGCAGACGAGAGGTTACAGTACACAGAGATGTAGTTGCCATGACGGATAAGTATGTTGAAAAGTCCGTTGAGCTGGAACACAGCTGCTACCTTGCCGTCGAATATGGCGCGGGCTTGTGCGCCGGGTTTGCCTTGAATATCGATCCCTTTGTTGTCTAACTTGACATTACGCAGTCCTTCTACGGCATATTCTCCGTAATGACTGGTGATGATATAGGGACCGGAGATGGGCATGGGAAGCTTTCCGCGATTATTGCCAAAGTTGTTCGATAGTTCACGATCGGCCTTGCTCATTGCAAAAGTTTCCAATGGAGCAGCCACCGGGCGGGGCGCGGTTGTAGTGCCGGTTGCCGGAGCGGAACCGGCAGATACTTCTTCTTCTGTCTTTTCTGCTTTCTTCTCAGCCCGGCGGCGTGCTTCTGCTTCCCGTTTTGCTTCTGCTTCGGCACGTTTGCGTACGCGTTCTATCTCTTCAGCAATGAGTTTATCAACCCGTGAGTTGAGCTGGTTGGCTTCCCGTTTTTTCTTGTTGATCTCGCTCTGCAATCCTTTTTGTTTCTTTTGCAGGTCCACCACTAATGAGCGTTTCTCCTTTTCCTGGTCTTCCAACTTGTGTTGTTCCTGTTCCCGTTCCTGAAGCAAGGCTGTTTTGGCAGTACGTACCTCCTTCAGTTCGTTCACCTTTTTATTCACCTGTTTCTGCTTCTTCAAGATTTCTTCACCCTGCAGGCGTTGGTAAGTGGCGTACTCGCGTACATAGCGCATCCGCCGGTAGGTTTGTTCCAGGTCCTTGGCCGAGAAGACAAACATAAGCTTTTCTTCGATCGACTTATTCTTATATAGGTACTGAACAGACGACTCGTACTTCTTTTTCTTGTCCAGCAGATCGCCTCTCAACCCCCGCAGTTGTTTCTCGAGTGTGGTGAGTTCGCGGTCAATGATCTCCACATCATTGTTTAGAGCCTGGATGTATCGCTTGCGTTCCTCTATCTGTCCGGTCAGAACAGCCAGATTGTTGAGCTGGCTACCTACGTTTTTCCGGGTTTCTTTGAGCAACGATTCCGTTGCAGTAATTTGCTGCTGCAACGTACTTCGCTTGCTCTCCAGCTCCTTGATCAACTTATTGGTCTGGGCGGAGAGCGGTAAAACAAAAAAGAGTGTACTTATCAGGACTGCCAGCGCGTGCTTCATAACTGAACCAGCATTTTCAATATTACTTCCAATGGAACCTCGGTGTATTTTGATGTAATCTCGGTAGGAGTGATGGTCAACTCCTGTTCGGAGAAGTCGTACAACTTCACCTTTGCCTTTTCCAGTGTGGGTAGGCCGAGCTCTTTCCCGGTCAACTCACTCTTCCCACCGGGCAGGGCAGCTTCGAATAACAGTTTTTCGAGTTTGGCAAACTGGAGATTCTGCGAAAGCATTCCTTCCAGTTCCTTTCTGGTAGCGCGTACATACCGTTTATTCATCCGGTCGATGAAAAGTACTTCGTCGGGGGTGACCTCAATGCGCATCATTTCCGTACGCAGGATAGGCATCTGTACCGACAGTTGTACCCGCTCGCCACTCTTCAGCTTCATCGTACCACCGGCAGTCATACTTCCCCCTTCGCCCGACGGAACAGTGACTTGCAGTTTGGACGACAGATAGTGCGGCACTTCCGGAATGGCAACAATCGTAGCCGTTTTAGAACTTCTGCAACCGGTGAGCACCAGAAAGCACAAACTTACAACTGTTATTGCACGTACAAACGTTTTCATTCGGCAATGTATTTTTTCTTTTCAATTTTCTTTTTCAACGTAGCCGAGCTGCTACCCATTTCGAGTGCCTGCTTCCAGTATTTCAGCGCACCCTCCACGTCGCCGGTCATGTAATAGATATCGCCGCAATGCTCCACGATCACTTCACTCTTTTCGCCTTCGTTCTTCATGGCGTCGTCGATGTAGATGCGTGCTTCGGCGTACTTGCCCTTTTCAAATAAGATCCAGGCATACGTATCGAGGAATGTAGAGTTATTGGGTTCCGCCTTCACCGTTTTGTAACTCATTTCCTCTGCTTTGTCGAGATCCCGGCGCGCTACCGAAAGGTAGTAAGCATAATTGTTCAGCGCTCCGATGTTCGACGGGTTGTATACCAATGCCGAATCGTAGGCAAGGAAAGCCTCGTCCATCTGTTTCTTGGTGTGGTATGTATCGCCCAGGATGGAGTAGAAATCGGACACAACATTTTTATTGCTCTCGTCCGTCACCTGCGTCAATGCTTTCTTGCACACCTCAATTACGTCATCCGTTCGCTCCGCCTGATTGTATGCAATGGCTAAGTAGTAGTAGAATTCCAATGCATCGGGAGTAGCTTCAATGCCCGGTTCGCAGATGTTGATCACTTGTCGGAAATCCTCCTTGCGGATAGCGGCGCCCAGCAGCGTCATACGCGCTGCTTTGTTAGTGGGGTCGATGCGTACCACCTGTTCTAATACGGGCACGGCGGCATCTTCCATCTTTTTCGACAACAGATACTGCGCATAGAGCATCAACAAGTTGTCATCATCGGTGTCCAGCGCCGTCATCCGGTCGAACATGGAGATAACCTTTGTGCTGTCGCCTCCCGCCTGTTCGTTTTGCACAATAAATTGCCGCATCACATCCACCCGTGTATCCGAAGGCACTTTCTTGTTCAGCAACAACGTGTCGAGTTGTCGCTCATACAGTTCCTTCTGTCCCGTCTGGTCGTAATACAACGCCAGCGACAGCATGGCCTGCGGATTGTCGGACTCATTGTCGAGCACTTTCCGGTAGATATCATAGGCTTCCTGCCGGCGGCCGTTCTGCATATATACATCGCCCAGAACTACCTGGTAGCGCATATCCATCGGGTATTCGGCCACTAAGCTCTCAATTTCGCGGAAAGCATTCTTCTGGTCCTTCATTTGCAGATAGATACGGAATTTCTCCATGGAGAACTGTTCGTTCTTCCCGACCCGTTCTTCCAGCCTGTCGAGCGTAGAGATCACCTTGGCATATTGTTCCTTCTGATTGTACAGGTCGAGAAGTGCAAACAAGGGGTCTTGTTTTCCGGGAAAGCGTACCGACATCTTTTCGAGCAAGTCAGTTGCCTTCTCCGTTTGGCTTTGTTGCTGGTATAGGTTGGCCAACGCCTGACTGTACCAGTAGTTATCCGGATCGTTCTGCACTGCCTTCTCCAAAGCAGCCTGTCCCTGCGGTACCTGTTTCAGGTAGAAGTAATATTGCGATATCTCATACAAGGCCGATGAAGCCTGCGGATTGATAGTCAGGCAATGCTGCAGCAATCCGAAAGCTGCATCGTACTCTTGCTTCTCTTTCAGCCGGGTAGCCTCCAAGAAGAAGTACTCATACTTACGTTGCTGTTCAGGGGCGAGCTGTACCACCGGCGAAAGAAGTGCCTGTTGACGCGCACTTTTCGACGAGCCGCAGGAGGTGAATACCAATACACCGGTCAAGAGCACAAGCCCTGTCAAATTTTTCATATTTTGTTGAATCGTCATTCGTTATTTTTTTCCTGTATGTCCGAATCCGCCCGCACCGCGTTCGGTTTCGTCGAGCAGCTCCACCGCTTCCCATTCGGCCTGCTCATGACGGGCGATCACCATTTGTGCAATACGCTCGCCATCTTCAATGACAAACGATTCGGCCGAAAGGTTCACCAGAATCACACAAATCTCACCCCGATAATCGGCATCGACCGTTCCGGGCGAATTCAACACCGTAATTCCTTTCTTGATAGCCAGCCCGCTACGAGGACGCACCTGCGCTTCATACCCTTCGGGCAAGGCGATGTAGAGTCCGGTAGGAACCAGACAACGTTGCAGAGGAGCTAGAGTAATGGGTTCGGAAAGATTGGCGCGGAGGTCCATGCCGGCAGATAGTTCAGTGGCATAAGCCGGAAGTGAATGTTTCGATTTGTTGACTACTTGTATGCGCATAATAAGCTATTTACTATTTAACGGGCAAAACTACGCATTTTAAGGCAAAAAGTCATACATTTGCAGTTAATTTATCTTTTAATTGATAGGTTCACTACCACAGAAAGCATGGATTGGAGACAACTTATATCAGCCAAGCGGTTCGGACTGGAAGAGTTTCATGAAGAACGACAAGAAAACCGGTCGGAATTCCAGCGCGATTACGACCGCCTGATCTTCTCGGCGCCTTTTCGCCGGTTGCAAAATAAAACCCAGGTTTTTCCGCTTCCGGGCAGCATTTTCGTACACAACCGGCTCACCCATAGTCTGGAAGTTTCGTGTGTAGGACGTTCGCTGGGCAATGACGTATCCCGCGTTATTCTCTCGCGCCAACCCGAGCTCCAAAGTTCCTATCTTCCCGAAATCGGCTCTATTGTTTCTGCTGCCTGTCTGGCGCACGATTTAGGCAATCCTCCCTTCGGCCATTCCGGGGAGCGTGCCATCTCCACCTTCTTCTCCGAAGGAAAAGGCCAGTTCCTGCAAGAAGAACAACCCGGCGGTGAACGGCTTTCGCCGATGGAATGGAACGATTTCATTCGTTTCGAGGGAAACGCCAATGCTTTCCGTTTGCTTACACATCAGTTTGAAGGACGTCGCAAAGGCGGCTTTGCCATGACCTATTCTACACTGGCTTCCATTGTAAAATACCCCTTTTCATCGAGCCTTTCGGGTGGAAAACCCAAATTCGGATTCTTTGTCAGTGAGGAAGAAGGGTTCCGTCGAATCGCTACCGAATTGGGACTTATACAACTCAATGATCACCCCTTGAAGTACGTGCGGCATCCACTGGTATATCTGGTAGAAGCTGCGGACGATATCTGCTACCAGATGATGGATATCGAAGATGCCCACAAGCTAAAGATCCTGACTACGGAGGAAACTTATAACTTGTTGCTGGCGTACTTCGATGATGAGCGGAAAGCCAGGATGCAACGCACCATGCGTATGGTGAGCGATACCAATGAACAGATAGCTTATCTCCGTTCGTCTATCATCGGTCTGCTGATTCGCGAATGTACGCAGGTGTTCCTTGATAACGAGGCGGATATACTGGCCGGTACTTTTGAAGGAACACTCATTAAACATATCTCTCCCCGTCCGGCAGAGGCTTACCGGCAATGTGCCGAACTATCGTTCCGGAAGATATACCGTACCCGCGATGTGCTCGATATTGAACTGGCGGGTTTTCGCGTCATCAGTACGCTGCTGGAGCTAATGGTAGAGGCGGTGACTTCGCCCGAGAAAGCCTATTCGCAATTGCTTATCAACCGTGTTTCGGGTCAGTACAACATAAAAGCGCCTGTACTCTACGAAAGAATACAGGCGGTATTGGATTATATCTCGGGCATGACCGATGTCTTCGCCCTCGACCTTTACCGGAAGATTAACGGCAACAGCCTCCCCGCGGTGTAAATACTTTGTTGGCACCCGATGTGACGAAAAGTGCGTCGGGATTATCGCGTACGAACGACTCGATGTGGCGCATCCGTTTTTCTTCGAGTATCTCGTCTACGGCTATCAGGATTCCGGTTTCTTCCACATCGCCGAACTCATAGTTGATGGCTGTGCCAAACATACGCATGGTAGGGCTTAATCCCATGTACGCATTGACCAGCGGCGGTATGTTATAGCCCAGTTTGCGTACCTCGGTATTCAGTATTTTGTAGTCCTCCTTGAACGAATCTTTGCAGAACAACTTATTCAGTTCTTCCTCGCATGTCTCCATTTGAAGAGGTTTCATCGGAGTGATCAGCTCGTCTTTATCGCCGAAATGCTTTTTGAGGAAGTGCAGGATCATGTCACGTCCCTGCCGGTGGTAGCTGGGATACATGGTTACTTTCCCGAAGAAGTATTTGGCATTGGGCATTATCACGGTAAGCGCTCCCAGGCCGTCCCACAAGTTGTCGAGTGCGAACAATCCTTTGCTTCCTGCCCGGCTCGACTGGTATTCGAGTGTTACAAACGAACGGCCCAGTTCGATGGTTGTAGGCAAGAACTCTTTGATAAACTTCTCGGAAAAATTGAACATGTGCGAAGTAGCCAGCAGCGGGTTTCCACTTTCATCGAATTGTACTTCCGTGCCCAGAATGTAGCGGTATCCTCCCAGGATCTCTTCTGCTTCCGGGTTCCATACAATCAGTTGCTTGTAGGGGTTCTCCATCACATCGAACTCGTCGATGTCTATCGATAAACCGGTTCCTCCACCGGCTGCCCGGAAAGCGATCTCTCGTAACCGACCGATTTCCCGCATTACATTAGGGGAATCCTGGTGAGTAATAATATAAATCTGATTATTACTCTTGTTCGTCATACGCAACCGTTTCTCTTCCGTCAGTTCAGCCTTAATCAGCTCCTTACTCACCGGTTCAATGATTTGCTCCATATTGAATTATTGTATCCTAATTTTTACAGTTTGTATACGATGTCCTGCACATACTGCGCCCATTGAGCCGGGGTTTTCGACTTGTCGAAGGTTTGCCACGGAATGGGTTTGCCAAACGTAATGGTAAACGTTTGATGGCGGTTCTTGAACATCTCGTCGGCCAGATAAAGCATGGCAATATTAAACTTAATACCTAATGTTTTGCACAGATTGGCCAGATTGTAGAAGAAGTCGGAGTTACGCCCTTCGAAATGTACGGGTACTACGTCGCGTTGCGCCTCTACACTTTTTACGATGAATGTTTTTTTCCATTCCAAGTCACGTATCACTCCGTTTTGCCGGCGCGAACATAGCCCGGCGGGAAACATGATGAGTTGGGCGTCCGAGCGGAATCCCGCTTCTACCATCATCGGAAAGTCTTTGGCCTGCTTGCCGGTCTTATTAATAGGAATGCAAAGTGGCGCAAGCCCCCGTAGGTTCATCAAGAGGTCGTTCACCAGATACTTTACCTTGCCGTTGTAATGGCGGCCGAGCACGTAGCCCAACGCTACTCCGTCTTGTCCGCCCAGCGGATGATTTGATACGAATGTGCACAACCCGTCCGCAGGTAGATTTTCGATCCCCTTCACATCGACCTTCGCATCCAGAAACTCCATCGAAGCTTCCAGGAAATCGACCCCGAGCTTATCTTTCGACTCCGTCAGAAACACATTAAGTTCTTCCTGATGTACAATCTTTTTCAGGTACGAAATTACAAACCCGGGAATGTACTTAACGTATTTCGGAGCTTTGGCCCGAAGAATGCTATCAATATCAATCAAAAACAAAGAGTCGTCAGCCATCTGTTTCACATAAAATGATGCCACAAAATTAGCGGTTCTTTTTCATTAAATGCAATAAATCAGAACAAAAAGCAGTATAAATGTTGGATAGGGTGTAAAAAGACCTATAAAAAACGCCCGATTTCTATCAAAAAACACCCGAAATTTGTTTTTTGATAGTTTGCCCCCTAAAGTAAGGCAGATCTCCCCCCGCCGGTTTCGGCCGGGGTGCGTACTTTTGTAACATCAAGCAAAACGAATATTCACATTCAAAATAATAACGATATGAAAAGTTTAAGTTTTAGAAGAGATTTGATAAGCGTACAAGATGAACTTTTACGTTTCGCCTACAAGCTTACTACCGACCGTGAAGAAGCTAATGATTTGTTGCAGGAAACTTCACTCAAAGCATTAGACAATGAAGATAAATACACCCCCGATACCAACTTCAAAGGATGGATGTATACCATCATGCGCAATATCTTTATTAATAATTACCGTAAGGTGGTGCGCGATCAGACTTTTGTCGATCAGACCGAAAGTTTGTATCATCTGAACTTACCGCAGGAATCAGGTTCCGACAATACCGAGAGCTCTTACGACCTCAAAGAAATGCGTCGCATCGTGAATACACTGCCTAAAGAATATAAGGTTCCGTTCTCTATGCATGTTTCCGGATTCAAGTACCGTGAAATTGCCGAGAAGTTGAACTTGCCGATTGGCACTGTAAAGAGCCGCATCTTCTTTACACGCCAGAAGTTACAAGAGGAATTGAAAGATTTCCGTTAATACTCCATTGTTTTTCAATTATATAGAAGCAGATTTTGATTATTAGTTGTGGGGCAAGAAGGAAGTGATTCCTGCTTGTCCCATTTTTGTTTGCTACTTTACTGGCGTATCCAGCTACTTCCGAATACCACGTAATAGGTGAATCCTTCGGGACCCATGGCGAAGTCGACACCCATGCGAAGTTTCAGCTTGCGGGCAATGAGGTAACGGAAACCGGTTCCATAGCTCCAGGCCCAGTCGGAACTGCCAAACTGATCATAGCTGTCGAATGCCTTTCCGCCTCCTCCGAAAAGCATCAAACTCCAGCGTTTGGTAAAATCCCAACGCTCTTCAACCTCGGCAAGCATGGTTGTCTTTCCCGAATAACGCGCCGTAGGCACTCCGCGCATATCAACAAAAGGCTTGATGTAGAACGGGATATCGCCTACCGCCTGCTGCATGTCAAACCGGGTACCGGTGATCAGGTTGGGCAGAAGCGGGAAATAATAGTACGCGGCTCCTTCGAACTGAGCGTACTTGTAATCACTCCCCACCACCGGGTTACTCCAGTCGGCAGTCAGGTTTATTTTGAATCCCTTGTCAGGGGTAAATGTATTGTCGCGGCTGTCGAACGAAGCCTGCAATCCCAGCTTGGCCACATTTCCGCTCAGATAATCAGAAATCTTATCATCCAGTTTCTGCCGCCACGCCTCGTTGCCATTATTATCGTTCACTTCGATATCGTTGTGCATGAACAGGTATTTGAATCCCACGCTGAAGCGAGGGTCTTTCAGCTGTTTGCTCACCGACAACATCACAGGAATCGTTTTGATGTTGAAACCAAAATCGACCTCCTTCCCCACCTGCTCCAGGTTGAAGTAATAGTCCATGTTTATATTGCCATAGCCTCCTCCCACGGAGTACTTGATGCCCCATTTGGGGATTATCCCTACCCGGGCCGCCCCTGCAGCCCAGCTATTGTTCAACGTCCAACCGCCAAAAGCAGCTGTAACGTTAGGCACTTGAGGATACATCTTACCATTTATAAACTTCGGTTTATTCGGTTCAATAAATATCGGAGCCAATGCAGCGCCGAATCCTCCCAACGAAGGTTCGGTAATAATAGTTGGCACGGGAACAAACCCGCGCTTGTTTATAATCCAGTCACTCAAGTCGAGCTGGTGGTCGATGGAATCTCGGAAACTGACCTTTTTCGATTCTTTTTCCTGGGCATTAGCAATCGGCGAAAGAAGTAAAAGGCAGAAGATTCCGCTACTGATAGTTTTCAAAAATCTTTTCATATATACGGTTCGGTTTATATCGTCCGGTTACAACAACGGCAGACCGGTTTTGGTTCAGTGCCGGGGTGTTCTCTCTTCCTGTTTGTTTTTTGAAAAACATTCGTCACGTCGTCACTTTTTCGCATTTAGTATGCAGTGAATCAGGCGGGTAATGCGTGACGAATCCCTCTTTTATTCGTCACGCATTCGTCACAATCCGGGGTATTCGTCACGAAGATTTGTCAGGATAGTACCGGGTAGTCACTGACCTACAGCTGTTTCAGGCAGGCAAACTGTTTGTTTCATCTGCCGTAACACACTGTTTCGCGTAGCAATACAACCTGTTGTAACAGACGAAACAAAATGTTCAGTCCTTTGAAACACTCTGTTGCCCGTAATGAAACAGGGTGTTGCTCTACGAGAAACAGAGTGTTTCACACCGAGAAACAAAGTGTTTCAAAGGATGAAACAACTTGTTTCAGCAGCGTGAAACAGTTTGTTCCAAGCATGGTGAAACTTTCTATCCGTAAGCGGGAACCGGTTTTTGATTACTATTTTGCTTCGTGACGAATATCCGGAGCATGCCGAAGAGCCGTTTGTCTACGCGTCGGGCCATAAAAAAGGCGGTCCCTTGCCGGAACCGCCTTTCGTTTATAGAATCTCAATCAGAGAATTAGAGCTGAGGACCAGCAGCGATCAATGCCTTGGCATCGTCGTTGTCGCAGTATTGCTCGAAGTTCTTGATGTATTTAGCAGCCAGTGACTTAGCCTTGGTTTCCCACTCAGCTACATCAGCATATGTGCTACGCGGATCGAGGATGTCGGAAACGCTGTTCAAAGTCTTCGGAACTGTTAGGTTCAATACTGGGATGTGTACTCTTTCGGCATTCTCGATAGAACCGTCGATGATAGCATCGATGATAGCACGAGTGTCCTTCAAAGAAATACGTTTGCCTGTTCCGTTCCAACCGGTGTTCACCAAGTAAGCCTTAGCACCGTGTTCTTTCATCTTGCCACCCAAAGTCTTAGCATACATAGTGGGGTGCAAAGTAAGGAAAGCTTCGCCGAAAGCAGGAGAGAACGAAGGAACCGGTTCGGTGATACCGCGTTCTGTTCCGGCCAACTTAGAAGTATAACCGCACAGGAAGTGGTATTGAGCCTGAGCATCGTCCAGGATAGATACCGGAGGCAATACGCCGAATGCGTCAGCCGACAGGTAAACGATCTTGCTTGCGTGACCAGCCTTAGAAGGCAACACGATCTTGTTGATATTATAGATAGGATAAGATACGCGGGTGTTTTCAGTGATCGAACCATCAGCGTAGTCGGGAGTTCCGTCTTCTTTGATTACCACATTTTCCAACAGAGCGTCACGTTTGATAGCTCTCCAGATATCCGGTTCGTTTTCCTGGCTCAAGCTGATAACTTTAGCGTAGCAACCACCTTCGTAGTTGAATACACCGTTGTTGTCCCAGCCGTGTTCGTCATCACCGATCAAGAAACGTTTCGGGTCGGCCGACAGCGTAGTCTTACCTGTACCCGACAGACCGAAGAAGATAGCTACATCACCCTGGTCGCCTACGTTAGCCGAGCAGTGCATAGAAGCCATACCCTTCAAAGGCAGGTAGTAGTTCATCATAGCAAACATACCCTTCTTCATTTCACCACCGTACCAAGTACCGCCGATGATTTGTTCTTTCTGAGTA
>JAVBVA010000006.1:0-7263 GCA_031554665.1 Bacteroides sp. | reverse complement strand
GCCTGCTGTGACGTTAAACACCAACTTCACTAACTGATGGTAGAATTTCAGATTCACCGGATCCAGGTTGGTTTTGCTGTAACCGGCACCGCTATTGTTGGCGGAAGCTATCATGAGATCGATGGCCGACTGATCGGTTTGCGACGCCAGGTTGATGGGGTACACATAGCCACTCACGGCCGCGTTGTAAGGATGGTAGGCTGCGAAATCCACCAGTGGGCCGTTGACAGGATAGTAGATAGGGGTGGTAGAGGTGAACGTTGCTTTGGCTCCTGTAGAGGAGGTGGTGTACTTCACATTGTCGGCGCTCTCTTTGATGCTGGTTGCGCTCAGTGTCTGCCCATGCTCTACCATATAGATACCGATGGCTTCGTTGCCTTGCCACTGGTTGCCATCGGCTCCGCCTACTTTGGTCTGGATATCGGCTACACCCGATGCAAACCTGACCATTCTGTCTGCCAGGTTGTCTTCATTGTTGCTACCGCATGAAGCGATGAAAGCTGCCATCGCTAATACTGATAAGATTCTTGTTTTCATATTGTTTGTTTTTAAAAGTTGATTACATTGCTGTGTTGCATGTGTGTTCTGTATCTGACTCAATAGGTCAAATATACGTAGGGAGGGTAGAAACCTTGGGGCAATTTATTTCTAATTACAAGAAACTTTGGGTAATTTTGTTACAAGATTAGTTATCAGTACATTACATTCCTTGAAGATGTGCGAATAAAGAATGCTTATTGGGTGTGCAGGTTGTTCCTGAACTGTGAGGGCGACAGTCCGGTGATTCTCTTGAATGCCAGATAGAATGTTTTACGGTCGTTGAATCCCGATTCGTAGGCAATGCCTTCGAGCGATAACTTGCCGGTATTCTCGGACATCATGTGTACCGCTTCCTTGATGCGGAACTCATTGAGGTAGGTACTGAAATTTTTGCCGGCCTGGTGGTTGACAGCTTGCGATAGATGCACGCGGCTCACATTCAGGCGGCGGGCGATCTCATCTTGCGAGATATTCGGATTGCGGTAAAGTTGTTCGGATAGGATCAGGTGATGCATGCGCAGGAACAATATCTGTTCGGCTTCGTCCATGGGCTTCTCATCCAGCAGTGCGTCATCTACTTGTGTATCGGCTATCAGCGTATATTCGGCATCAACCGGCCCGGCTGGTTCGTCATCGGGCAGAGTGGGTTCGGGCAGGAAGAGGGGTGAGTGCGCCGAAGCGTTTTCGGCCCATTGCTGTATGCGGCGTACCAGCGTGCGGTAGGCTGTCTGCTTCTGTCGGTAGAAGTAGAAGAGCAGCATCAACAGCACGATGACAATGGCAGTGAATACCGACAGGATAAGTACCGTGCGCCGGTAGTTTTCGTTGCGTAGTTGTTCGGCATCGATCACCTCCTGCTGTGCTTGTTGCCTGGTACGGTGTAGTTTACGCAGGTTGAAGTCGTCTTCGTGCCGGTCTCGCGCTTGGAGGGCGGAGTCCATGAGGGCGATGGCTAACTCTTTGTTTCCTATAGCTTTCTGGTAGCGGGCGGCTACAGGGAAGTAAGTAGGCCATAGATAGTTCTCGGGTGCGCGATTGATATATACATAGGCCGAGTCGAGGTAACGTCCGGCCATGGGCAGGTTGTTTTGCTCGATGTATATATTGACTAATGTCAGCGCTTTGGATGCGGTGAAACTGTAGTTGTACGGGTTATGTGCCGGAATCTTCTCCACGGCATAAGCCAATAGGGGGATGGCTTTATCGTACTCGCCACGGAGGTAGTGGTTGGTACCTAATTGCCCCTGTGCGAGATACGACCACAAGGCCTGTTCGCGGACAAAGGCGGCCCGTACCGATGCGTCGCACGTATCGGGTATCTGAATATCGAGTATACATTGATAGCAACTGTCCGACTTATGCAGGTTGCGATCGTGGTTGCGGTAGATATTGCCCAGCTCATTGAGTCCATGTTCCAGGGCGTGCGATGCCTTGTAGGCCACCTCCGGGTTTTCGAGCGCTTTGTAGCAGTATGTTTTGCATTCATCGTACTCTCCGAAGCGGCTATACTCTTTTTCTATATCCATATAGAACACCGGCCTGAACGGAAAGTCGACGGTCGATACCCCTGACATGAGTGCATCGAGCCGGAGACAATACCGGAACCCTAATTCGTAATTACGAATATGATTAAAATAGCAATTAAAAATGGTGTGGCAGATTCGTATGGCAAGATCTTTTTCTTTGAACTTCTCCGCTTGGCGGAGCAGAAGCAGCAGGTCGGGAACCAGTTTTTCGCCTAAAGGGGTATCGATGGCTCTCAGGTTGTCCCGTCCCAACCAGAGAGTGTGGTAGTAGGTATGGATACGCTCGTAGTAATCGGCCTCGATCGCCCATTTCTTTTTGCCTGTTTGGCGGGCGGCTTTGCGCATCTGTGTGGCTATGCGGACGGCTTCTTCGGGTTCCGTTTTGTCGATGTCCCAGTAGACCCGGTTCCGCAACTCGATACAGTACTCGCGATAGGGCTTGGCGGCCATCTCTACGAATGGGTTCTCCTGTGCAGAAAGGGCGACACAGCAGAGTGAGAGTATGTATGCGAGGATGAAACGGCTTTTCATAAATCAGTATTGCGATTTGAAGGCTCAAAGATAAAAATCTTTTTCTAATAAATTTATTCCTTGGCAGCAAATAGTAAAGTTTCACAGAGCTATCCTGTACGATAAAATGAAAATCATTCACCATTCACCATTCTTTTTGACTTACTACATTGATTAACTGATGATTATCCGATGGCGAATGCCTTTTTTATTCACCATTGATTCACCATTTTCCGGGGTATTCACCATTTTGTACCTGTCGCTCTCAACTTGATACGAGGGTTTTCTCAGGGAGACTTACCCGGTATGTCCCTGAGTGTACGAGTGCATCCAGCGAGCAAGCCATCCGCTTCATCCGTTGTAGATCTCTGTTTCATCGGTCGTAACTCTCTGTTTCATCAGCTATAACTCTTTGTTTCATCCGGCGGAACACTCTGTTTCTCGTAGTGGAACAGGTTGTTGCTCTACGAGAAACAGAGTGTTTCACACCGAGAAACAGAGTGTTTCAAAGGATGAAACAACTTGTTTCAGTAGCATGAAACAGTTTGTTTCAAGCGTAGTGAAACTTTTTATCCGCAAGTAAAAGCGCGATATAAGTTACTGTTTCATACGTCGGCCACCCGACTGCTGATTCAGCAGCAAAGAAAGAAATGGTGAATACCCCGTGAAATGGTGAATGAATGGTGAATAAGAAAGGTATTCACCATCGGTTATTTATTTGTAAACCAGATTGCTAAGTCGAAAAAAGTGGTGAATGTAGACAACTTTACAAAAATGCAATAGGAAAGAGGAATACCTTGTAAGAACGGTTTCGAACACTCTGTTGCGTACGTCAGACACTGTTTATCCGGATAAACAAAGCGGGAGCGCTCCGATAAAAGAGGCTCCCGCTTCCGGGGGATTATAGTCCGGCTCACAGAGCCGGAGAAACCTGGTTAGGGGGTACGATACGCTTTATTAGTCGGTAATGACATTGCCACCCGGGCCGGAAGTCCACGCATTGATGGTTCCGGTGACGGTGACACCGGTGCGTTGAATGGTTACGTCGTACGTGTACTCCACACCTCCGCCGAAGGCTGTAGCTGCCGGAACCGGCCATACGAAGGTATCTGTGCCGATGGTAAACTCAACCGATACTGTACTTGGCGTTGCCACTGTAGTAAACTGACGAAGGATCTATTTAGTCCCTATATTTGACTTCAATCAATTTCTGGAGTGGATTTTCTTGAGGAATTTTTTCATCAGATTGAAGCATGTCAGTTCTTTGATAATAGCTTGTGAGCTTAATGTTTCCTTCGCTTGTTAATTCGAGATCGAACAAATTCAAATGACGATGCCATATTGAACAAGCACAGCGATAACCGAGATATGACTGCTTACCTTCAACTTTTAAGAACTCCTCTTGTATATCTTCGTGGTGAGCATGCCCAAAAACAGAGAAGATGACTGGCGTTTTTGATTTATCTAACACTTTTTTTAACAGTTTCTTATCGTTGTCTGTCCACCATCTATTATCAGCATTATAATTTATGTGGTGACAAAGTATTCCTACAATGGCATCATAACTATTTTTGTTTTCAATAAATGCCTGATCTAAGCTATCTTTTAAAAAATCTAAGGCGCCATAAGCATAGGTACCTTCTTCGTGAGACGAATCTGAGTCGCCAGGATCTTTCCTATTGCTATTGGCAGGGAGATTGTTGAGCATGAAGAAGACTACCAATACTTTTTTCTGTGTATTACACAATTCTATGTACCAGCGATAATGATAATTATCGTTATTATTCGATTTATAATCTTTGCTGCCTGCAAAGTTCATAAACTTCCAATTTATCTTTCTATCCTTGTTTCTGCTTTTAATTTCTTCCTTAACATCTTTGGAAAAAGTTCCCGTATATAAATCGTGATTCCCAAATCCATCTGCCACAAATATACCTTTTCGTTCAAGTGGATTAATGAAATTATCCCAGATATCCCGATAGTCGTCCCATGCAAAAGGGTTTTTATTATTGTTGGGTGGTGTGGTAACAGCCAATAAGTCTCCAGGCATGACAATAAACTCCGGTCTGTTTCGTAGTTTGCATATTTGTTCTACATCTTTCGTTTGCCTGCCTGTAGTTCCATATTCTTCATGCCCGAAGTGGTAATCGTTCATTACGCCAAAACGTCTTTTTGACAGTCGAAAGAGTTCGACTCTAAAGCAGCCTTTATTGCCGTCTTTTTTCATGTTGTCAATACGTTCCAGTGTTTTTCCTCTCGTTAGCAAAAGAATACAATCTGCATCTTTGAATTTTAAGTAGTCGCTTTGAATACCAGAACCCCTTCCTTCCTCTAATTTTAAAATACTTGTTTTGATATTATCTTTCTCAATTTTGAATTCTAAATAGAAACATCCGTGAGGAGAAAGATTGCTTCCTATCTCCAAGTTGTTTGAACGGTAATATTTCGTTTCATTTAGAGTGTATTCCTTATTGTGTATTGAAGGGAACTTATTGTTTTCCCAATCGTTTGCATTGGTGGCGACAAATGTAACATTCACCTCACTAAATGCGCGATTCACTATTTCTAAATAACATCCTACGCTCATAAATTCAAGTGTTAATGTGAGAAAATGAATTGAGTTCATGACTAAATAGTATATTTGGCAGACTTGTCATGATTAGAATGCCAGAAAAGCCCGACAATAAAAATTTCCTGTTTTGTATTCAATTCTTATTATACCTGAATAAAACTGGAGTCCCTCCATCCTATTTGCCAGAAATTCCGTAGATGAGCAGAAAGTCCCTGTTGCCATTTCCTGACCACCTGCTTCTGTGAGTATCAAATTAAAATTTGCATGTGCTCCCACTACTTCTTCTATTGCATCACTACCATTCCACGCCACTCTGAGCTGATAAAGTTCAACTTTGCTAGGCAAGTACCATATTCCTTGGGCATTCGAACTGTAAGTTACCCCGGAAGGGTTTTTGGCATGTACCCAAGCAAAAACTGGATAATTGTCAAAGCTATTGCCATTTTTTGTGTATACTGTAAGCATGTTTACCCGGCCGTTTTCACTTGTTGCACCTAAAGAAACAGCTGGGCCCCATGTCAATTGTGCTTCGTCCAGACTTACGACCCTACCGTGAGATCCTCTTTTTGTTACCGAATCGTAACCGTTTTGGTTATCAAGCCAGATGACAACGCCGATAGCCGAATTTTTGTTATCCGGAACCGGATAATAATCGCCCACCTTATATGTATATGCAACTTCTTGTGAATTGATGTTGGTTGGTGAGCTCGTAATTCCATTCCAGACGGTAATTTCAAAATCGGTCACTTGTATGCCTGTTCTGCTTACAGTGAGGGTGTACTGATGCTCCTTGCCTTGCTCGAATGTTGTATTTGATGGAAAACTCCACGCAAAGGTTTCGTTCGAATTCGGTAAAGTGATGGTTAGTTGGCTATTGCTGGATGTTTGGGGTACAACAATGGCCGAGTGGGTATAGGTATTTGCGCTTATTACACCTATATTCCCGAAGTTACTGAACGAACCGTCGGCCAATACCATGTCGGCACTCTGGTACAGGTTGCTGATTGTTATTTGGGCATCGGATAAATCGGGCGATCCATCACCCGGTATCAACGAAAAACTCACTTTGCTCAGTGCGGGTTTGAATCTCAGGTCGACGATACTACTATTCTTGTTATAACCATTGTTGTTTGTTGCCGCAGTTCTGGCGTACAACACATTGATAGCCGTAAGTTTGCTTTGTACCCTTACATCTACTGGATACTTATAATCTGATGTGATGGACGTAGTATGTGGATAATAGGCTATGAAATCCACTTTGTCACCATTTTGCGGATAAAACACCGGATTGCCGCTTACAGGGGTAAAGCTGCTGGTAGCTACATTGCCAACTTGGGCTTGGTATTCCAGATTGGTAGCACCATCTACTATATGGGCGGCAGATAATGCTTGACCGTTTTTCAGCATGTAGATCCCCACTTTGTCGCCTTGTATCCATTGACTCCCATCGACCGTGGTACGCGTTTGCGCTTCTCCGATCTGCGAACCGAATTGCACGGCAACGCGGGGGGAGTCCCTACCCACATCGTCATAGTTGTTACAGGAGGATAAAGCTACCCCTCCTCCTGCCATCAACCATATTAGGTTTAAAAACTTGGGTTTCATCATTTTCAATGTTTTTATTATTTGGCTGTACCGGTACCTCCATCGATCGGTGTCCAGGTTTCGATGGTGCCTGTTACCTGTACCTTGTTTTTGGTCAGTGTTACATCAAACGAAATTTTCTTACCACCCTCGAGTGCGTTGATCCCGGTAGAATTGTCCTTCATAGCCCATACGTACGTGTTGCCGCCTACGGTAAATTCTATTGTCTGATTAACTCCTAAGGATACAGGTAGTAAAATGGCCTCGTACGTATTGCTTCCGGCACTGAACGGAACGATAGCCTGTGCCCCGGCCGGATTGGTGATTCCCGCTATCCCCGTCAGATCATAAGAAGCTGTGGTGTTCATGCCTTTCATGCTGACGGTCAGTCCGGTCAGATTCGCCACGCCGTCGCCTGCTGTGACGTTAAACACCAACTTCACTAACTGATGGTAGAATTTCAGATTCACCGGATCCAGGTTGGTTTTGCTGTAACCGGCACCGCTATTGTTGGCGGAAGCTATCATGAGA
>JAVBVA010000003.1:0-10311 GCA_031554665.1 Bacteroides sp. | reverse complement strand
GGTTGATCGAAGTGGTAGCAACGAGACCTTCCACATCCCATTGGTTCGAGTAAGTCAGAAAACGCACCAGCGACATAGCATCGTCCGGTTCATTTTCGATGTCGGTCAGGACAATCACCCGTTGTTTCTCGTCGGAGAAGTCCTGAGCTGACGCCGTAGCGAAGCCAATGAAACATAGTATTACGTAGCAAATTAGTGCGCGTTGCATGTTGTTCTTATGATTATAGATTTCTAAATGGATCGCAAATAAAAACAATAAAAATGATAAATCAAAATAAAACGAAAGAAAACAAAAGAGAGAGAAGCGATTGTTGCGTTTTCTAAATAATCGTTGGCGCATAAAATAGTGGCAAAAGCAGGCAGGAATGGACAGGTAGCAATGTGAAAGCACCTCAAGCCAGAAAGGGCTGAAGTGTGAAATGTAGGTATAATGTACCATCAGGTAGGTGGTGGAGTAGAAGAGGGCTGTCTTTTTGAGTACATAAGTTAGTACAGCTCGTCCTTAAATTAAGATTAGAAAGTGATTTCTTTGATAATTATTTAATATTTTCCCATCAAAAGTATCTCTTTATCGAAAATATTTCTTTAGTTTGCAAAACTTTCGTTTTCTAATACTTTCGATTATTTGCTAATTAGTGGATAAAACAAAAATAAAATGACCCAAAAAGTAGAAATCTGCCGTCTGGAACATACCGCGGCAAAAATGCGTAAAAGATTGCTCGAAGTAGTCTACCGTGCCAAAGCAGGACACATTGGAGGGGGTCTTTCCTCACTCAATATGCTCACTGCATTGTACTTCCATGCATTGAATGTAGACCCGAAACAACCCCGTAAGGAAGGTCGTGACCGCTTTCTCATGAGTAAAGGACATTGTGTTGAGGCATTGTACTGCACCTTGGAAGAGAAAGGCTTCATCACGCCCGAACTACTCAATACGTACGGCGAATACAATTCTCTGCTGGCCGGACACCCCACCATCAAAGTGCCTGGAGTAGAAGTCAATACAGGGGCCTTAGGACACGGACTCCCCATCGGCGTAGGTCTGGCTATCGCTGCAAAAATGGATGCGAAACCCTACAAGACTTTCGTCCTGATGGGCGACGGCGAACAAGGCGAAGGTTCCATTTACGAAGCCGCCATGTCTGCCAGTCACTACAAACTGGGCAATCTGGTTGCCATCATCGACCGCAACGGACTGCAAATCAGCGATACCACCGAGAATGTGATGTCTCTTGAACCGATGAACGAACGTTGGACAGCTTTCGGCTGGGATGTGATCGAAGTCAACGGAAACGATATGGCCGACATCGTTCGCGCACTCGACGGCATCGATTTCGACGGGAACAAGCCCCACCTTATTATATCACGCACTACGAAAGGCCGTGGTATCTCCTGCATGGAGAACATCCTGAAATGGCATCACGGTGTACCCAATGAAAGCGAGTACCTGCAAAGCATCGCCGAACTGGATGCCGCCATCGAACAAACGTATCAATCCTTAATCTCCTGTCAACAATGAGCACGCAACAAACCAAACCCTGCCGCCAGAGTTTCACCGATACGCTGACCGAGCTGGGAAAAAAAGATAGAGACATCGTAGCCGTAACGTCGGATGCACGCGGATCGGTTACCTTAGATAAATTTGCCAAAGAGCTTCCCGGACAGTTTGTCGAAGTAGGCATTGCCGAGCAGAATGCTGTCGGTGTCAGCGCCGGACTGTCTATGGCCGGCAAGAAAGTATTCGTTTGTGGTCCTGCCTGTTTCTATGTGGCACGTAGCCTGGAGCAGGTCAAGGTCGATCTGGCTTACTCGAAGAATCCCGTGAAGATACTTGGCGTGAGTGGGGGAGTCAGCTACGGCGCTTTGGGAGCTACCCACCACAGTTTGCACGACATTGCTGCGCTGCGTACCTTCCCCGGCATGCAGGTAGTGTTGCCTTGTGATGTGCGTCAGACCCGCAAGCTGGTAGAGCAATTAGTCGACTATCCGTATCCGGTGTACGTACGTGTAGGGCGCAATGCCGTGCCCGATGTGTATGCCGATGAGGCATTTGAATTCCAGATCGGTAAGTCGAACACCTTGATGGAAGGTACTGACCTCACCATCATTGGAACCGGCGAAACCGTATACCACTGCTACGAAGCCGGAAAGAAACTCCGCGAACAAGGCATCAACGCCCGCATCATCGACATGCATACGCTGAAACCTGCCGATACCGAAGCCATCGTAAAAGCAGCCCGCGAAACCGGATGCATCATTACTGTAGAAGAACACAGCATCTTCGGCGGACTCGGTGCGATCGTAGCCGAAACGGTGGTGCAGAACTATCCTGTTCCCGTAAAGATCATCGGTATACCCGACGAAAACGCCATTCATGGCAAACCGTTGGAAATCTTCCGTCACTATGGGCTCGATGCCGAAGGTATTTACAAGGCGGCTGTAGAGTTTGCAAAATAACGAAGTATGAAAAACTACATCATTTCCATCGACCAGAGCACCTCGGCTACCAAAGCTGTGCTGTTCAACGATACCTGCGAGCTGGTGGCCCGTACCACCATCGCGCATCAGCAATACTATCCGCAACCCGGATGGGTGGAGCACGATGCGGAGGAAATCTACGCCAACACGGTGAAAGCAGTCCGCGAAGTACTCGAAAGCGTGAAGTGGGCGGCCGATAACGAAAACCTCTCCATCGCCATCACCAACCAGCGCGAAACCGCTGTGGTATGGAACAAGGAGACCGGACGGCCTGTGTACCGCGCCGTGGTATGGCAATGCCAACGCGGAGCTGATATCTGCGCCGGGCTCACCCGCCAAGGTCATGCCGATACCATCAAAAGCAAGAGTGGGCTGATCATCGACCCGTATTTCTCCGCCAGTGGCATCCAGTGGATACTCGATAACGTAGAAGGCGCCCGTACCCTGGCCGAAGAAGGTAAACTCCTGGCCGGTACCATCGATTCCTGGCTGCTGTGGAAACTCACCAACGGTCGTGTGCATGCCACGGACTACACCAATGCTTCGCGCACGCTGCTCTTCAATATCCATACGCTCGATTGGGACGACGAATTGCTGGCGTTGTTCCACATCCCCCGCTGCATGATGCCCGAAGCCCGGCCGTGCGACAGTATCTTTGGTGAAACAACCCTTGAAGGCACTTTCCCGACACCCGTTATCATTGCCGGAATGCTGGGCGACTCTCATGGCGCCCTTGCCGGACAGATGTGTTTCGAACCCGGTATGGGCAAAAGTACCTACGGCACAGGCTCGTCTGTCATGGTGAATATCGGCGAAACGCCCATCGATGCCACGAACGGTCTGGTAACTTCCGTCGGATTCGCTGCCTGCGGAAAGACGTATTATGCCTTCGAAGGCAATATCCACTGCACCGGAGCTACCATCAAATGGTTGGAAGAGAAGCTCGACCTTATCAGTCATCCGTCCGAAGTCGAAGCGCTTGCCACCGGTATCCCCGACAATGGCGGCGTCTACTTCGTCCCTGCCTTTGCCGGACTCGGAGCGCCGTGGTGGAACCCGCAAGCCAAAGCCATGATTCACGGCATGACGCTCGGTACCGGCAAAGCACACATTGTTCGCGCTGCCCTCGAAGCCATCGCCTACCAGGTGAAGGATCTTGTCGACCTGATGACTACCCAGGCTGGCATCGCCCTCAAAGAGCTTCGCGTAGACGGCGGACCGACCAAGAACAACTTCCTGATGCAATTCCAGAGCGATATGCTGAATGCCGACATCAACCGTTCGAATATCGAAGAAGCTTCTGCACTCGGTGCGGTGGTGATGAATGGGCTGGCACGTGGTCTTTGGAAGTCGCTCGACGAAGTATCTGCTTTGCGTAAAAACAGTCAAAGCATCTCTCCGCAGATGAGCGACGAACTCCGTACGCAACTATATGGGGGATGGGTCAATGCCATCCGCAGGGTACAATAAAAAATGAACTAATTAATATCACTTATCATGAGAAACAAGAAAATAACATTCGGAATCATCCTGGCTACCCGTAGCTATTTCAATTCTGCACTGGCAAAGGACGTACGCGCCACGCTGACCAAAACGCTGACCGACAACGGTTACGACTACGTGATCCTCGACGAAGAAGACACCACCACCGGCTCCGGTAGTATGGAAACCCGTGAAGACGGTCTTAAATGTGCCGAACTCTTCAAGAAGAACCGCGAACGCATCGACGGTATCATCATCACGCTTCCCAATTTCGGATTCGAGATCGGTGTGATCACCGCCATTGCCGGAGCCAACCTCAACGTGCCCATCCTCGTACAAGCTTGTGACGACGAGAACGACAAGGTAGACCTCGACAACCGTCGCGATGCCTTCTGCGGCAAACTCTCCGTGTGCAACAACCTGTATCAGTACGGCATTCCGTTTACCGATACTACGCTCCATACGTATTCTATCCATAGCCCGCTGCTGTTAGAAGATATCAACCGCTTCGCCGGTATCTGCCGCGTGGTGAACAACATCCGTGGCGCCCGTATCGGTGCTATCGGCGCCCGCCCGGGAGGTTTCCAAACCGTTCGCGCTTCGGAAAAGATCCTTCAACGCACAGGCATCACAGTCGTTCCTGTCGACTTGTCCGAAATCCTCGGTGCAGCCGATGCCATTGCCGATACTGACAGTGCATTGCTCGATCGCGTAAAAGAAATCCACGGTTATGCCCTCGTTCCCGGTGGTTACGAAAAGAAACTGTTGAAGCAAGCCAAATTCGGCCTCGCTGTTGAAAGATGGATTGCTGCCAACGATATCGATGCAGTAGCTATCCAGTGCTGGGACTCACTGCAAGTCAACTACGGCTGTGCTGCCTGCGTTACCATGAGTATGTTGGGCGATAAACTGATACCGGCTGCTTGCGAAGTAGACATCGCCGGAGCCATCTCCATGTATATCCTCACCCTTGCTTCCGGACAAGCATCCGCATTGGTAGACTGGAACAATAACTTCGCCGAAGACCGTAACAAGTGCGTCTGTACACACTGCGGTAACTTCCCGAAGAGCTTCGTCAATGCACCTGTTGAATTGGGTAACCTCGGCGTACTGAGTCGCACCATGGGAACCGAAAATACCTTCGGCGCCGTGAAAGGCAAAGTAGCTGCCGGCCCATTCACCTACTTCCGCATCTCTACCGACGATCCGAAAGGCTGCATCAAGTCATACCTCGGCGAAGGACATCTCACCGACGACCCGTACGGAATGGACGGTTGCATTGCCGTGACACAAGTGCCGAATCTGCAAAAGCTGATGAAATACATGTGCAAGAATGGTTTCGAACACCATGTTGCCATGTGTCGCTCTAATGTACAAGATATTATTCAGGAAGCTGTAGAGACCTACTTGGGTTGGGACATCTATACACATGAATAGTTAACCAATAATAACACAGTAAGGGCTGCCTGGTTTCCCGGACAGCCCTTACTATTCCTTGTCTATTGCTTCAATTTCCTCTTCCGCCAGCCAATAATATTATTTCGTTTTCTTCTTTCCAGCAAGCATCTCATTAAACTTTTTTCTACATTCGCAGTCACATAATTGGTTTACGCCAAACATTGTTTCATCATTAAAATTCTTAACCCCATAATGAGAACATTTCTGTTCATCCTCCTGCTGCTTGCTTTCGCAGAAAGCAAAGCCGGCGAACCCCGGAAGCCGTTTCCGGCACCCGATCGTTCCACCATTCCCGCATTTCCCGGTGCACATGGAGCCGGACGTTACGTCACCGGCGGAGCAGGCGGCAGTGTGTACACCGTCACTTCCTTAGCCGACGACGGCTCACAAGGAACCTTCCGCTGGGCTATCCAGAAGAAAGGTCCGCGTACCATTGTTTTCGCTGTTAGCGGAATCATCGATCTGCAATCGCCCCTCACCATCTCCAACGGCGATCTGACCATTGCCGGACAGACCGCTCCAGGCGACGGCATCTGTCTGAAGAACTACACCCTCCGCGTACGTGCCAATAACGTCATCGTCCGCTTCATTCGCTCCCGCATGGGCGACGAAACGAAAACCCAGGACGACGCTATGGGAGGCACCGGACCGTTCCGTGGTATCATGATTGACCACTGCTCCATGAGCTGGTGTACCGACGAGTGCGGCAGTTTCTACGGCAACGGCGAATTCACCATGCAGTGGTGCATCCTCAGCGAAAGCCTTACGCGCTCCGTACACGATAAAGGTGCCCACGGTTACGGTGGCATCTGGGGAGGAACAGGTGCTACGTTCCATCACAACCTGCTGGCACATCATAGCAACCGTACCCCGCGCCTCTGCGGAAGCCGCTACACCGGTCGTCCCGACCTGGAGAAAGTCGACTTGCGTAATAACGTTATTTACAATTATGGTAACGAAGGAGCATACGCCGGCGAAGGAGGTTCGTACAATTTCGTGAACAACTACTACAAACCGGGTCCGTACACCGTCACCAGGCAAAGCTATAATCGTATCTTCACTGCGTACGCTGACGACGGTCAGTATAAGAATGCCAAGGGAGTACACGGTGTGTTCTACCTCCAAGGCAATTATTTTGACCCTACCTGTCGGGATCTTTCTGCCGAACAACGCAAAGTACTGGTCGAAGTGAATGCCGACAATGCCCGCGGCTTCGTTCCGAAAGACAACTTCGCCCCGCTGAGTGAACTACTTGTCAACACCCCGTTCGATATTGCCGAAACATCGTTTACCGAGAAACCTGCTGCTGCATTCCAATCGGTATTGAAGTATGCTGGTGCCTCATATGTACGCGATGTCATTGACCAACGCATCATAGACGAAACAAGGAAAGGTACCTACACCTACGAAGGTTCACGTGGCAGCACAAAAGGCTTGATCGATACGCAGACAGATGTCAAAGGCTGGCCCGTGTACAAGCAGACAGAAGCACCGTTGGACAGCGATGGCGATGGTATTCCCGACAAATGGGAAACATCGCACGGCCTTAATCCTAACGATGCTTCGGACGGAGCTATTTATAGTTTAAGCCCGCAATATACCAATTTGGAAATCTATCTTAATAGTTTGGTGGAGAAAGCTTTCCCCGCGAATCAGATGAAGTAAGTTGCGATAAAAATGAGGGTGCCTTTTGGAAAGCGCCCTCATTTCGTTTTTATTTTATGGATTGTTTGTACCTGTCATCTTCTATCGTGAATTTAAATTCAGATACAGCAAAGTCTAGGAAATTTAAATAAAACTTGTTATGATCTTTACCGAAACTCATATCTTTCAAATTTTAAATTGTGAAACAATATTCTTTCTTCTTTTTTGTCGCTTTTTCTTTTTCCTCCTTTTGGTGAACGACAGGATTAATAATCAATTTTTATCTCTCATCCCTCATCCCTGTTCAAAATGCCAGAATGCCACGACAAGACAAAGTATTTATTTTATAGCGAGTAGTGATGGGTAGTCCGTCGGCGAACACTGTAGCTAGGGCAGTTGTCGCTTCGTCGGGGAAAGTGCCCTCTGTAGAAGTCCATAGACTAAGGCCAAACGTACCCGTCCCACCGGCAGCGGTAAGTTTGGACTCAAATGCTGCACGTGATCCGGGATGAGTCTCGTAGTTCTCCGGTCCGCCATTCCATACCTCTCGTGCCAAAAGAAGTTCATTTCGGGCTGGTAGATACCATTTCCCCATGTCATTTTCGGCATAGGTCGTTCCCGGGGGATTCATGCCATGTACAAAGGCAAAGGGAGGGTATTCTGCAATAGTAAAATTAGTGAGAATACGGTTCATGTTTTTTCTGCCGGAATTTCTGTCCTCTGCATCTGTTCTTTCATTATACTTTCCCCATGATAAATAACCGCTTTCTTTCAAACTGATTATTTTGCCGCTCTTTCCCCCGTTGCTAACTTCGAAAACTATCCCCAGAACTGGAAAACCTCTATAGGGATAGTAATCGCCTACGGCATATACATGGCTGGAGTCGAAGGAGGGGCTTTCCAGTCTGACTTCATAGGGTTTCATCTGTCCTGCATTCAAAACTATCGCCTGTGTTGGCTTGTGACTCATGCTGTTGCCTAACGTAAATCGGAATAGTTCTGCACCAGCCGTCACTGTCTGTGCCGGAACCAAAGCGCGGTAAGTGTATTTCGTCAAATAATCGCCATCGGCAGATTGCTCTACCCGGTACATTTTTATGGCTGCGGCGCTACCGGAAGCCGCGATGCTTCCCGTAACCAGATTTAACGTCGTAGCCTGCTTGCATCCTTCAATCGTGACTGTAACCTGAGCTGACATTTGCGCTCTGCTGTCCCCGCTCCTAACCGATAGTTCCACCAGCGTCATTTTATGCGCAAAGGCGAGTTGTACAGGAGTTTTGCTTTTACCAACATTTGTTATCGAGGCAGTAAGCAGGTGGCTTTTGTTGAATTTATTAGTACTGCTCTGGTCGGCCTGTGCGGAAATACTGATGTTCGTTGCATCCGCCAGACCGGATACATAAGGATAGTAAGCATAAAAGCTGAGTTTGTCGCCGTCCTGAGGATAATACCCCGTGCCTGTGGGAAAGGTATATGTCCAGGTGCCGTTATTGTAGGTCATCTTCATATTGTCCACCCAGTTGCCCGACGGTAGCAGGTTGCCGCTTCCTTTGACGATGTAAATCCCGACTTCGTCGTCGTTACTCCAGGAACTTGTGTAGTTGGCATCCGTATCGGTTTCCACCCGTGTCTGCCTGCCGGATGGGTAAACATCCGCAGTGCCTATCGACACCTCTAATCGTATTTTTTCGTTCCCCATGCCGCTTGCCGGATCATCTCCCAGCAGTTCCTTATCGCACGAAGCGAAAAAGAACAGCGCAAGCAAGAGGAGCGAGAAAGTGTGGATTGTTCGTCGTATCATAATTACGTTGTTTTTTAATCTGCAACACCTATACCCGCACTGCCTACAGTCCACCTGGTAATATCGCCACTAACAGCTACAGCATGCTTCTTCAAAACAATATCGAAGGTGTATATTTTACCGGCTTGCAGTCCGTTGGCTATATTATCAGCCATTGTCCATGTATAAACCTCCGTGCCTACTGTAAACGTCACTGTATGTGTGCCGCCCAAAGCCGCTACCGGCAGCAGAATTGCCTCGTATTCGGATCCTGCGGTCACAATACAAGGAGTGATGACTTGCATATTAGAAGCTGCCGACAGTCCGCCCGTATCTCTCAGGTCGAAGTTGGCAGTAGTATTCATACCGTTGATGCTAACCGTCATTGCCGACAGATCGGCCGTCACACTTGCATCCTTGCTTACGTTCATAACCAGTTTCGCAAGCTGATGGCCGAAAGTGAAGTTAACCGCCGACGAGCGGTTGGTCTTGTTATATCCTGCGCCCGAGTTGTCTGCTTTCGCCCACATCAGGTCGATGGCAGTCTGCGAAGCCTGTATCCCGACATTCACCGGATAGACAAAATTTGCAACCGCCGCGCTGTGCGGGTGGTAAGCAATGAAATCCACATTGCCCGATACCGGGTAATAAACGATGGTACCGGTAGAGGAGAAAGCGGTCGATGTCCCGGCAGAAGCAGCTGTGTACTTCACATTACTCGCATTCTCGGCAATGGTAGCGCTACCATGATTCAGCATATAGATGCCGATGGGGTCGCCTTGCGCCCAAACACTGTTTCCGGTATTATTGTCTATAGATACGCGTGATTGTGGAGTGACAACAATGCCCGAAGCAAATGTTACCGCCTCCCGGTTATTTTCCTGCATGGCTTCTTCTGCGTTGCAGGATGCTAACATCGCTACTGTAGCGAGTATTGATAAAAAAGAAAAGTACTGTTTCATATTTGTTGTCTGAATTAGTCGGCTATTCCGGTACCGCCATTGATCGGCATCCATGTTTCGATGGTGCCTGTTACCTGTACCTTGTTTTTGGCCAATGTGATGTCGAACGAAACTTTCTTGCCACCCTCGAGTGCGTTGATCCCGGTAGAGTTGTCCTTCATAAGCCATACATACGTGTTGCCGCCTACGGTAAATTCGATCGTTTCATTCGCTCCTAAGGATACCGGCAGCAGAATGGCTTCGTATGTATTGTTACCGGCGCTGAACGGAACAATAGCCTGTGGCCCGGCCGGATTGGTGATTCCTGCTATCCCCGTCAGGTCATAAGATGCTGTGGTGTTCATGCCTTTCATGCTGACGGTCAGCCCGGTCAGATTCGCCACGCCGTCGCCTGCTGTGACGTTAAACACCAACTTCACTAACTGATGGTAGAATTTCAGATTCACCGGATCCAGGTTGGTTTTGCTGTAACCGGCACCGCTATTGTTGGCGGAAGCTATCATGAGA
>JAVBVA010000104.1:0-33620 GCA_031554665.1 Bacteroides sp. | reverse complement strand
CTTCAATCTTAGGATTGTACAGCCATTTGCATCGTAATTAAAGAACCGCCGTATGCCGAACGGCACGTACGGTGGTGTGAGAGGTCGGAAAACGAAAGCAGGAAGAAAACTCCTAACTTCGTTTTCCTCCTACTCGATTTTGGATTCGGTTCAAACTGCTATGTTTGATTCTCAGGCTTTTGCGAGGTTTACTTTTTATAAAAGTGAACCTACAGTGCCGCCATATTCTTCTGAAAAAACTCCCTGATTTTTTTGTTAGTAAGCATTTTATCAATCAGCCGGAAGATTGTCTGCTTATCTTCCTCGTCCAGCTACTGAATGAGCCTGATTTGCTCGATGGCGCTTTTATCCTCAATGACCACCTCTCCTAAGTAGTTAATTCAACCAACGGGTTATCTATTTTCTTTAAATGCAATAACGGATAAGGCTTTCCGGTCCCGTCCCGTTCGGAACGGCCGACAACGACGAACCCCATGCGCTGGTAAAAACCGACAGCCTGTTCGTTTTGTTCATTGACGTCGACTTGGGATAAGTGTAGCACATCAACAGCATGGTGTAGCAAGGTGCTACCAATACCTTTCCCGCGAGCGTCGGGATGGATGAAGAGCATCTCAATGTTATCGTCCGATACGCCCAGGAAGCCGAGTATTCTGTCGGCAGCATCGCGTGCGGCAAACAGTCGCACTGCATCGAGGTATTGTTCTGGTATCAGTCGCCGGAACAGAATGATGTCTTCTTCTTTCAGGAAATGGTGGGTAGCCCGGACGGAGGCTTCCCATACCTGCATCACTTCGGGGTATTCGTCGGGGGAGATGGTGGATATTTGGTGGTACATTGATTTTATTGGGTAGTACAATTCTTTTTGCAAAGATGCCATTATTTTATTCAATTTGCATTATTCAAAACGAATAATGTAAATTGAATAAGATAATAATTGCCACTGCTTCAATCGATGGTCTACTTTCGTACGGTCACTATAGCCGAGCTTCGTACATCTGCCGATGAGGCTGCACAGTGCAGGGTGTACTTATCGGCTTCGACTACCCACTCATGGGCTTTGTCGTCGAAATAGGCCAAGTCCTTCACCGGAACAGGAACCACTACCGTGCGGCTCTCGCCGGCTTTCAGATATACTTTCCGGAATCCTTTCAGCTCTTTGGCGGGACGGTACAGGGAGGGGGTGTGTTGTGAAGCATAAACTTGAATTACCTCGGCGCCATCCTTGGTTCCTTTGTTGGTGAGTGTCACTGATACGTTGACTACATCGTCACGGCTGTACTCTTTCCGGTCGGTTTGTATTTTTCCGTATTCAAATGAAGTGTAAGACAATCCGTAGCCGAAGGGGAACAAAGCCGGGATCTTCTTCGTGTCGTGCCAGCGATAACCCACCAGGATATCTTCCATATACACCTGCCGGATACTGTCGCCCGGATAGGAGAGGGTACCGAACGACATGGCCCCGTTATCTTCCCAACGTTTGGGAATGCTGAAAGGTAACCGCCCCGAAGGATTCACCTTACCGGCAATGACGCGGGCGGTAGCGCTTCCCGTTTCCGAACCCAGGTACCACGACTGCATGAGGGCGGGGACCTTGTCTAACCAAGGCATGGCTACTCCGTTTCCGCTGACGAGGACGATGCCCATGTTCTTGTTTACTTTCAGTAGTTCTTCAATCAGTGTATCCTGCCCGAAGGGGAGGCCGTACGTCAGCCGGTCGCCCGACTCGCAATCCTGATTGTAGTTCTTGTTCAACCCGCCAAAGTAGAGTACCACATCGGCATCTTTGGCCAAAGCGATGGCTTCCCGTTTCAATGAATCGGCATCGTAAGGCGATGGAACAATGCTGCCATACGCTGTCGGTCCCGAACCGTAGCCCATGGTATAAAACACCTTGTCGGCTCCATACATCTCTATCAATCCTTCTAAGGGGGTGATTTCCTGGCTAACCTTTACATTCGATGAACCTCCTCCGGTGCACAACCGGCGCGAAGCATTCTCGCCGATCACCGCAATCCGGTTGTATTGTCCCACGGGGATGGGGAAGAAATCGTTCTTATTCTTCAGCAATACGATACCCTGTTCGGCTACCTCACGGGCTACAGCGTAGTGTTCCGGGCTGACGAAACTACCGTACGGACGGTTTCTGTCCATATTGGTCCGGAAGTTCAGTCGCAGAATACGGCGTACTTTGTCATCGAGCGAGGATTCGGGAAGTTCGCCTGCCTGAATTTTTTTGAGATAAGGGTCGGCCAGGTAATACCGGTTGAAAGCGAACTTCTCGCCTGTGGTAAGACCGTCGGTGTAGGTTCCCATCTCTATGTCGAGCCCGTTGAGGGCAGCCTCTACCGTGTTGTGTGTGCTGCCCCAGTCGGATATCAGTACGCCGTCGAATGCCCACTCGCCTTTCAGGATGTCGTTGACAAGGCGTTGGTGGTGAGTACAATACTGGCCGCGGTATTTGTTGTATGAACCCATGATGGCCCAGGCATTTCCTTCGAGGATTCCGGCTTTGAATCCCGGCAGGTAGATCTCGTACAGAGCGCGGTCTGATACCTCCACGTCGATGTGCCCTCTCCATGTTTCCTGATTGTTGAGCGCAAAATGCTTGATGCAGGCGGCTACCCCGTTTTGTTGTACGCCCTTGACGTATTGCGGTACAAGTTGGGCAACCAGATATGGGTCTTCGCTCATGTATTCGAAGTTACGACCGTTGGCAGGTGTGCGGTGTATGTTCAGCGCCGGGCCCAGCAGAAT
The DNA here is from genome assembly GCA_031554665.1 of Bacteroides sp. Lineage (GTDB taxonomy): Bacteria > Bacteroidota > Bacteroidia > Bacteroidales > Bacteroidaceae > Bacteroides. The sequence goes on along the minus strand of JAVBVA010000104.1, from coordinate 30,866 downwards.
GTCTTTTTGACGGAAGCGGGCTTCCTCACCGATGGCCTGACCATACCTCAGTGCCATGTCGGGGTTGAAGGTGGCTGCCAGGCAGGTCATGGCAGGAAAGGCGGTGGCGGCATCGTTGGTCCATCCGGCACTGGCCCAGCTGTTCCATTCCAATTCCTTATTTACCCCGTGCGGGCCGTCGGTCATCCTGATTTCCTGGATACCGAGGCGGGGAACTCCGGGCGTGCTGAAGTTGGACTGTGCGTGTATCATGGCGATCTTTTCTTCCAGCGTCATCCGGCTCAAAGCATCTTCTATACGTTCGCTGATGGGTTTGGAATCGTCCAGATAGATGGGGGTAGGCTGGGATTGCGCTACTGCCAGTGCAAGTGACAGGCTGAAGATGGTATAAATCAGTATCTTTTTCATGAAGTGTATGTTATATATTAATTTGTTAGACCGATACAAAAATAGGTCATTTGGGTGAAACAGAAGGGACAGAATGTGTACAATAGGGTGTTGTTATGTTATCAGCTTCGACTTTGCCAGCGAATGTCAACAGATACAAAACATTTTATCACCCCCTCCTTTTATCGGATCAGCTTTCCGGCGGAGTTAGAGAGGAGTTGGATTAAATTGAGACAGAATAAATGAAAACTGTTATTTTGTCAATTGACTATTTGTGTTTTGGTGTTTGTTTTTTTGTTTGTGATTGCTGATGTTGGTTTTTGTAGCTTTATTTTGTGACTTTATGATATTTTGAAATAACTATTGCAATATCCGTTTTACTTCCTATCTTTGAATCAGAATTCATGAAAACGGCCGGTGAATATCAGTCAAAAATCAATGGTTTTGAGCAAATAAATAACTTTAATATACTATATGGAAACAAAAACTATCATTACGGGAGTGATTGGTGCCGATGTGCATGCAGTTGGAAATAAGATTCTTGCGTTTGCTTTGCAGGATGCAGGCTTCAATGTTGTTAATCTTGGGGTTATGGTATCACAGGAAGAGTTTATTGACGCTGCACTGGAGACCAATGCAGATGCCATCGTGGTATCCTCGCTCTATGGTCATGGCGAAATAGATTGCAATGGCTTGCGACAGAAATGCGATGAAGCCGGGTTGAAAAACATCCCGCTACTCGTAGGTGGTAATCTCGTGGTGGGCAAGCAGGATTTTACCGAAGTGGAAAAACGCTTTATGGCGATGGGATTCACCAAAGCCTATCCTCCCGGAACTACACTGGAAACAACCATTTCCGACTTGAATGCTTTTCTGGGATAAAACAACGGAACGCTGGGTTAAAAGCAAACGAATATGAAGTTCCTGACAGCCGATTTCGGCAGTACATATACCAAACTGACGGCTATCGACACCCGTGAACCCCGTATTGTGGGCACGGCAAGCGCGTTTACTACGATCGAAACCGATATCGTGGAAGGATTTCGTTCCGCACTGGCCGACCTTGAGATGAACATCGGACCGTTCGCATACGACTGCCTGCTGTGTTGCAGCAGCGCCGGAGGTGGCCTGAAGATGGTTGCTCTCGGACTGGTGCCCGAACTGACCGCTAAAGCAGCCAAGCTCGCAGCATCGAGCGCCGGGGCGAAAGTCATTAAGACATATGCTTTCGAGATATCGCCCGAAGAGCAGGCAGAGATTTATGCCATCAACCCCGATCTGGTATTACTCTGCGGCGGCACCGATGGCGGAAATAAGGAGGTGATCCTTGCCAATGCCCGCAAACTGTGCGAGATTCGGCGCGACTTCTCTGTGATTGTTGCCGGAAATAAAAGCGCGACCGCCGAGTTGGATGCTATTTTCCGTCCTTCAGGCAAGGACTACGTCATCACCCACAACGTGATGCCGGTGTTCAACAAACTGGATATTGAACCCGCTAAACAGTGCATTCGCAACCTGTTCATCCGCAAGATTATTGATGCCAAAGGACTCTCCGGTGTGCAGCGAATGGCTTCCACCGAAATTATTCCTACCCCGCTGGCTGTGATGACTGCCTGTGAGTTGTTGAGCAAAGGTACTTCCGCCACTCCCGGCATCGGCGATTTGTTGGCTGTCGACCTTGGAGGCGCTACTACAGACATCTACTCCATGACCGACGGCCATCCGTCCGTGGATCACGTCATCGTCAAAGGACTGCCCGAACCATATAGTAAACGTACGGTGGAAGGCGATCTCGGTATGCGTTACAGTCTGACGTCGTTACTCGAAGAAGCCGGTGCGGATACTCTCAGCCAGGAGATAGGCGCAGGAATGCAGAAGACGGAAATCAACGCACAATCCATCCGCGAGTGGGTGCAACGCTGCCACGAGAACCCCGGCATCATTGCCCAACCCGATAGCCCGGAATTGCAAATCGAAGAAGCATTGGCACGAAAAGCTGTCGAGATAGCAGTAGAACGTCATTGCGGTATCCTCGAAAGCGCCTACACTCCGATGGGCGAACTCTTCTCCATCACCGGAAAAGACCTGACGGAAGTACCATTTGTAATAGGTATAGGTGGAGCCATCATTAACAGCACACACCCTGCGAAGATTCTGGAAGGTGCCCTGTACAATCCTCGTAAAGCATGCTACATGAAGCCCAAACATCCGAAGTACAAGCTCGACGCCCGCTACATCTTTGCCTCGATGGGACTACTCAGTACCGTCGACCCCGAATCAGCATTACACCTATTAAATGAAGAATTAAAAAAGAAACAATCAAACAATAAATACCATGGAAATTAAAAATCAAAAACTATCGAACGACGAGTTCTTCGCCGAACGTAAAGAGGTACTCCAACAATGGCCCACTGGTAAAGATGTCGATTTCGACGAAGCAGTGGCCTATCAGAAAGCCATCCCCGCATCCAAACGCTTCGGGGCAAAGTTGGAACAGGCCAAGAAAGAAGGTATGACTCTCATTCAACCGAGAGCCGGCGTGGCGCTGTACGACGAACATATCAAACTCCTCCAGTATCTGGAAGATGAAGGCGAAGCCGACCTGCTGCCTACTACCATTGACAGCTATACCCGTCTGAACCGCTATAAAGAAGCAGAAGTAGGTATCGAAAAGAGCAAAGAAGGCGGACGCTCGATGTTGAACGGATTCCCTGCCGTGAACTACGGTGTGAACATCTGCCGCGTGGTAACTTCTTCTTTGAAGAATCCGGTGCAGGTGCGTCACGGAACCCCGGATGCCCGTTTGCTGACTGAGATCTCCATCGCCGGCGGATTTACCTCGTACGAGGGTGGAGGTATCTCTTACAATATTCCTTATTCAAAAAATCACTCCATAGAACGCACCATCGCCCACTGGCAATATGCCGACCGCTTGATCGGTTTGTACGAAGAAGCCGGAGTGTCTATCAACCGCGAACCGTTCGGCCCGCTGACCGGTACGCTGGTTCCTCCTTGTATCTCCAACACGGTAGCTGTGATCGAAGCGATTCTTGCCGCTACACAAGGCGTAAAAGACGTAACGGTAGGCTACGGACAATGCGGTAATATGATTCAGGACGTGGCGGCCATCCGTGCACTCGAAATGATGACGCGCAAGTATCTCGACCGTTTCGGATTTACCGACGTACGTGTCAGCACCGTGTTCCACCAGTGGATGGGTGGTTTCCCGCAAGACGAATCGAAAGCTTTCGGCGTCATCTCCTGGGGGGCTGCCGCTGCTGTTTTGGCCAAAGCTACCAAGGTGATTGTGAAGACTCCGCACGAAGCGATGGGTATTCCTACCAAGGAAGCTAACGCTGCCGGATTGAAAGCCACCAAGCAGTTGGTTTCTATGTTGCAGGTACAGAGTTTCCACGATATCCCCGCCGTGATAGCCGAAAGCGAAATCATCATGGCTGAAATGACTTGTATATTAAATAAGGTAGAAGAGTTAGGTAAAGGAGATTATGCCGTGGGTACCGTGGCTGCTTTCGAAGCAGGCGTTATTGACATCCCGTTTGCCCCGAGCAAGTACAACGCTGGAAAGCTGATGCCTGCCCGCGATAATATGGGAGCCGTCCGGTTGCTCTTCTGCGGCAATGTGCCGTTGAGCGACGACCTGGTGGCCTTCCACAAACAAAAATTAGAAGAGAGAGCTGCTTACGAAAAGCGTCCTGTCAACTTCCAGATGGTAGTCGATGATGTGTACGCCATTGGAAAAGGATTCCTCGTAGGCCGGCCCACCGGAATCAAATAATTAAATTCAGATAAAGATATGAAGATAATTGACGTTGTTTGTGCGCAAGGGAAAACAGGCTTTTTCTTTGACGACCAGAAGGCTATCAAAGCCGGTGCCGGACATGACGGTGCATTCTACGAAGGTCAACCGATGACCGAAGGTTTTACCGCCGTACGCCAGTCGGGCGAGTCTATCTCCGTGTTGTTCGTACTCGAAAACGGCGCCGTTGCCCATGGCGACTGTGCTGCCGTGCAATATTCAGGTGCAGGCGGTCGCGACCCACTGTTCCTTGCAAAAGACTTTATCCCCGTCATCGAACAGGAGATTGCCCCTTTATATAAAGGTAAAGACATCACCACTTTCCGTGCCATGGCCGACGTGGTAGATAAGGCTGTCAGCCCTTCTACCGGAAAGATTTACCATACAGCCATTCGTTACGGCGTAACACAGGCTTGTCTGGATGCTGTTGCCAAGAGCCAATGCAAACTCATGGCGCAGGTAGTGGCCGACGAGTACGGAACTACTATCTCCGAAAGCATTATCCCCATCTTCTCGCAATCGGGTGATGACCGTTACATGAATGCCGACAAGATGATCATGAAGGGTGCCAATGTACTTCCGCACGCCCTCTTCAACCATGTAGAGGAAAAGGTAGGCTGGAAAGGCGAAAAGATACGCGACTACATCGAATGGCTCCGCAACCGTATCATCAAATTCAGACCTTACGAGGCATATAACCCTATTATCCACATCGACGTGTATGGTACGCTTGGCATCGTGTTCAACAACGACTTTGAAAAGATCGCTACCTACATCGGTGAGTTGGAAGAAGTAGCCAAACCGTTCCGCCTTAGAGTAGAAGGCCCGGTAGATATGGGCGAGAAAATGGCACAGATTGACGGACTCCGCATTATCCGCGAATGCATGGAGCGCAATGGTTCGAAAGCCGAAATTGTAGCCGACGAATGGTGCAATACCTTCGAAGATATCCGTGATTTCTGCACTCACAAGGCCGGGCACATGGCGCAGATCAAGACGCCGGACTTGGGTGGTGTCAATAATTCTATCGAAGCTGTGATATATTGCAAAGAGCACGGCATGGGCGCCTACCTCGGTGGTACGTGCAACGAAACCAATCGCTCGGCCGAAGTCTGTGCACACATTGCTATGGCTACCTCTCCGGTTCAGTACCTTGCCAAACCCGGTATGGGCGTAGACGAAGGTTATATGATTATATTCAACGAGATGCAACGCATTCTCGCACTCAAAAACGTAATGAAATAGCACGATGGAAGAACTCAGAATACTCTCCCCGACAGCCATTCTCGGATACGGGTTCCCGATGGAATCGTTCGTAGAAGGCATGAAACGCAAACCGCACGTTATTGCGGTCGATGCCGGTTCTACCGACCCGGGTCCTTATTACCTTGGTGCCGGTAAGTCGTTCACCGATTTCAACTCGGTAAAGCGCGACCTCGAAATCATGATCCCTGCTGCTATCGAAGCCGATATTCCGGTCATCATCGGTTCGGCAGGCGGATGTGGTGGTTATCCTCACGTAGAGTTTTGTCTCGACATTATTAAAGAGATCGCTCGTGAGAAGAAACTCACTTTCAAATTAGCCGTCATCCAGTCGGAACTCGACAAGGAGCTGGTGAAAAGCAAACTGGCGAAAGGCGAAGTTGTACCTCTTCATCCGGCCAAACCCATTACCGAAGCCGATGTGGACGAATCCGTCCGTATCGTTGCCCAGATGGGGGAGGAACCGTTTATCGAAGCGTTGAACGAAGGAGCTAATGTGATCCTCGCCGGACGCTCGTACGACCCGTCGGTATTTGCCGCACTGGCTATCCGCGACGGATTCGACAAAGGGCTCGCTATCCATTTGGGTAAGATCCTCGAGTGTGCTTCCATTGCTGCCCTTCCAGGAAGCGGAAGCGACTGTATGTTTGGTTATTTGCAAAAAGATTGTTTCATCCTCGAGCCGTTGTCGCCGTTGCGTAAATGTACTACGCTCTCGGTAGCTGCCCATACACTGTACGAGAAGACTAACCCATACATCCTGCCCGGACCCGGTGGAGCCATCAACCTGCACCAGTCGCAGTTCGAGCAGATTACCGACAACATGGTAAAGGTAACCGGTAGCCGTTTCGTACCCACCGACGAGTACTTCGTGAAACTCGAAGGCGTGAAGAAAGTAGGATGCCGCACCATCTCCGTAGCCGCTGTAAAAGATCCGGTGATGATCGAAAAGATCGACAGCGTGGTACAGAGCGTGAAAGACCGGGTGAAGAACAACTTCGAAAGTTACGGCATCACCGACTTCTTCCTCGACTTCAAGATTTACGGCAAGAACGGCACGATGGGGCTTTTCCCCGGAAGCGAAACCCGTGTGGCGCACGAACTCTGCATCGTCATCGAAGCCGTGGCTCCGACACAGAACCAGGCCGATACCATTTGCGGATTTGCCCGTAGTACCATGCTGCACTTCGGTTATGAAGGGCGCATCTCGACTGCCGGAAACCTGGCATTCCCCTTCTCGCCATCCGACTGCAAGGTGGGCGATGTGTACGAGTTCAACGTATACCATCTCATGAAAGTGGACGATCCGGTGGGATTCTTCCCTATCGGCTACATTGATTTTACTAACGGTAATTAAGGAGGATTTTTCATGGAATACAACTTAAGAGACATAGCCTCGGTGATCCGGAGCAAGAACTCCGGTCCGTACGAACTGACGTTCGACGTGATCTTCAAAGATTTCGATATCTATAACCAGGTAAAGGCCGCCCGTGCCATCAACGAACCGGCATTTGCAGCGCTGTACAACATTCCTGAGTCTGATATCATCAACCTGGTGTACTTCGACCCGACGAAAGCGGTAAAGATTACCATCGTTCGTCCCATTCCTTCAGGAGCATTGGGCGAAACGGATGTATACGGAGCTCAACAGCACTCTCCGCTGATGGGTTATACATTCAATATGTAATTCAGTATAGAATATGCGCAACCTGATTCAGGAATATTCGGTATTCTCGCAATACTTCGCACCCCGGGGCAAGGAGCGTTTGCTCTTCCTCGGGGAGCAGATTGCACATCGCCACCTCACCTTCAGCGACCGGCTGATAGGCATAGTAGGCGATGCCGGCTCCGGTAAATCGTCCCTCATCAAAGGAATGTTTCCCGGTCTGGAGCTCTGCAACGACGACGACACCATCAACCCGCGGAAGATCATGCAGGTGCGTGAACTGTTCGACAATGTGCAGGAGTCGACCACCTATCACATCGATATGCGGTTCCAGACTGCCTTTACGCAGATGCACGAGATTGTCGACTTCGTCCGCACTGCCCTTGAACACAACCGGAGAGTGATTGTGGAACACTTCAATCTGCTCTATCCCGCATTGGGTGTCAATGCCGATATCATTGTCGGTATCGGTGAGGAGATTATCGTAACCCGCCCCAGTGTGTTCGGCCCTATACCACAGAGCATCTACGAGATTGTGCACGACTCATTGGTGTACCGCAAGATGGCGCATACTATTGAGGATATTACCATTTATGTGTTGAACCGCGATTTCGGTATTCCGCAGTCCATGTTCTACAGCGCCGATATGCGCAATGGATTCGTATTGAAGTTTACACAGTTACCAGAGCTGGACTTCGATAAACTGTCGGAAAAGGTGGACGAGATGCTCGACATGAACCTCGACATCAGCTACTACGACGAGGACCATATCAAGATAGGTGATATCATCACCGAGTGCAACGGCCCTCGTTTCCATATCCGTAACACGTCGGAGGTAGAACATTTCTCGTTTGTAAAGCGGTTCGTCAAGGACACGAAGAAGAACGAGTATTGTCTGATCGGTATGCTGACCAACAATAACACGGACGTGGACATCTCCAACTTGAATACATTACACTTTTTGAAACGATTGAGATAAGCATGAGAGAAATAAATACCAACCAGATAACAGACCTGGTGGAACGGCTCTGCATCGACGCTAACTGCCGGCTGACGGACGATATATATACTTGCCTGGGCAAGTGCCGTCAAACGGAAGTATCGCCTTTGGGACAAAAGATACTCGGCACCCTTATGGACAATGCCCGGATGGCACGTGAAGGTTGTGACCCGATTTGTCAGGACACCGGTCTGACAGTGGTGTTTGTTACCATCGGTCAGGATGCGCATGTGGCAGGCGGTTCGCTCGAAGACGCCATCAACGAAGGGGTACGCCGGGGCTACGAGCGAGGCTATCTCCGCAAGTCGGTTGTCCGCGATCCGCTCGACCGGGTGAATACCAAAGACAATACGCCTGCTGTGATTCATTACGACATCGTTCCGGGCGATGAATTCCATATTACCGTGGCTCCGAAAGGATTCGGCAGCGAGAACATGAGTCAGCTGAAGATGCTCAAACCCAGCCAGGGTTTAAAGGGAGTAAAAGATTTCGTTGTACAAACCGTATCCGAAGCGGGAGCCAATCCCTGTCCGCCCATTATCGTGGGTGTAGGTATTGGCGGAACAATGGAGAAGAGCGCACTGCTCAGCAAGAAAGCATTATTGGTACCCATCGGGCAAGCCAATCCCAACCCTGCTTTGGCACAATTGGAAGAAGAACTGCTTCAATCCATCAACGATCTCGGCATCGGTCCGGCCGGATTCGGGGGAAGTACCACTGCTATGGCCGTGCATGTACTGACCTATCCTACGCATATTGCCGGGCTGCCGGTATCGGTGAATATCGGTTGCCACGTCACCCGTCATGCCGAAGGTAGTCTGTAATCCTTAATACTACGAATATGGAAGAAAACATACAACTCACCACGCCCTTCACCGATGAAGCCATCCGGCAACTGAATGCCGGCGACATGGTTTACATTTCAGGTATAGTCTATACCGCCCGTGATGCTGCCCACAAGCGGATGTGCGAACTGTTGGATCAAGGCCAGCCCATGCCGTTCGACTTTACCGGCGCTGCTATTTACTATGCCGGCCCTTGTCCACCCAAGCCAGGCAAACCCATCGGCTCCGTTGGCCCAACTACCAGCGGACGTATGGACCTGTACGCTCCCCGCCTGATGAAAGAAGGACTGAAAGTGATGATCGGCAAGGGGCTGCGCAATCCGGAAGTAGTAGAATCCATTGTAAACTGCAACGGCGTGTACTTTGCTGCCATCGGTGGCGCTGCCGCCTTGATGGGACAAAGCGTGCAAAGCGCCGAAGTCATAGCTTTCGATGATCTTGGAACGGAAGCCGTGCGCCGCTTGGTAGTGAAAGACCTTCCCGTGATTGTGGCCATCGACTGCCGGGGACGGAACATCTACGAAGAAGGACGGAAGCAGTTTGCCCGTTCTTAAGTTCCAAACGTTCCGAAAGGTGCCTATTTCTCCTCAAGAAGTTTAAAAATATCCCACGCACTCACGCACCTGTCGTGAAACCCTTTATTCATCGGCCTTAGAGGTGCGTGAGAGGCCTTGTTTTATCCCACGCACCTCTCACGCACTTGTTTGTTTCTGGTAGGTTGATTCCTGTCTTCTCCCTACTGTACAAGGCGTAGAAAGCAGCATGCCACCCACTTCGTAGGGAGAAACACTTCGTTTCATACCTTCTTACTGTCAATATCTAAGGACGAAACATCTTTGTCCACCCGGGTGTACGACGCTTCTACACCCGGGTGGACAGCACTCCTACACCCGGGTGTAGAGCGGTTGTACACCCGGGTGGATAGAAGCTTTTCATTGCTCGAAAAACAGTCTTTCTCCCTTGATACACAGGCGAATGCTGCTTGTAACGCAAGCTTTTGTAAGGAGGAACTTCTCTTTAACCGACGACCTCTTCTGATTTATCCCGTTTTCCGTTGGGCGAATGACATTTTTTCATACTTTTGCAGCAATTTATCTGATAAAACAATGGAAGAGCAAAACATCAACATGCAACCGGCTGAGCCGACTCCTGCAAGCAGTGTCAATCCCCCTCAGCAGCAACCTCCCAAGCAGAGCAAGAAAACAGCCAAAAGAATCATCCTGATACTTGTGCTGGCTTTGGTGGCCTACATCGGTTATTCGATAGCCGATATCTTTATTTCTCCCGACAGGAACATCCAGCAAATATACCTCATCCCGGCCGACGCCGCCGTCATCATCGAGTCGTCCGACCCAATCAACGACTGGGCGAAGTTCAGCGGAAGCGATACGTGGAAGTGCCTGAAGCAGGCAAAGGCCTTTGCCGAAGTCACCCAAAACATCAATGTGCTGGATTCTATCGTGCAGAACAATAAAACCCTGCTCTCGCTCGTGGGCAAGCGCGACGTGCTGATCTCTCTTCACAAAGTCAGGGCGCTGAAGTGGGACTTCCTCATGGTGGTCGACCTGCAAAAGGCATCTAAAATGCAAACGCTCAAGGACCAGATGGAAACCGTCTTTTCGGTAGGCGGCTTCAAGGTGACCAACCGCGACTACAACGGCATCAACATCATCGAAGTGCGCGATCCGAAAACCCGTGATATCTTCTACCTGGCGTTCATTCAGAACCATTGTGCCGTGTCGTACACGTCCAAACTACTTGAAGCCGCCATCGACAGTCGCAGCCAACCCAAGATAGGACTCGAGAACAGCTACATCGAAGCAGACAAATTAGTGTCGGGCAAAGGGCTTGTACGCATGTACATCAACTATGCCAATCTGCCCGAGTTTATGTCAATCTACCTTGGCGGACACAACGAATACATCGATACGTTCAGTAATGCGATGGACTTTGCCGGGCTCTTCTTCAATACCGACAAGGAAAAGATGGAGATCAAGGGATACTCATTTGCTAAGGAAACCATTACCGATCCGTACATGACGGCCTTGCTCAATTCCGGCAAAAGCAAGATGCGGGCACATGAGATCCTTTCCGGACGTACGGCCCTCTATACCAATATCGGTTTTGACAATCCAATAGAGTTCATCAAACAGCTCGAAAAGGCATTGGCCGAGAAAGACCACGCCTCTTTCGAAAGCTATAAAAGCACCCGCAAGAAGCTGGAGAGCTATTTCGGCATTTCACTCGAGGAGCACTTCCTCAGTTGGATGTCGGGGGAGTTTGCCATGACACAGTCCGAACCCGGCCTGCTGGGACAGGAACCCGAACTTATTCTGGCTATTCGCGCCAAGAGCATCAAGGATGCCCATAAAAAGATGGACCTGATTGAAAAGCGCGTCAAGAACCGCACTCCGGTGAAGATCAAGACTGCCAATTATAAGGATTTCGAAATCAAATACGTGGAGATGAAAGGTTTCTTCCGCCTGTTCTTCGGCTCATTGTTCGATAAGTTCGAGAAACCCTATTATACCTACGTGGACGATTATGTGGTGTTCAGCAACAAGCCCGCGTCCCTGCTCTCGTTTGTCGAAGACTATACACAGGAGAATCTGCTGAAGAACAACGACGGTTTCAAAAAGGCCTATTCGTACTACAGTTCATCTTCCACCGTCTTTATGTTTACCGACATGCGCAAGTTCTGCCCGCAGCTCCGCACCATGCTCAATGCTTCTACCTGGGCCGAACTGGAGTCGAACAAAGATGTGCTCTACTCATTCCCATACTGGAGCATGCAGGTAATTGGCGGCAAGGAGCAGACTTCGTTGCATTACATCATGGATTACCAGCCGTACGTACCCGAAGTAATGCCTGTAGAAACGGTTGATGCCGATGAGGCTGTGGAAGCCGATGGCGAAGAAACTGCTACTAAAGAAGACGAGATGGACGAACTGAAACGGTTTTATATCGAGAAGTTCGAAGGAAATGTCTTACGCGACTTCTATCCGGAAGGCGCTTTGAAGAGTGAAGTAGAAATAAAAGACGGCAAGCGGCAAGGACGTTACCGGGAGTATTACGAGGACGGAAAACTGAAAGTACGCGGTAAATATTCGAAGAATCAGCCCAAAGGGACCTGGAAATACTATACGGAAGACGGGGATGTAGAACGGAAAGAAAAGTTCTGACCAGACTTTACGTAGCTTAATTTAACCGGCAACTCCGATAAAAACACTAGTTTATTTGTTTTACCAGTGTTTATATCGGAGTTGTTTGTTTTTTTAACACGATTGTTCTTTGAAATATAAATATAGTAACTATATTTGCAACAAATGATCAAAATATACAAGTAGCGACGTATAATAGTAAAGTTATAGAGCCAATGCTACTGGCAATAAGGTGTTTTTTATACCTCATACCGGTTATACCATACAATTCAAGCCGCAAATCTCTATGTCAGGCCGATAGCCTTCTTGCCTTTCCGGGTAGGGAGGCTATCTTAATTATGTACAAAGTACACTTTATTTTCACTGCAATGCTTTGGTCATGCAAACTTTTCGCTAATTTTGCGTATCAGAAATCAACACCGTATGACCAGTTATTTACTATTGCTATTACCAAGTTTTGTCAGTCTTTTTTGGGCTGCGACACTATTCCTCCGACGGAAAACAAACTGCCGGGCGCAGAATTATTGGATTGTAACTTTATTGCTGATGGGCGTCAGCACCTTTATATGGAGTATTTATTTTGCCGGAGTACACGATTACAGTCTGTTCTATAAGCTGGAACTGATCGAGGGAATCAGCACTTTGCTGTTGCTCCCCTCGCTTAACTTCGGATTCAGGGCCCTTACTCATGAACAATCTTTAGGTTGGAAAGATTATATCTGGCTGCTTCCGGCTGTTATCATCGGGGGTGGTATGTGCATACTTTATCTGCTTATGGGCGATACACAGGCTACGGCTTACATCCGCGAGATTGCCGAGACACAAGGAACCGGGAATTTTACGGCGCCGGTGTTTCAGATACATCAGTTGCTGAGTGTGTACATCTATGCCTTCGTGGTATTCGGGCAAGTGCTGCTGGTATTGATCGTTGCTACTGTTTACTTAGTCCGTTACCGCCACCGTCTGGACCAATTCTTTTCTAATCTCGAAGGAAAATCGCTCGAGAACCAGCGGGCTCTTCTTGTAGGTCTTTACCTGGTACTGGTGCTGGCGCTGGTTACCTATCGCGGTCGTTTTCAGTATCACGAAGTAAACTGGAGCATACAACTGATCATGTTGCTATGGGGAATCCTTATTTATTACATGGGGCATCACATCTACCGGTTGCGGTATACGGCCGACAACCTGGTGTCCGATTTGAAAGAGGCCGACCAGGAAGCTGTCAAACAGGGAGTATTTCCGGACGAAGAGAAAGTGTCCGGCATGGATACCGATCAGAACGAAAACCGGAAGAAGCATCAAAAACTCCTTGATAGTTTTACTCAGGAAATGGACGAACACAGTGTATACCTGAGAAAAGATCTCCGGTTGACCGAACTGGCGCTCCTGATGCATACTAACCGGACGTATCTCTCCAATTTTATCAGTGCGGAATTCGGCTGCTCCTTTTCCGATTATGTCAACGGGCGACGTATAGAGCATGCGCAGAATCTGATACGTGCCGATTATACACTTACCGAAGAACAGGTTACCGAGCAATCCGGTTTTACCCACACTTCTTCTTTCAGCCGGGTATTCAAACAGCAAACGGGAGTTACCTTTCGCGAATGGCGTAAGAAGAATGGCGAGCAGGCTTAGTTGTTGGGAAGAATGTGTATCTTTGTATCGAAAACAATAAATCCGATAAGTTTATGAGCATTCAGTTAGGAAGATTCAATACCCTGGAGGTAGTAAAGACAGTCGATTTTGGGATGTATCTCGATGGAGGCGACGACGGTGAGATACTGCTTCCTGCACGCTATGTGCCCGAAGACTGCAAGGAGGGCGATCGGCTGAAGGTGTTTTTGTACCTCGATATTGAAGAGCGCCTGATTGCTACCACGCTCACGCCATTGGTGCAGGTGGGCGAGTTTGCCTGTCTCGAAGTATCGTGGATCAACCAATACGGGGCATTTCTCCATTGGGGACTGATGAAGGACCTGTTCGTGCCCTTCGGCGAGCAGAAGATGAAGATGCAGGTAGGCAAGAAGTACGTTGTCCATGCACATATCGACGAAGACAGTTACCGCATTGTGGCTTCGGCTAAGGTGGAACGCTACCTGTCGAAGGAGATACCGGCCTACGAGCCCGGCGAGGAAGTCGATATCCTTATCTGGCAGAAGACCGATCTGGGCTTCAAGGCTATTATCGGGAATAAATATAGCGGATTGCTGTACGATGGCGAAATATTCCAGCCACTCCATACCGGTATGACGCTGAAAGCATTCGTAAAACAAGTGCGCGAAGACGGAAAGATCGACCTGATGTTACAGAAACCAGGCTTCGAGAAGGTAGACGACTTCGCTAAAACCCTGCTGCAATACATCAAAGACCATGGCGGAAGCATTGGCCTGACCGACAAAAGCCCGGCCGAAGAGATATATGACGTGTTCGGTGTGAGCAAGAAAACCTTCAAGAAAGGGGTGGGCGACTTGTACAAGAAGCGCCTGATCACGTTGTATGAGGAAGGCATCAGACTAACACGCTCCTAATACGAATAGGGAAAACCCTACGAACGATTAGAGAGAATCATTAGGGTGGGGAGTTTCCTCACCCTATTTTTGTGGTATACAAAGAAAACAAATTGTCGAACAATAAAGACATACCATTATGAAACGGATACTTATCACTCTTTTCGCCATCGGGATGACTGCCATGAGCAGCATGAGTATGGCCGCTATGAGCAACAGCCAGATTCGCAAGGAGACTCGTTTCCTGACCGACAAAATGGCTTATGAACTCAATATGGATAATGCACAGTATAACGATGTATATGAGATCAATTACGACTTTATCTATAACATCCGCTACCTGATGGACGATGTAGCACGCGGATACGAATGGGCGTTGAACGATTACTATGCATTCCTCGATGTACGTAATGATGATTTACGTTGGGTGTTGAGCGATTTGCAGTACCGTCGTCTGTTAGGGCTCGACTACTTTGTACGTCCCATTTATATGAATGGTCCCCGGTGGAGCTTCCGGGTGTATATCAACTACCCGAATGTGAACTTGTTCTTCTTCGGCAAGCCTTACCATTATCGTAGCTATACCGGTTTGCACTACCGTACCTATTATAATAATGTAAGTTATTACCGCGGACGTTACAACCACAATCATTACGGTAATATCTACAGTGTGAGAGACAACCGGGTGTATAACAACAACCGTCATTCGGATTTCGGTTCGGTAAGATTCCGTTCCAATACGACTACCCGTCCGTCGAACATCTCGAAGAATCGCCCTGTACCGCCTGCATTCGGTAGTTCACGTGGCAACAATGAACGTTACGAAGGACGCTCAACAAATAACGCAAACAATAACAACAGTGCCAATCGCAGAGGTACGGAAACCAATCGCAGTACGACCAATAGTTCTACCAACAGCGGTACCAACCGTGGTTCGAGCAATAACAATAGTAGCCGTAGCACAGGCCGTACATACGACTTCGGTAGCCGCAGCACCGACAACAGCAACCGTAACTCCGGCAATAGCAGCAATAGCAGTAACAGTCGTAAGGAAAGTGCTACTCCATCCAGAGAAAGCAGCCGTCCGGCCACTCCGAGCCGCTCTACTTCTACTCCAAGTCGCTCTACCTCTACTGCCACTCCGAGCCGCTCTACCAATTCAAGTCGTTCGGAAACCCCGGGTCGTACAGAAAGCAAAAGCTCTTCTTCCGACAAAAGCAGTTCAAAGAGTGAATCGCGTGGCAGTAGCTCAAGCAGATCCAGTCGCAGTGAATCGAGCTCTTCTTCCAGCAAGAAAGAAAGCAGCTCATCCTCCGATCGCGGTAAGAGTAGCAGCAGCTCTTCACGTTCCTCCGAAAGAGGCAGCAGTTCCAGAAGATAACCGCAGACCTTTATAGAAAGAATTTGCCCCGATATACTTTCAAGGTATACGGGGCAATTTTCTGTTAGTCCTGCATGTAGTCATCGTAGTACTGGCTGCGATGCCCGGCAATGGTATAAATAGTGCCTTCATCATCTTGGAACTCCATATCCATGCGGATGCTGTCGTTCAGAATGACGGCGCCATTGGTAATCTTTATCCAGATATCATCGTAACCGGCAACAGAATTCATGGTGCCTTGCGTCTGGAAGGTCTTGGTTGCCATATCGACAGCGGCCTTCACTTTAAAATCCCAGAAATTGCCACCATAATCATCGATCCAGATAGAGTCCTGACCGAAAGAGGGATTATAACTCTTGATATCGAACGGGCCGTAGATCAGTTCACCGTCTATGTAGGCGTTGCATTTCCATTGTCCGGCAACCGGATAAGCCCAGTTATAGGATTTTTCATATTCTTGTTCGCAGGAAGTCAATGCGAGTACTCCCCATAATGCGAATAATAAACCAACTATCTTTTTCATATTGCTTTCATTGTTTTGTTAGTGTTACATCAAATAGGTAATCATCGCTGTCGCTCATTTTAGCGACATAGTGTATGGTTTTTGTAGTGGTATCGAGCGTAGGAGTCAAAGCGTCCGGTACCAATTGTCCTACGCTTCCCCAAGCCGATTTGCCGGCCGACACGATGGAAAGTACATTGTTACTGTCGAATTGAACAGTAGCCGGGAAACCATAAGTGACTCCGTAGCCGGAACCATACCAATACCAACCGCCCAATAAATCGGGGGTGTAGAAGGTGTTGGCGCTGAAAGGGATCAATTCCAGAGTGAATGGGCCACGCGCCAATACGCCATTGCGTACAATATTGGCAGTCCAGTTGCCCATGATATCGTCATTGGGATAGTACACAATTACTTCGCGTACCACTGAGGCCGAATATCCATCGCTGTTCACGGCACTGTAGGCAATGCTGTACACGCCGCTCTTGTTTGCGTCTACGTTCGATTTAGTAGTTACATCTACCTCGTTTTCTCCTTCGTAAGCTTTACAGCCCGGGTCGGTGAACGGGGTGCCCACAATGTGGTACGTCACTTGGTCTCCACTCATCTCGAACGAACAATAAGTTGTTATTTGGGAAACCCCTTCCGAATCTTTCTCACAGGAAGTGAGGATGAGGATACTCATCACAACAAATGCATAATATATCTTTTTCATAACTCAATCGTTTTTAGGATTTATTTTCCCCACCACACTTTCACGGTCAATGCCACTTTATCCGGTGTGTTCGGATTCGACTTTTGTTCACTGTCCGGGAAGAACAGACGTTTTGGTTTATCGTTTCCGGTCAGTACCGATGCTGCCGAGCGTACTAAGAAATCGGGATAACCGGTACGGTTGTAGTCGAAGAACGACTCCAATGAACGTTTGTTGATGGCGGCTACCCATTTCTGTTCCATAATGGACTGAATACCATTGTACGGATAGGTGAATCCGGCTACTCCCCAACTGGCCAATGATGCAGCGATGCCCTCATTGTAAGCCGTTTCTGCGTTGGCAGCGGTGCCGTAGCGTACTTCGGCTTCGGCTATCAGGAACAGCACTTCTTCTTTCGAGAAGTAGTACACTGGATAGGTGGCGCCGATGTTGGGCTGCGAGAAGTTACGATAACCACCCGGAGTGGTTTTGTATGCACCTTGGTCTATGCCAGTCAGTTGCGAACCTGTAACCGACGGATTGTAGATCTTGTTCAGACGGGGGTCGCCCAGATCCTTCAGGAAGTTCATGGTCGTATTACTGGCTATCACATTACCCGTCAGACGGTAGTAGTGGAGCGCATAGAATGGGTTGTATCCATTCACTTCGTTCTTGAAAGCTTTGAAAGAAGCATCTACCTTCAGGAAATCATTCTCCGTGAGCAATGCTTTGATTTCGTTGGCATACTTTTGCGGAGCTACATTCGTGAAACGCAGGTACATTTTCAGTTTCAATGTCTTGGCGAAGGACTTCCATTTGCTGAAGTCGCCTCCGAAGAGCAGATCCTGAGCGCCTGGGTTAGTCACGGTTTTCACCGTCAGGTCTTTGCCGAGTGCTTCGTCAATGCGTGCCAACAGGTCGATGTACACATCTTCGCCCTTGTCGTACTTGGGTTGCAGGTTGGCTTCGCCTTGCAACGCTTCGGTATAAGGTATCTGATCGTACAAGTCTACCAACATCTGGTAGGTATAAGCCTGCACCACTGTGGCAATGAGGTAGTAACCCCAATCCTGTGCAGCTTCGCTTTGGTCGATGATCTTCTTGCAGTCGGTCAGCGTACCGGCATATAGTGAGCTGAACTGACGGTCGAAATCGTCCTCAGTCAGGTTGTATGTTTCGTAGGCAATCCACTGTGTGGCTGCCGGACTCTGTGCATAATGTTGCGACCAGAATCCTCCCAACGTTTGATAATACCCTCCGGCAACAAATGCTGTTGTGGTGAGAGGGGCGGGCAGGGTCAGGGCTAATGTTGCTTCTTTGGGGTTGTTAGGGTCTTCGTTGATATCGAAGAATCCGCTACAACCGTTCAGCATAAGCGTACCTGCCAATATGATGGATGATAATACTATCTTTTTCATAATGTTCTGTATGTTTTGAGTTAGAAACCTATATTGACACTAAACCCTAAGCTGCGGGTAGTAGGAGTAGCTCCGTATTCACCATAGTTGGCTTCGAGGTCGTTACCAAAAGTGGTACTTTCCGGGTCGGTGAACATATTGGAGTTCGGTGTCCATATAAATAAGTTACGACCTACAAATGCTACACTGGCCGAGTTGATCACTTTGGTTTTGTTCAACCACTTCTTGGGTACGGTGTATGTCACAGTCAGTTCACGCAACTTAAAGAATGTCTTGCTTACCAGTGCGTAGGCTCCACCTATACCTGCATTGTACGTCTGGTTGTAGAATGAGTTCAGGTTATGGTCGTAACCCGATACCGGAGTGGTATTTTCTACATAGTAGGCGTTCCCTTCAGCATCCTTCATTTCCTGTACGGAATTCGGGATGATCCATGGCTGACGATCATTATAGGTAGTTTGTTCTGCGTTACCGGTGAAGTACATCATCTCGGCTGTACGCGAGTACATCTTACCACCGTTACGGTAGTCGAAGGTAGCTCTCAGGTTCCAGTTCTTGTAGGTCAGAGCCAGTCCGCCACCCAAGCGGTATTTGTTTTGCGATGAACCGGCGCTTACTTTGCTGTCGGCCATCTTGGGCAATCCGTCTTCGTCTACAATGATCTGTCCGCTATCTGTAGTAGCCGGTACGGTTACTTCGAACAATCCCAAAGGCTGTCCCGGACGTGCCATGAAGCCGATGGAAGAAGTACCTCCCAGCGAAATCTGGTCAAGACCTTCGGTGAGTTTCACCAACTTGTTGGCATTGCGGCTGTAGTTCAGGAACACTTCCAGTGTCAGGTCTTTGGTCCGGATGGGGATGGCATTCACCGCCAGCTCTATACCTTTGTTGGTTATCTTACCCAGGTTCATGGTCTGAGTGGTATATCCGCTACCTGCACTGATGTTGGCTGCCCAAATCAGGTTGGTCACTGTTTTGTTGTAGTAAGCCAGGTCGAAGTTCAACCGGCTGTCGAAGAAGCGCAGATCCAATCCCACTTCCACGTCGGTCGAAAGCTCCGGCTTCAGGTTCTGGTTACCGATACGGTTGGACACGGTGAAAGCATTGATATTACCGGCCAGCGGATAAGTAAGCGATACATAGCCGTCGGTGTTTTCTGCTTTCAACATCACCGTGTCGAGCAGGTATGGGTTGGCATCATTACCGGTTTGTGCTATACCGAAACGCAGTTTACCAAAGGATAAGATATTGCTCTTCGGCAAGAGTTCGGTAAAGATAAAGCTAGTGCTGAAACTCGGGTAGAAGAACGAGCGGGTAGCTTTCGGCAGGGTTGACGACCAGTCGTTACGGGCCGATACTCCCAGATATAGCATATTCTTCCAACCCACGTTCACGTTTCCATAGACACCCACCAAACGGCGTTTGCTGGTGTATTCGTATACAGATGGCGTAGCCGAACTGTTTGATAAATTGTAGAAGTATGGAATATCCAGTCCGATCACCCCTGCGCTTTCCTGGCCGTATGTACGTTGGTTATAGTTGTGTCCTACCAGGCCGTCGACAGTAAAGTCGCCCCAGGTATAGTTGGCCTTCAACGTAAAGTCGGTATTCAGTTCCGCAGCCGAGTATGACGACAGCGATACGCGTCCCGGTTCGTTGTTATAGTCAGCCCGGGCGCTTTCATAAATGGCGCGCCAGTTTTTCAGATTGCTGTTCGATACATCGGCGCCGACACGTCCGGAAGCTACAAGCCAAGGGAGTATCTGTACATCTAAGCCGATATTACCATATACACGGTCTTCCGAGAATTTAGTCCCATGTTCGTTCAGGATGAAGTAAGGGTTCTGGGCGTAGAGTGTATAATAGTTATCCGGATTGTTGAACTTGCCCATATAATCCTTACCATCCACGATACTTATATCGCGTGGGTTTTGCCACAAACCATCCAGGGCAGACTGATCTTGTCCGGTGGCGGTGTATTTCGAGTCCTTCCGCACATAGTTCATAGATGCTGAGACGGTGAAGATATCGAGGAATTTGGACGATCCTCTTGCAGAAACCGTGTGGCGTTCGTAGGAGTCGGCATCCGTAGGCATGATACCATCGCTGAATACATTGGCATACGAAATGTAGAAGCTCTTGTTGTCATCTCCATTGGAGATGGAGATCGCATTATTCAATGTTACTCCGGTATCGAAGAAGTCCTTTATATTGGTAGGCAACGCCGAATAGGGTTTGATCTGTTGTTGTCCGTCTACAACGAATCCCCATGGGCGGGTTACTCCGTCGAATTTCGGTCCCCAGCTACCATTCTCGGCCAGGTCGGCGCCTTCGGCTGTCGAACGGTTGTACCAACCTTGTCCGAATTCATTCTGCATCTTCGGCAGTTTGAGCGGGTTATCGAAGGTGGTAGTCGAAGTTACTTCCACTTTCGCTTTTCCTTTAGACTGTGCACCATTCTTTGTGGTGATCAGGATCACACCGTTGGCTGCCCGGCTACCATACAAAGCTGTACCCGATCCACCTTTGAGGATGGTCATGCTTTCTATGTCGTTTGGGTTCAGGTCGTTGGCGCGGTTTCCGAAGTCCATACCGCCGTTGAGGCTGACATTGTTGATCACGCTGTTGTCCATCGGAACCCCGTCGATCACATACAGCGGTTGGTTACTACCGCTCAAAGAAGTAAAACCACGCAGGATCACACGGGTAGACGAACCCGGTGCACCCGAGGCGGAAGTAATTTCCACACCGGCTACTTTACCTTGCAGGGCATTGAGCGCACTACGATCGCCGGTTGCCATAATGTCTTTGGATTTTACGGAAGTAGCTGCGTAGCCGAGCGACTTCTCCGAACGTTTCACGCCGACGGCTGTTACGAGTACTTCGTCGAGTACTTCGGTGTCGGGTGATAAGACAATACTCAAGTTAGGTCCAATATTCACATCTTTCGTTTTCATTCCGATGTACGAAACTTGTAAGGTTTTTGCTGTGCTTGGCACATTGGACAGGTTGAAACGGCCGTTTATGTCGGTAATGCCACCTTGATTGGTACCTTTCACCAACACTGAGGCCCCCACAATTGGCTCGCCGTCTTCCTCTGAGGTAACAATACCCGATACACTCTGAGTTTGTGCGGTTGCCAAACCGATGCCTACAAAAAGGCATGCGAGTAAGAACATCAATTTTCTTTTCATAAATTCTCTCTTTTAATTAAAAACTTCCCTTTGGTTGGTAACGGCTAATACGTTAAAGGTTTTATAAATTTTCCTTTGCTTTTTAGTCGATTTATTCACTCTTCTGCTTTACAACATTATATGAAGGTTAAAAGTTTAGCTTTTTTACAAAAAAATAAGGGACCTGTTAGATTGTATTCGCATCTTTTGGCTTTATTTTATGCCTGTTTTAATCAAAGGTTTTGAGAAATAGGTCTAATTTATTTCTTTTTCCGGCAATTTGTTTGCTGCGATAACCTGCACGCCCGCCTTTTCGTGTAAATAATGTTTCATTTTGATTAAATTTAAAAATAGGGAAAACCCTACAAATAGTTATAGAGATTCGTGTGCAAAGGGATTTTCCATCGCTTATATTTGCAGTATATAAATCATCTGAATTGTTTCATACATAAATTATAAGGTTATGCGTAAATTTATCATCAGTTTTTGTTTGCTATTAGCGGCAGTAGCTACTATCCAGGCAGCTTCGTTGAGAGGACTTCGTATTGAGAGTACCGGGCAACCGATAATCGTGTTTGTAGATGGAACACAAGTATGTACGGCAACTTCCAGTTGTTTCGTGGCCAATCTGCCGGGAGGAAATTATAAGGTAGAGGTGTACGAAGCTGTTCCCGGCCGTAGAGGTGACACAGGAATACATACCGGAAACTTGCTTTATAGTGAATATGTGCGTTATTCAGGTCGGAACATCTTCGATATTACTGTCAATAGTCGTTCGGGCTCTCGTCCGGATTCTTCGAGAGATGATCGCCCTGATCGTCGCGACTACAACGGCTATTATGATGTGATGAGTCCGGAGGCTTTCGGTCGTTTCTATAACTCAGTGAAGAATACTCCATTCGATGATCAACGGATAAAGCTTATCGATACTGCCCTCGTTACCTCAAACTTCACCACGGATCAATGCCGTCAACTCACCGGGTTCTTTACCTTTGATGACAAAAAGATGCAAGTGATGCAGATGATGTATCCGAATATTATGGATAAGAGTAATTTCTTTACACTGATCGAGACGCTTACTTTTATATCGAGTAAGGATAAGATGAATGAGTTTGTAAAGAAGTGGCATGGGAAGTGAATCTTTTACGTGTATCTGGCTGGACCCTAATCGCACCTGCTTCCTGTTTCTTAACATGCAGTAATTATTTGTGAGCTCTTCTTTTATTTATGTTTGATATGTCTCATCAAAACATTGTTGATTTTTTAAAATGAATGCTTCATTTGAAGGTGTCAATTTAGCCTATACAATTGTCTTTGAGTATACCACTAATAATTTGAATCGTGATGGGATGCCAGAATCTTTGAAATTGTATCACTTTGAAAGTGAGAAAATCACTCGTTCTTTTTTTGTAAGAAAGTCAGAAAAATGTCTAATCAACAACATTTTCATAGAAATCTGTAGGTTAATAAAGAAAGAATAAGGGTGTGTTATTGTGGCACACCCTTATTCATCTCTGTTATTTCTTATAAACTCAAACTAAGAATTCTTATTTATAGAATGGTTCTAGAAGACTGCCACGTAACATTTTCTGACGAGCATTAAGAAATACATTTTTAGATTTCGCTGTTGACCAAGGGGCCATTGATGATTTAGCTACAGCCGCTTCAGATTTAGCATTACCCTTTAGCGTGAATGTTTCATAACCATAAGCCCATGCATCTTCATTGTCATAATAAATTAGAGCGAAGTGGAATACTCCATCAGCAAAATAACTCTTCCCATATTTTGTTCCACCAGTATAATCTACGAGGTCATCTACAAAAACAGTTCCATAGGTTTTATCTACATAACCAGTTTCTTGATCATCCACCAGTATTTCACCTGTCCATGGATCATAAGTGAACACGAAATCAACATCTTCTCCCCAATGTTCAATTTTCCAACGATTAGGATTGGATTTACTCCGGTAAAGTTCCAGATTCGCAGCTATAGCTGTTTTCCCTTTACCAGGGATAAAGATCAAAGAATATTCATAGTCGCCAATATCAGAGAACTCCCATGTATCCGCTGCTGTTGGAGCCGTGTATTTGAACTGAGCAGATACAACAGTCTGAACTTCGTCTTTCTCAAAACCTACAGCCACCAGAGTATAAGTTCCATCAACGGGTGGTGCAGCAAAAGGAACAAGGGTGTTTTCTGTGCGTGTAGTTTCTATAGAGGCAAGCTTCCCGCTACTAACCCCCTCAACAGCAGCATTTACATCTGTACCTTCAACTACCACTAAGCGTATATATTCCAGATCCTCGCCTATTTCATTGACTTTGGCTATTACCCCTGCAACTTCGTTTTTGGTGTTCATATATTTGCCTGCATAAACAACATCAAGCGCATAGTCCTTTATCACTACTCCCGGGAATATGATGGTAACCATACCGTTAGTCGTAGAATAATTGTATGCTCCCCCAGGACCTAACAAATAATACATTGGAGCCAGCTGTATAACAGCAGGTTCGCTTTCTTCAGTATATTTTAAGACTCTGCTATATACCCAATTAGACTCATTTCTCAAAGAAGTAAAGGCAGATGGATGATAAATTCCAATACTAGAGCTTTGGCTTGCCATATAATAACCTGTAGCACAAGGACTGAAGTATACCAAATCAGGAACTGTTGTTTTGACACCTACGAGAGTAGAACCTGCTGGTAAAATCTCAAAATTCAGATAAGCGGAAGGAGCCATCTGCGAAGGAACTTCTTCTTTAGCAAGAGCCTCTGCATAAGGATTCACTAATCGGTATGCATTCGGGTTTAGTGTGTTTTGCTGCAATTCAACCTCATACATGTTGTCAAATACAAAGGCATCGTTGAACTGAGCCTTGCCTAATGATACATACGGAGAAGGAATTCCCGCATTGAATGTACAAGTGGAATTACCATAAACAGTCCTTCCTGATTCATCAGTTACAGTTAGTGTTATTGAGAAGTACGCATCATAGTCCAACGCATCCGGATTATACCCGATTTTAAGTATTGCGGATTTTGAACCATCACTAAATGCTACACTAGTAGGTATGGTGAATTTACCAGACCCATCAGTAGACGTCACATTCGCAGTAAAACTACCAGTTGAGCTTTCACGACAAACCTCAATGTCAAAGGTAGTTGCCGACTTCGATAAGGCAACCGTAGAGCCTATTGTGTTGGGGAAATAGATTCCCGGGCCATCCCCCTGCTTAGCGGGTTCATAATCCACCGATTCTGTACACGCTGTCCATGTAAGCATAAAGATGCTTGCCAACGCTAATAGTAAATTATTTATTTTTTTCATGTCAGTCAATTTTGTTCAATTTACATTCAGAAGTACTTCTTTTAACTATTTCCATGGGGTATATACGTCAGTCGGATTTGGATTTTCAAATCCTACCAGCGCTTTGTTATTGTTCTTCTCAGTAATAACAATACAGAAGTTCATCCAAGCCGGACGGCCATTTGTATTGAAACGGCGTGCATCACTAAAGTTGGTACCTGTATATCCACGCGTTACAGACATATTCAAACGTTTCACATCGAAGAAAGTCAAACCTTCACCCCAAAGTTCAATTCGTTTCTGGAATACGATTTCATCAATCAGCGCATCTCCCGTAGCAGTAGTGGCATACTTAGAGTTACGGTAGCTTTTCATAAAGGCAGTAATCAAAGCCAAACCTTCACCTTCATTCAGATGGGCAGCCGCTTCAGCTTCTATGAAATACATTTCTTCTACACGCATTACAGGAAAAGCACTTGCAGCACCTGTATTAAAATCATTGATCTCACCATCGGCAGGACGGAATTTCACAGAACCATAAGTAGCCATCGCTTCTCCCAGATCCTTGTCAAGGAATGGAGTCTTGCCAGCCAAAGCCGTACCTTCCGGTGCTTTCCAGAGTTTCTTTCGGAAATCAGTATCACTAATACGCTTGTATAGACTGGCTCCAAGCATGACATTAGGTTCTACAGAAGCATAGCCAAATGCAGCCTCGTTAGACATCCATGAAGTCCAGTTAACAATACCTGTTTTCACTGCATCATCTTCAGTCACCAACTGCGAACCCCACATCCAGCAAGAGATGTCATTGAATCCTTTGGTTGTGCTCAAGCATTGGTCTTCGGTCATTGGAACCACAGAAGAAGCTGTAATTGCTTTTCGTGCATATTCCTTAGCCTTAGCATATTCGCCCAACCACATATAGAGACGTGCTTTCAAACCATAAACTACATCTAAATGAGGCAAAGTTTTACTAGCTATTGTCAGATTAGTAATGTATTTTTCGGCATTATTCAAGTCTTCCAAGATGAAGGCAGCCATGGTAGCACGGTCTACGCGCGGGTTTTCGCGAGCTGCAGCTTCTGTCATCCCTTCTCTAACAATAGGCACGGTCAGGTTCGTTACATCATTTCCTGCGTCGGTTTTCGGGTCAGTCTTGTCATTCGGCAAAAATTCAAACATCTGTGACATTTCCAGATAGATATGCGCCCGAAATGCATATCCTGCACCTAAATATCCTAACTGAACTTCACTTGCCGATTCGGGTTTAACTACTGTAATGACGTTGTTGGCAGTCTGCACAAACTTCCAATAGTAATTCCATACAAACTGAGCAATAGCTTTATTCTCATCTTGCGATTTGTTATTTGCCCAGGTACTGTACCAATCATATCCGGAACTAATTACCGCCATATCTTCGGTCATTACGTCGCGAATATGCATAAGCGATCCGTAACCCCAGTCCCAGTGACTAGTACCCTGTACCTGTATTTTATTAAAGTAAGCAGGCATAGCCCAAAGCAAAGCTTCCGTTGCCTTGGCTGAAGAAGCCAATTGATCTGCCGTGGCTACGCTGGTGGGAAAAGTCTCTTCAATACATCCGGTCATCAAAACCGATGTAGAACAGCAAATTCCTACTAATAGTGTTGATATTTTTGTTTTCATATATTCCATTTTACTTTAGAAGGTTAGTTAGAATGTTAAAGTCAAACCGCCTGAAATTGTACGGATTGGAGCATAATATGCGCTAGTTGTAGAACCGGTAATGCTCTGGCGGGGATCCAATCCTTGTCTCTTAGACCATACCCAAAGATTGTCGGCTGCCATATACACACGTAGTTTCTCAAGCCCCGCAACACGGGTGACTCTACTTGGCAGTGTATAGCCCAAGTTGATATTCTGCAAGCTAATATACGATGCGTCTGTGAGGAAGCGATCGGAAGTAGATGCTGAATAACTATCACCAAATTGCATACGAGGGATGTTTGAGCCCGTATTCTCCGGTGTCCAGGCATTCAACAGGTCGGCATGGAAATTAGATCCTTTGGAAGTAGCAAGCGGAGAGGCCATCATGCTGGCATAGTCACCGTCGTATACCTGCCCACCTAACTGGTAGTTGAAATCGAAAGAAAGATCGAAACCTTTGTAAGTAAATGTAGTTCCAAAACCACCATAAACATCAGGCAATGCAGTACCACAAAGGTAATATGTAGCTTCAGCATACTTCGTTGTTGTTTCACGGGCAATATTACCTTCGTCATCCGTTACATCTTTCCAGAACAATGATTCACCCTTCTCATTCACCCCGGCATATTGTTGCATGCGGAAGGTGTACAGAGAAATACCCTCACCAAAGTAGTAGTTGCCACTGCTATATCCACCGACACCACTTACAGTCATTGTTTTACGTTCTTCCGGCAGATAAGTAATTTTGTTCTTGTAATGAGTCAGGTTCAAGCGGATATCCCACTTGAGGTCGTTGGTTTTAATGGGCACAAAGGTAAGATCAGCTTCGATACCGCGGTTACGCATGTCACCCACATTGGCATAGTAAGAGGTATAACCAAACGATGGAGGCAATGGGAACGAGAATAACATATCTGATGTCTTGCGATAAAAGTATTCAATACTACCATTTATGCGTCCTTTGAACAATTCAAAATCAGCACCTGCATTGAAGTTTCCATTGGTTTCCCAAGTAATATTCTTATTGCCCATTGTGCTGGGTATAGCAGCCGGGTTACCGGCAGCATTTACAATTTCGTAAGTGTTTACATAACGGTAGTTACCAATATTATCGTTACCTTGTGAACCGTAAGAAGCTTTGAGCTTCAACATGTCCACCCAGTTTACAGCAAAGAAATCTTCTTTAGAGATGATCCATGCTGCACCAGCCGACCAGAAGTCACCCCAACGATGATCCGGATGGAAGCGTGAAGAAGCATCGCGACGGTAAGAACCTGAGAGGAAGTATTTTTCGCTCAAGTCATATTGCACGCGGCCAAAATAACCTTCGGTATTGTAGTCAGTAGTGTATGAGTTAGCATCACCCAGAGTAACAGCGCCAGCCAATTCGATATTGTTCGGGTCAAATGAATTAGATTTGTTACCATACAAATAATAATATTTGTAACGATAATACTCATGACCCAACATCACCGTCAGGTTGTGCTCACCAAATGTTTTCTGATAATTCAACAACTGCTGGTGGTTATACGACAGGTTACGTGTATGATACTTGCTGGCAATACCATTTGAGATAGCATACTGACCATAGTAGGGGTTGGTATAACCGGAAGTACGTGTTTCGGCTGTAGCCACACCACTGGTCCAGGTAAATTTGAAATCTTTCAGAAAACGGGCTTCAAAGAAACCTGTAGCAGTGATAGCATTACCTTCAGCGTTGTTTGTATCCAATTGGTTAGATAAATAAGGGTTGGCTCCACTCAGGAACGGACGAATAAGACCGGCATTTCCGCCATCACCAAAGTCGTACATTGTGATTCCATTCTTATCGATCATGGGCTTACCCGATCTGTCGCGGATATATAAAGGAAAGATTGGAGCAATACGAGTCGCGTACGCAAAGATATTGCCTGATGAACTGGAAGATCCATCTTCGCTTAATGAGTTGGCATCATAATGAGTGTACGACATGTTAGCTCCCATTTTCAACCAATCTTTCACCTGGTAGTCAGCTTTCAAACGGCCAGTCAGACGTTCATAGTCTGAGTTGGTAGTGATACCTTCATTATTTAGGTAACTAAGTGACATATAAAAAGAAGACTTATCCGTACCAGCAGAAGCACTCACATTGTATTCCTGACGCAAGCTTTGTTTATAAGCTTCGTCCAACCAATTGTCGGCAGTCAAATAATACTCTTGTCCGTTTCTTGTAACTGTACGCCCCATAGTAGCATTGGGGTTCAACTTACCGTTGGTTCCAATCAGGTACTGTCCATTAGGTATTGTATACAGATTGTATCTCAAACCGTAGTCACCTGTACTCAACATGCCATTGTTAGCAGCCACATAAGCTGCTGATTCAGACATACCCTGTTCGTTGATCATGTAATTCTTCAATGCGCCAAAGTACATCTCGTAATACTGTGCAGGGTTAGAGACGAAATCGTAATCCTGTGTAGCGCGGTCATTGACACCCCATTTGGCATCCACAGTAATACGAGCCTGTCCTGTAGCGCCCTTCTTGGTAGTAATGATGATTACGCCATTAGCACCACGGGAGCCATACAATGCATTCGATGCGGCATCTTTCAATACCGTCATTGATTCGATATCTTGCGAACTGATATTGTTCAAGTTACCGTCGTAAGGAGCACCATCCAAAATGATCAACGGGTCATTACCCGCATTGATAGAACTGACACCACGTACACGAATAGATGGAGAAGTGGTACCCGGTTGTCCCGAAGCGGTAGTCAACTGCACACCAGCGACTTTACCCGACAATGCATTGGCCACGTTCGAAGTTTGAATTTTACTAATCTGTTCTGAATTCACCACTGAGGCCGATCCGGTAAATGAAGACTTCTTCGCCGTACCGTAAGCAACCACCATAATTTCCTCGAGCATCTCTGTATTTGATTTCAGTAACACCCTGACATTCGGTTTGATAGCAATTTCTGTAGACTGCATGCCGATGAATGAAACCTGTAAAGTCTTCGCAGAACTAAATATATTTGTAATTAACAGAAAACCAATATAATGTAAACGCCAACTAAACTAATCCAAATATCTCTTAATAAAAAAACACCATCAGGAGGCCGATGTCAGCCATTTGGCAGAATCACTTTTTCTAACGTTCTACTCATTATCTACCGACTTTTAGTTCTTGTTTTAATACTATCTCCATCCAGAGGCATTACCGATGAGATCAAATTGCTTTTACTTAGATACAATAAGTCAATCCGTGCTACTAATATGGTATTTGTTTAGCCGGTTACACTTAACTGAGTGAGATATAAGCCCTATACATAGAGATGTTTTTTTGCCTCCACCTCCTTCAGCGATCTCCCGGCGGCTGTCCATCGGCGTTTCGGGGTGAAGAGGGCTTCTTCACCTGGGTTCACTGCTTTCACCATGTGCCGTCTTCCCTGCAAAATGCAAACCAATCTACCACCTCCCACCTTGGCGTTTAAACGTCTGTTTTCCAGCAAGATAATAGCGTGGCAGATTGAAACCATCTCCCATCGCATCTCCCACCTCCGTCACTGATTTATTCTGTAAGCGTCTAAAAACGTAAACGAAATCCAGTAAATCAAAAGATAAATGTGGCTTTAAAAAGCTGCTACACCTTTTCTAAAAAGCTGCTACACGTTTTTTGAAAAGGTGCTACACATTTTTTTGAAAGCTGCAGCACCTTTTAAGGAGAGTGTATTGTACTTGAAAACAAAGCATTAGCATGCACCCTTTACTGTTCCTGCTTTACAATTTTCCAGCAATTTCCAATCCGGCTTTACATCCCAAACGGCTATTAACCGGTTGTGTTTTCATTTTTTTCTTCGCTTGATAAAGGCAACCTCTTCGCTTGACAAGACTTTTCTCCTCGCTTGATAATACTTTTTCTTCGCTTGATAAAGTCTTTTCCCTCGCTTCATCATCCACTTCTCCTCGCTTCACCCCGGGTGTTTCAAAGCAGCAAACACAGTGTGTCAACGCGTGGAAACAACAGTTTGGAGAGATGGAACACCCCCCAACCGTGGGTGAATCCCTCAGGGTGC
>JAVBVA010000103.1:0-5276 GCA_031554665.1 Bacteroides sp. | reverse complement strand
ACTTGCTGACCGATCCTACGGGCAGCCGCCGTTTCCTCTGTGTGGAAGTGGAACACAAGATCGACTGCACGGATATTGATCATGCGCAGATTTTTGCACAGTTGAAGGTGGAACTGCTTTCGGGCGAACGCTACTGGTTCAACAAGGAGGAAGAGCGGGAGTTGCAGCAACACAACCAGGCATTCTACCGGCAGACTCCGATGGAAGAGGTGCTTCGGGCCTGTTACCGTTGTCCGGAGGAGGAAGACAGGTATGAGCTGCTTTCGGCAGCGGATATCTTCAAGGATTTGAAGAAGTATAACCCGGCAGCGATGCGCAGTGCGAATCCGAATGTGATGGCGCAGGTGCTGGTGGCTGTCGGAATAGAGCGAAAACATACCAAGTGGGGGAATGTGTATAAGGTGGTGAAAAATCGTCAAGGTGAACCCGGTGAAGGAGGGGTGAAGCCCCCTTCTTCACCCCGAAACCCGCATGAACAGAGTGCTCGCAACCGGTTGAAGGAGGTGGAGGCCCGAACAGAACAGATAGGATAGCAAACAATATTTACCGCATTATATCAGAATACATAACCAAATCCAACCTTGTTTTCAATTACCTGATAGTCCTTATCCGGGAAATACTTATAGTGGGTATTGCGCATATAAAATGAGGTCTCGGCCGAGAACATAAAGCGTTTTTTGAAACGGTAGCTGAAGTCCAGCGTCATTACCGTCAACCGGGAATGCCCTTTGTCGCCCTGCGCATTCAGGTACAACTGCTCTTCATGCGAGAGCTGGGTAAGGTCAACCGTCGGATCGTATCCTTTCCAGGTGAAAAGCCGGTAGTCCTCAGCTTTCATACCGAAACTCAAACGTGTTTTATAAAAGAATTCCATGGCAAACTTAGAACTGAATCCACTTCCCATATTGTAGTCACGGTCGATAAGCCGGAAATGATCGGTCGCACTTCCACCGAGTAGGATAGCATTGAGATAACCTGTGGTAGCAAAGTTCATGTTCTTCGACAAACGGGCCACGTACATACCCCCCACGCCGAAGGCTGCTGCTTCGGAAATGCGGTAGGAGTTTATCTTCTCGCCTTCGAGCATCACCTCAGAATCGTAATAGTCGAAATGCTGGAAGATACCCACATGCAGCCGCCGGTTCGCACGCTTCAACGGAATGTTTGTACCCCACAATTGCCCGATAGCATTGACGCTACTGATGATCGGTTGTTGGGAAAACATATTAAAGGTAGCAGAGAGTGTGAAAGCGTCATACGGTTTGTCGTTATCGGCATCAAAGAGGTTACCGTAGATCAGGTTGAAGTCTACGTACATACCATTATCCAATTCACGGCGTATCTCCGAGTCCTCGGCCAGGGCGCGGTGACCGGTTTTTACATAAAACAGAGCAGGAGTGCTCTTGAGAGCACGGCCGCGAATGTTACGATGGCGCCAGGCATCTCCGCTCATGATACGGTTCAGCCCACGCATGGGCGACACGAGAGTGGTCAGAAATTCGCGACCGAAGCGTTGCCAGCCTCTTGTCCGGTCGTCGATGATCAGGTCGGACAGGCGGTAGGTAACTTCGCCCAGGCAGGCGCCTCCGATGGATGTGGCGATAAAGTCATTAATAGCGGGTGGTTCGTTTTCCATGAGGAACTCCCACATCAGACTGCCGCCAATAGAGAAAGGAACAGATTCCCAGAAAGTCATCCCGTTGCAACGGGCGGTGTTAAAGTACAATCCGCCATGGTAAGGATGGGCGAAGAGGTTGGTCGAAAACTGGTCATTGTCCCATACGAAACCATGCTTGATATTGCTCTTCATGGTGTTCCAACCAATGTACGCAAACTCTCCTTTAAGGGCATAGCGGTCGAACGCCCATACTCCGATGTTCAACCCGACGGTTTCGATCCCCGCCTTGAGAGGATTCCGATGTGGCAGAAGGATGGAATCGTTTGGTAAGCAAGGTAGAAGCTCCGAAAGTAGCTGTTCCTGCCGATTTCCAGATGAATATTCCTTTGGAAGACCTGAAAAAAGCGTTTAATGACGATGACTTAACCAATGCAACCTTTAGCCTTGATGGTTACGTGCTTATCAACGGTATAGATGCAACCGATGCATTCTACACCTGGAACAGTGCTGGCGTTGAAGCAAACACTTGGGACACTTGGAGCCGTACAGGCAAATCGTACTTACCATCTACATTCGAAGCAGACAAAAGTTATGCAAGCGTTTATGCCGGAACCACTACCGGTGATATGTTCCTTAACTCTTCCACAAGTGTGATGTATGCATACGAAAACCTGCCGATAGATGATCAAACCGAACCTTCCTTATACTTTGACCGTAATACGGTGTACTCGTTCATTATAAAAGGTACGCTGACAAGCGTTACAAGCGGCACGCCTACAACTCTTACTCGTTATTGGAGAGCCAACCTTATTCCGGATGACAACCAACAGGTAATCAGAAATGCAGTCTATCGTTTGACAATTGACGGTGTAAATACTTTTGGATATGACACTCCCAAAGAGGCAGAAGATGAAGTAGTTCCGAAGAAGGGTAATGCATCCGTACTGATCACCATCAGGGTGGCAGATTGGAGAATTAAGCTTACTAACGTTATCCTGTAAAATGGTGTCCGGCTCATGGATGTATGAGCATGGATTACGGGACACCTCCCATGGTGTCCCGTATCACACCAGATAAACTATATTTTATCATATAATACTGTATTATCGTGAAAAAAGCGATTCTGATATTTATTGCGGCATGGCTGCTCACCGGTTGCCTCAGCGAAAACAGGGATGATTGCGAAGCTTACCTGAAGTTATCCTTCCGGCACGAGAACAGCGTGAAAGAGTTTGATGACATCATCAAAAATGATGTATATGTCCGTATTTACAAAGACGACAAACTCCATCAGGACATCTTGATTCCCTATCAACAAATAGCAGGAGGAAAGGAATATCGCGTGAAGAAGAGCTTTACTGGGCAACTCAGTATCGCATCGTGGGCCGTCCCTCCCACCGGATCATCAGACGCGATTCCCAAAATTGAAGTACAAAGTTACTTTTCCAGTTCCGCTATTAGAGAAGGTACTATCGTATATAATGCCGCCGAATTCCTTTCTCCCATGAATGACCTATACCTGGGCATTGTCAAAGATGCCTATGAAGAGATCGCCCTCGAATCAAGTTACATTATATCCATGCATAATGTGGTATGCCGCCTTAACGTGAAGGCTGCTTTAGCGCTTTTCCCATCTCCGGGAACCAATCCGCATCTGAATATTGCCGGAACCGCCGGCGAGATTTCTCTTGAAATGGAACCGTTAGGAGAAGAAGCAATCATTTATGCAGGCCTTGAAAAAGCCGATGCCGATTGGCTGTCCTTATCAGTGGGGTTATTGCCGCAGTATAGTGACCACACCATCAAACTGACAGCATACAGCAACGACAATAAACTTTTCACCGTTGACACCGAAGAAGTTTCCATACCTGGGAAAATTATAACCGTTATCATTAGTGGGATGCAGGCGGAGATACGCGTGAACGGATACCGCGTGCGAACGACCTATATCCAGTTATGACCGACAACGGTACAGATATATACAAAGCTATCAGGCCGATGGCTTGGTATCAGGAAATAACAAGTAGCAATTAATCATAATAACAATGAAGAAATTATCTCTTTTTCTATTTCTGGGATTGTTTGCCCTGATATCCTGCCGCAACGAGCAGGAAGGCGGAGAAAACCTTTCGAATGGAAACGCCCTGGTAGAGATGTCTTTCCTAACACCCAACACACGGGCACTGACTCCGGAACAGTTGGACGACATAGCCAAAGGTACTGCCGATGAAAAGACAATCAATTCTCTCGACCTGCTTGTGTACAAAAGCGACCAGTTCCAATACAGGAGGTACGCCATCCCTTACGGAAGCAGTGGAAACACTTTCCGGGCTACACTCAAGGTAGACGACGGGCTGACGGTCTATTTTGTAGCCAATGCCCGCACGCTTATCGAACAGCTCATCGACAGCAATCAGTTAGTCGATGAGTCCGAGGTCGCGTGGGAAACCATCCGCAAACTTCTGATTGACTCCAATCCTGCCCGCTTCGCCACTACCGACGAGCGAAAGAACCTTCCCATGTGGGGCAAGAAAGAAAGCCTGAAGGTGACGGAGAATATCGTCGAAAACTGGACAGGTATTTACCTCCTGCGGGCCGTAGCCGGAGTGGACATCTATCAGGATGCAAGCGTAACCAACTTCGAGTTGAAAAACGCCACTCTCTATTTCGTTCCCGACAAAGGTTGCTGGGCTCCATCTGCCGCGAATTACACCGGAGGCAACAGCGTCACACAGACCGAATCGGCCGACGGCATGAAAACATCCATCAATCTGGGACCGTACGCTGCCGAAGACAACAAGGTGGTTTGTAAGTTCTACCTGTACGACAACGACACCAATGCCTCCAGCTATGCTTCCGACAGGCGTTACACCCGCGTGGTGGTAGGGGGTATTTACGGCGGCCAGATGTACTACTATCCGATTGACTTCCTCAAATACGAAGACGACCTGGTACGCTACGACGCTATCAGCCGCAACACCAAGTATATTTTCGAGATAACCAAAGTCACCGGACCCGGTTACCCCGACCCGGATATGGCTTCCGTAGAACCGCCCGTTTCCATCAATACCAATGTGTACCAGTGGATTGTTGATGGCGACACCGAAGCCGGATTCGACGGAATTTACTACGTCTCCCTGCGACGCAAGCAATCTATAGTCAGCCGCCCGGCAGGTTCTACCGACCAGATAAAGCTCACGTCCAATGCGCATCCCTCCATTATCAGACTCAACTTCGAGACAAACGGCAATGGAGCACAGACCGACCTTGCCAGCGAACCGGGCATACAAAACGATCGCTTCTCCGTAGAGAAAATTCTGAATCAAGACGGCAGTGCCATCACCGGCCTGAAAGTGACCGCACTGGGCGACTATGACCCTGCAACCCCGTCACGAAACCTGGATGCCGTCATTCTCCAAACCGGCAACATCGAGTTCAGAATCACCATCAAACAGATTGACGGAAACTCTACCGACTGGGAATGGGGTGGTGATGAAGAAATCATCCTGAACGGTAATTGACAATGGTTCGTTATAAAATGATATAGTGTTTAAGATATTCATGCTGCCCTATAGGTAGCTATATCAATTAGTTCTTTGACAATCTTAGCATTTATCTTTCTGTTCGGCTTAAACCCAGACAGCTCAAAAAATCTTTT
>JAVBVA010000019.1:0-53475 GCA_031554665.1 Bacteroides sp. | reverse complement strand
CGGGCGGCACGCGAGGGAGAGGAGTGCGAGATGTTGGCGCCTGCGGAGATCATGTTGCGGATTCAGCAGAAAAGCGGGATTAAGATGCCGATTAGCAAGGTGACACACTTCGGGAGGTTGCTCAGGAAGGATAAAGTGCCGCATCAACGGTGCAACAAAGGCATATTGTATAGGGTAGTAGCGCTGTAAAGCGTGACGGATACCCCGGAAAGTGACGAATGCGTGACGAATAAAATGGGTATTCGTCACGCATTATTTTATTGATTATCAAACAGTAAAAGCTAAAAAAGTGACGACGTGACGAATAAAATCATTTTTCGCATCAGTGTAGCAGACCAACGGTAAGATACCGCCCGATATTCCGTTCATTCTTGTCGAACTCCACACCAACCTTAACCAATGTACGCCCATCGACAGTATACGGCAACAGATACCCTTTTTCGTCAATCTGCCGCAAGGCCTCTTCGGCAGTTCCGTTCAGTTTGAACTCGAATACATAAATATAGTCTTTGGTTTTCACCACTGCATCGGCTCGTCCTTTGGCACTGTGCACCTCCACTTCGGAGAATTGACCCATCAACTTGAAAACCAGATAAAAAATCACCTGATAGTGTCGTTCGGTCTTATCGTTCAGTTCGTAAGGAAAGTCGGCAAAGAAGGCTTGCAGACGTTCCATGAAACCGGACACACGGCCAGCCCGGAGGTCTTGTACAAAGCGCTGGATGTGAAAATCAGTCTCATCGGTAGTTACTTGCGAACAATACGGGACGAGAAACCGCAAGAAACCATTCTGCACCTCATTATTCGGGAAGCCAAGGGTATAGATATCAAATTCTTTGTCGTGATCCTTGATGGTCAGGTAACCACTTTGATAGATCATCGGAATGGGGTTGCGGGGGTCAGCACGGTATTCGGCAAAACCGAGAACTCCCATCTGCACGCCATCGACAAGCAAGCGCAGGTCGTAATCGCTTTGTCGAAGCAAATCGACCAAGTATGTAGGCGTTCCTGTCTGGAACCAATAATCATTCAACTTCAAATCTTGAAAAGCATTCAACAGGCTGAATGGGTTGAACATACCAGGTGCATCTTCACAGAAGTGATAACCGTCGTATTGCGATTTTAATGTATCGATGGTTTCATCGACCGGCAGATTCATAGTTTGGGAAAGCCGGTCGATTTCAGGAGTAAAAGTCTGCACCAACTCTTCACGGGTAATACCGCAAACGGTGGCATACGCCGATACCATACTGATATCTTTCAGGTGATTCAAGTCGCTAAATACGCTGACTTGCGAAAACTTGGTGACCCCTGTCAGCAGAACGAAACGCAAATAAGGGTCTGCACTTTTCAGCACGCCGTAAAAACCTTTCAGCGTACGACGAAAACTGTCCATCAACTCTGCGTTCAGAAGATTCTGTGTCAACGGCTTATCATACTCATCAACCAACACCACCACTTGCTTTCCAGTCTGCTCGCAAGCCCGGCGGATGATGCCGGCAAAGCGAGTTGAAGGTGACCCTTCGCCATCCCCTTTTCCATAAATAGCTTCCCACTGGGTGAGATAGAAATTCAGCAGAATCTCCAATCGCTCCACACTATCGAACTTCTCGGCATTGAGATCCAAATGCAGCACGGGATGCTTTGCCCAGTCGGTTTCCAATTTTTCGATAGCAAGCCCTTCGAACAAATCTTTCCGCCCTTCGAAATAAGACTTAAACGTAGAGAGCAACAAGCTCTTTCCGAATCGTCGGGGGCGACTCAGAAAATAAGGTTTCCCGATGTGGGCCATTTCCCACACCATCGCGGTTTTATCCACATAAAGGAAATTACCGTTTCGTATATCCTCAAAGGTCTGCACTCCCACCGGGAGTTTACGGTTTAACTGAATATTCATACGCTCAACACTTAGTTACACACGCAAAAGTAACAAAAAATATGCGATGCCCACTACTTTAACCTTCCCAATGCGTCGCCCCGACAGAATATTCTTTTTTCGGATACATAAACGCATGAAATATTTCATTGCAAATACACATTCCTACCCCACCACGCACCCTTTTCATTATCAAATAAATAGGTTATTAACAAGCGGTTGAAAACTTATTGAAAATATTTTGGTGGATTAGCGTGGAGAATTGTGGGGAAATTCATACTTTTACGGTCTCTTAATATTATAAGGTGATTTATGAGATTTTTGGGCAACATAGAAGCACGGACGGACGAGAAAGGAAGAGTCTTTATCCCCGCCGGATTCCGGAAGCAGCTGGCAGCCGCTTCCGAGGAGAAGCTTGTGATGCGCAAGGATGTATTTCAAGACTGCTTAGTACTCTACCCCGAAAGCGTTTGGGAGGAAGAACTTAATGAACTGCGCAGCCGGTTGAGCAAATGGAAGAGCCAACATCAGCTTATATTCAGACAGTTTGTAAGTGACATGGAAATATTGACACCCGACGGAAACGGACGCATACTGATACCAAAGCGCTATTTGCAAATGGCCGGTATCCGCACCGAAGTCCGGTTCATAGGGGTGGACAACAAGATTGAGATCTGGGCGAAAGAACGCACCGAACAACCGTTCATGGCACCCGAAGAGTTCGGAGCCGCGCTCGAAGATATTATGGGAGGAAGTTTTTAGAGATTAGTGATGACAGAAGGACGAATGAAAGAGGAGTTGACATATCATATACCGGTACTACTGAAAGAAAGTGTGGACGCCATGGAGATCCGGCCGGACGGCACGTATGTAGACGTCACATTCGGCGGCGGCGGACATTCACGTGAAATCCTGTCGCGCCTTGGCCGTGGAGGACGATTGCTGGGATTCGACCAGGACGAGGATGCCGAGCGCAACATCGTCGACGATGCCCACTTCACCTTCGTACGGAGCAACTTCCGTTATCTGCAGAATTTTCTCCGCTACCACAACATCGAACAGGTAGATGCCATCCTGGCCGACCTGGGCGTATCGTCGCACCACTTCGACGATAGCGAAAGAGGGTTCTCTTTCCGGTTCGACGGTGCGTTGGACATGCGCATGAACAAACGGGCGGGAGCAACGGCAGCCGACATCATCAACACCTACGACGAAGAACGGCTGGCCAACATCTTCTACCTGTACGGAGAATTGAAGAACAGCCGGAAGTTGGCTTCCGCATTAGTCAAGGCACGCGCCGCACAGCCCTTCAGAACCATCGGCGAATTTTTGGAAGTCATCAAGCCTTTCTTTGGCCGCGAACGGGAAAAGAAGGAGTTAGCCAAAGTATTCCAGAGCTTACGGATCGAGGTCAACCAGGAAATGGAAGCCCTGAAAGAGATGCTCGCAGCAGCGACCGAAGCCCTCCGCCCGGGAGGACGATTAGTGGTGATCACCTACCACTCATTAGAAGACCGGATGGTAAAGAACATCATGAAAACGGGCAATGTGGAAGGTAAAGCCACACAGGACTTCTTCGGGAATCTGCAAACGCCGTACCGGGTGGTAAACAACAAAGTGATCATCCCCGGCGAAGAAGAGATAGAACGAAACCCACGGTCGCGAAGCGCCAAATTGAGAATAGCAGAGAAAAAATAAACCACCAAGCGAGAGTGAAATGTGAAGGAGGAAGAATTATGAAAGAAACAGCCCAAAAAGAAGAAACAGCAAAAAAGAAAGAATCGGCTACCCCTAAAACGAAGAAAAGAAACAGCTCACTGAAAAGTATTCTGGGTGGCGACATCCTGGCTACCGATTTTTTCCGGAGACAGACCAAGTTGTTGGTGCTTATCATGATATTTATCATTTTCTACATACACAACCGGTATGCCAGCCAGCAACAACAGATCGAGATCGACCGGTTGAAGAAGGAACTGATCGATATCAAATACGATGCACTGACCCGTAGCTCGGAGCTGATGGAGAAAAGCCGTCAATCGCGCATCGAAGAGTATATAGCAAGCAGGGAGAGCGACTTGCAGACTGCAACCCATCCTCCCTACGTTCTGAAGAGATAATGAGCAGCACACACAAGAAAAGAGAACAGAGAAATGGCCGTAGATAAGAAAAATATAATGTTCAGGTACTTCTTCGTCATCGTATTGATGGGGATGACTGGCTTGGCTATCATTGTCAAGGCAGGCATTACCATGTTTGCCGAACGGAAATACTGGCAGGATGTGGCCGATCGTTTCGTCAAGGAGAATGTGACCATCAAGCCGAACCGGGGCAACATCATCTCGTCCGATGGCAAACTGATGGCGAGCTCCCTGCCCGAATACCGCATTTACATGGACTTCATGTCGGGCGAACCGGACGAAAAAAGACGCCTGAAAGAGCAGAACAGAAAGGATTCGATTCTGAAGGTGAACCTGGACTCAATCTGCATCGGATTGCACCAGATATTCCCCGACAAGAGCGTGGCAGAGTTCAAAGCGCACCTGAAAAAAGGACGCGAGAAGAAGAGCCGCAACTGGCTGATCTACCCGAAACGTATCTCGTACATCCAGTACAAGGATGCCAAGCGATTGCCGGTATTCAACCTCAACAAATACAAAGGCGGTTTTCATGAACAGGCGTACAACCAACGCAAGAAACCTTTCGGTTCGTTGGCCACCCGTACGCTGGGCGACTTGTATGCCGACACGGCTCAGGGAGCCAAGAACGGTATCGAGCTGGCTTTCGATACGATACTGAAAGGACGGGACGGTATCACACACCGCCAGAAGGTGATGAACAAGTACCTCAACATCGTAGATATCGCTCCGGTAGACGGTTGCGACCTGACCACCACCATCGATGTAGGCATGCAGGACATCTGCGAGAAAGCGCTGGTGGACAAGCTCAAAGAGATTAACGCCACCGTAGGCGTAGTGGTACTGATGGAGGTAGCCACCGGAGAGGTGAAAGCCATTGTGAACATGACCAAAGGACGGGACGGCAATTATTACGAGGTACGCAACAATGCCATCAGTGACATGATGGAGCCAGGCTCAACCTTTAAAACGGCGTCCATTATGGTAGCGCTGGAGGATGGTAAAATAACGCCCGAAGACGGTATCGACACCGGCAATGGGGTAAAGATGATGCACGGCCGACCGATGAAAGACCACAACTGGCACCGGGGTGGATACCAATATCTTACCGTACCGGAGATCCTGATGGTATCGTCGAACATCGGCGTATCGTCCATCGTCGACCAGGCTTACAGCAGCAACCCGCAGAAGTTTGTCGACGGGCTGAAACGCATGAGTTTAGACAAAGCATTAAACCTGCAGATAGCAGGAGAAGGGAAACCGAATATAAAGGGACCGAAGGAACGCTACTTTGCCAAGACCACCCTGCCGTGGATGAGCATCGGGTACGAAACACAGGTGCCTCCTATCAACATATTGACGTTCTACAACGCCATCGCCAACAACGGAACGATGGTTCGTCCGAAGTTTGTCAGGGCAGCGGTAAAGGATGGCGAAACGATCGTCGAATATCCTACTGAAGTGATCAATCCCAAAATATGCTCGGACCGTACACTGACACAGATACAAACCATCCTTAAAAGAGTGGTAAGCGAAGGATTGGCCAAACCGGCAGGAAGCAAACAGTTCTCGGTTTCGGGTAAAACAGGTACGGCTCAGGTTTCGCAAGGAGCAGCAGGATATAAAACGGGAAGTGTGAATTACCTTGTCAGTTTTTGTGGATACTTCCCTTCGGAAGCACCCCAATATAGCTGTATCGTCTCCATTCAGAAACCGGGACTTCCGGCATCGGGCGGTTTGATGGCAGGAGCTGTGTTCGGCAAGATAGCCGAAAGGGTGTACGCAAAAAATCTGCGTCTGGACCTCAAGCATGCCATCGACAGCACCAGCATAGTGATTCCGGATGTAAAGAATGGGGAGTTGCGTGAAGCCAAACTGATATTGGACGAGTTGAATATACAGGCACAGGCTGAGTTTGCCGACCGGAAAGCCAAAGAGGTATGGGGAAATACGCAAAGCCTGACCAATGCATTGGTGCTCAAAAGCCGGGAAGAAAACAACGGAAGCAACAAAACGCCTAACGTAATCGGCATGGGCGCCAAAGATGCGGTTTACATGTTGGAAAGCAAAGGACTGAAAGTTCGTCTTTCGGGGGTAGGCAAAGTGAAGAGTCAGTCGATACCCGGCGGAACAACGATAGCCAAAGGGCAGACCATTTCCATTTATCTAAATTGACACTATATATAATAAGGTATGAAACTGAAAGAATTATTACATACAGTACAATCGCTGCAAATCGTCGGATCGGCAGATATAGAGATCACAGGAGTGAATATTGACTCGCGGCAGGTGATGCCGGGACACTTGTTCATGGCTATGCGCGGCACCCAAACCGACGGGCATGCTTATATTCCGGCAGCCATCGAAAAAGGGGCTGTAGCCATACTCTGTGAGGATCTGCCGGAGCAGCCGGTAACAGGAATCACCTATATACAAGTGGCCGATAGTGAAGATGCGACAGGTAAGCTTGCCACAGCCTTCTACGGCGATCCTACCTCCAAACTGGAGTTGGTAGGAGTAACCGGAACGAACGGGAAAACAACCATCGCCACGCTGCTCTATAATATGTTCCGCTATTTCGGATACAAGGTGGGACTGATCTCGACCGTATGCAACTACATCGACGACAAGGCATTGCCTACCGAACATACCACCCCCGACCCGATCACGCTGAACCGGTTGCTCGGTCAGATGGCGGACGAAGGGTGCCAGTATGTATTCATGGAAGTCAGCTCCCACTCCATCGCCCAGAAACGGATCAGTGGGTTGAAGTTTGCCGGCGGCATCTTCACCAACCTGACACGCGATCACCTGGATTACCACAAAACGGTAGATAACTATTTGAAAGCCAAGAAGAAGTTCTTCGACGACATGCCCAAAGGGGCATTCAGCCTGACGAACTTAGATGATAAGAACGGGTTGGTCATGACACAGAATACCCGCTCGAAAGTATATACGTATTCGTTGAGAAGTCTGTGCGACTTCAAAGGGCGTATTCTGGAATCGCACTTCGAAGGGATGTTGCTCGACTTCAACAACCGGGAAGTAGCCGTTCAGTTTATCGGCAAGTTCAATGCCTATAACCTACTGGCGGTATTTGGCGCTGCGGTATTATTGGGCAAGCAAGAAGAAGAG
Organism: Bacteroides sp.; assembly: GCA_031554665.1. Lineage (GTDB taxonomy): Bacteria > Bacteroidota > Bacteroidia > Bacteroidales > Bacteroidaceae > Bacteroides. The sequence goes on along the minus strand of JAVBVA010000019.1, from coordinate 46,329 downwards.
GTACTGATAGCTTTGAGCACCCTGCAATCGGTTGCCGGACGGTTCGACGCCATTCGCTCCCCGCAAGGTTTTACAGCCATCGTCGACTATGCACACACCCCGGATGCATTGGAGAATGTGCTCAATGCCATTCACGATGTACTCGAAGGAAGGGGCAAAGTAATCACGGTAGTAGGTGCAGGCGGCAATCGCGACAAAGGGAAACGCCCGCTTATGGCCAAAGAAGCAGCCAAAGCCAGCGACCGGGTCATCATTACATCGGACAACCCACGTAATGAAGAACCGCAAGACATTATCAATGATATGGTAGCCGGATTGGATGCCGACGACAAGAAGAAAACACTCTGTATTGCCGACCGCAAAGAAGCCATCCGCGCCGCCTGCATGCTGGCAGAAAAAGGAGATGTGATCCTGGTAGCCGGTAAAGGGCACGAGAATTATCAGGAAATCAAAGGAGTGAAGCATCACTTCGACGACAAAGAGATCATTAAAGAGATTATTAACGGTTAATGACAAGCAGTTGCTGATCACTGATCACTAATCACTATAATCATGTTATACTATTTATTTGAGTGGTTACATAAATTAGGTTTCCCCGGTGCGGGAATGTTCGGATACACCTCATTCAGGGCTTTGATGGCTATCATCCTGGCTTTGCTCATTTCGAGTATCTGGGGCGACAAGTTTATCGACCTGCTGAAAAGGAAACAGATAACGGAGACACAGCGCGATGCTACGATCGACCCGTTCGGTGTTGCCAAAAAGGGCGTTCCCAGTATGGGCGGCGTCATTATTATTGTGGCCATCCTGATACCCTGTTTGTTGTTGGGTAAGCTACACAACATCTATATGATATTGATGCTGATCACCACCGTATGGTTAGGATCATTGGGCTTTGCCGATGATTACATCAAGATATTCAAACGCAACAAGGAAGGCTTGCACGGTAAATTCAAGATCATCGCGCAAGTAGGTTTGGGACTGATTGTGGGACTGACGCTCTACCTGAGCCCGGACGTAGTGATCCGCGAAAACATCGAGGTAAAACAGTCCGGACAGGAAACGGTGGTAACGCATGTGAAACACGACATGAAGTCGACACAGACCACCATCCCTTTCTTCAAAAGTAATAACCTCGATTATGCCGACCTGGTGAGCTTTCTTGGCGAACACGCCCAGACGGCAGGCTGGATACTGTTCGTGATCGTCACCATCCTGGTAGTGACAGCCGTATCGAACGGCGCAAACCTGAACGACGGTATGGACGGCATGGCGGCCGGTAACTCGGCCATTATCGGACTGACATTGGGTATCCTGGCTTATGTATCCGGTCACATGGAGTTTGCCCGGTACCTCAACATCATGTACATTCCCGGAACGGAGGAACTGGTTATCTTTATTTGCGCATTTATCGGTGCCTTGATCGGTTTCTTATGGTACAATGCCTTCCCGGCACAGGTTTTCATGGGCGATACGGGCAGTCTGACCATCGGCGGTATCATTGCCGTTTTTGCTATCATCATTCACAAAGAGTTGCTTATCCCGATTCTTTGCGGGGTATTCCTCGTCGAAAGTTTATCCGTGGTGCTGCAAGTGAGTTTCTTCAAGCGAGGGAAGAAGAAAGGGGTACGTCAACGTATCTTCAAGCGTACGCCGATTCACGATCATTTCCGCACAACGATGGCCCAGTTGGACCCGACGTGCAGTTATATGTTCCTCAAACCGACGAATGTGTTCCACGAAGCGAAAATCACGGTTCGCTTCTGGATTGTAACCATCGTACTGGCAGCCATCACAATCATCACATTGAAAATCAGATAACACGAAGTATAATTATAAAACAGATACAGGCATGAGTACATTTGAACAAACAGGATGCAGCAAGACGCAACGGATTGTGGTATTAGGCGCAGGCGAAAGTGGGGCCGGCGCCGCTGTACTTGCCAAAGTAAAAGGTTTCGACGTGTTCGTATCGGACATGTCAGCCATTAAAGAGAATTACAAAGAATTGCTCGACAAATACCAGATCAGCTGGGAAGAAGGAAAACATACTGAAGAAAACATATTGAATGCCGATGAGGTGATCAAAAGTCCGGGTATTCCGAACGAAGCGCCGTTGATTCAGAAGCTGGTTGCCCAAGGTACGCCCATCATCTCGGAAATTGAGTTTGCCGGACGGTACACCAATGCCCGGATGGTCTGTATCACGGGATCTAATGGTAAAACGACGACGACCTCTTTAATATACCATATCTTCAAGAGCGCCGGACTGAATGTAGGGTTGGCGGGAAACATCGGGCGTAGCCTGGCCTTGCAGGTAGCAGAAGAAGAACATGATTATTATGTGATTGAGCTGAGTTCGTTCCAATTAGACAACATGTACGACTTCCGCGCCAACATCGCCGTATTGATGAACATCACTCCCGATCATCTGGACCGGTACGAGCATAACATGCAGAACTATATCAATGCTAAGTTCCGTATCACCCAAAACCAGACGGAGGAGGATGCTTTCATCTTCTGGAACGACGACCCCATCATCCGCAACGAATTGCAGAAGTACGGGCTGAAAGCTCACTTATACCCGTTTGCCGAAGTAAGGGAAGAAGGCGCCATTGCGTATGTGGAAGATCATGAGCTGAAGATCGACGAGCCGATCGCTTTCAATATGGAACAGGAAGAACTGGCGCTCCGCGGAACGCACAACCTGTACAACTCGATGGCAGCAGGTATCTCGGCCAATCTGGCGGGTATCACCAAAGAGAGTATACGCAAGGCATTGGCTGATTTCAAAGGAGTAGAACACCGGTTGGAGAAAGTGGCCCGGGTACGTGGTATCGACTTCATCAATGACTCGAAGGCGACCAACGTCAATTCTTGCTGGTATGCCCTTCAAAGCATGACCACCAAGACAGTGCTCATACTGGGAGGTAAAGACAAAGGAAACGACTATACGGAGATTGAAGAACTCGTTCGCGAGAAATGCAGCGCCCTGGTATATCTGGGACTGCATAACGAAAAATTACACGAGTTTTTCGACCGGTTCGGACTGCCGGTAGCCGATGTACAAACCGGCATGAAAGATGCCGTAGATGCTGCATACCGGTTGGCTAAAAAAGGCGAGACGGTGCTACTCAGCCCCTGCTGCGCCTCGTTCGACTTGTTCAAAAGCTACGAAGACCGCGGCGACCAGTTCAAAGCCTGTGTCCTCGCGTTGTAAAAGTAATATCTATTTAAACTAATTGAAACGGTGGATTTATTAAGAAACATATTCAAAGGAGACAAAGTCATCTGGATCATCTTCCTCTTCTTATGCCTCATCTCTATCATTGAGGTATTCAGCGCCGCAAGTACGCTGACCTACAAGAGCGGAGATCATTGGGGTCCTATCACCCAGCACTCCACGATCCTGATGGTGGGTGTGGTGGTCGTGGTATTTATGCACAACATACCATACAAATGGTTCCAGATGTTTCCCGTATTCCTGTATCCCATATCAGTGGTACTGCTGGCATTTGTCACCCTGATGGGTATCGTCACCGGCGACCGCGTCAACGGCGCCGCCCGCTGGATGTCGTTCATGGGATTGCAGTTCCAGCCGTCTGAGCTGGCCAAGATGGCGGTGATCATCGTAGTCTCCTTCATCCTGTCGAAAAACCAGGAAGAAGAAGGAGCGCACCCGAGAGCTTTCACCTACATCCTGATCTTCACCGGTATTGTATGTCTGCTTATTGCGCCTGAAAACCTGTCAACAGCCATGTTACTGTTTGCCGTGGTATTCCTGATGATGTTCATCGGCCGAGTAGCAGCCAAAAAGCTATTGGGTATGGTCGGTATTGTGGTATGTGTCGGCGGACTGGCAGTTACCACAGTCATGGTTATCCCGGTAGAAACCCTGCGTACCACACCGGGACTTCACCGCTTCGAAACCTGGCAGAATCGTATCAAAGGTTTCTTCGATAAAGAAGAGGTTCCGGCCGCCAAGTTCGACATCGACAAAGATGCCCAGATAGCACATGCCCGCATCGCCATCGCTACCAGCAATCTGGTAGGAAAAGCGCCGGGTAACTCCGTGCAGCGCGACTTCCTAAGTCAGGCCTTCTCCGACTTTATCTTTGCCATTATCATCGAAGAATTGGGGCTGGTAGGAGGAGCCTTTGTGGTGTGCCTGTACATCTGGCTGCTGATGCGGGCCGGACGTATTGCCCAGAAGTGCGACCGGACATTCCCTGCTTTCCTCGTCATGGGAATCGCCCTGATGCTGGTATCGCAGGCGATACTCAATATGATGGTAGCCGTAGGACTCTTTCCCGTCACCGGGCAACCGCTTCCGCTGATAAGCAAGGGCGGAACAAGTACGCTGATCAATTGTGCTTATATCGGCATGATTCTGAGTGTGAGCCGTTATACCGCCCATCTGGAGGCAATCAAAGAGCGCGATGCACAGTTACAAATGCAAATCGAGTCAGGAGATCCGGAGGCTCAGGGAGCTGCCGAACCGACCGCTAAGATTTTAAATAGTGATGCAGAATTTGAAGGAGAAAGTTAATATGCAAAAAGAGTTGAGAGTGATTATCAGCGGAGGAGGCACGGGAGGACATATTTTCCCGGCTGTATCTATCGCCAATGCGATAAAAGAACTGCGTCCGGATGCAAAGATTCTCTTTGTAGGCGCCGAAGGACGAATGGAAATGCAACGGGTGCCCGATGCTGGATACGAGATCATCGGTCTGCCAATCGCCGGGTTCGACCGTAAGCATCTACTGAAAAACTTCGGCGTACTGATCAAGCTGATCAGAAGTCAGTGGAAAGCCCGGAAGGTGATCCGCAAATTCCGTCCGCAGGTAGCTGTGGGTGTAGGAGGATACGCAAGTGGCCCGACACTGAAAACAGCCGGCATGATGGGAATCCCCACCCTGATTCAAGAACAAAACTCCTACGCAGGGGTTACCAATAAATTGTTAGCTCAAAAGGCGAAACGGATTTGTGTGGCATACGATGGTATGGAGCAGTTCTTCCCTGCCGAAAAAATATTGATGACAGGCAATCCGGTTCGCCAGGGATTACTCAATCACTCCGTCAGCCGGGAGGAAGCCGTACGTTCGTTCGGACTGAATCCCGCCTTGAAGACGATATTAGTATTGGGCGGCAGCCTTGGCGCACGAACAATCAACCATACATTGCTGGAAGGGCTGGATATCATACGAAAAGCGAATGATGTTCAGTTTATCTGGCAAACGGGAAAAATATACTACCAGCATGTAACAGAAACAGTGAACGCCGCCCCAGAGATACCCAACCTGTATGTGACCGACTTCATCAAAGACATGGCCAAAGCGTATGCAGCAGCCGACCTGGTGATCTCGCGTGCAGGAGCAGGTTCCATATCGGAGTTCTGCATGCTGGGCAAACCGGTGATCCTTGTCCCTTCGCCCAACGTGGCAGAAGACCACCAGACAAAAAATGCACTGGCTTTGGTGAACAAGCAAGCTGCTATTTACGTCAAAGATGAAGAAGCGCAGGAGAAGTTACTCACCACAGCCTTCGCACTCATCTCGTGCACAGAAAAACTGGCCGATCTGAGCAAACAGATTACAGCACTTGCCCTACCCGACTCGGCAACCATCATTGCCCGGGAAGTAATCAAGCTGGCCGAGACTCATAAATGAATGAAATGACAATGAATATAGAGACTATTAAATCGGTTTATTTTGTAGGTGCGGGTGGTATCGGCATGAGCGCCCTTGTCCGCTACTTCTTATCGAAAGGTAAGCTGGTGGCCGGCTATGACCGTACCCCCAGCGAACTGACTGCCCGCCTGATAGCCGAAGGAGCAAACATACATTACGAAGAAAACATCGAACTGATACCGGAAGCATGCAAAGACAAGGATACAACGCTTGTTGTACTGACTCCTGCCGTACCCAATGAGCATGCCGAACTGGCTTACTTCCGTAATAACGGATTCGAGATACAGAAACGGGCACAGGTATTGGGTACCATCACCCGATCCGGCAAAGGACTTTGCGTAGCAGGTACACATGGTAAAACGACCACATCGACCATGGCGGCCCATCTGCTGTACCAATCGTCGGTAGGATGCACGGCTTTCCTCGGAGGCATCTCCAAGAATCATCATACCAATCTGCTGCTTTCATCAACAAGCCCTTATACGGTCATCGAAGCGGATGAGTTCGACCGCTCTTTCCATTGGCTCACGCCGTATATGACCGTCATTACTTCAACTGATCCCGATCACCTGGATATCTACGGTACAGAAGAAGCCTATCTGGAAAGCTTTCGCCACTACACTACGCTGATACAGCCTGGAGGCGCTCTGATCATCCGCAAAGGAGTGAGTCTGCAACCGTCGGTACAAGAAGGAGTACGGGTATTTACTTACTCACGCGATGAAGGCGACTTCCATGCCGAAAATATCCGCATTGGTAACGGTGAGATCTATATCGATTTTGTAGCTCCCGATGCCCGGATCAATGATATCCGCCTGGGAGTGCCTGTCAGCATCAACATCGAGAATGGAGTAGCTGCCATGGCTATGGCTCACCTTTGCGGAGTGAGCGACGAAGAGATCAAGCGAGGAATGGAGAGCTTTGGCGGGGTAGACCGCCGGTTCGACTTCAAGATAAAGACCGACCGGGTGGTATTTCTGAGCGACTATGCTCATCATCCGTCGGAAGTAAGGCAAAGCATCCTGTCCATGCGCGAATTGTATGCAGGGAAGAAACTCACCGTTGCTTTTCAGCCGCACCTCTATTCGCGTACGAACGACTTCTATAAGGAGTTTGCCGAAAGTCTGTCATTAGCCGATGAAGTGATCCTGCTGGATATTTATCCAGCCCGCGAACTACCCATCGAAGGTGTTACCAGCCGGCTGATTTACGACCAACTCCTTCCCGGCACAGAAAAACACTTGTGCGGCAAAGAAGAGCTTACCGGACTGATTGCAGAACGGGATATTGAAGTGTTGATGACTTTGGGCGCCGGAGACATCGACAACTACGTGCCGGCCATCTGTGAAACGCTTACAAAAAAATACCGGTTATGATACGAAGAGTCCTTCTATCCGTCGTCATGCTGCTCGTCATTGCTTACATTACCATGGCGATGACAGTATTCAACAACAAGCCTGCCAATCAAGCTTGCAGCCAGATTGAATTGGTGATAAAGGACACAGTCAATGCAGGTTTTGTGACCCGGAACGAAATAGCGGAACTTTTACAGAAGAAAGGTCTCTATCCGATCGGGAAAGAGCTGGACCGTATCCAAACCAAGGCTCTGGAACAGGAAATACGGAAACACCCGCTGATAGACCAGGCGGAATGTTACAAGACACCCAGCGGGAAGATACGTGTGGAAGTGTCGCAACGCATTCCGGTATTACGCGTCATGAGTAACAACGGGGAGAACTATTATATAGACGATAAAGGCGCCATCATGCCACCCACTGCCAAATGCAATGCACACCGTGCCATTGTGACCGGCAAAGTGGAACAGGCATTTGCCGCTCAGAAACTGTACAAACTGGGAGTATTCTTGCAGAACAATAAATTCTGGAATGCCCAGATAGAACAGATCAACGTACTCGATGGGAATCGTATCGAACTGGTTCCGCGGGTAGGCGACCACATCATCTACCTCGGGAAGATAGATCATTACGAAGACAAGCTGTCGCGGCTGAAGATATTCTACGAAAAAGGACTGAATAAGGTGGGGTGGAACAAATACTCACGGATCAGCCTGGAATTCGACAACCAGATCGTTTGTACCAAACGGGAAAACAATACAACAGGTAATAATTAGCATACAATATAATTATGGCAACAACAGAATTCATAGCCGCTATTGAACTGAGTTCTTCAATGGTTACCGGCGTAGCCGGAAGAAAAAACAGCGACGGAAGCGTACAGGTGTTGGCTTATGCACAGGAGGAGAGCTCTTCATTCATCCGGAAGGGCATCATCTACAACCTGGACAAAACCACGCAATGCCTCCAGAACATGGTACACAAACTGGAGGGCGAACTGAAAGAAACAATCGCCAGGGTTTATGTGACGATCGGGGGGCAATCTATCCGCACAGTGCGGAATGCCGTAAGCCGTGATTTAGGTGAGTCAGTCATCATCACGCAGGATATGGTAGACAGAATTTACGACGAAAACGGCACAAGCAAACTACCCGACACAGAGATTCTGGAAGTAGTACCGCAAGAATACAAGATAGGGAATACGATGCAAGCCGACCCGGTAGGAGTGGCAGGAAGCTTCATCGAAGGACGATTCCTGAACATTACAGCCCGTGCTGCACTCAAGCACAACCTGGAACATTGCTGCAAGCAGGCCAAGATCACCATAGCAGATACGTTTATCACTCCGTTGGTAACAGCCAATGCCGTATTAGCGGAAAACGAACGCCGCTCAGGATGTGCATTGATCGACTTTGGAGCCGATACGACCACTATTTCGGTCTATAAAGGAAACATCTTACGATTCCTGTCGGTACTGCCGCTGGGAGGCAACAGTATCACCCGTGACCTGACCTCGCTGCAAATCGAAGAGGATGAGGCCGAACGGCTGAAGAAGTTGCACGGTGATGCCCTTTACGAAGAATTGGAGAACTCAGTCCCCGTGGTTTACCAGTTGGAAGACAAGAGCCGTTCCGTCGAAGCGAGCACACTCAACAATATTGTCGAAGCACGTGTCGAAGAGATCATTGCCAACATATACCACCAATTAGAGCTTTCGGGCTACGAAGATAAGCTACTCTCGGGTGTGGTGATCACCGGCGGAGCGTCGAACCTGAAGAATCTGGATAAGGCATTCAGCAAGAAAACCAAGATCGAAAAGATACGGGTAGCCAAGACTCCCCGTTTTGCCGTACACGCCAAAGGCGAGGTATGGAAGAAAGACGGTAGCCAGAATGCATTGTTCGGCATCTTCCTCGAAAACACGTCCAACTGCTGCGAGGTAGAAAAGCCGGCACCCATCATCCCGAAACCGGTAGTAGAGCCGGTCAAACCGATAGAGCCTACTCCTGCTCCGACCCCGCCTAAAGATATCTTTGCCGAAGACGCTTACCTGAAAGAGCAACAAAAACATGCCCAGGAAGAAAAACGGAAAAGAGACGAAGAGGAAAAACTACGGAAGAAAGAAGAGAAGGCCCGTAAAGAAGCTGAGCGAAAAGCGAAGGAAGAAGAAGAGAAAGCTCGTAAAAAAGCTGAGAAAGAGGCTCGCAAAGAGGCACAAGGCAAAGGCTGGCTTGGGAAAATGGCCGAGAAGCTCAATAATGTATCCAAGGATCTGTTCGACGATCAGGATATGAAATAATTTATCATTTGTAACTTCATAATTCAACAAGATATGGACGAGAAGATAGTACACTTCGATTTTCCGACGGATTCGCCCAAAATCATCAAGGTGATCGGTGTAGGTGGTGGTGGCGGTAATGCCGTGAACCACATGTACCGGGAAGGTATTCACGACGTAACCTTCGTTCTCTGTAATACGGACAACCAGGCGTTGAAAGAGTCGCCGGTGCCGACTAAAATTCAATTAGGACGTAACATCACCGAAGGACTCGGAGCCGGAAACCGCCCCGAACGTGCCCGCGATGCTGCCGAAGAGAGTATCGATGACATCAAAGCACTACTCAACGACGGCACCAAGATGGTGTTCATCACTGCCGGTATGGGCGGCGGAACGGGAACAGGAGCTGCGCCCGTCATCGCCCGCATTGCCAAGGAATTGGATATCCTTACCGTGGGTATCGTCACCATTCCTTTTATCTTCGAGGGCGAGAAAAAGATCATTCAGGCATTGGATGGTGTAGAGCGTATCGCCGAGCATGTGGACGCACTGCTTGTCATTAATAATGAACGCCTGCGCGAGATCTATGCCGACCTGACATTCATGAATGCATTCGGCAAGGCCGATGACACACTCTCCATTGCGGCCAAAAGTATTGCCGAGATCATTACCATACGCGGAACGGTGAACCTCGACTTTGCTGACGTGAAGACCATCCTGAAAGACGGTGGGGTAGCCATTATGAGTACCGGATTTGGCGAAGGTGAGAACCGCGTCACCACAGCCATCCACGATGCCCTCCACTCACCGTTGCTGAACAACAACGATATCTTCAACGCCAAGAAAGTGATGCTCAATGTATCTTTCTGCCAGGAATCGGAATTGATGATGGAAGAGATGAACGAGATACACGAGTTTATGAGCAAGTTCCGCGAAGGGGTGGAAGTTATCTGGGGAGTAGCCATAGACAATGCACTGGCTCAGAAAGTGAAGATCACTGTACTCGCTACCGGTTTCGGCATGGAAGATGTTCCGTTGATGGACACTCTCCACAAGACACGCAGCCGCGAGGAGGAAGAACGCCAGCAACAACTCGAAGAGGAAAAAGAGAAAAACAAGGAACGTATCCGCAAGGCATACGGCGAGAGTGCCAGCACCATCGGAAGCAAGAATATCCGCAAGCGCCGGCAGATCTATATATTCAACCCCGAAGATATGGACAACGACGACCTGATTGCCATGGTCGAGGAATCGCCGACAGTAGCGCGCGATAAAACCACACTTGCCAAGATCCAGGCCAAAGCTGCCCCCGAAGAGGAAGCCCGCCCGGAAGAGGTCACCGACGATAACGGCGTCATCAACTTTTAATCACTAATAACCTGTACATCAAAAATGGACTTATTCGAAAGAGTCAGCGAAGACATTAAAAACGCAATGAAAGCCAAGGACAAGGTTGCCCTTGAAACACTGAGAAATATTAAGAAGTTCTTCATCGAAGCCAAAACAGCTCCGGGTGCCAATGATATATTGACTGATGAGGCCGCATTGAAAATCATCCAGAAGTTGGTGAAGCAAGGCAAGGACTCAGCTGAGATCTATATCGGACAAGGCCGGCAAGACTTGGCTGACAATGAACTGGCACAGGTGAAAGTCATGGAAGCTTATCTGCCCAAACAGATGACCGACGAGGAATTGACCGCTGCTATCAAGGAAATCATAACCGAGACGGGCGCTACAAGTGGTAAAGACATGGGTAAAGTAATGGGCGTAGCTTCCAAGAAGCTTGCCGGGCTGGCCGAAGGTCGCCTGATCTCTGCTAAAGTGAAGGAACTGTTGGGCTAACAACCCCTCTTACAGCATAGCAATACAAGAATCCTGGTTTGAGTAAACATATTACCCGAACCGGGATTCTTTATGATCAGATAGAGATATTCAAACTCTCAATTTGTAGTTTCTCTTTTAGTTCGCAAATCTTTTCAAATGTAAAGTTATTCTTTCCCGATAGTAATTTGCTAACATATTGCGGAGTTACATCCAACTTCGCAGCCAACTCATTTCGAGTCAGATTATTCGCATGCATATACTGAAAAATAGCAATAGACACCCGTTGGGACAATAGCAACCAACCGGAATTATCACTTCTCCACTTGGCTCTGTCTTCCAACCGCACTTCGGTCTTAACCTCATGTGCTTTCAAGAAATTTATCGCTTTACTCATACTTATCCCTCCCTTGCTAAATCGACAAAACTATCTTTATCAAAAACACCATTCTTTTCCAAATAGTTCCGGCACGCATTCAACTTGTTCAACTCTTCGTTAGTTATTTCAGCGTCCTGCATTTTCTCCGCCAACTTAATAGCGCCTCCTGTCACAACATAGACATTTCTTTCCAGCCGAACAGCATATATTCTTAACCAACTGGGATGCCTGTTTGTATGATCTAATTTCCCTTTTTCTCTTGTCAACTGACTAACATAAGCATCTTTTTCACCCAAGGGTTTAAAGAATACACTCAAGTCCGCCGTCATAGGAAACTCCAATATTATTTTTTCAAGCTCATTCGCATCTTCCAATGTATCGTATATGGCCTGACCAATATCATTTATCCTGAAATATGTCATCCTCTCCCAGTTCTCTATAAAAAAATCATATAGATATCCAGGATCTCTCCATACCTCAAACAAATATGTCAGTTCGTCCATATCACAATCCGGTCTTTTCACCGCTCAAAGATGGTCATAGCTATCAAACAGTTTTACAAATTCCATATAAATAGTGTAGTTATGGATAGCAAAGATAGAAAAAGCGAACGGAAGATGCAACTTATAAGTTTCATTTATTCCTATTTCTTACTCAAGAAGTAAAAAAAACGCCTACGCAGTCGCGCGGTTGTGCTCAGTCAAAGAGTTCGTGCAGCACCTCTAACGACTTCAATACCGGAAAATCGGGCAGATGCATCCGATAGTATTCATTCAAGATATGTAGGCATCGCCCTCGTTCCGTGCGGTTCATCCCGAAAAGATGCATTGTTTCATAATTCATACGCATCAATCCACTGATACGCGATGCCTCTTCAGAACCCACGTACGCCGAATGTAGCTTCGGACGCGAGGAAGTAAAGCAGCTATTAAGCAGGTCGAAGTAGTCGCCCGGATGGTAATCGTCCAGATTAGGATACAACCCAAGGAAGCGCGACAAACGCATAAGAAATACCAGATGAAAATTGGCATACCCACTCCGGCACTCATCCAACCAAAGAATGGAATGCTCCAGATAAGCAAATAAGGGCCGGTTCTCCACCTCTTCACGGACTGCCCGGTAAAGGAATTCGGCCAGAAACAGGGCAATGGATGACTTATATGGATCATACGGAATCGAAGAGAAGGGATGAAGCGATTTCGCTTCCTTCACCAAAGACAAACTACTCTTCGGCTTTACCTCGGCTTCGAACTCCACCAACGCCAGCGGCTGAAACAAGACAGCCTTCACCGGAGACTTCCGCGTACGGGGCACCTTTACGAGAAACGATGCCCGCCCCGTTTCCCGGGTATAGATCTCGACAATGTTCGAACTGTCATTGTATTTCAGTACATGGAGTACGATCCCTGTTGTTTTTTGAAGCATGGTATTCCTATCTTTATTAGAGAAAGCAAAGCTACAAAAAAAGCGGAAACAGCACAACTAATCCGTTTCAGCATTGCGAACAGCAAATCGGGCAAAGGTTTTTCAGTGGCACATCTCATTGATAATCAATACCAAACAAGAATTATCATAAAATTATCGAAAAAATTTCTCAGGAATGTTTTGGTAGTTCAAAAAAACTCCCTACTTTTGCATCCGCAATCGAGAAACAAACCCTTGTTTCGGAAGCAGAAATGCTTCACAAAGCGATGGCCCATTCGTCTATCGGTTAGGACGCAAGATTTTCATTCTTGAAAGAGGGGTTCGACTCCCCTATGGGCTACAAATAAAAAAATAACGAATTAAAAGATTAGTCGCGAAATGGCAAATCACAAATCATCGATCAAGAGAATCAGACAAGAAGAAAAAAGAAGACTTCACAACAGATATTATGCTAAAACAATGCGTAATGCTGTAAGAAAGCTTCGTGCGACAACTGACAAGAAAGAAGCAGTTGCATTGTATCCGAGTGTTGTTAAGACATTGGACAAGTTGGCCAAAACAAATATTATTCATAAGAATAAGGCTAACAACTTGAAATCCAAATTAGCTCTTTACATCAACAAGCTCGCTTAATACACGGATTTTTCTACAAGAAATACTTCCAAGGCTGGACTTTTTAGTCCGGCCTTTTGTGTTTTATACCACCCACCTGCAACAGGCAACTTTATTGGGTATTTTTCACACCACAAGTTTCCGTAAGTCAACATTTTGCAGTATATTTGCTAAGTTATTATAACTTAGAAAAACAATATGAGCGAAGAAGTAATCATCCCCGATAACGGGTCGTATTCGGCCGACAGCATCCAAGTTCTCGAAGGGCTGGAAGCTGTCAGGAAACGTCCTGCCATGTATATCGGCGACATTAGCACAAAGGGACTTCATCATCTGGTTTACGAAATCGTAGACAACTCCATCGACGAAGCGCTTGCCGGATATTGCGATCAGATCGACGTTACTATCAATGAAGACAACTCCATCACCGTTCAGGACAATGGACGTGGTATCCCGGTAGATTTCCATGAAAAAGAACAAAAGTCGGCCCTCGAGGTAGCCATGACGGTATTACACGCCGGTGGTAAGTTCGACAAGGGATCGTACAAAGTTTCCGGCGGGTTGCACGGCGTAGGTATGTCGTGTGTGAACGCCCTCTCTACCCACATGACTTCACAGGTATTCCGCAACGGGAAGACTTACCAACAAGAATATGAATGCGGTAAGCCGCTGTACAGCGTAAAGGAAATCGGCACAGCCGACCATACCGGTACACGTCAACAATTCTGGCCTGACCCCACGATCTTTATCGAAACGGTTTATAAGTACGATATCTTAGCCGGACGCATGCGCGAACTCTCTTACCTGAATGCAGGCATTAAGATCACGCTGACCGACCGCCGCGTGGTGAATGAGGAAACCGGCAAATTCAAGAGTGAAACATTCTATTCGGAAGACGGATTGAAAGAGTTTGTACGTTTCATCGACTCTTCACGCGAACGCCTCATCAACGATGTGATTTACCTGAACACGGAGAAACAGGGTACACCCATCGAAGTGGCTATCATGTACAACACCTCGTTCTCGGAGAATATCCACTCGTACGTAAACAACATCAATACGATTGAAGGAGGTACGCACCTCGCCGGTTTCCGCCGTGCACTGACGCGTACACTGAAAAAATATGCCGAAGACAGCAAGATGCTGGAAAAGGTAAAGGTAGAAATCTCGGGCGACGACTTCCGCGAAGGTCTGACGGCTGTTATCTCTATCAAAGTAGCCGAACCGCAGTTTGAAGGACAGACCAAAACGAAGCTCGGTAATAACGAGGTGATGGGTGCTGTAGATCAGGCAGTGGGCGAAGTGCTTGCCTACTACTTAGAAGAACATCCGAAAGAAGCAAAGCTGATTGTAGACAAGGTGATTCTGGCAGCTACTGCTCGCCATGCTGCCCGCAAAGCGCGTGAAATGGTGCAACGCAAGTCGCCCATGTCGGGAGGCGGACTTCCGGGTAAATTGGCCGACTGTTCGGACCGCGACCCACTGAAGTGCGAGTTGTTCCTCGTCGAGGGAGATTCGGCAGGTGGTACCGCCAAGCAAGGTCGTAACCGCGCGTTTCAGGCAATCCTTCCGCTCCGTGGTAAGATCCTGAACGTAGAGAAGGCCATGTACCACAAGGCGCTCGAAAGCGACGAAATCCGCAACATCTATACAGCCTTAGGGGTAACTATCGGTACGGAAGAAGACAGCAAAGCGGCAAATATTACCAAATTGCGTTATCACAAGATCATCATCATGACCGATGCCGACGTCGATGGTTCGCACATCGACACGCTGATCATGACGTTCTTTTTCCGCTACATGCCGCAGATTATCCAGAACGGATATCTTTATATCGCTACTCCCCCGCTCTACTTATGTAAGAAGGGCAAGGTGGAAGAGTATTGCTGGACAGATGCACAACGCCAGAAGTTCATCGAGACATACGGCGGTGGCTCGGAAAACGCAGTACATACGCAACGTTACAAAGGTTTGGGAGAGATGAACGCCACCCAGCTGTGGGAAACAACTCTGGACCCAGACAATCGTATATTGAAACAGATCACCATTGAGAATGCTGCCGAAGCAGATTATATCTTCTCAATGCTGATGGGTGAAGATGTAGGCCCACGCCGCGAGTTTATCGAAGAGAATGCTACGTACGCCAATATCGATACATAAACAATTTTTCATTTTACATAGCTAACCTCGCATCTTACAACGCGAAGAAGCGCCGGAGCAGAAGGAAAATCCTTCATACTCCGGCGCTTTTCTTTTACTCTTATTCACCACCCTATACAATACCCTGTTTGCGCAATTCCTCAGTAGCGTCTTCGAGTTCGTTGTACCAGGCTTCACCGAATTTACGTATCAGCGGCTCTTTCAGGAATTTGTAGATGGGAAGATTTTCTTTCTCACCCAACAACACAGCTGCTTTACAGATGCTCCAGCGATGATAGTTCACCGCTTTGTACACGCCATAATCGCCTACGCGGATAGGGTATAAGTGGCAGGAAACAGGTTTATAGAAGTCGACTTTACCAGCACGATAAGCTTTCTCAATAGCGCAGTAGCAACAATCTTTCTCGTCGTAACAGGTGAAAACACAATCCTTCCCATTGACAATGGAAGTCACCAGATCGCCGTCTTCATCGGCATATACCACCCCTTGCTTGTCGATCACCACACGAGCTTCAGGCGACAGATCGTCCCATATAACCGGAAGTACTTCTTCCAGCTTTTCCACCTCATCTTCCTCCACGGGTGCTCCGGCATCTCCTTCAATACAACAGGCTCCTTTACAGGCTTCGAGGTTGCAGAGAAATTTATCGCGGAGCACATCCAAGGAAATCACTACATCATCTATCTGAATCATATCAACACCGAGCCATCCATCTCGGCAGGTACTTCCAAGCCCATAATATTGAGGAGGGTAGGCGCTACATCTGCCAAGCGTCCTTCGGCTACTTTGGCTGCCTTGTTTTCTGTTACGTACACACATGGAACAGGGTTCAGCGAGTGAGCGGTGTTGGGCGATCCGTCTTCGTTCAGTGCATGATCGGCATTACCGTGGTCGGCGATGATGATGGCTTCGTAACCATTGGCTTTGGCAGCCTCGATGGTTTCTTTTACACAAGCATCAACGGCAACCACAGCTTTTTCGATGGCTTCGTAAATGCCGGTATGACCCACCATGTCACCGTTGGCATAGTTCACCACGATGAAATCGTATTTATTTTCGTTGATGGCGGCAACCAACTTATCCTTCACTTCATAAGCGCTCATTTCCGGTTTCAGGTCGTATGTAGCAACTTTGGGTGAGGGAACGAGGATGCGGTCTTCACCATCATACGGAGTTTCGCGTCCGCCGTTGAAGAAGAATGTTACGTGTGCATACTTCTCTGTTTCGGCGATATGGAGCTGGGTCTTACCCTGTGTAGCGAGGTATTCGCCGAGGGTATTCGATACATTTTCCTTGTCGAACAGGATGTGAACGCCTTTGAACGATGCATCATACGGAGTCATGCAGTAATACTGCAAGCCCGGAATGGTGTGCATACCGGCTTCGGGCATATCTTGTTGCGTCAGGACGATGGTAAGTTCCTTGGCACGGTCGTTACGGTAGTTGAAGAAGATTACTACATCACCTTCTTTGATGCGAGCGTCTACATTGGCATTGACGATAGGCTTGATGAATTCATCGGTCACACCTTCGTCGTATGATTCCTGCATGGCTTGCACCATGTCGGTAGCTTTCTTTCCGGTGCCGTTCACCAGCAGATCGTAGGCTTCTTTCACACGTTCCCAACGTTTGTCGCGGTCCATGGCGTAGTAACGACCGATGATGGAACCGATAGCGCCGGCTGATTTCTTGGTGTAAGCATCGAGTTGCTCGATGAAGCCTTTACCGCTCTTGGGATCGGTGTCGCGACCGTCCATGAAGCAATGAACGAAACTATTCTGGATTTGATACTCTTTCGCAATGTCGCAGAGTTTGAACAAGTGGTCGAGTGAGCTGTGCACACCACCATCCGAGGTAAGTCCCATGAAGTGAACGCTTTTACCGTTTTCTTTGGCGTACGTAAAGGCGGCCATTACACCCTTGTTTTTCAGGATGCTGTTGTCGGCACAAGCACGATTGATCTTTACAAGGTCTTGATACACCACACGTCCGGCACCAATGTTGAGGTGACCTACTTCCGAGTTACCCATCTGTCCGTCGGGCAAACCTACGTTTTCGCCGCTGGCATGGAGTTGGTTGTGCGGATAAGTACTTACCAGATAATCCCAATAAGGAGTGGGAGTATTGAAAATCACGTCGTCTTGCTGCTTGTCGCCTAATCCCCAACCGTCCAGGATTACCAAAAGGGCTTTCTTGTTCATATTATTCTTCGTTTAAATGATACTTCTGTTTTTCGGCTGCAAAGGTACGAAAAACATCGGTTGATGATTCTTGTTTGCCAATGATTTATACTCCTTTAGGGGTTCCTCGCCGGAAGTTTCATCAGTATGTCGGTCTGCTCGTCGTCGCCCAACCGGAAAATATGCCGGCCGAACTCCACCATACCGTTTTTCTGATAGAAGCTGATGGCTTTGGGGTTTTCCTCCCATACGCCTAACCAAAGATAATCAACATTCAACCGGCGGGCTGTCTGTATAGCCTTTTCGAAAAGCAATTGTCCTACTTTCTTGCCCTGGCGCGCCTTGGTTATATAGATTCGCTGTATCTCAAGCGCCGGTTCATGTTGCAGTTCCGTTTGCGCCGGCCCGGTATTGAGTTTCAGGTAGCCGATGACATCTTCGCCAAGTAGCGCGAAATAATGCAGGGAGTTCGGGTTCTCCAATTCCGCTGTCAATCGGCCTGTGGAGTAGTTTTCTTCCAGAAACCTCTCCATATTCTCCGCTGTATTCTTTGCCGAGAATGTTTCCACAAATGTCTGCTTACTGATCTTCTGCAAGCGGTCCACATCCATGGAACCAACTCTTCTGATAGCTATTGCATCCATTAATTCGATACGAATTTAAGTCCGACGATGGAAGCTATCAACGTAAAAATAAAGAACAATCGCCAGGTAGTGGCAGGTTCTTTAAAAACAAATATTCCAACCAATGCGGTTCCTACCGCTCCTACCCCTGCCCAAACAGCATAAGCAGTACCCATAGGCAATGCCTGTGATGCCTTATACAGCAAATACATACTTAACGAGCAACTGACTGTAAAGCCCAATAGCCACAACCACATTTCGAGCCCTGTCGAACTCTTTACCTTGCCTAAACAGGTGGTAAACCCCACCTCGAAACATCCACCTAAAATTAAATAAATCCAAGCCATAACATCTTATTTTATGGGCAAAGATCGGGATTCTGCAACAAATGATATTTTACAAATGATAAAAACGTGAGAGTGTGTCAAAAGTCCAACAACAATCTGTACAAGTTACAGATTGTTGTTGGACTTTTGACACACTCTCACACATTTCAGTATATGATTCTCGCCAGCCAAAGGCATTTAATGGAATCAATAATCAAAGGGCATTGAGCCGATAGCAAAGAAGCAAGATAGTTTTCCTCGTAGATCAAGGTGGCTTCCTTCTACGAGGGAGGCAGTTTAGGTCTACGACCATCGATGTACGAGATGTACATCTGGAGCAGTACGAGATGTGCATCTGGTACTGTATGAGATGTACATCTCGTACATCGACCCTCGTAGAGCAACAGCACCTTCGTCGTAGAGTACTGTAGCCTTGGTCGTAGAGCAAAGCCTACTTGCTTTACGAGGGAATATTTCTCCGCCTGATTATTGCTTCTTGGTAGGTGTTGAAAGGATATGAACAGGCCCAAGCAATCCCGATGGAAGCAGCTCGCTGTCTTTATTCCAGTTGACGAAAGCAGCCCAGGTTACCGGCTTTGCTCCCGGCTGAGCATCACCTACCAAGCGGTTCCACCAGCAATTCACCACTTCTACTTCCAACTCGTTTTCACCAGTCTGCAAGGCATTACTAACATGGATACGATACGGATAACACCACATAGTGGGATATTCCTGCCCATTCAACCGCACAGTGGCCAATCCTTCGACTTGTCCCAGATCGAGCGAAGTGGTTTCATCCGCTTTCCCGTTGTACTGGAAAGTAAGACGGTAAGTGGCTGTTCCGCTGTAATATCTGATTCGCTGATCTTCGTTCAGTCTCCAATCGCTCAGGGGTGCAAAGGTAGACTGAAACGACTCCCCATACGAGGGTTTGAACTCCACTGCCCATGTTCCTTCTATAGATTGTTCCGGTTGAGCCACAGGGAAATTCACTCCGACAGACGAAGCGGCTCCTTTTTGACGGAACACGATGAACCAGGAATCGCCGGGGCCGAACTCCAATGGCACATACGTCATTCCGTTCTCCGTACGGTATTCCGGCAACGTCCTGATTTCTCCGGTGACTGGATTCCATAACTCCGGTTGCAGCCCATCGACACGGAAAGCGATTGTTTCCTTGCGGGAAGTCTCTTGTTGGTTGCTGACGAAATAAAGATGAGCGCCCGCCTCTTGCCGATGGGTATACAAGAATCCGTCGGGCAGCACACAGTCTTTCTTGACTCCAAGCTTCGACAGCGCTTCTTCCAGACTTACGCCAGAGAAGATCCGGCCTTTCCCGTACAGCCGTTCATTGCTCAATCCGGGAATATCACCCCAGATCTTGTGCGCCAGTGCTTCCACCTGTTTGTCGGATTCGGGATAGTGCTGATTACTGGGCGAACGCATGGGAGCGTTACCTATTATGCAAGCTCCATCCTTAACCAACTTGGCTATTTTCTCCAGTACTTCCGGGCGCATGGTGGCATGAGGAGGTAATACCAGTACGGCATAACTGGCGCCGGAAGAGAGCACAATGCGTCCATCCACCACATGGGCATCTTTCTTCAAAACCTCCGCATTGATAAAGTCGTAGTTATGTCCCTTCGGTAATGCCGGGTCCATATCGCCGGTCATTTTTGGAACATCCTCACCTATATAATATGCTACATCGGCCACCGAATACCCGCTTTGCAGCAATGCACACGAACGCCGTATGTAGTCAAAGTAACTCTTTGACGCAGAAAACCACGTGTTGTGGCGATTGAAATCTGTTCCAAACCAGGCATTCATACCGGGCCTCCGCGCATCGGGCTGATGAATATAGACATGCATCACAAAGTGGTTGATGCCCGAACACCAGGACCAATCGCCCCGGATTTTCAGATTGCGGGGCATTTGGTTGAACGACCAGATGGAAGTAAAGGCTTCGGCAGAGATCACGTTCTTCCCATAAATGTGTCCGGCAGACGAAGCACATCGCACTTCGACCGGACCCAGTGTGGGTGCCGAGTACCAGAATTCCCCTCCAATGTCATGGCTGGCGCCTCCATAATTAAGGAACTCTCCCGGAAATCCCCAGTGACCGTAGTTCTCTAACCACAGGCGCAGGCCGTTCTCCTCACAACTTTCACGAAGTCCTCCTACATATTCCGAAGCAATCCGATCGGCAATCAACCGGCGCATATCCCACAGGAAACGCTCCGAACGGTCAGCGCTTTCGATGATCCGGCCTGTCAGCACAGGTAACCAGGGGGACGGATCATAACCGTACACCCTCTCAAACTCCTTAGCAAAACCATCAGTCCAGTTCTGGGAACCTTTCTCATAACTATCCGCCACGATATGGCGTAATCCGGGCCGCTTGCCGGCAGGAATACGTTTCAACAATTCGCCCAAGGAAGACTTGAAATGGTATTTAGCTACTTCTTTGTTCATTTTATCGATTTCCAACCCGCTCCCTTCAGGAGTTGTCGGAGAATTCATCACGCCGGTAGGTACCATACCTGTACAAAGAACCACCCAGTCTCCTTCCGGTGCATCCCATTTCAGAGTACCGTTGGCATCGACATGATCCGACAGGTCAATCATTCGGGCCGGATCAACGACCAAAGATCTATCCTCCGGTTCTGCCGAGGCAGGCCAGTTATACGAATCGGCACGCACTTCGGCAGTAGGGCACAACTTACCCAATTGCTTTTCCACATACGAAGTCAGGCGTGCCGCGCCACAGAGCTCTATCTCACTGAGCTTACCACCTTGGCTATCGGAGAAGGTGATACGGAACTCCTGCCCGGTGACTGCCGGGAAGTTGACCGATATAGGGCCGAATTGCATGGGACCAACCGTTATATCCAGATACTGACGTTCGATTTTCGTTTGTGCCACCTGTTTCCACTGCCCGTTGCTTTCGCATACTTCCAACATACAGGTAGCACCCATCGGATGTTCCGTAGGGAACAACTGAAGGGAACGTACCGTAGCGGGCTGTTCCAGCCGGATCTCAATGGATGTTGTAGAAGCAGGAATTATCGCCCCGGTCTGTGCATTTCCGTCGAACAACAGTCCGGCATCCGGAATGCCAGCCGATGAAACAACCGGGGATTTTGCACTGATCCGGTCGTCATCCTGGGCCGGAGCAGGAAATGCCTGTACCGACACTAACTGGAAATGATCATAGCCCGATGGTTTACAGGTATATTCAAGATCCTGTCCGCCCTTCACCCGTTTCTCTTCGGAAACTAAGTAACGCATTGTCTGCTCCGGCTTCACCCAAGGACCACCAGACTGGCTCCAGCCAGGACAGTTGAACATGCCGACCTTGATACCCAATCGTTCGGCTTCATAAACCGCATGTTCTATGCAACTCCACCACTCTTCACTGAGGACGGGCACCTTCCCCATCTCGACACCTCCACTGACCACATTGCCTATAAAAGCCTCGCCAATGCCTACTTCCGCCATCGCTTCAAGATCGCGGGTAATCCCTTCTTTGGAAATATTGTCGTTGACCCAATACCAATACACGTAGGGTTTGGTTGATTCGGGAGGATTCAGGAAAGCTTCCTCCCACTCCTTACCCACAGATTCCATTTCGCGGTCGTCATTGCAACCGAAGAGTCCCAATAGGAACATCACGACTAATAGTTTGCTCTTCATTCTTTTCAACAATTATAATTCAGATGATCATATATTTTTATTCCTTCTCCTTATAAGACGACTATCCAATGGATTCTGACTATACGGTGATTAAAAAAATATCCTTAATTACATAGCAAGAAGAGACATCAATAGAACAAAAACTACTGAAAACATAGTATTATTCTCTCAAAACTAAATTTTATCAATATATTATTTGATATTATCAATATTATATTTATTTTTGTTGAATAATCACATAATATTATCTATCATGCTACCTTGTCAATGTCCCAGCTGCCAATCGCAGCTAAAAGTTAAAAGCCTGCGTTGCGAACAATGCGGCACCGAAGTGACCGGCCTGTACGGCCTCCCTCTATTGGCTCGCCTATCACCGGACGACCAGCTATTTATTATAAAGTTCGTAAAAAGTAGCGGAAGCCTGAAAGACATGGCCAAACAATTAGGTTTGAGTTATCCTACCGTACGTAATCTATTAGACGAAATCATTCAAAAAATAGAAAAACATGAAGAATAATTGGAAATGGATGTACAATCCTTTTGAGTATGTGGCCGGCTGGAAAGCTTTTGGCCTGGGTATTGCGATAGTAGCAATAACTACGGTAGTAGGTTATTTCTGCAATACGGTTTTTTATGCGCTCGAAGTAAAAATTATCCCGAAGATATCCTGGGAGTTAGCGTTTTCTCTTCAGGCATTGGGCTTGGTTGTAACTGTTGTCGTGATGTATGTGGCCGCCATACTGTTTGCCCGGCATACTCGTTTCCAGGATATTTTAGGTACCGTTACATTGGCCCAATACCCGCTCTTATTGATGGCTTTCTTCCATTTGGCATTTGGAAAAACTCTATTAAACAGTACCCTCAATATTGCATTTCGCAAGGAACTTTCTTTCAATGACTATGCACTATTGATCGTATTTGGTCTAATCTCTATAGTCATTCTCACCTGGAAAATAATTCTGCTATACAATGCTTTCAGGGTATCTACCAATCTGAAGGGAGTCAAGTGCGGCGTAGTATTTGCCTGTGCCCTGCTCTCTTCCGAGATTGCCACCCTGACTATTTTAGCTATCCTTCCTTCTAACTTAATGGATGTTTGATATGAAAAAACTCATCATCACAGCGGCCTGTATGCTAATGGCAATATCGGCCTCTGCACAAGACATGAAAGGTGCGTGGAAAGGCAGCCTGAACGGAGGTTCTGCCAAACTCCCCCTGGTACTGAACATCGACGAGAAAGAAGGTGTTTACTCAGCCACTCTGGATAGCCCGAAGCAGGGTGCGACAGGTATTCCAGTGAATACAATAACTTTTGCGGATGCCAAACTTGCTTTCTCTATCACCCAACTGGGAGCGTCCTATGAAGGGGTGCTGCAAGGCGATTCCATCGTAGGTACTTTCAAGCAAAACGGTATGGCTTTCCCGCTGAACTTATCACGAAACAGGGAAGCTTCCGCGCAATGGGGTGCAAGACCACAAGAGCCCAAACTACCCTACCCATACAACGCTGAGGAAGTGCGGTTCGAGAACAAGAAAGCCGGCATCACGCTTGCCGGAACGCTGACATGCCCACGGGAAGGGAAAAACTTCCCGGTAGCCATTCTGGTCACAGGTAGCGGACCGCAAAACAGAAACGAAGAACTATTGGGTCACAAACCTTTCCTTGTCCTCTCGGACTACTTGACGCGCAACGGCATTGCCGTTCTCCGGTATGACGACCGCGGCGTAGGCGAATCGGAAGGCAAGTACGCTACGGCGAATCTCGACGATTTCACTACTGACGCCGCTTCGGCCGTGGAATATCTGAAAACCCGAAAAGATGTCAACCCGAAGAAAATAGGCATCATCGGGCATAGCGAAGGGGGAACGATCGCCTTCCTGCTGGCAGGCGAGAAGGACAGCAAGTTAGGTTTCATCGTCTCGATGGCCGGCATGGCTATTCCCGGCGACAGTCTGCTGCAAATGCAACGTTATCTGATATCCAAAGCAAGCGGTGCATCCGACGAAGCGATTACTCAGAGCGAGAAGTTTCTTTCCATTGCCAATCAGGTCATCGAGAAATACCCGGCGGATTCCATCAAACAGCATATGAACCGGATCATGGACGAGGTGTTGCCGGCCGAGCTAAAAGGAAATGCAATGGCCAGAGGACAGTTTCAGCAAGCAGTCGTCCAACTGATGTCGCCCGAGATGCAATCAATCCTGAAATGCAACCCTGCCGAAGCGTTGAAGAAGATCAAGTGTCCGGTACTGGCTTTGAACGGGGAGAAGGACCTGCAGGTTCCTGCCGATATCAATCTGAACCGGGTGAAGACGTTGGCGAAAGGTCCGGTTACGATCAAAAAGTATCCCGGGCTCAATCACCTGTTCCAGCATTGTACCACAGGACTTATCAATGAGTACGGAAATATAGAGGAAACGCTTTCGCCTGAGGTGTTGAGTGATATTGCCAGCTGGATTAAAGGGCTTTAAGAATTACCGAAGTTTTGCCCGGATACGGCTAAGGGAAACCTGAGTGATTCCCAGATAAGAAGCAATATAGGAGAGTTGGATTCTTTGGAGCAGCTCCGGATTGTTCTTCATCAACTCATCATATCGCTCGGAAGCAGTTCTGAACTGCCGGGCAATGAGTCGTTCTTCGGTTTTGAGGAGTTCTTGTTCGGCACATTTCCGTCCCCAGTTGGCGATGTGTATATCTTCGGCAAACAGACGGTTCAGGGCGGCCATGTTCAGTTTGTAGAGTATGCTGTCTTCGAGAAGTTCAATATTTTCATAACCTTTCCGGTTGTCGACATAGCTGCGCATGGATACTACCGTATCTCCTTCCTTACCAAACCAAAAAGTAATTTCATCGTTGGAAGAATTCGTGTAAGCACGTACCATGCCTTCTTTGACAAAGTAGATATTTCGTTCTACTTTATCGGCATGCAGCAGGCGGTATCCTTTGGGGTATTCCACCTCCATGATGGCTTCGATCAACTTCTCCTTCGAAGCTGCCGGAAGTTCATATATTCGATCTAAGATGGTATTGATTTCCATAACATTACTTGAATGGGAGTTCCAACTGACCGTCTCCCAACAGATTGAACGTCATGCGATGATAAGGCGTAGTACCGTGTGCGGCGATGGCGGAACGGTGCTTCTTCGTGGGATATCCTTTGTTACCGCACCAGTCATACAACGGGAATTCGGCATGCAGTTGAGCCATGTAGTCGTCACGATAGGTCTTGGCAAGGATAGATGCAGCGGCAATGGCGAGGTATTTGCCATCGCCCTTCACTACTGTGGTGTGGGGAATTTCTTTGTACTTCTTGAACCGGTTGCCGTCGATAAGCAGATGTTCGGGGCAGATGGTCAGTTGATCCACCGCACGGTGCATGGCAAGAAACGATGCATTGAGGATATTGATCTTATCAATTTCTTCGGGCGAGACGGTACCTACCGCCCAGGCAAGGGCTTCCCGTTCGATTACTTCGCGCAGGGCATACCGCTGCTTTTCGGTCAGTTGTTTGGAATCGTTCAACAAATCGTTTTGGAAATCTTTCGGGAGAATGACGGCAGCCGCGTAAACAGCTCCTGCCAGACAACCACGGCCGGCCTCATCGCATCCGGCTTCAACTAACTCTTCGTGCATCCAGGGTAATAACATGCTTTCTCTTTTTTTTGACGGACAAAGATACGATTTCTACAGAAACGGCAACACATTGACAACGATCAATAGCAGCCTTTCTCAAAAAGATTCCAGTCAAAGTTCATCGGGGCAGGATACTGTTTCAGGAGTTTTCCTTCGATTTCCTTTGACAACTCTGATAGCGATCTCCCATACACTTTGTCGAATTGGGTGATATCGCCTTTCCATAGCTCCCTGAACTTAGCCACCCCATACTTACCCAACAGGTACTCCACCAGATAGGCCGCCTGGAAATACGAAATCACATCATCTTGTTTGTAGAATTCATGAACCAATCCTTCTATGGAAATAAGTTTCCCACTCCGGATAAAGTAAGCGTATATCTCTTCATTGGAATAGGGAGAGCAATGATCGGCATACGTAGCCAACCCCTCATTCATCCATGTAAGCGACGGCGAGGGTTCTCCCCATTTCAACATGGTTATCATGTGCATCCATTCGTGTTTAATGGGTGTTTTGTCGGCCACAATGCAGAACATGGTTTTCCGATCGGGGTATGCCATACCGGCAGCAGGCCAGCCAAGGTATTTGGCCATTTCCGCACGGCTTCGCAGAAACTCCACTTCTATGGAATCGGCAAAGACATTCTCTTCGACAAGTGCAAGGCATTCGCTGATACACTTCAGGCTTCTGTCTATGTAGTGTAGCCGATCATTGACGGATACTTCCGACGGAAAGGTAAACCGTAGGTTTCCGACTGTTTTTGAGGATTTGCACTGATCTTCCCAAGCGCCATCCTGGGCTTTGATAAGAAATATAGGCAGGCAACAGATTGCCAGAAACAATATTCTAAATTTAAACATCCAAATTAAAACTCTACATTAAACACTCGACAGGAAACATTCCGGCGATACGATTATTTATACATTCTCGTTCCATTGATGGTCAGGAAAGCATTCTTTCGGGTTTTGATAAATCCTCTACCGTAAAGGTGACCCCATTTTGGCAATATGCTGCCATAGAGAAGAAAGCTGTAAGTAATACTATTATTCTTTTCATAATGGAGCAAAGATACAAAAAATCTTCCACCCAAGAGCATTAACTCTCTCAGGTGGAAGATTTTATATCGATTGAGAATGTGTTCTGCTTATAACAGACTCCAGGCAACTGTCAGCCCAGCCATTACGATGGCTACCATACTCATCAGTTTGATAAGAATGTTCAAGCTCGGACCGGAAGTATCTTTGAACGGGTCGCCCACGGTATCGCCTACCACAGTAGCTTTATGAACTTCACCGCCCTTGCCGCCGAAGTTACCTTCTTCAACATACTTCTTGGCGTTGTCCCATGCTCCACCGGCATTTGCCATGAAGATAGCCAGTACAAAACCGCTACTCAATCCACCTACCAACAGACCAAATACGCCCGATACACCGAAAATAACACCCGTCAGAATCGGAGCCAGAATGGCAATCAGCGACGGAATGATCATCTCGCGCTGTGCACCCTTGGTAGAGATTTCTACACAACGGGCATAGTCTGGCTCGGTTTCTCCGGTGAGGATACCTTTGATTTCGCGGAACTGGCGACGTACTTCGTCCACCATGTGTCCGGCAGCACGGCCCACGGCATTCATCGTAAGTCCGCAGAATAGGAACGCCATCATCGAACCGAGGAACATACCGCAAAGTACTTTCGGATTCATGAGCGTCACTTCGTAATAATTCATAAAGTCGATAAACGTAGCCTGACCTGTGGGAATAATATCACCATTCGGCATGTGCAGATCGACCGTACCAAGGCGGGTGAGGCCGATGCGGATTTCTTCCACATACGATGCCAGCAGTGCCAAACCGGTCAATGCAGCCGAACCGATAGCAAAACCCTTACCCGTAGCAGCAGTAGTATTGCCTAACGAGTCGAGTGCATCGGTACGTTGGCGAACTTCCTTACCCAAAGCAGACATTTCGGCGTTTCCACCGGCATTATCGGCAATCGGTCCATAAGCATCTGTTGCCAGGGTGATACCCAGCGTGGAAAGCATACCCACGGCAGCGATACCGATACCATAAAGCCCCATACCGACATTCTCAAAATTGAAACCGGAGGCAAACAGGAAGGAGGCGATGGTTCCCACAACAACAGCCAGCACGGGGATAGCTGTGGAGAGCATACCGAGTCCGATTCCGGAGATAATCACTGTAGCCGGGCCGGTTTTTCCGCTCTCACTCAACTTCTGCGTAGGGCGGTACGATTGTGATGTATAGTATTCTGTAGAACGTCCGATGATGATACCCACTACCAGTCCGACTACCACGGAACAAGAAATCCACATCCAGTTTTCGAGCTGCAACAACCAAAGTATAAGGAATGTAGCCACAACAATGAGTACGGAGCTCAAGTTGGTGCCGAATGCCAGTGAATTGAGCAGGTCCTTCATCTTCGCATTCTCTTTTGTGCGCACGGCAAAGATACCAATAATAGATAGAATGATACCCACTGCTGCAATCAGCATCGGGGCTATCACGGCTTTGAACTGCATCACTGTGTCGCCTGCACCGATAAAGGCGGCGGCACCCAATGCAGCTGTGGCGAGGATAGAGCCACAATAGGACTCATACAAGTCGGCACCCATACCGGCTACGTCACCCACGTTATCGCCTACGTTGTCGGCAATGGTGGCTGGGTTACGCGGATCGTCTTCGGGAATTCCGGCTTCTACCTTACCAACGAGGTCGGCGCCCACGTCGGCAGCTTTCGTGTAGATTCCCCCACCCACACGTGCGAAGAGGGCTTGTGTACTGGCACCCATTCCGAAGGTAAGCATCGTTGTAGTGATAATGCAAAGCTTATGGGTCGGAGTAAGCACATCTACAGGAATGGCCCAGTTAAGCAACAAGTACCAGAAAGAGATGTCGAGCAAACCAAGACCTACCACCACAAGCCCCATCACGGCACCACTCCGGAACGCAATGCGTAGTCCGGCATTCAGCGAGTTACGGGCAGCATTGGCTGTACGGGCAGATGCATACGTAGCCGTTTTCATGCCAAGGAAACCGGAAAGCCCGGAGAAGAAACCACCGGTAAGGAAAGCGATAGGCACCCAACCGTTTTGTACTTCAAAACCGTAGGCCATAACCGAGAAGAGAATCACCAGCCCTAAGAACACCCAGCCGACAATCTTATACTGTTGCTTCAGATAAGACATCGCGCCCTTGCGTACAGCGGCAGCAATTTTTACCATTTGAGGAGTACCTTCGCTCTCTTTCATCAACTGTTTATGAAAGTAATAAGCGAAAAAGAGAGCTAACACAGAGGCTGCAGGAATCAGCCAGAAGAGTAAATTGTCCATAGATTTATTTTTTAACAGGTAACAAAGCCCCTAAAGTATAGATTTGCAACGAGTTTGCCAAATAAAATTACGACAATTTTAGTATTTCACCTTACAACCTTCAATCTTCTATCCGTACAGCTGTTCCGGAAGCAATAACCATCAGCATGCTACGTTACCCAAACATCTTGGACACGCGTTCAATGCCGCTAACCAGCACATCGATTTCTTCTTTGGTATTATACAAGCCAAACGAAGCGCGAACGGTTCCTTCTACACCGAGGCGTTGCATGAGCGGTTGGGCACAATGGTGTCCGGTGCGGACAGCAATGCCCAGGCGGTCCAATAAGGTTCCCAAATCGAGGTGATGAATATCACCAACCAGAAATGAAATGACGCTGCTTTTATGTGCTGCTTCGCCGAAGATACGCATGCCAGGTATTTCTTTCAATCGCTGCATGGCGTAAGCGGTAAGTTCGTGCTCATGGCGGGCAATGTTCTCCATACCGATAGCCGATACGTAGTCGAGCGCTTTTGCCAATCCGGTAGTGCCTATATAATCGGGCGTTCCGGCTTCGAACTTGAACGGAAGTTCCTGAAAGACGGTTTTATCGAAAGAGACGGTCAGAATCATCTCCCCTCCTCCCTGGTACGGCGGCAGGCGGTCGAGCCATTCTTCTTTTCCGTAGAGAACGCCCACACCGGTGGGACCGTACACTTTGTGCCCGGAGAAAGCATAGAAATCGGCATCGAGATCTTGTACATCGACCTGTGTGTGAGGTATGGCTTGCGCGCCGTCTATCAGCACGGGGACGCCTTGAGTATGGGCATAGGCAATCATCTCCTTCACCGGATTCACGGTACCGAGTACATTGGACACATGCGTCACGCTGACAATTTTTGTTTTATCCGTAAATAGATTGTGGTATTCGTCCTGCAACAGTTCGCCTCGGTCGTTCATCGGGATAACCTTGATGGCAATGCCTTTGCGCGCAGCAAGTATCTGCCAGGGGACAATGTTGCTATGATGCTCCATAACGGAAACAATCACCTCATCACCTTCCTGCATGAACTCCTCGCCGAAACTGGAAACAATGAGGTTGATAGCTTCGGTGGTTCCGCGGGTGAAGATCACCTCGTTCGTGCTACGGGCGTTGATGAAGCGACGCACCGTTTCGCGGGAAGCTTCGTGAAGCTCCGTGGCTTGTTGGGAGAGGTAATGCACACCGCGATGCACATTGGCATTGACCGAATAGTACTCTTCGACCAGCGAGTCGACCACCGATCGGGGTTTCTGCGTGGTAGCGCCATTGTCAAAGTAAACCAGCGGCTTGCCGTACACTTCGCGGGAGAGAATAGGGAAATCGGCCCTTATCTTTTGAATATCCATACTTACTTTAGTAATAAGAACACACGCCCGAAGATGGGCTAATTATTTGCAGATGGCACAGCTCTGGCACTTGTTCAGTTCGCCACGGAAACGTTTCTCTACCAACAAGTGCAGGCGGTCTTTCAACGCGTCGAGCTGAATGGTATCGATGACTTCGTTCACGAAAGCAAACATCAGCATCAACCGGGCTTCTTTCTCAGGAATACCACGCGAGCGCATATAGAACAGGGCGGTTTCGTCCAACTGACCGATAGTGGCTCCGTGCGAACACTTCACGTCGTCGGCATAGATCTCCAACTGAGGCTGGGTGTACATACGGGCTTCGCGGGTGGCACAGAGGTTGCGGTTGGTTTGTTGCGAACTGGTGTGCTGCGCGTCCGGACGGACCATTACCATACCGGCAAAAGCGCCGGTGGCCTGATCGTCGAGTACATATTTATAGAGTTCGTTGCTGGTGCAGTCGGGTACGGCGTGGTCTATCATCGTATGATTGTCCACATGCTGGTTCTTGTCCACAATCGCCATACCGTAAAGGTTGGTCAATGCGCCCCGACCGGCAAGTGTCACCTCGGTGGTATTGCGGGTGGTTCCGTTGAAAAGGGTCATATTGTTCAGCAACACGTTGCTATCTGCTTCCTGCTTTACATACATATTGCTGACGCGAACAGTGCTGGTATGGTTTTCTTCCAACTCGTACAGATCGAAGTTAGAGTTAGCTCCGGCAAACACTTCAACAACCTGCGTGGTAAGGAAGTTGACACTATCCATTGCATGGTCGCAAATGAGCAGACGAGCTTGTGCACCTTCTTCGAGCACAATAAGGATACGGCGGTTTACCATGAAGTCAACATCGGCACGGAGGATATTTACCAGCTGAATGGGTTTTTCGACTACCACGTTCTTAGGAACATAGAAGAAAACACCATCCTGAGCCAAAGCGGTGTTAAGCGCCGTTACTCCGTTCTTCGAGGTATCGGCCAGCTTACTGTAGTATTTCTTCACCAACTCCGGTTGTTGTTCGGCTATCTCTTTCAGACTACCGAAGATAACACCATCGGGAAGTGCGTTCTTTGGTAATGCTTTATTATAAAACTCATCATTTACGAGAAAGAACAGCGAAGTACTCATATTCGGCACATCGCACTTGAATACCTCATAGGGGTTGGCAGGAATCGAGAGTCGATTGAGGTTCAGACCGTAGTCAGGTTCGAAGAACTTGCTGACGTCGGTGTACTTGTAATCCTCCAACTTGCGGGTGGGAAAGCCTTGTCGTTCAAAGTCGGCAAAAGCAGCAGCACGGGGCGCATTGAGCACCTCGGCACTGTGCCGGCAGATCATAGCTTCCGCCTGGGTAAAGAGGTCGATGTATTGTTGTTCTGCACCCATACGTTATTCTCCTAATTCTTTCTTGATCCAGTCGTATCCTTTCTCTTCAAGTTCCAAAGCCAATTCCGGTCCGGCCGACTTCACGATACGTCCGTTGTAAAGTACATGTACCTTGTCCGGTTTGATATAGTCGAGCAGACGCTGGTAGTGCGTGATGACGATGGTGCTCTTCGCCGGATCTTTCAGCTTGTTCACTCCTTCTGCTACGATACGCAGGGCGTCGATGTCCAGGCCGGAGTCTGTTTCGTCGAGGATGCTGAGCTTCGGTTCCAACATAGCCATCTGGAAGATTTCGTTGCGTTTCTTCTCTCCGCCGGAGAAACCTTCGTTTACCGAACGGTTGGCCAGTTTGTTGTCCATCTCTACCACTTCCCGCTTTTCGCGCATCAGTTTCAGGAATTCGCTGGCGGTCAAGGCAGGCAGGTTGTGGTATTTACGTTGCTCGTTGACTGCCGCCCGCATGAAGTTCACCATGCTTACACCCGGAATCTCTACCGGGTACTGGAAGCTCAGGAAGATACCTTCGTGACTGCGGTCTTCGGGCGAAAGCTCCAACAAGTCCTTTCCTTCGAACCGTACGCTACCCCGGGTTACTTCGAAAGCCGGATTGCCTACCAACACCGACGAGAGGGTACTTTTACCGGAACCGTTTGGTCCCATGATGGCGTGAACTTCGCCTGCTTTCACAGACAGAGTGATTCCTTTCAATATCTCTTTGCCATTGATGCTGGCATGCAAATCTTTTATCTCTAACATATCTGTAATTAATTTCCTGTTATTATCCTACGCTACCTTCCAGAGAGATGCTCAACAGCTTCTGGGCCTCCACGGCAAACTCCATCGGAAGTTTGTTTAAGACTTCCTTGGCATAACCGTTCACGATCAGTCCGACGGCATCCTCAGTAGAGATACCGCGCTGGTTGCAGTAGAATATCTGGTCTTCGCTGATTTTACTGGTGGTGGCCTCGTGCTCTACAATGGCGGTTTCGTTGTGTACATCCATGTAAGGGAAGGTATGTGCTCCGCACTTATCGCCCAGCAACAACGAGTCGCACTGGCTGTAGTTGCGGGCGTTATCGGCTTTCTCGGCTACGCGTACCAAGCCGCGGTAAGAGTTCTCACTCTTTCCGGCAGAGATTCCTTTGCTCACGATGGTGCTGCGGGTGTTCTTGCCTAAGTGAATCATCTTCGTACCGGTATCAGCTTGCTGGTGGTGGTTGGTGACGGCTACGGAATAGAACTCCGCAGTCGAGTTATCGCCTGTAAGGATACACGACGGATATTTCCAGGTAATGGCCGAACCGGTTTCCACCTGCGTCCATGACAACTTGCTGTTTACACCTTTCAGGTTACCGCGTTTGGTTACAAAGTTATACACACCACCCTTACCTTCGGCATCACCCGGATACCAGTTCTGCACGGTGGAGTATTTCACTTCAGCACGATCATGCACGATAATTTCCACAATAGCAGCATGCAATTGGTTCTCGTCACGCATCGGGGCTGTACAACCCTCGAGGTACGAAACGTATGCATCGTCATCGGCAATGATCAACGTACGCTCGAACTGACCGGTATTGGCCGCATTGATACGGAAGTAAGTAGAAAGCTCCATCGGGCAACGAACACCCTTGGGGATATATACGAACGAGCCATCCGAGAAAACAGCCGAGTTAAGCGAAGCAAAGAAGTTATCACGATAGCCCACTACGGAACCCATGTACTTCTTCACCAAGTCGGGATGTTCGCGCACCGCCTCACTGAACGAGCAGAAGATAATGCCCTTCTCCATCAGCGTTTCCTTGAAGGTAGTCTTTACCGACACAGAGTCCATCACGGCGTCTACTGCCATGCCGCTCAGCGCCATTTGTTCCTCCAACGGAATACCAAGCTTATTAAATGTTTTGATTAGTTCAGGATCTACTTCCTCCATGCTCTTCGGACCCTCTTTCTTCTTCCGCGGGTCGGCATAATACGAAATAGCCTGATAATCGATTTCCGGTATACGTAAATGTGCCCACGTAGGCATTTCCATCGTCAACCAAAAACGATATGCCTTCAATCGGAATTCGAGCAACCACTCCGGCTCCTCTTTCTTGGCAGAAATCAGGCGGATCACATCTTCGTTGAGCCCTTTGGGAATAATGTCGGTATCGACGTCGGTGGTAAATCCGTATTTGTATTTCTCCTGGGTGAATTCCTTTACATACTTATTGGGTTCTTCCTGTTGCATCATCATCGTTTGATATTAACTGTTTAGTGACCTCCGTTGCTACCGGGAATAATATCCCTGCAACCTTTTCCATCGGATAATAGAACAAAGATTCCTTCTTTTTTGTTTCGCTGATAAAGGAATTGCGGGTATCAAAAAATTCAATGACGCAAATCAGCAAACTTAGAAACAGTATATACTTCAAGGCACCAAATATGAGCCCTAACAACCGGTCGGCCCAACGTAGCGAAACGGCTTCCATGGTACGAGTCAGGATAGAGGCAACAAAGGAAAATAAGAACGGGACTGCGACCCAGATCAGAATAAAAGACAACACCTGAGCTATCGTCATCGAATCGCCCAGCATCGGCGAGATGACCTCAGCCAGCGAAGCATACAATAACCAGGCAGCAATCAAACCCACAATCAAACCAAGCAGGGAAGCCAATTGACGGATAAATCCTTTCAGATAACCGGTAATACCGCCGATCAATACAATCAGCAAAAATAAGAAATCCATTCCTGTCATAATAGAAAAGTTTTAATATGTCAATGTGCCAATACGTCAATTGCTCAAAGCGATATAAACACTTTCTGAATTGGCGTACCGGCACATTTTATTATGAGCGCCTTACGACGCGCGTTTTTTTATAATGTTTGCTTCACTTCCACTTCTGTGTAAGATTCGATGAAGTCGCCCACCTTGATATCGTGGTAATTCACCAGGCTGATACCGCACTCGTAGTTGGTAGCCACCTCTCTCACATCGTCCTTGAAACGTTTCAGTGCATTGATCTCTCCGGTGTGGATCACGATACCGTCGCGGATCAGACGAGCCTTGTCGCTACGTTTCACCTTACCTTCTTTCACCATAGCACCGGCAACGGTCCCCACCTTGGTGATGTTGAACACTTCACGCACTTCGATGGTAGCAGTGACTTCTTCCTTCACCACCGGAGCCAGCATACCTTCCATAGCAGCCTTCACCTCTTCGATGGCAGCATAGATAACCGAATACATACGGATATCGACACCTTCCGCCTCGGCGTACTTGCGGGCCGAAGCCGACGGACGTACCTGGAACCCGATAATAATAGCGTTGGAAGCGGCAGCCAGCGTTACATCGGACTCTGAAATCTGTCCCACAGCCTTGTGGATCACGTTGACCTGGATACGTTCAGTAGAAAGTTTGATCAGCGAGTCGCTCAACGCTTCGATAGAACCGTCCACGTCGCCCTTCACAATAACATTCAACTCCTGGAAATCTCCTAATGCAATACGACGGCCTACTTCGTCGAGTGTCAGCAACTTCTGAGTACGGAGGCCCTGTTCGCGTTGCAACTGCTCACGCTTGTTGGCAATTTCACGCGCTTCCTGATCGGTTTCGAATACATGGAATGTATCACCTGCCTGCGGAGCACCGTTCAGACCAAGGATCAATACCGGCTCAGATGGTCCGGCCTCCTTGATACGCTGGTTACGCTCGTTGAACATAGCCTTCACACGTCCGTAGTTGGTTCCCGCCAACACGATGTCGCCCGTCTTCAACGTACCATTAGATACCAGCATGGTAGCTACATATCCACGTCCCTTGTCCAAGGTCGATTCAATGATAGAACCTGTGGCACGACGGTTCGGATTGGCTTTCAAATCCAGCATTTCTGCTTCGAGCAGTACCTTCTCCATCAATTCCTTCACGCCAATACCTTTCTTGGCCGAGATATCTTGCGACTGGTATTTACCTCCCCAGTCTTCGACTAAGAAGTTCATGCCAGCCAGTGTTTCTTTAATTTTCTCCGGATTTGCCGTCGGCTTATCTACCTTATTAATAGCAAACACGATGGGGACACCTGCCGCCATGGCGTGGTTGATAGCTTCCTTTGTCTGCGGCATCACATTGTCGTCCGCCGCTACGATGATGATGGCGATATCCGTTGCTTTGGCTCCACGGGCACGCATGGCTGTAAACGCCTCGTGACCCGGAGTATCGAGGAACGTGATCTTACGTCCATCTTCCAGTTTCACGTTATAAGCACCGATGTGCTGGGTGATACCTCCCGCCTCGCCGGCAATCACATTAGCCTTACGAATGTAGTCGAGCAACGATGTCTTACCATGGTCAACGTGTCCCATTACCGTTACAATCGGAGCACGAGGCTGCAGATCTTCTTCGGCATCTTCTTCTTCGACAATGGCCTGTGACACATCGGCGCTCACATATTCTGTTTTAAACCCGAATTCTTCGGCTACAAGGTTGATTGTTTCCGCATCCAGACGCTGATTAATAGAAACCATCATACCGATACTCATACAAGTAGCGATAACCTGATTCACCGACACATCCATCATGCTTGCCAACTCATTGGCCGTCACAAACTCCGTCAGTTTCAACACCTTGCTGTCCGCCATTTCGCGGTCTTCCATCTCCTGCATGCGGTTGGAAGCCATATCGCGTTTTTCCTTACGATATTTCGACGTTTTGGTTTTACCCTTGTTAGTCAAACGAGCCAGCGTTTCTTTTACTTGCTTAGCTACATCTTCCTCGCTAACCTCCTGCTTGATGACGGGCTTTTTAAAACGATCTTTGTTATTATTTCGTTTATTACCATCGGGGCGGTTACCGCCACCTTGTCCCTGTCCTTGTCCCGGACGGTTTTGGCCTTGATGACCTTGATGACCCTGTCCTTGGTTTCCTCCTCCTTTACGTTCCCCGTTCGGGAAGCTGGCACCTACATTGGCAATATCTACTTTTTCTTTATTGATACGATTACGTTTTTTCTTCGCATTCGCATCCGTAGCAGCATCTTTAGGCTTCACCAGTTTATTGTCATCCTTACGGATTTCCTTGATGATAGCCTCCTTCATCAGTTTCTTCTGATCCTGACGCAGTTTTTCTTTCTCCTCGCGTTCTTTGCGTTTCTCTTCTTTCGACTTCTTCTTCGGGCGTGTCGATTGGTTCAACGCTTTCAAGTCGATATGTCCGACAACATTCAACTGAACGGGTGCATTTTCCGCCGGGCGAATTTTAAACACATCATCCTCCATGCCATTCTCACTCCCAGCAGGCTCTGCTATCTTGGGTTCAATCCTTTGTTCCACCACTTCCGTCATAACCGGTTTCAATTCTTCGTGTTTCTCCTCCAATACAGATTTCTCAACGACAGGTTGGGGGGTAACCACCGGCTCCGGCTGCGAAACCGGCACTACAATCGGGGCCACCTCTTCTACTACCACTGGTTTTTCTATAATGATCTCCTTTTTTTCTTCAACAACCGGAGCACTCTTTTGAGGTTCTTCCACCACTACCTCTCTCTCCACCTTCCGGTTCAACTTATCCAGATCGATCTTACCGACAGGCTTGAATTTCGGGCGTGCGTCATCAGGGAGTGCAGTTCTGAACACTTCATCCGTTTTCTTCTCCGGCTTTTTGTTATAGCCTTCGATAGCCACCGATGTCTTGTTGCGGTCCTTATTCTGGCGTTCCTGTATGAAACGCTCTGACTCCAGCCTCAGATTTTTATCTGTGCTGAACTCCTTCTTAAGCATAGCATACTGCTCTTCGGAAATTTTTGTATTAGGGTTCGCCTCTATCGTGTGTCCCTTTTTTTGCAGAAACTCAACAACCGTCGAAATTCCTACATTCAAGTCTCTTGTAACTTTGTTTAACCTTATCGTCATACTTTAATTTAATGAATGGTGGAGTTAAGAAATGATCAGTTATTCATTGTCTTCGAACTCCGATTTCAAAATACGTATTACCTCGTCCACTGTTTCTTCTTCGAGGTCCGTTTTTTCGATCAACATCTCGCGCGGAGCATTCAATACAGCCTTCGCCGTATCCACACCGATAGCTTTGATGGCATCGATCACCCATCCGTCGATTTCATCCCTGAATTCGTCCAAATAGATATCTTCGTCTTGCAAAGCCTCATCCAATTCACGGAACACATCAATAGTGTACTCGGTCAACATACTGGCCAGCTTGATATTCAAACCGCCTTTACCAATAGCCAACGACACTTCTTCCGGTTTCAGGAATACCTCAGCCTTGTGTTCTTCTTCGTTCAGACGAATCGAAGAAACTTTGGCCGGACTCAGTGCACGTTGAATAAACAAGGGGATATTCGACGTATAATTAATCACATCGATATTCTCATTGCGAAGCTCGCGTACAATCCCGTGGATACGACTTCCTTTCACACCCACACAAGCTCCTACGGGATCTACTCTGTCGTCATACGACTCTACAGCAATTTTTGCACGCTCGCCTGGGATACGGGCTATCTTACGTATGGTAATAAGCCCGTCATTGATTTCGGGAACCTCCATCTCGAACAAACGCTGCAGAAAAACAGGCGACGTACGCGACAGGATAATCTTCGGATTATTGTTCTTGTTATCCACGCGTGCCACCACTGCACGGGCGGTTTCCCCTTTACGGTAGAAGTCAGCCGGAATCTGTTCTGTCTTGGGCAACAGCAATTCATTGCCTTCATCATCAAGCAGCAGCATCTCTTTCTTCCATATCTGATACACTTCTGCATTCACAATGGAGCCTACCTTATCAATATATTTGTTATAAATACTGTCTTTCTCAAGCTCAAGAATTTTCGAAGCCAGCGTCTGACGAAGGTTCAAGATGGCACGGCGACCGAACTTGGCAAAAATCACCTCGTCGGTAACCTCCTCTCCTACTTCGTATGAAGCATCAATTTTCT
The DNA here is from genome assembly GCA_031554665.1 of Bacteroides sp. Taxonomy (GTDB): domain Bacteria; phylum Bacteroidota; class Bacteroidia; order Bacteroidales; family Bacteroidaceae; genus Bacteroides. The sequence continues at coordinate 7,115 of JAVBVA010000019.1, read as the reverse complement.
GTGCTTCGGTCAACGAGATCTGCATATTCGGGTTTGTCAGGTCCTCATCGGCTACTACCTCCCGGTTCCGCCATATCTCAAAGTCTCCTTTGTCAGGATTCACGATGACGTCATAATTTTCGTCAGTGCCAAACATTTTCGTAATAACACTCCGGAACGACTCTTCGAGTACGCTTACCATTGTGGTTCTATCAATATTTTTCAGCTCCTTAAATTCCGAAAATGTGTCAATCAAACTGATTGTTTCTTCTTTCTTGGCCATAATTATTTAAAACTTATTAAGTATTTCGTATATTTCACATCATTGTAAGCGAAAGTTTCTTCCTCTTCCACCAGCTTAGGGCGCTTCATTCCTTCGGTTTTTACCTTTTTCTGAACGGCCACCACAAACTTCTCTTCATCAGCATTCTTCAGTACCCCGGCCAGCTTACGTCCGTCTTTCAGCAACACTTCCACTTCGCAACCGATATGGCTGTAATATTGCTGCAACACTTTGAACGGCTGCCCGATACCTGCAGAGCCTACTTCCAATTCATAGTCTTCTTCCTCACGGTTCAATTTCGATTCGATGAAACGGCTAAGTTCCACGCAATCTTCGATCCACACTCCTTCTACATGGTCTATTTCGACCACAATCCTGTTGTCGGCACTTACAACTACTTCTACCAGAAAATAGTCCTTGTCTTCCAACCAATCTTCAACAATTTGACAAACAATTTTTTTCTCTATCATCGATATTTGTAATAAGAACAAAAAAAGGAGCTTAATCGCCCCTCACCTCTTCATCCCGTTTCGGGCACAAAGATATAAATAAAATGTTCAACAACAAAATATTAGAATAAAAAAAGTTTTCCTTAGCCGCTCGCCCACATAAGACATTCTCTTACAATATTTGAGGTTATTTAATTTTTAGTCTATCTTTGCTGTCGGTTTTTAAACAATTAATACATTATTCACGCTATAATTCAGCAAATCGTTTTACTAATTCTCTAAAACTAACTCCCAATGAAAAGAAACAATTCAACCGCAATCAAACTCGCAGTTACTTTCTTATTACTGACAGCTATTGCCGTCAGCACCCATGCACAGTTCTTACGGACCTCTTATTTTATGGAAGGCTCCTCCCATCGCATTCAATTGAATCCGGCTTTACGTCCCACCAAAGGCTATGTGAACATCCCGGTAATCGGTGCATTCAACGCTTCCGTCTCTTCGAACAGTCTGGGCTCTTTGGATATAATCGATATCATTGACTCGAGTGATGATTTTTATAACAATGACAAATTCATGAAAAGACTGAAAGGAGACAATACACTGAATGCCTCTATCAACACGGACATCCTTTCATTCGGATTCTACAAGGGTAAAGGATTCTGGTCGTTCAACGTCGGGCTACGTACTGACATCTATGCGTCTGTTCCCAAGACCATGTTCGAATATATGAGAGCAATGGATTCAGGTGATTCGTGGAGCAACTTCAATATTCAGAATCAAAAAACAAGAGTCAACTCATACATGGAAACAGGCGTGGGATACTCGCGTGAGATAACCGATCGCCTGACTGTGGGCACCAAGCTAAAGGTACTCACCGGCGTGGCCGATATGGATATGAATATCAAGCAGATCCGTATGGAAAACAATTCGAGCGCCATGACCGGCACCATCGATATAGATGCCCGCGTAGAGGGTTCGTTCAAAGGCTTGGAATTAGTAAACAATGATAGAGGATATGTAGACGAACTGGAAACAGGTAGTTTTGGAGTAGCAGGTTTCGGTGGCGCCATCGATTTAGGAGCTACTTACCGCCTGATCGATAATGTTACTCTTTCGGCAGCCATTCTTGATCTCGGCTTCATCTCCTGGTCAAAAGGTTCCTACCAACAAGCCATTGCCGAAGCTCATCAATCTTATGATACTCACAATTATCAGGAATTCGAAGAGCGTACCCAAGGGGGCGATGTATTGGATTTCGACTTGTTGCAAATGCGCCAGGATGATACCCGCAAATCACGTAGCACCACATTAGCCTCAACGCTTGTTTTGGGTGGCGAATATGCTATTCTGAACAACAAAGTGGCATTCGGTGCACTCTCCACCACTCGTTTTATCAAAGACGAAACACTCTCGGAGTTAACGCTTTCGGCCAATTATCGTCCGAAGAGCTGGTTCAATACAGCTATCAGCTATTCCATGATTCAAAGCTCGGGTAAGTCGTTCGGAGCTGCTGTGAAAGTTGGATCGCTGATGCTGGGTGCCGACTATATTTACTTTGGCAATAGTACGAAATGTGCCAATGCTTACCTGGGCATATCTGTTCCTCTGGGGGCAAAGAAATAACGTCATCTATCCAAAATGTGAGATTTTGCCGAAAATACATACGTAAAATGTGTATTTTCGGCAACTTTGTTTAGGATGGTATATTCTCTAATTGATTGTCTGCCCCAACTGGAACATCGGCATGTACATGGCAATCAGTACAAAGGCAACAATACCACCAACGCCAAGTATCAGGGCAGGTTCCAGCACATTACCCAGTTGTTTCAGTTCGTGCTCCAATTCGGCAGTAATGTCATTGGCTTGTGCAGCAAGCATCTTGTCCAAGCAGTTGGTTTCCTCGCCCACACGAATGAGCGTGACCAGCTTATTCCCATAAATATCGATAAACTTCTCCATATTCTCCGAAAAAGATTCGCCTCGTTGAAGCCCTTCGGCAATGCGGGCAAAAGAGCGACTGTAAGGATAAAACCCGATGATCGATTCGAGCATGTTCAGCGAACGGAGCAAAGGAACATCCGAGCTGACCAACAGATACAGCAGTTTGCAGAATTGTGCCTGGTAATGCGTCCGGACCAAATGTCCGATCAACGGAGTGCGTAGCAGAATCGTGGAAGTAATCCTCCGATACGTTTCTGTCTTCCCATAGAGCAGTTTGATCGTAACCAAGCTGAGGATAGCAAGTCCCGTCAAGGTGAAAAACACAGGGAATTGAGCCGATATCCGAAGCATAAACTGTGTAATCTCCGGCAAACTGCCTCCCATGCGCGAGTAAACCTGCTCGAACATCGGCACCACCACAGTAATCATAAAGAAAAGCACCAACATAGCAGTAACGACAATCACAATGGGGTAACTCAACGCTCCCACCAACATGCGGCGTTGCTCGTTCTTCTTCCGGTAGTATTCACTCAGGAACTGAAGGGATTGATCGATCTTACCAGTCTCCTCGCCGATGCGAATCACCCCACAATCCAGATCAGCAAACGATTCGGAGAGTTCCATGCTTTTCCAGAACTCATTTCCTACAAGGATGAGTTGATATACTTTCCTGAACACCTCGGCGTCCTTCTTCTTCTTTTCACCCTGAATCAGCAAGTCGAAGGCACGGCTAAAGCTCAACCCCGAGCCAAGCAGGGAATGCAACTGCGAAAAAAGAAGGTATTTCTTCTTATCCGTTATCCGGGTATGCTTACTGTTAGTCAATATCATCTGCGTCAAATTCATTTCTTGTCAAGTGACTGTAGGGTGAAAGCCCATAGTCCAATTGAAGCGTATCGCTACCCAGCCGTACAGACACAAAAAGAGAATCGATCAGCGACGAATGGGAAGATACGGGGTGAACACCTACATCCAGCAGACCGGCAAACAGGGTATCGGCAAATCCTTCGCCATAAAGCACTATATAAGCGCTGTCGATACTCATTCGCTCTGCTTCCACCGCACGGTTGGTATAGAACAAGAGTTCATTTCCGTTCCGTCGTATACTATCGGTTTTCTCCAATAAGATCTCGAGTACCTGATGGCTGTACAGAAGACCGGACTTATGAGTTAGCTTGCGGTCGAGGATACGACCGTATTGTTGTACGATTCTCAGTCCGTCGAAGAGCAACAGGAACAGGATTCCGGACACGATCATGACGACCAACAATTCCACTATTGTTGTTCCGCCCAACCTTTTGCTGCCAGTTTTCTGTATGCATCTCTTCATTCGCGGTCTATTTATGGGTTGGCCAACAGAAAGCGATAACCCGTTTTGCAATGTTCTTTCGGTCCGGTAGCCACCATATTTATCTGGAAAACATCTCCCCGATAGGTCGAAATCTCCACACTGATCTCTCCCCACTTGTAAGGGTACACCCTGGTTCCCGGGCGAAGTTCCTGCCGGCATAGTTCCCTCTTGCACTTGCTTAATGCGTTTTCAATCACGACACAGTCCGAATCGCTGCTATCGAAAGTCAGCAACCGCGTCAGTGTATCCATAGACATGACAAAAACGATCATAAAAATGACGGATGCCGTAATCGTTTCCAGCAAGGTAGAACCCAGTATACGCTTACAAAGTATTTGCCTGAAACGGTTCATTGTACAGACAGTTCGTATTTTTTGTTCTTGCGACTTACCACAAGTTTAGCCTCCGTGATTTGCACCACATTGAATTCACCCACCTTTTCGTTGGCTTTCAGCATCAGGCTCTCGCCATTCCGGTTAATAATGGCTTGTGTCATTTTGCCGAAACGGATAATGCCCTTGTACTGAAAGTCGGGGACTACTTCTGTCTGCGGCGGTTCTGCATACTCCCTTCTCTCTACAACAGGTTCCGGCGATGCTTTTTCTGTTTTCACTTTCTGCTGGGGATATCCTCCCAGAAAAGGATCCCGGTAATTCAGCAACAACGAAGGGGTTTCTTTGGGAGGGACAGCTGCTACTTTGGCTGCCCGCACAGGTACAGGAGTATCGTCCTGAAGAGCTGAATAGACTTTCCAGCCGATGGTTCCCCAGATGACTATACATAAAGTCAGCAAAACGTATGTGGTTACCTTCTTCTTCATGGCGCTGCAATCTCAAATTTCCGGATGCTCTTCAGGGATGCATAAGCCGAATTGTGTCCCTGTACAGACCATTCGTACGTGCCGGGATCCAGCGTGAGCTTCATCTTATAATCTTCGGTAACCGAGTCGCACACATACGACCGGATATCGCTAAACGAGGGAGATACGATAACAACCTGATAGGATTCGGCCCCCTCCAACGTCTCCCATACCAGCGTAAGACTGCTGTTGGTTAGTACAACGCCATCTCCCGGAGCTACGATCGTTATCGAGTCGTCGGAAATATCTTCTACGAAAATGTCATCGCAGGCTATGAAGCATGTCGCACAGCAAAGGATGGTTAGATAAAGTAGCTTGTTCATACTGTTTCCCCCTGTCAAATTACGAATGAAGTTCAAATATAGTTTATTTTCCACAGAAACCGCAACAAAAGTAAAAAATCCTTTAATGTATTGTCTTGATTTCTTTTCTCCGGTAGGCGCTATGGGCAAAGAAGAGCGGATAAACCATCTGGTTGTTGCGCGATATTCGGGCATCCTTAAGTACACTTGCATAAACTCCGTTTTCGGGAAGGTAATAACACTCCGTCAGGTAGACTCCGCCCGATAACTCTCCCCGTACATCGGCAATACCATCTACATAGAGCAATCCGCGGAAGACGGCTGTAGAGTCTTGCCGGTAGTTTTCGTCGATGTGGATACCGGAACTCTTTTCCGTAGTGCCGAATACGATGGCATATCCATTCAACTGGCTATGGTTCCCTATCTCCAGATAAGTCATCCCATCGTTTCCTTCCAGATAAACCCCCGACGGATAGCGCAACTGTACATGTTCTTTAATTATCACTGTATCTGTAGCCATGATTTGCAAAGAACCGGCGAACCCCTCTTCAATGGTAACCTTCCGGGCGCTCAGGATCACATCACTCAACACATCCTCCGGCGTAAGGGTTATCTCATCGGCATGCAAAACCGCATTTCCTCTTACACAAAGCGGACCGGAATGATCCGCCAGATCGAAATGCACTGTCGGGTCCCGGAAACTATAATAAGGATCTGCTTCCTTTTTCGCAGGCAATGCCGCCATATCCGCCCTCTTCCTACATGTTTCCAGTCGTTTGATATACGCCGTATCGATGGGAGGAAGCTCCACTTCCGATAAATCGATGTATTCATCCCTTATCTCTTTCCCCTCAAAAGGAATATCACCGAGCTGAATGTAACTGATGCCATTGATCGGGATGAATGTGGTCCCCTTTATTTCCGAGCGGCCGGCAAAGGACAACACCATATCCCGGCTGCATACCCAAAGCGCCGCTTCGTATTCGCAATCCTGTTTCTTGCCCAGCAGGCGGGTAGAGTGATACGTATGATCGGCAGTGTAGACGGTGACACACTCATACAATCCCCAGGGCTGTATCTCAAAATGGACAGGCAAAGACGCATCATCCCCTTCATACAATTGATATCCGCCTTCCCGATCGAGCAGGGAAGTCAATGTACTGTCGTTGCAATACACGACGAAAGCCGAGTTGATATCTTCCTTACGTTGCTTCCCGGCATGGTAGTTCGCATAGAACAAGTTGTTCATATCGAAAAGGGCAATAGCGAACAATACCAATAAAGATATAAGTACACATATTACCATGACGGTAGGAAGAGAGGAACCTTTCAACGTTTTCATACGCATGCACCGATTGAAAAATGTTTCGTTATGTCAAGCAAAAGTACTAAATAGTGTCATACTATATCTCGTATACATAGAAATTTATTTCGGGCCTCCACCTCCTTCAACCGGTTACGAGCACTCTGTTCATGCGGGTTGCGGGGTGAAGGAGGGGGATTCACCCCGCCTTCACCGGGTTCACCTTGCGATTTTTCACCACCTTATACACATTCCCCCACTTGGTATGTTTTCGCTCTATTCCGACAGCCACCAGCACCTGCGCCATCACATTCGGATTCGCACTACGCATCGCTGCCGGGTTATACTTCTTCAAATCCTTGAAGATATCCGCTGCCGAAAGCAGCTCGTACCGGTCTTCCTCCTTCTCCGGAGCATGGTAACAGGCCCGAAGCACCTCTTCCATCGGAGTCTGCCGGTAGAATGCCTGGTTGTGTTGTTGTAACTCCCGCTCTTCTTCCTTACTGAACCAGTAGCGTTCGCCCGAAAGCAGTTCCACCTTCAACTGTGCAAAAATCTGCGCATGATCAATATCCGTGCAGTCGATCTTGTGTTCCACTTCCACACAGAGGAAACGGCGGCTGCCCGTAGGATCGGTCAGCAAGT
>JAVBVA010000099.1:0-28370 GCA_031554665.1 Bacteroides sp. | reverse complement strand
CTCGTGGTGGGAACCAAAAGGGAATCAGAATGAGATTGATATTGTGGGAGTATATTTGGATGATAAGAGTGCTGTTGCTGTTGAAGTAAAACGGCAGAAAAAGAACTTCAAACCTCAATTGTTTGAAGAGAAAGTCAAAATCCTAAAAACAAAGGAACTGAATAAACATACAGTAGAAAGTCTTTGCTGGGATTTGACAGATATGTAATAGAAATAAAGATAATTGAGATATGGATGATAAACTAAAAGCAGATATAAGCAAGATAGTCGATGAGGCTGTTTCTTCTAAGCTATAATATTTACATAATACATAGAAACGGCTCAGCCTCCCCAAAATCGAATTATGTCTTCATCCCCGAAAACTTATGATAAACAAGAATGCCTGGAATCACTAAACAGGTTCCACGCTCTGCTCTCGTTTTCAAAGCAGCCATAAACTTATTGCCATTACTGCCATTCCCGCCACTACACCTGAAATAGAAATATGGTGTTTCCCATATTTCTCGGCAGAAGGCAACAGTTCGTCTAAAGAAATAAAGACCATAATACCGGAAACTGCTGCTAAAATAATGCCGTTGATCGCAGTAGTCCAATATGGCATCAGAAACAGGAATGCGATGCCGGCACCGACAGGTTCTGCCAGCCCCGAGAGAAAAGAATACCAGAAAGCCTTTCTTCGGTTGCCTGTTGCGTGATAGATCGGTACGGAAACCGCAATTCCTTCCGGAATATTGTGAATAGCAATAGCAACCGTGATAGGAATGGCGATATCCAAACTTTCCAAAGCAGCGGTAAAGGTGGCAATTCCTTCCGGGAAATTGTGTAATGCCAAGGAGAAAGCAACCACCAGACCTGCCCGGTGCAGGGCATCCCGTTTGTTCATATCTTCCACGCCATGTATTTCATGCGGATTTCCGGATTCCGGAACCAGAAAATCTATCAGCGTAATCAGGGCAATGCCTCCGAAAAAAGCAATCAACAGGTACAACATTCCCGTTTTATCTCCGAAAGTAGAGACTAATTCGGCTTTGGCAGTGGGCATCATTTCCATGAAGGAGACATAAAGCATCACACCTGCTGATAATCCCAGGGAGAAACACAAGAATTTGGTGTTGGTACGTTTGGCAACGAGCGCAATTAAACTCCCGATTCCAGTGGAGAGCCCGGCAATCAGTGTCAGAGAGAATGCTAAAAGTATTGTTTTATGATCCATGGCTTATGGGTTTTAGGGCGTTTCACTTTAGGTATTTCTTTCTTCTTTGAAGAACAATACAAAGATACTATACATCTCCTGATTTACATACCAACAGTGTTTGATTTTGTTTCCCTGGTCTATAAATGTCGTTTCATGGTGTAATTATAGTACTTGTTTCCCTGGAAGTCTATATAACCCTCGTGTAGTTTCTCAAAACCTAACCGGGAGTAGAAAGTGACATTCTCAGGAAGTTGGGTGGTTAGTCCCATTAACTTGCATGAGAGACCGGAAGTCGTGAGTTCCTCAATAGCCTGTTTTATTGCCAGAGAGCCGATGCCTGTTCCTCTGAATTCCTCCCGGACCACGACCATAGACAGGTAATGATATTCCGGCATTTTTATCGACTCCGCTAAGGATTTCTTGTTGCCGTTGTCCAAACGCAGCATCCGTATCAATGAACTCATTCCGAATTTTGTGATAAAACCGGGGATGCCTATTTTCAGATAGGCAAAAAGTCCGCTTTTAACTCCCTGTGGCGGTACTATTGTAAACGTGCCGACGATGTTACCCGTGTCTTTCTCTTTAATAATGCGTGTTAATGGTTGCTTCTGATTGTTCAGGATGAGGCTTGCTTTGAACACCCATCGCAAACCGTCTTTCCGCTGATTCTTTTGGGGGAAGATCAGGGTGTATGCCGGATTTGTCAGAAAGGAATCGGTCAGCATGTCAGCCACTTCGTTCATTTCTGAAGGATGTATTCTTTCAATCAGAAGTTCTGTCATAATTAGTCTTTCTATTTCCCCAATCTCCGATGTCATTGCAAACATGGATAATGATTTACATTTCCCCAAAAGTAATAACTAAATGTTGAACGCCATCCATTTTTTCTATGCTGACCTTGCCAACCATATCCATATGAGTATTTTTACATATGCTGTGTTGTCCTCATGTATGTGAAACAGAGTAATCGTTCAAATACTGCATGGAATGGAAGAAGTATTGCTCTTGACTACTTTCAGTTTATTTCCTCAGGATCTTCTCCATTGCTTTACCTTTGGCCAACTCGTCAATCAACTTGTCTAAGTAACGGATGTTCCGCATCCGTTCATCTTCAATTTCCTCCACACGGCAACCGCATACAACGCCCGTGATCAGGGAAGCATTCGGATTGATTTGTGGTGCCTGAGCAAAAAAGGCTTCCAAATCACTTTCGTTGTCAACCTGCTGTTGTAACGATTGTTCGTCATACCCTGTCAGCCAAAAGATGATGCAATCCACTTCCGCTTTCGTTCGTCCTTTTCTTTCTGCTTTTTGGATATACAGTGGGTAGACACTTGCAAATAACATTCTGTACACTCTGTTCTGATCCATCTTTTTATTTGTTTTTCCAACGGAGAAGACGTTTCATACTGTGGCTAAAAAGCCATTATGTCCTCCTTTAATCATTTCTATTTATCTTTTATACTCTTGCAAAAATAATGAAAATATTTGATGTATTCACTGTACCCATAAAGTTTGCATGCTTCAGACCGTGAGTCTGATCCGTCTTTCAGGGAGCAAGAGAGCGGAGCGGGGAATAAGAAGATTGGCTTAATCCTCCAAATATCCGAATTTTCCTTGTCCGAAATCTTCATAAGCCTGCCTTACCTCTTGCTGAGTATTCATCAGAAAAGGCCCGTAAGCAAAGATTGGTTCATCTATCGGCTCTCCGCTTAGGATTAGGAAAATGCTGTCTTCTGTAGCTTCCAGTGTAATCTCCTCCCCCTTGTTCTCGAATAAAACAAAATGGTCGGCCGCAACATCGGTCACTTGGTTGACCTTTGTGCTGCCTTCAATGATCAGTACGCCCGTATTGTACTCCTCCGGAAGGGAGAGGGAGAACCGGCCACCCTTCTTTATCCGGGCATTGTAGATTTCGATAGGCGTGAAAGTAGATGCTGTACCGTTGACTCCGTTATAACTGCCGGCAATGACTTCGATCACTCCTTTTCCGTCCGGAAGCTTGAAGGTAGAAAGCTGATCATGCACCAATGTCTGGTACTTCGGTGCACTCATTTTATCTCGGGCAGGCAGATTTACCCAAAGCTGAACCATTTGGAAGGGTCCTCCTTTTTTACTGTATTCCGATTCGTGATACTCCTTGTGAAGCACTCCGGATGCGGCAGTCATCCATTGTATATCTCCTTCGCCGATGATTCCGCTGTTGCCATAGCTATCATGATGGGCTATCCGGCCATGATAGGCGATGGTTACTGTTTCGAATCCCCGGTGCGGATGCACGCCTACACCCCGCGGTGTTTCACTGGGAGGAAAATCGATTCTGGAATTGTAATCGAGAAGAAAGAACGGGCTCATACGTTTCTCGCCCAGATGGTATCCACTCGGGAAGAAATTATGCACACGGAAACCGTCTCCTACCATGTGTGGGGCGGGTGTCGGTAAAATCTTTTGAATTCGCTTAGTGCTCATAGACTTTGTTTTTATAGGGTTATAGTCTGAAAACAAATTAGGAAAACGATTGTTTCAAACGATCCGAAAGATGTGTCTGAATAATGGCAAGCTTCTGTTGGTTTCATTTATTTCATTGTTTATTCAGCTGTGGCAGATAATATTGTCCCGAAGTCAAGTCGGGCGATGGTCTATAGAGGTGGAAGGTTAGGAAGATTTCCTTTCAGCCCAGTACACCCCACAAATAATACATCCTGCACCCGACACCGAAGCAATAGTGGGTCGTTCATTAAGTAAGACAGCCGAGGCCACCATCGTAACCAGCGGAATGATGTAGATGTAGCTGGTAGTCTGGGCAGTACCCAATACCTTCACGGCAGCGTTCCACATCAGGTAGCATAGCATAGAAGCCACCACCCCCAGCAAGGCAATTACCGAACCTGCCAGCAGATTCCTGTTCAAAGGTTCTTTATAGAACCAGGAAGTAAGAAAGGCTGTAATAATAGGCGCAGTACAGATAATCAGGGATACATTGGATGCTAATGTAATGCCCAGCGCAGTGTTCTCGGCAATAAAATAGATACTTCCTCCGCATAGTCCGGCCAGCATCAACAAAGTTTCGTCCTTCAGCGTGTGAGCAAAGAGCCGCTTGTGTGCCACTGTTAGGATACAAAGGTAGGCTAGGATAAAGCGGTACAAAAAAATCTCGACAGGCATCAGTCCGGCATGGATCAGCACTTTGGTCGAAATAAACGTGACTCCCCAGATCACGACAGTGAGGATGGCGAGGCAATGGTATACGGCGTGTTTACTCATCTTTTTCAGTATTTTAATAATAGAAAAACGGCTGTCGTGTTTAAGCGCGACAGCCGTTCTTGTTATTAGTGATGGAACAACCGTATTCCGGTAAATGCCATCGTTATGCCATACTTGTCACAAGTCTCGATGACATTGTCATCACGCACCGAACCGCCGGGTTGTGCGATGAAATCCACGCCACTCTTGTGCGCACGTTCTATATTATCACCAAACGGGAAGAACGCATCCGATGACAGCGATACACCGCTCTGCTTGGAAAGCCATTCTTTCTTCTCTTCACGGGTCAGAACTTCCGGCCTCACGGAGAAGAACTGTTGCCAAACACTGTCTGCCAATACATCATCGTAATCTTCCGAAATGTAGATGTCTATGGTGTTATCCCGGTCGGCCCGACGAATTCCTTCCACAAAAGGAAGGCTCATCACCTTCGGATGCTGACGCAGTGACCAGATATCGGCCTTCGTTCCCGCCAGGCGAGTACAGTGAATACGACTTTGCTGCCCGGCACCGATACCGATAGCTTGCCCGTCCTTAGCATAACAAACCGAATTAGACTGCGTATATTTCAGTGTGATCATGGCAATCAGCAAGTCCCTTTGCGCCCCGGCAGGGAACTGTTTCTTCTGCGTAGGGAAATTTACAAAGATAGAATTGTCCAGCAACAGGTTATTTCTTCCCTGTTCGAAGGTGATGCCGAACACATCCTTGTGCTCGATGGGAGCCGGTTGATAGGCCGGATCTATCTGAATGACATTGTAAGTCCCTTTGCGTTTCTTCCGTAAGATCTCCAATGCTTCCGGCGTATAACCCGGAGCGATCACGCCATCCGACACCTCGCGGTTGATCAGCACGGCCGTTTCCTTGTCGCATGTATCACTCAAAGCGATGAAATCGCCATACGACGACATACGGTCCGCGCCACGGGCACGGGCGTATGCAGTGGCAAGCGGGGTTAGCGCCAGATCGTCCACAAAGTAAATCTTTTTGAGCGTGTCACTCATCTCCGTGCCGACGGCAGCACCAGCCGGACTAACATGCTTGAAAGAAGTCGCTGCCGGGAGTCCGGTAGCTTGCTTGAGCTCTTTCACCAACTGCCATCCGTTGAAGGCATCCATTAAATTAATGTATCCGGGATTGCCATTCAGTATCTCGATAGGCAAATGGCCTTCTTTGATGAATATCCGGGCGGGCTTTTGGTTGGGGTTGCAACCATACTTTAATTGTAAATCTTCCATATATACAGTATTTTGATGCACAAAAGTAGCATTATAAACCGGCATTCCCGCCCGGATAGTCAAACTTTTGTGTAATTATCCGCATGTTTTCCCTCTACCTGGTTTATTGTTGAGCAAAAAAAGACTTAGATACTGATTTTGACAATCCAACGGCCTGAAACCTATCTTATTTCAGTTCTAATTTTTCGATTTTATCTCCAATGGTAAACTCCTTCATCTCTGCTTCCAATACATCGAAGTTTTCCCGGCTTACCTTTTGAATAATTTCGCCCTTGCTCAACAGATGTATTTCATCACACGTGTCGCTCAATGTGGAGAATACGTGTGAAGAAATAATGACCGTTTTGCCCATCTCCCTCAGTTTCCGGATGAGGCCGATATCGGATAATTTTCTATTTGTCAGCGTGTATTGTAACTTAAAATATGCTTTCATTTTGTTTTATTCATTTATATGTTGAGCGTTCCAGAATTCCTCTAATGTTATTTTTTCTTTTGCCAGTTTCGTGACAAAGAAGAACTGGTACAACTCCCAGAACCACACTTTGCGCCCGATGTTGGTGTACCATCGCATGGCGCTTCGCAAACGTGCTTCCCTATGAAAAAGTAAGCGGTTGATAGCTTTGGGGCGCATTTGCACGAATACCTCTACGAGTTTTACGCACAAAATGACAAACACCGGATGCATGTTATTGATGGCGATGACCTGGTGCTTGTAATCCCATTTCCGTTGGTCAGTCAGGATAATTTTCTTGTCTTTGATTTCCTCAAAATAAGGCGTCCAACGATGCGGCGTCAGGTAAAGCAGTTGGATTTGGTCGGGATCGTAAGACCAGAGTTGCTTCACACTGTGCCAGAAGTCTTTTACCCGCTCTTCGCCAAAACCCACTACATAAGTTGCCATGGACAAGATATGGTGTTTCCGCAACAACTGAATGGCCTGTCTGTCTTTGGTTATCGTACCTGCTTTCTTGATTTGCTTCAAAACAGCTTCGTTGTAATTCTCTATACCGAGTAGAAATCGCTCGAAACCAGCCTGTTTGTAAAGATGCAAGATGCCGGCATCCCGGACGATATTGTCCGCCCGAATAGAACCAACCAAAATGAGCGGTAGATTTTTGGCAATCAGTGCTTCTAAGAACTCTTGCCAGGCTCGAGCATCGGAAGAGGGATTTTCGTCGGCAAAGTTAATCACTTCGACACCATATTTCTTGTGCAGCATTTCGATCTCGTTGGCAAAATTCTGTGGGTTCCGGTGGCGGAACTTTTGCCAAAACAGGTTTTGTCCGCAATAAGAGCATTGGTGCGGGCAACCTCTCGAAAACTGTACAACAACAGCTTTCCGCCGCCCCCAATAGGTGTAGTGATAGCCGTTCATCAGTTCCCAGGCAATCCGGAACTCGTCCAGATTTTCGATGATTTCCGCAGGAGATGTTCGTATGGGAATGTTGTCCGCTCTGTACGCGATACCTTTTACTTCGGAAACCGGCAGATTTTGTTCGATCGCGCGGGTGAGTTTCACAATCGTTTGTTCGCCCTCGCCGCAAACAATATAATCTATCTGCGGATTTTCCTGCAGAATGTCTTTCCAATGAAAGGTAGGAAACACGCCGCCCACGGCCACACAAATTTCGGGCTGCGCATATTTGAGTAACCGGGTGATTTCGTTGATAACAGGCTGTGCCGACGTGGAGCCCGAATGTCCCAACAGGACCATGTCCGCTTGTTTGGCAATAGCCGCCGACACAATTTGAGCTGTTTTCAAGTTGCTATAATCAGCATCCAGCAATTCTACCTGATAACCTGCGTCGATCAATGCTCCGCCGATACACAGCAATCCCAACGGTGGCAGGTGCTCGTTTGGCAAGCGGCTGCCGATGGATAGATGCGGCGGATTGATGAGTAATATTTTCATTGTATGGTTTTCTGTTGTCTCCTTGATTGTTTGTTTATTCATAAGACTGCTGGCTTTTAAATACTGGCTATCGTTCCGGGAATCTGTTAAGCTCCGTTTTCAATTCGTTTGTGATCCGTTTCAGCTCCCGACTGTCGACAAGGCAATCCACAAAGTCTTCGTGGTAGCCGACTGCGGACGCGGAGAAGTCCTGCTACAAAAATACACAAATATATATGATGTGTTTTTGTTTTGCGCAATTATTGCTGTTTAAAATTAAGAATGAGGATGCCTTTCGGGAGGGCATCCTCATCACTTGTTATTTCGCTTAACTCTGGGTAGTTAGTGCCCCACGATATACCGGCTGATGTTCCGTTCTTCCGCGCTGAATTCCACTCCGATTTTGAGTAGCGTCCGTTGGTCGGCCACGTAAGGAATGGTGTAACCTTTTTCGTCTATCTGGCGTAGAGCCTCTTCGGCAGTTCCGGTGCTGAGTTTGAATTCGAATACATAGATGTATTGGTCCGTCTTCACCACGGCATCGGCACGGCCGCGGGCGCTGCGTACTTCGGCTTCGACGAATTGGCCCACGAGTTTGAATACCAGGTAGAACACCACCTGATAGTGGCGCTCGGTGCGGTCGTTCAGCTCGTAGGGAATGCCGGCGAAGAAGGCTTTCAGACGCTCCATGAAGGAGGAGATGTCTCCTCTTTCCAACTCGCGAACAAACTGGCCGATGTAGAAATCCCGTTGCTGGTCGTCCACCTGCGTGTACGAAGGGACGAGGAAGTTCAAGAAACCGCTTTCCACTTCGCGGTTGGGAAAGCGAAGGGTGTACAGGTTCAGACGTGGGTCGTAGCCTTTGATGGTGAGGTAGCCGCTTTGGTAGAGCAGCGGAATGGGGTTGTTGGCTTCGGCACGGTATTCGGAGAAGGTGGCGGAACGCATCTCTGAACCGTCGACCAACTGGCGAAGGTCGTAATCGCTTTCTTTGAGCAAGTCGACAAGGTAGGTGGGTGTGCCGGTTTGGAACCAGTAATCGCTTATTTCCCTATCTTGAAGCACATTCAATACGCTGAATGGATTGAACATGCCCGAAGCATTCTTGCAGAAATGATACCCGTCGTACTGTTGTTCCAGCAGATCGACTGTTTCGTCGAACGAGAGCTCCAGTTCTTCGCTCAACTGGATTATCTCCGGCGTGAATACTTCTACCAGCTCTTCGCGGGTGATGCCGCAGATGGTGGCATACGCCGGAACCATGCTGATATCCTTCAGTTGGTTCAGGTCGCTAAACACGCTGACTTGGGCAAACTTGGTGACCCCCGTCAGGAAAACGAAGCGCAGGTACGGGTCGGCACTTTTCAGTACGCCGTAGAAGGCTTTCAGGATACGGCGGTATTCTATGAGCAGCGGCTCATTGAGCAGAGTTTGCAACATCGGTTTGTCGTATTCGTCTACCAAAACCACTACTTGCTTGCCGGTTTGCTTGAATGCCTGTTCGATCATGTAAGCGAAACGTTCTTCGGGGCTCCGCTCTTTCTTTTCATTGCCATATACGAGTTCCCACTTTTCCAGATGCTGGTTGAGCATGGCTACCAGATCGTCGGGGGTATCATATTTCCGGGCATTGAGGTCGAGGTGCAACACGGGATGCACATTCCATTCCGTTTCCAGTTGCTCGATGGCGAGTCCCCGGAACAGGTCTTTCCGCCCTTCGAAATAGGATTTGAAGGTAGATAGCAACAAGCTTTTTCCAAATCGACGGGGGCGACTCAGGAAATAGGGTTTGCCTATATTGGCAATCTGCCATAACATGTCAGTTTTATCTACATAAAGGTAATTGCCTTCACGTATTTCTTCAAAGGTCTGTATCCCAATGGGAAGTTTACGCATGGGTGTATTCATAAACGGAATATTTTACTTGACTTGTACAAAAGTAGCAGATAATCTCCGTATGCCCAAAATTATATTCAGAAAAAAGAAATCTCTGTTCAGGTATTCAGCAGATACACCACCGTACGCCCGTTGCCGTACTTCCTGAGCCATCCCTCTTCGATAAACGCATGAATATCGTTCATGGCTTTATCCTTCAAAGTCGATGTGATCCGGCAATAATCCGCCCGGGTAGCAAACGGATGAGTCCCCAGAAAGTCTTTCAGCAACTGCGCCCGCTTTTCAACCGGCAGTTTCGACGACTTAGCCCGCCCCGTGCTTACCTTCTCCTTCTCGGCATACGTCAGGAAATCGCGCACCTTTTTGCTGGCGCGGAAGTTGAGTTGGCTGAACTCGACGGATTCCGCCCGGATCTCCCTGCGGTTCTTTACCCGGCGGCTGGTGAGCGATACAGACAAGAAGCCCAGCTCGTCCAGTTGCACGTTGTACCCTTCGGACAGGAAAAACAGAACCATGTCCGTAATGGCTGCCATCACCCCTTTGGACTCGGCTACTTTGAATCCGCTGACCTGTTGCACACGTTTATACAACTTTTCTGCCGATATGGTGCCGCGCGATACGGCGCGTGCCCGCAGTTGTCGTCCGTCATTTTCTTCGTCCTGAAACTCACTGGTTTCGTAAAAATCGTACTGAATTGCCATACGTTAATCTCTTGTATTTTAGTGGGTTGATATTGCTGTATGAATTATGCCAAATCCCGGTATGAATAAAACTATTTCCTGATTGGAATGAATCTTTTACCCGGTTAGTCAAAATCTATTTGTCAATCGGCATAAATCTATTCGTCGGATCACGATATCTCTTGCGTCGGATCGTGATATCTTTTTCGTTTAATCTAAATATCCCTTTCGTTTAACGATGATCCGACGAATAAATTTATTCTGCGAAGATAATAAAAAAAAGAAAACCGGAAAATAATTTTATTCCAATCAGGAAATAGTTTTTAGTATCCCCGGTTTTTCCGGCATGCTGTTGCCATCAGAAATAGGGAAATGCCGTGGATATAAATTAAGAATGCAAATTTCAGATTCGCGCAACCGGAATATACACCTCCGTCAGCAACTCGTCCGGCTGTACGGTGTCAGGGCTATTAAGATACCGTTCGAAATGCGTGATGTCCCTTAGCTCGTACGGGCTGTTCGGAACCCAAGTCCGGTAAATGTAACAATACAAGTGTTCGAGATTCCTGTACGCCCCTTTGTACGTAAACACTGCATACAGACCTCCCTCGATAGTCTGGCTGCCGAATTCACCTTTCGGACGGATACCGGGCTTGGCAGTGATACATGCATAAATCCGGCAAAGATCCGGATGGGTGATAGTAGAAATATCCCTGCTCAGCAGCAGGTACTCATGGCCGTCGTCCTTGCCGGGAAGACCACTGGAATCTGTAAAACGAAGCAACTTCTGCCACGCGTGGACAAAGGCATCTGCCCGCTCATACGGATTAGCTACCCGTACGGTGATCACCTGTTGGCCGGCTATCTCCCTGATTTCCGGTTCTATGGTGATAAAAGAGGTAGACTCAATAGACACAGACAAGTCGGAAGGTTGTGCCCGATAGGTTGATGGTGACATACCGAACCGTTTCTTGAAAGCTTTGGAGAGAGCATGCGGACTCTGATAACCCGTTTGCTCGGCTATCTCCGTCAATGTCAGCCGGGTAGTTTGCAGGCGGAAGATTGCTTTCTCCAATCGCAACCGCTGGATATACTCGCCCGGACTTTCGCCTAAGAAAGACTTGAATATCCGGTGGAAATGGAAGCTTGAAATATGTGCGACATCCGCCAGGTCGCTCAGGTTGATGGAGCTGTTGAGGTGTTCGTTGATATAGTCCACTGCCCGGTTGATGGCCTTGAAATACTCCTGATGTGTAGTTTGGTGTGTATGCCAACGTTTTAACTGGGGGAAAACGGCTTTCATCTCTGCCCGGGCTTCCTCTGCGGAAAACAGTTTCTCCGAATCCTGGTTGAATTCGTCAAGGTACTGTAGGTTGTGCTCTATCATCTCCTCCATACTAAAGTTTTGCGTGAAACCTCCGTTCTGGTAGCAAAAGCAACAGTAGTCCGGTGAGGGACTACCATTGCTGTTGGTGCCAAAATGCTCGGTGGCTGCCAGGGGCATGCCGCAACTCTGACAAGTACTTTTAATGACTGCTTCGTTCATACGGTTGAATGCAAGTGTTTGGGTCTACTGGTTCTGCCACCGCTTCAATTGAGGGAAAAAAGCTTTCATCTCTGCCCGAGCCTCCTCAGCGGAAAACTGCTTCTCCGAATCCTTGTTGAACTCGCTGAGGTACTGGAGGTTGTGCTCGATCATTTCATCCATGGTGGCTTCCACGGTGAATTTACCGTCTTTCATGCAGTAAACGCAATAGTCCTGATTCTGGCTGCCATCGGCATTGCTTCCAAAATGTTCGGCGGCATTCATCGGCATACCGCAGCTCTGACAAATCATTTGTTCCATTTTCTTCTGATTTTAATGGGGTTTATATTCGTTTTATTGAACAGGGGCAAAGATACGGGCAAATGGTGGAAAGGGCTTTGTCCAATTTTGCTAATTTGCGCTTTCAGGCAAAAGAACAAATGAGCATAAGAGTTTTGAAGCGTTGAAAGATTCCTGACATGGTTCTCCTATTCCAGCTCCACCGCAAAGATATTTATCTCCCTGAGCATCAGGGGGATGTCTGCAGCACTCAGCTTGTTGCACTCCACGCGCAGGATCTTCTCCCAGTCCTCAAAGTCCACACTCCATTTCTCCACCCCGTTGCATCCGTTCAGCACCTTGCCGATGCGTTTTATGTCCTGTCTCTTTGAGATGGATGTCCGGAAAATCAAAATCTCACTTTCCATATCGGTGATTGTTCTCATTTTTTTGTAACTGTTTCGCTTCGGCAAAAATAAGCAATGGGCAACAAATATTGTTGCCCTATCTTGCTATTTTTTAAAGATTTCTTCGGCAGATTATTCTCCGATAATCTCGTCTACCTGTGCGTTGAGCAGGGCTATGAACTCCTTGTAGTTCTCCGGCTGAAAACGGTTCTGATAAAACAGCAGCATCCCCATGACGGAGAAACGGAGTTGTTTCATCTTCGTTTCAGCCGATTCGCGGTCGATCACGCCTTGGGCGATACACTGTTCCCAATGCGGTTCGCACAGCCGGTCGAGGAATGTATAAATCAGCTCGGCTATTGGTTTCCGGTTCCGGATGTTGCACATTTTCTCTAAGAAGAAGAGCTCGAATACACCGGTGTATTCCGTGAAATACTCCACGTAGCCCAGTATCGTCGCTTTGAGTTTTCCCTTTCCCGGTTCGCTACGGCGTGCTTTGTTCTTGACAGACTGTTCGCATTCCTCCTGAAAATCCTTTACGCATTCGAAAATCAACTCGGTCAGGTCTTTGAAGTAGTTGTACAGCGTGGCGTAGGAATAGCCTGCTTTGTCGGCCACATTGCGAACGTTGACAGCTGTCAGACCTTCACCTTTCAGTAACTCTTTGGCAGCATCGATGAAGTATCCTCTCATGCGCTGCTCCTGGATTTGTTTCTTGTCCATATAATCCCTATAAGTAAATTAATGTTGCAAATATATTGAACGCTGTTCATATTTGCAACATTTGATCAAATAATTAATTATTTTTACGCTTTCCTGTGTACGGACGATGCGAAATGGATTAACGGGCAACGTATTGAAGTCTCCGGCGGGATTCATGTGTAGGAACACTCAATAATTATTGGTGAAACTCATTGACAACACAATTACTGGCGTTTGCGAAAGTCAGGTAAGCCTAATACAACGGCGAAACCAACCGGAAACAAGCCTCCTTAAACCGTGTCCACTTGCTACGGGCGATCCATTGTTCCAACTCTACCGCTTCCGAGACAGCCAGGTCCCGAAGATAAACCTCCTTCACTTCTTGCGCCACTTCCGCGTCATAAATAAAAACGTTAGTCTCGAAATTCAGTTCCAGACTACGGATATCCAGATTGGTAGAACCGGCAATCACCAGTTCGTCATCCACCACCATCAGTTTGGAATGCGTAAAACCATCGGCATACCGGTACACCTTGACCCGATGCCTGAGCAGCGACTCGATGTATGTATTCGAAGCATGTTGCACACCTCCGTTGTCCGACCGCTTGGGGATGATGAGCCGTACATCGATGCCACTCATGGCTGCCGTCTGTATCGCTCTCAGCAGGCAACTGGTGGGTACAAAGTACGGAGTCTCGATGTAAACAGACTTCCGGGCGCGGGTGATGGCGGTGAACATTGCTTCCAGTATAGCCGAGTGCAGACCGAACGGTTCACTGCTGACAATCTGCACCGGACTCCTCCCCGCCGGTTGGCAAGCAGGAAAGAACGTGTCGGCCGACAGGTACTCGCCCGAGACGTAGAACCAGTCGGCCAGGAATACCGATTGCAACCCCTGCGCCGCCGGGCCTTCTATCTTGAAATGAATGTCGTTCCATCGGCCCCACGGCAGTCCGTCTATGTATTCATCTTTTACATTGATGCCGCCCGTGTAGGCCATCTGCCCATCGATAATGACGATTTTCCGGTGATTCCGGTAGTTGATGCTGTGGATGATACGCGGGAAACTCAGCGGCAGGAAGGTGTTGACTTCCACTCCGGCCTCCTGCATATGCCTGAAATATTTCAGGTTGGTTTGGTTGCAACCTAGGCCGTCGTAGATCAGCCGGACACTTACACCCGATCGTACTTTCTCTATCAGGTTGTCCTTGAATTGCCCGCCTATCGTATCGTCGCCGATGGTAAAGTAGAAGATATGAATATGCTCCCGGGCGTCCGCAATATCTTTCAGCAGATGTTCGAACTTGATTTTCCCACCGGGATATACCTCGATGCGGTTGCCGGGGAATACAGGCGAATGCTCCACGTTGAAGATCAGTCGCTTGAGCTCTGTATGCCGGGCATAAAGCGGATCGTTCGCCTGGAGCGCGCACGTACATTTGTGCTGACGGTAGAACTGCTCGCGCAGCTTCCGGGTTTTCGACCGCTTCTGGCCGATGTTACGTCCCACCATATAGAAAGCAACCGCCCCGACCACCGGCACAAACACAAGGACGAATATCCAGCAGATGGTTTTCACCGGATTGCTGTTGCTGTAGTCCAGGATCAGGTTGTAGATAAGCGCGGCTACGAGCAGGAGATAGAGGAGTAAACAGATTTGCCAGATCATGGTATTTTGCTATTAAATAAATCTGTATAGGTTAAGTTTCTCTGGTTGCAAGACGGAGTATGATGGTAAAATAACAGTCGGCAGGAGGAGATGGTTTGCTGATTCCACAGAAATTGCTTACCTTTGCCGGACACTAAAGTAATTTGATGTTTAACTCATTATTTAATTCGGATTTGGTGCTGTAAACAATTTGTATTTCCTGTACAGATTGTCCTTTTGCATATTCTCAGAGGTTTCTTCTGGGAATAGATTTCTATTATGTATCCATTAAGTTTTTCACCTGCATGCAATGATGAAAGTATTGCCATGCTTTCGCCGTGCATGCTATATACATTATTATAATGAGTAACGAACATATTACAACCATCAGCGAATTCGAATTCAATCTGATCTGCGAGTTTTTCTCGAATACAGAACGGCAGGGGCCCGGTAGCCCCGAGGTAACGCTGAAAGCACTGAGTTTTGTGGATAATCTTACTGTCCGGTCCCTTATCGCCGATATCGGCTGCGGCACAGGTGGGCAAACGATGGTATTGGCCCGTCATGTGCCGGGTCATATTACCGGCTTCGACCTCTTCCCGGGCTTTATAGACCGGTTCAACGCTAATGCTGTGCGACTGGATCTACAGGACAGGGTGAAAGGCGTGGTCCGTTCCATGGACGATCTTCCTTTCGGGGAAGAAGAACTGGACCTGATCTGGTGCGAAGGCGCTATTTACAATATCGGTTTCGAACGGGGACTGAACGAGTGGCGCAAATTCCTGAAACCGGGCGGATATATCGCCGTCACCGAAAGCTCGTGGTTTACCGACCGGCGTCCGGCAGAGATTGAGCATTACTGTATGCCCCATTTCCCGGAAATGAATACGATTTCCTACAAAGTAGCTCAGATAGAGAAAGCAGGGTATATGCCCGTGGCTACCTTTATGTTACCCGAAACTTGCTGGACGGACCATTATTTTGCGCCGTTGATCAAGGCGCAGGAGACGTTTCTCGAGAAATATGCCGGAAACAAAACGGCCGAAGAGTTCGTAGCGCTTCAGCATTATGATGCGGAGATGTACCGCAAGTACAAAGAATTCTACGGTTATGTATTTTACATCGCAAAAAAGATAAAACAATGAATACCATCTTATTACAATACGGTTGGAACGATGAACTGTCCCAACTGAAACAAGCATCTTCTTATGCTCAACTCGCCCACGGCCGGGTAGCCGTGGTGCACCGCACGTGTTACGAAGTCGTCGCCGATGACGGACTGTTCCAGTGCGAACTCACCGGAAACATGCTTTACGGCAAGGACGAGTTCGAACTCCCCTGCACGGGCGATTGGGTAATCTTTCAACCGTTCGACGACGCTAAAGGCATCATCGTAGACCGCCTTCCCCGCCAACGTACGCTGTACCGCAAGAAAAGCGGCACGGTGGCCGACAAGCAAACCATCGCCTCTTACGTGGACAAGGCGTTCATCGTGCAAAGCTTAGACGAGAACTTCAATCCCCGTCGCGTAGAGCGTTTCATGGCACAAATTCTGGAGGAGGATATCCGTCCGGCGCTGGTGCTCAACAAAGCCGATTTGGATTTCGACCGCCGGAAGGTGGAAGAAGCCATCGGGCATATCGCTCATCAGATGCCTGTATTCCTAACCAGTATTCTTCAGCCCGAGACGATTAGTAGTTTGCGGGAGTTTATTACCGAAGGCGAAACTGTGGTGTTTGTCGGTTCGTCGGGCGTGGGGAAGAGCTCCCTTGTCAACGCCCTTTGTGGACGGGAGGTGCTACTTACGTCCGGTATCAGCGAGTCTACGGGGAAGGGACGTCATACGTCTACCCGTCGGGAGATGGTGCTGATGGAAGGTTCCGGCGTGTTGATAGATACTCCGGGTGTGCGTGAGTTCGGCTTGGCGGTCGATAATCCCGATACGTTGGCAGAGATGCTGGACATTTCGGACTATGAGGACTCTTGCCGCTTTGCCGATTGTACACATATCAATGAACCGGGTTGTGCGGTGCTGGCAGCGGTGAGCGATGGTTCGTTGCCGAAGGAGGTGTACGAGAGTTATCTCAAACTCCGGCGGGAAGCGTGGTATTTCACTACGGCCGAGCATGAGAAGCGGAAACGCGATAAATCGTTTTCCCGCATAGTGGAAGAGGTGAAGAAGCTGAAAGAGAATCGTTAATCTCACCAAAGTCGGAGAAACCTTATGTTCTTTTGTTCTTATGTCTTACTATGAAAGGGCTGTGATTTGGAAGACATAAGAACATAAGAATATTTTAACGGCCGCCTATCCACATATTCTGTATCCATTTCATACCCTCGGGCATCAAATGGGTTATGGAGCAGCCTTGTTCTCCATTGTATTCTTGTTTTTCGATCACTATATTCCATCCTTTTTGAAGGCCGAGATTATAGGTTGTAGGAAGTGACCGCCAGTTATCACTTGTTCCGGTGATGGTCACAGGACGATCGCAATAGATATATGTCAATACAAAGCGTGCTTCTTCTGTCTTCATATCCCTCTCAAGAGAGTACGAAAAGTTGTTCTGGTCGGAGATGTTGCAGGCGAGTTCCACGAAAGCTATTGTTTTTGCCTCGGGATCGCTTATCTTGAGCCCAGTGGGGAAGTCCGACGTGATATCGTTCAGAAGCTCCTGCGGCGGGTTGTCCGGCAGAAGCAACGTTGTGCCTTTTGCATCGAATGGAACCTTTAGCATGACGCGAGTGTCATTACCGTCTGCGTCGATAGTAGAGTTGCTCTTTACTCCGGCAGGCATGTGAAACCTTGCCACCAGAGCCAATTCCGTGATATCCGAATAAGTAGCCTCGATATCTGATATCTTTATTTCATTGACCAAACCCACGGTTTCATATTTTAGTTCGGGCTCGTCGATCGTTTTGGTACATGCAACAAGTACAAACAGTGCTGAAATAACAATTAAATACTTCTTCATAAGTGATTAAATTAGAAACTGTGTAAATGTACATGGATTTATTTTATAGTGTGTATGTGTGTTCATTTTTCTTTCGCATTCATACACTATTTCTTCCGCACAAACCGCCAAACGACATTACCCGCTTTCGACAAAACCAACGAGTCGGCATTTAGCTTATCCACTTGTAGCGTATCGGTTATTTCGATCGACTGCTTGTTTCCAAAACTTTTACTGGTCAGTATCAGCTCCTTGCCGGTAAAATTCCATTTCTCGAAAAGCAATGTCGCCATCCCTACCGATGAGGCTGTGCCACCCTGTTCCAGCGTGACACCCTGCATGTCGGAAAGTTTAATAGGATTGGGTTCTAACCACGTTCCGGTGATGTAGAAGTAAGGCGAGTGCGCAGTAACCGTCAGGCTATCGGCTTTCAGGATCTCATTCTCGCCAATCTTCTCCTTAGAGTAGAAGACTTCGATCGAATCGTATGCCATCACTCCCGGTACTTTGGTTGGATCGGCATCCATAGTGCTGATGTTCATGGTGTCACCCGTCTGGGTAATAATCATTATGTTGTTCATCGTGGCATCTGCTACATAGCCGGTTACGGATTGAGATGCCGGAGCAGCAGGTTTACAGGAATAGAAGCTTGCTGCCAGGGCTACAGCCCACAGTGTATACATAGATTTTCTTGTTTTCATACCTTGTTGATTTTAATGATGCGATTATTAAACAGGCGAATATACTCATTTGTTTTTTCTTTGTCTGTTTCAGCGAATGGTTTAAAATGTATTATTCTTTCTTGATAACATAAAACGAGCATTCTCTGTTATTAAAAAAGTATAATGGACATCCTCCGGTAAAAACTGAGCAAAGAAGAACTGGCTGCATATTACACGGACATGCTAACCTATAAAAAGAAGTGAACCTATATATGGTCATCAATGCGTGCTACCTGAAAGGTGAACTCCAATCTTTTGAGAAACAATCGATTGGAGTTTACTGTGTGGAGTGGGTTAGTTGTCGGCGTACAGCCCTAATTGGTTCCCTTCACTGTCAATAAACAGGGCAAAGTACCCTCTGCCTTCTGCTTCGATCTTGGTTTTGGGTCGAACCACCTTTCCACCGTTTCGTTCCACAGCAGCCAAAGCTGTTTCCAGACTGTCCACTTGCAGATTGATAAGCACGCCGTTCCGGGAAGGCCGGTAACCTTCCGACCAAAACACAGCTCCCGGACACAACCCGTCTTCTTCGGGGAAGAAAGCCATCTTCTCACTGCCACAGTCCATCACGGGCAACCGAATACCCAGCACCGATTCATAGAACTTTACCCCACGCTCGAAGTCTTCTGTGGGGATCTCAAAGAATGCAACTACCTTTTTCATCTCTTTTCGTTTTTAATGAGTGAATAATTCTGTGTCAATCGACTGTGCAAAAGTACGTCGCTTCCCTCTTCCGGAATTGTAAGAAAAGGACTTTATTCCATGCCATTCCGGGAAGCTTCCCAACCAATAATAGCTGCCTTGCGGGCACTTCCCCAGTGATAACCGCCCAACTCACCCGACGCCCGGATCACCCGGTGGCAAGGAATGAGCAGTGCCACGGGATTGTTGCCGATTGCTGTTCCTACCGCACGGGAAGCATCCGGGTTGTTCATCTGCGAGGCAATGTCGCCGTAAGTCGCCAGTCGTCCCATCGGAATCTTTAGTAGTGTTTCCCACACTTTAAGCTGGAAGTCCGTGCCTTTCAGGTGCAGTTTTATTTCGTTCAGTTTACTCCAATCCTGCGTGAAGATGAACAGGGCGTTCTGCTGGATGGCATCCATCTGTTGCTGATACCGGGCATTGGGGAATTTATCCTGCAATACCTGGAAAGCATCGGTCTGCTCGCCGCCAAAAGCCAGATGGCAAATTCCTTTCGGTGTAGCCGCTACCAGTATGTCACCGAACGGGCTCCCGGCAAAACTGTAATGAATGGTCAGATGCTCACCACCTTTTTTGTATTCGCCCGGCGTCATCCCTTCGATGTGGATAAACAAGTCGTACAGACGGCCGGTACCCGAAAGCCCCGTCTCAAAAGCCGCATCAGTCAGTGTACCCGCCTTCAGAACCTTCTTGGCATACTCTATGCTGATGTATTGCAGAAATTTCTTTGGACTAACCCCTGCCCAATCGGTAAACATCCGCTGGAAATGTGCAGGGCTCAAGCCCACGATACCGGCCACCTCCTCCAATGCCGGCTGGCTCTTGAAGTTCTCCCGTATGTATTCGATAGCCTCGGCAATGCGGGCAAAATCGAGGTTCTGTTGAGCGTTCATGGTTCTGAGGTTTTTTATGGTTTCTCTTTCTCTTTCCCTTTGTCTTTCCGGTTCTTCTTTTTCTGCGCCTCCGTCATCGGGGCGCAATCCTTCAGTCCGCAGGCGCCGCCCGCAATGGCCCACAGGTACAGCGAAGCCACTGTATTATAAGGTGCATAGCGGCGACGGTACTTCTCGAACAACTTCCGGTCTACTTTGCGATGGCGGTAAAGCATCCGCAATCCCCGGTGGATAGCCAAATCTCCCCAACTCAGGATGTCCGGACGCTGCATGGAGAACGTCATCAGCATTTCTGCCGTCCATACACCGATGCCATTCAAGGCCGAAAGTTGACGGCATACCTCCTCGTCCGGAAGCGTAGGCAGAAGGGCGATATCCAACTCCCCGCACACTACTTTGTGGGCTGCATCTTTAATGTAAGTTGCCTTCCGCACGGACATGCCTAATTGCTGGATCTCGTCCACAGTGGCTGCATCGAGCACTTCGGGTGTTATCCGGTCGAACCGTGCCTCCATTCGCCGCCAAACAGTCTCGGCAGCTTTAGTCGATATTTGTTGGTTGACAATGGAGTGGATCAGCGCGGTGAACACATCGGGAATCACCCGGCGTTCTATCGGGCCTATTTGCTCAATAATCTTACCGAGCACCGGGTCCACCTTTTTCAAGTGTGCAATTTCTTGCTCGCCGTATAGGAATATCTCTTTCATGCTGTCGTACGTTTTCCGGCAAAGGTAAGAAAATAGAAGACATGCGGACAACCCGAAACGTGCTGTTTTACGAAAACAGGTCAGAATACGGTGCGCAGATAGCCAGGTATTCCGTAGGCGTATACCCGCAGAATTGTTTGAATTCTTTAATGAAGTGTGTCTGGTCGTAATACCCGCACTCGTAGGCCAACTGTGTGAGAGGAATACCCGGCCTTTGTTGCAGGATGTGCAACGACTTTTGGAAACGTACCACGCGCAGATATTCCTTCGGGTTGGCGCCCACGTATTCGGCAAATACCCTTTTGAACTGTTTGTATCCGAGGCAGGCCGTTTGGGCAAGCATCTCCACATTTTGTTGTCCGCTGTAGATGGACCGGATGGCGGCATCGATCCGTTTCAGGTTGTGTGTGGCCAGTTGGCGGAGATGTTGGAAGAGGAACTGCTCGATGAGGAGTATGCAGGCGTTCAGGTCAGGAGTGTCTGCCAGACGTTTTTCGAGGTCGGAGAGTTGCGTGTCGCCCAGGTTGTGTACCGATACGTTCAGGTTGTTCAGTTCTATCAGGGGGATGTGGAAGAAGGCTTTGGCACCGGCAGGGCGGAACACGACACAAATCATGTTGACGGCGCCTGTGTAGGTCAGGTCGGTATAGTTGGTGCCTTGTCCGCCTAGGAAAGCGCGGGGTTGCCAGTCTTTGTCGGACGATGAGAAAAGGCGTTCACCCCGGTGAAACATCAGGCTCATCATGCCGGTGGGGATGATGCGTTCGGATGCTTCGACCGGGCTGGCGGTGGTCATGAACCAGTAATGTTTCACGTAAGGAGCCAGCAGGGGCGAGGGTTGTATTACCTGGAAATCTTCCATATCTTCGGGCAAAGATAGTGAACGGATGGTTGGGGGCGTTGTAAAAAACGGACTTTTTAGGATGTCTTGAACCGATAAAGAACCCTTTTACCTATCTTTCAGACTGCTTGCCGGTTGCGCTGTTTAGCTTTCTTGTTTCTCAGTTTCTCCTTTTCAATCTTCTCCTTTTCCTTCGCTTTGGCTTTCGCCTTTGCCACAGCCAGATTCTCCTTTACCCGGAGTTTCACGATCTTCTTCACCAGCGTTAGCGGGAGAGGCTTATTCACTGGGAACTGGATAGTTCCGGTGGAAGTTTTGTACTCAGTCAGCTCCTCTTTGAAGGCAGCAATCGCTTCCGGACCGGGGAACAGGCTGACATGCTTCGTGAATCCGCCGAAATAGACAACTACGCCCTCCTGCTTGTACACAGGCATCTCGTAACTGATACTCTCCTGTGCATTGGGAGCTGCCTGCGTGATGGCGATGCGTAACTTCGTCAGGTACTCTTTCACAGCGGGCGAAGCAACAGCGATGTATTCGTCTACCGTTTTGGGCTTTGATGTTTCCATGATTGTCAGCAGATTAAATGCCAGATTACGCCGAATTTATCTTCCACCGTGCCGAACAGCGGACTGTAGAACGTAGGCATCAGTTCCATGTGTACAATCCCTCCTTCCTTCAACTTGTCGAACGCCGTCTGTACCTCCTCTTTCGACGGAAGGGGAACGGAAAGCGTCACCAGATTGCCGGCGTTGATCTCTTCCAGGGTATCGCCAAACCATACCGGCGAGCCGTTGATGGTCATCTCGGCATGCATCACATAGTGTTCTGTGTCGCTTGGGAAGTGTGACTTCATCTCCTCGGGCATGTCTTTGTACAGCATCACGCGCTTGTCGCGAACGTCGAATACGGTTTCGTAAAAGGCAATGGCCTCGCTTGCCTTTCCTTCAAAATTGATAAATGGAGTAATCATAATTTGCTTGTTTTAAGTAGTTAATCTAACTTGTTGGCGGAATAATATAAAGTTGTGCGTAAGTTTAATGATTCAAACCCTATGCACAATCTAAAACAAATTTCGATAAAATGTTAGACATCTGCAAACAAATAGGTGAAGAATTCACTAATGAGCAAGGTGATATGCCTCGTCGGGGTATATAAACAGTTCTTAATAATGTCTGCGACATTTTTAAAGTGGACTCATTTGTCAAATTGTCATTTTGATATTTCAGAAGGCGGGAGAATCGCATATTTCTGCAAGGAACGATACTCCTATTCACTCTGAAGCACACGAAAGTGCATTAGATATTCAGATTTTAGATAATAATTATGCGTTCCCTCACCTGAAAGTGAGAGAAAGCAAAAAATACGAGTTGTGAAAAACTCAACTATTAAAAACTTCCGAACTGCCCTTCACAGGCACCGGGAGGGGGTTCACCCTGAACCGCCCTTCTGCCGGGCATTCCCGATGGGTTGAAGAGTGTGAATGGGGAGACTAAAACTCTATGTAGCTTCCCAAATGTCGATCAATTAACCTGTCGTGAATCATGTTCTAAAACACAAACACATAAAAATCCGTACATAAAGCGTTGAGAACAGAAAACAAATGCTACGTTTGTAAAATAATACGATTGCAGTTCATAATAACAAGAAAAGAGTAGTAGCTGCAACATTCATATCCGACCAAGTTTTTTTATTAATTCCGTATTGTTTAAGTCATGGATTTTAACCATCTGTGGCAATGGGTTTATTTTGATTATTTGTAAATTAAATACGGTATTAATATGAAAAAGAAGATTATTCTATTCCTGCTGTTAGTTTCGGCAGGTTTTATTACAACTCATGCACAGACTACTTCTAATTACAATGCTGAGTTAGTAAGCCTTTTGCCGCAAACGCCGCAAGCTGCAGCTTTTGCACGCTATGGTGAATATCCTGTCAGCCTGGCTACAGGTGTTCCTCAGATCGATATTCCTTTCTACACCATCGAGCATAGGGATATACGGATACCTATATCTATATCTTATCATGCATCAGGCATCAAAGTGGAAGATATAGCTACTCCCGTAGGCCTTGGATGGGCGCTTAATACAGGCGGAGTCATCACTCGCACAACTTACGGTGCTGTCGATGCTTTGGGATATACTAATAACAGGGTTAAATCGGTAGAGCATGTCAGGCAACTTATGCAGGATAAAAATGCAGATGTCGATAGAACCTGGAGACAATATGGACGTAACCGTGACTACGACACAGAGTCGGACCGGTATGTCTATAACTTTAATGGAAAGACGGGAGTATTCAGATATAATTCCTCGAATAACGAAATCACTACTATTCCCTATGCTCCCTTGAAGATTGAAACTACCTCCAACGGCTTCAAAATAAAGGATACGGATGGTTTGATCTATCATTTTGAAGGGAAGGAAACCCGCCATGTAAGTGGTTATGATATCTATGTTGTTGCCTGGTACGTCACAAAGATTGAGTCCCAATTAACAGCCGCAACCGTTAATTATACATATAAAATAGGAACTACGTATTTTGAATCTGCCATGTCGAATGTCCAGCGTGAAGGCACAGAATACTGGAAAGAAAATGTCATGGGCGTACCTTCGGTAAGATCTGGTCCCAAACGTGAGACAAATAACCATATTACCACCATTATTTACACGCCGCTATTGGTCGATGAGATTGCGTGGGAAAACAATAAAATAAAATTCGAGTACCAGACAGACCGGTTGGATAAATATAAGGATCGGTTGACGACCATAAAGGTAAGTGGAGGCAGCAATGTGGTTAAAACGATGGTATTCAATAATAATAACTACTGGGGCAGTAGTGCAAAAAATTACCGGATGAGATTGAACAGCGTAGACATAAAAGGCAGTAGCACTGTGGCTGCGGGTGAGAAATATCAATTCAAGTATAATACCACTCCTCTTCCTGATTACAGCCGCATTCTTATGCTTGAGAATCAGTTTCGCTGCTGCGAAGACTACTGGGGGTATTACAATGGATTGTTCCAAAAACTAAACAATTTTGTTCCGGCCAATTACGCCATGTATGATGGTACTGACCGGGAGCCAAATGCCACGTACATGCAGGCCTGCATACTAAAGGAAATTATATACCCAACAGGTGGTATCACCGCATTCGAATATGAACCTAACCAGGCGTCCAGCGCTTATGATTATAACTACGCAGAGACTATCGTAGGTGGATTGCGTATAAAAAGTATGGTTTCGCGGACTAACGGAGAAGAAGTACGTAAGACGTACGAATACGAAGGTACAGTCAATCAGATGATATCCGCTGATATGTTTCAATACAGGCAATATCGGATCTATTCTTTTAAAGAAGTTAAATCAATTCTCGCTTTTCCGTATTTTCCCGAATGGGAGATCGTGACGAGTAGTCCTTTGTATTCAATAACAAGCTGGGCCGGCAATCCGGTTTTTTATTCTACTATCACGGAATATAAAGGCAGTAAAGAACAAAATTCCGGTAAGATTGTATCCAAATACACCACCAATCTGCGTGATCAATGGGCCTTTCCCGATTATGAGGCTGAATTTAATAATCAGAATGGATATCGTTTCTGGCATCCGTTTTATAATTATGACCAGGGTTTACTGGAACCCTTGTTAACTTCGGAAGAGGTATACGAATATGCCAATGCCTGTTACACCTTGAAAAAGGAAACACGCAACACGTATCTCACAGTAGATAAAGGACAGATTACCTGTGGCGTCCGCTTGAGCTTCAGAGACGAGTGGGCATATCACGACGGAGGTGACTATGGAAACAGTTTTTTTCCATATAATAGTATTGACGACTTTTTTGCGGCGATGCACTATTGTGATTTGATCGCTTACCGGTATTTTCACCTGTTAAGCACCACCCAGACAATCGAATACAATACGAATGGGAACATTACTACGACAACAAGCCATAGCTATGACCCCAGCCACCGGGTACTTACACCTATAAAGACCACTGTGGTGAACAGCAATGGACTGAATGTGGAAGAATCCGTGACCCATCCGTTCCATATGACTACAGATCCCTATACGGAAATGGTGCAAAAAAACATTCTTTCCCCGGTCATCAGGAAAACCCGGGTAAGCAACGGAA
This sequence comes from Bacteroides sp., assembly GCA_031554665.1. GTDB lineage: Bacteria > Bacteroidota > Bacteroidia > Bacteroidales > Bacteroidaceae > Bacteroides. Next base: position 2,695 of record JAVBVA010000099.1, on the reverse strand, counting down.
GTTCGCTGGATATCGGGTATAACTACTCAAAACAGGGAGCCCGGTATCTTATCAGCCATATTCAATCGGGTACAAACGGCACGTTAGATTCACGGATTACTTACCAGACTTATGATGCTTACAGCAATCCCGTATATCTTTCCAAGGACAACGCTACTTATATCGTCTATCTTTGGTCGTATAACGGTCAGTATCCCATAGCGGAGATAAGAAATGTCAGCTACACAGATGTCAACTCAGTCATGTATTCAGTCTTTGGCGTAAGTAGCATCGAAGCCCTGGCACAGTTAGCCACTCCGAACGAAACCAAACTAAAAGACGGCAGCTTGCAAAAGGCTTTGCCCAATGCCCTGGTTACTACCTGTACCTACAAACCGTTGGTGGGTATGCTATCTGTTACCGATCCTGCATGCCTGACCACCCATTATGAATACGATACCATGGGGCGCCTGGTCTTTGTCAGGGATACAGATGGGAAACCTGCCAGGCAATATATGTATAATTTTATCAATCAATAAAATGTCTATCTATGAGAACTAAATATTTCATGATACTGTGTTTATTATCATTATTTACACAGGGAGTATCCGCACAAACCGGAACTCAAAATTACCTGCAAACCCGCACTTATACCAATGATGCCGGTACCGCTTATTTAGATGAGATAGTATATGTTGACGGCTTGGGCCGTCCGGTACAGACCGTTCAGAAAGGGATTATCTCTGCGGGTAATGATTTGGTCAGTCACCAGGAATACGACGCTTTCGGCCGTCCATCCAATACCTGGCTGCCGGCTGTAGCCTCGGGTAACAATGGCGCATTTGTGCCGTTGGTTACCCTGAAGGGCAAATCGTCTTCGACCTACGGAGAGGGTAATGCATACTCGAAGACAGTCTACGAACCTTCTCCACTGAATCGGATAACAGGACAAGCAGGCCCGGGGCAAGACTGGCATAACAACAACAAGCAAGTGCAAACCGGATATCTGGCTAACGATACCTCCACCTATGTTTGCCGTTGGTACAGGGTCGGAGATACCCGTACTGATAATCAGGTAACAATTCTGAGTGGTAAGGTTAATTATCCTGCCGGCGTACTTCCGGTAACCCGGCTGACCAATGAAGATAATGCAATCTCTTATGAGTTCAGGGATAAGCTCGGACAATTATTGCTCACCCGCCAGATGGAAGGTTCGTTGGCTCACGATACCTATTATATATACGACAGTTTTGGCAATCTGCGTATCGTGCTTCCTCCCTTGGCCAGTGAGGCTATGGCTGCAGCAGGCACTTGGGCCGAGACTCATACCACTTTGAAAGATTACGCCTACCTGTATAAATATGACAGTCGTAACCGCTGTATAGCCAAGAAGCTTCCAGGTGCCGAATGGGTGTATTATGTATATGATCACGCCGACCGGCTCATCTTTACCCAAGATGGTGAGATGCGCACTCAAGGCGGCAAATGGATGTTCAGCATTCCCGATGCACTGGAAAGAATAGTGCTTACCGGAACATGTACCAACACTATGAACTATTTGGAAAATCCGTTGGGAACCAATGTGGTGAAAACTGTCCGCAATAATGCAACAGACACTTGCAAAGGGTATATTACTCCCATCGGCGTAGCCCTTATTTCCCCTGTTGTACTGTCTGTCAGCTATTATGATGATTATGCATTTCTGGGTTCCAACAGTATTCCCAACAATACCGATACACAATATACTACCGAATCGGGTTTTGGTGTCTGCTATGGTGATCACCAAACGTCTAACAAGTATAAAAACAAGGGGTTCCTTACCGGTACACTGACAGCCCAGCTCAATCCGGATGGTACGGTATCGTCTACTTATCTGTATGCAGTGATGTATTATGATAACCGCGGGCGAGTGATCCAGACTAAATCCAATAATCATCTTCCAGGTGGAATGGAGAAAGAATACATTGCTTATAATTTTACCAATCAGCCTGTGAAGCGTAAACATGTTCATTCGGCTACCGGGAAAACGACCCTGACAGAACTGTACGATTATCAGTACGACCATGCCGGACGGTTGGAGAAAACCACCCACCAGCTGACGGAGGGAACTACTGCAAAACCTCCGATAGTGCTTGTGTTTAATACTTATGACGAGTTGGGACGTTTGAAGCAAAGTAGTTCAAATGACCAAATTAATCTGGCTAGCAGTTACGTATACAATGTACGCTCCTGGCTTAAGAGCGTTAACACACCCTTGTTTAAGGAAAACCTGACATTCACTTACTCGGGTAATATTGCCACCCAGCAATGGACGCAAGCTGGTAAAACACGGAACTACAGTTTCGGTTACGATGCCCTTTCACGGTTGACTGCCGCTACGTACAGTGATAACGAGACTGCCACCGGTAGTGCCAAACCTAATTACAGCGCTTCGTATGGCTACGACAAACAAGGGAACATCACCCGCATTTCACGTTATGGCAATACCGGCACCACGACTTACGGTGCGATAGACAGGCTCCGGCTAGAATACTCGGGTAACCAATTGCTACAGGTAACCGATTCTGCTGCCAACCCCACCCTTTCCGCTTCGGCAGATTTCCGTAAGATTTCCACGGCTGCGGGCACGACGTATGCCTACGATGCAAATGGGAATCTGAAACGCGATCCCAATAAAGGGATTACGAATATTGAGTATAATGTGTTGAACCTTCCG
>JAVBVA010000020.1:0-46655 GCA_031554665.1 Bacteroides sp. | reverse complement strand
GTAGAGTAAGCCACAGATACTCGTAGAGGAAGGTAATTTTGGTTTAAAAGGGTCGATGTATAAGATGTGCATCTTATGCAGTATAACATGTACATCTTATACAGTCAAAGATGTACATCTCGTACAGCATAAGATGTACATCTTTAACATCGACCCTCGGTGAGTAACAGTACTTAGGCCGTAGAGTAAAGGTAGTTTACTCTACGAGAGAAACAAGTTAGCAAAAGAACTAAAATTTAAAGCGAAGCTGTAGTTGTACATCGGCTTTCTTATTCCCGGATATCATGTCATATCCCGAACCTATTTCATCCCGGTCGTAATAAACCGTTTGTCCGTATTTACCGATAACCATCCAGTGACTATTCAGATCATAACGGGCATGAAACGAAAAGCGGATTCCTTCACCCTGAAAAGAAGGAGTATAAAACGAATAGATCAATCCTTTCTCAGAGACGTACACACGCGAATCGTAATCATCGGTATGGAAATAACTACCTTGCAAACCGGCTATCAAAGGAATCCATGGCAATCTACAGGTAGCTGCTTGAGTGAATTGATATCCATAATTGGCTTTCTGTCCGGAAGTACGGAATGAAGTACCGTCGATGGTGGTACGGAAAGAAAGAACTTTGGTGGGAGAAATATTCAACCGGTAACGCAACCGGTGATGGTAAACAGGTAGAATCACTTCTCCGCCGGTTCCGGTTACATCCCGTTCTTTCTGTTTGTACCGGTAACTTACATACATATCATATATCTTCTTGGGCGAATAGGTTACTTTCAAGCTACCGTCCACACCCTGGGATGGCTTGCTGATACGGTATTTCCACCAGGGGAACGAAAACAGATCGATGGATCCGAAGAAACTCCAATAAGGAATAGGGGAGACTTCACCTGCCAGATACCAACCGTTTTCATTCTGTACGGCACTTTCGGCAAACGAACGGGCAAACATCGCCCAGTAATCGTGTGCATAGTACCGGTGTACCAGCATGAACTTATAGATCTGTGAAGGAGAATAAAGCAACCGGTTCAGGATGGCGAAACCTTTTTTTCCGATGGCTGCTTCTCCCTGCCACAACAACCGGTTCCAACGATACTGATAATCGGCACCTATATTATAAAAGGTACGCCCCTGCAGATTGTAGCGGGCATACTTCCTTAATTCCGGAAGGTAAGGTTTAGAAAAGAAGTAATAAATCCCCGTAACCCCCAGTTTCAACTTATCTTTTGTGTATGAAAAATTTCCGCCTGCCAACTGGAAAGGGAATGCATGTTTCTTTTCGGCTTCCGAACGACTCCGGTACAAACCGGTTTTATAGATAGAGGTGATCGCCCCTTCGCTTACTTTACCATCCAATTTACGATGCGAATAGAAAGCCGAAAGGACAAATGATTTGGAGAGGGACACAGCCAATGCCATTCCCCGGAAATAGTTATACTCATCCGTCGAAGAATGTTTTCCGATCCCCGTACTGCGATACTGAAAAAAGTCGGAAGAGGTAGTCTTTCCCAACATAAAACCATTGTTCATCACCAATCCCTGACCGAAACTCAACCGGTAATTGCCTACAGCCAATGCCTTCAATCTACCTATATTCCGAAGAAAGAAGTAAAACGAATAATAGTCATACCCTTTACGGTTGTGCAAAGCTCCGAAAGGTTCTCCCGAATCTTTTTCGGCAGTAATCCCTGCATACAGATTTTCCCGATAGCGGAACCCATACCGCAACGAATGATAAAGCGGAGTACCCAGATACGTTTTCTCATATCCTTTTCGTCGGTACAATGGAATATCTAAGCGTGTCAGCACTTCCTGTTTTCCATACCTGAGAACCTGCTTCCAACGAATAGGTTCCTCTCTTTTTACCATCGGACGTACGCAAATAAAAGGAAGTAAATAATCTATCGTTTGCTTATCCATTCCAGGTACCAGCTGGAGCTCATACACAGTTTGCATTTCGCCTTGAATATAGAGGTAAGCCAGCAGGTTTTCCACCTGCACATCATTCAAAAAGGGAAATTGTTCCAATTGTTCCCGGGATGCTGCATTCAGGTTGAGCGGTTCGGTTATTCGTTCGGATAATTCTTCGATCATATCTTGGGTAAACGACTCCCCTACCTCTTCGTTATTAACCGAAAATTCTTCCAACACCTCATCAAAAACGTCTGTATCTACGTTTTGTGCGTTATTAACAAGCGATATTAACAACATGTTTATAAGAATAGCAAAGCGAAAACAGTATAGTTTTTTCATTTGTAATAGATATAAAATACCAAGGAAGATACTTTAAATAGGTTAATGAAGCAAGAAAATGAACAATATAATGAATAAACTTGTATTTTTGTAGAATGAAAAGTATCCTTAATATATTCATTGTGACGCTGTTTGCCTTCCTATTGGTTCCTGTTGCGAAAGCACAGGAAAAACCTGGCAACGGTGGATACCTTGTCCCGATGTGCGTCTACAAAGGGGATACGATTCCGTGTGTGCAACTTAATACGGTTTATGTCTTCAAACCACTTGTATTCAAGAACGATAAGGAACGCACAGAATATTACAAATTAATCCGGAATGTAAAGAAAGTATACCCTATCTCTAAGGAGATCAACCGGGCTATTATCGAAACGTACGAATACATGATGACGCTACCTAATGAGAAAGCGCGCCAGAAACATATCAAATTGGTAGAAAAAGGACTGAAAGATCAATATACTCCACAAATGAAAAAGCTTACCTTTGCACAAGGTAAGCTACTTATCAAATTAGTCGACAGACAAAGCCATCAATCTTCATACGAATTGGTAAAAGCTTTTATGGGGCCATTCAAGGCTGGCTTTTATCAGACATTCGCTGCACTCTTCGGAGCCAGCCTAAAAAAGGAGTACGATCCCGAAGGGGAAGATAAACTCACCGAACGAGTGGTACTCCTGGTAGAGAACGGACAGATCTAAAGTCCCAATTCCTCGGATATCTCCAACATACGCTGGATTGGCTTCACAGCTTTCGCAGCTATCTCCGCATCGACCATAATCTCCGGCATCTCATTCTTCAGACAGTCATAGAGCTTCTGCATGGTATTCAACCGCATGAAGCTACACTCATTGCAGGCACAGGTACTATCGTTCGGTGGAGCAGGGATAAATGTCTTCTGAGGACACTTCTTCTGCATCTCATGCAAGATACCCGATTCGGTGGCTACAATGAAGCGTTGTTCAGGGCAGTTAATAGCGTATTTCAACAGGGCGGCGGTAGAACCTATATAGTCGGCCAACCGGAGTACGGCTCCCTTGCATTCCGGATGCGCCAGTACCAGTGCATCAGGATATTGTGCTTTCAGTTCAACAATCTTTTCGACAGAAAATTGCTCGTGTACATGGCAGGCGCCATCCCACAATATCATCTCCCTGTTCGTAATTGAGTTGATATAATTTCCCAGATTCCGGTCCGGACCGAAGATTATTTTCTCATCTTTGGGGAAGCTTTCCACGATCTGCTTGGCATTGGTGGAAGTCACCACCACATCGGTCACCGCTTTTACGGCAGCCGTCGTGTTAACGTAGGATATCACCGTATATCCAGGGTGCTCTTTGACAAACTGCTCGAACGCATCGGCCGGACAACTGTCGGCCAACGAACAACCTGCATTCATGTCGGGTACCAATACCTTCTTGGTTGGAGAAAGAATCTTGGCTGTCTCACCCATAAAATGAACGCCACACATCACAATGATATCAGCTTCGGTCTTTGCTGCCCATTGAGCCAGTGCCAGACTGTCGCCTACAAAGTCGGCGATATCCTGTATCTCACCCTTCTGGTAGTAGTGCGCCAGAATCACTGCATTCTTTTCTTTTTTCAGCTCGTTGATAGCTTTTATGAGATCATTCATAATAATTAAATTATTTCTCTTCTAATTTTAAAAATCCTTTGTTAGTGATGATAGCCTGTTAATAGTGTTGGAAAGTAATAACTTGTTTTCTTGCATATTAAGTTGTTAGTCTCCGAGTGAAGTTTATTGATAGCTTATAAACAGCGTTACTTGCTGAAAATAAGGTACCTTCCTATTGTTATTAACATCCTGTTTACAATGTGCAAAGTTAAGAACTTTCTATCTATAAACAGGATGAAAACTGCTGAAAAATGTGTTTATATAAGCTTTGGAAGTTTATCTTAACTTTTTTGGATTGTTTATTTCTCAACACCCTTATACAAGCTTATGACATATGCAAGAATTAGTTTTCAAAATCTTTGCCGATGGTTTTCACAGGTTTTCAACAGTTATAAACAGGCATGTTAACAAGGAATTAATTACCTTTGCGGAGATATTTACAATTAGACTATTTACGATTTACAATTGATTTCTGAATGAGAAAGCTAAAGATAACTGAGTTGAACCGGATAAGTGCCGAAGAGTTCAAAGAGGCTGATAAATTACCGCTGATAGTAGTACTGGATGATGTGCGTAGTATGCACAATGTGGGTTCAGTGTTCCGCACATCGGATGCATTCCAGGTGGAATGTGTTTATTTGTGTGGTATTACGGCGGTTCCTCCGCATCCGGAGATGCACAAAACTGCTTTGGGCGCAGAATTCACTGTCGATTGGAAGTATGTTCATAACGCCGTTGAAGCTGTTGATAACCTCAAAAAGGAAGGGTATACGGTTTATTCTGTGGAACAGGTGGAAGGGAGTATCATGCTCGACGAGCTACAGCTTGACGGAACGAAGAAATATGCTGTGGTACTTGGAAATGAAGTGAAAGGAGTACAACAGGAGGTTATTAACCATTCGGATGGTTGTATCGAGATTCCTCAATATGGAACCAAGCATTCGCTCAATGTATCGGTCACGGCTGGTATTGTTATTTGGGATGTTTTCAAGCAACTTACCTTTGTTGATAAGTAAGCGGTCGAAAATTTCGACCACATACTATCTTTCAGATACTTGCAATATGAAACAGTATCTTTTGAGTAAATTTAGTTTTTAATTAAAATCCTCTGTGAAACTCTGTGTGACTCTGTGGTGAATTTAAAAACTCGCAAAGCTTATTCACAGCCAATGCCCGGTGACTGATCCGGTTCTTCACCTCGTTCCCCAGCTCAGCAAAAGTCTGTTCATAACCTTCGGGGACAAATATAGGATCGTACCCGAAACCTGTCGACCCTTTCTTTTCTTTGATAATCTCACCTCGGATAATACCTTCGAACAGGTATTCCTTTCCTTCGAGAATCAGGGAGATGGCCGTGCGGAATTGGGCTTTCCGGTTCTCCATTCCTTCCAGGTTGAGCAGAAGTTTCTGCATGTTGGCTTCCGCATTGTGTGCTTCACCGGCATACCGGGCCGAATACACTCCCGGTTCATTGTGCAATGCTTCCACTTCCAGGCCGGTATCATCGGCAAAACAATCTAATCCGTAATTCTCATAGATATAACGGGCTTTTAGCAGTGCATTGCCTTCCAGCGTATCGGCTGTTTCGGGAATATCCACATGGCAATCGATATCGTTGAGGCTGAGCAGTTCGATGCTATCGCCCAATATAGCGGCTACCTCTTCCAGCTTGTGTGCATTGTTGGTAGCGAATACAAGTCTACGTTTCATTATTTCACTTTTATTCGATCGAACCCTTCACCATATACACCGATAACGGAACTTTGTGAGATGAAAGCATTCGGGTCGATATCCTTGACTAACCGGAATATATCGGTCGACTGGCTCTTCTTGGCCAATACTACCAGTATTTTCACTTCATTCTTGCTGTACCATCCTATTCCGTTCAGTACGGTCACACCACGGCGGGTGTCGTGGGTGATGCGGTCGGCTATTTCTTCGTAATGTTTTGAGAAGATAAAGAACTGTACCGATTGACGGGCACTGTTGATCATCCAATCGAGAACGAAGCTGATGATAAACATGGTGGCGAAACCAAAGATAACCCTGCGCCAATCGTTGAAGATAAAGTAACAGGAAGAGATGATGATAATGTCGCAATACATAATCATTCGTCCGAAAGTGATATCCCGGTACTTACTTACGATGGCAGCGATGATATCCGTTCCACCCGTGCTACCATTATTAATAAATACAATACCTAATCCGATACCGCAAAGAATGGCGCCCAATACACAAGCCATGAAGTCTTGTCCTTCGCCCAGCAGTTGCAATGGTTGTCCGGCATCGTCGACAATGACGCGTTGGAAGAACCATAAGAGGAACGTAAGTGCAAAGATGGCATACGTTGTCTTGATGCTGAATTTAGGGCCGAGTATCTTGATGGCAAACGTCATCAGGAAAGCATTAATAATGAAATAGGACCATTGGATGGGGAACTGGGTGGCGTAGTAGATAATAGCACTTACACCGGTTACACCGCCTGTCGTGATCTTATAAGGGAGCAGGAAGGCGGCCCATCCGAGCGCATAACACATCAATCCGAAAGTGATGAGGGTATAGTCCTTCATCTCTCTCAGTATGTCCGACTTGGTTGGCTTGTACATGGCTGGTTAGCGATTAACGTTATAGTGATTAGTGATTAGCTGTACAATCAGAGAACGATGTTCACAATCTTCTTCGGGACGATGATCACCTTCTTCGGTGTCTTGCCTTCCGTCCACTTCAGCGAACGTTCGTCGGCCAGTACCGTCTTCTCGATTTCATCGTTTGGTGCATCGGCGGCAAACTCTATAGTGTAACGGGCTTTACCATTGAAAGAGATGGTATAGTTCACTGTGTCTTCCTTGAGGTACTCTTCGTTGCATACCGGCCATTGGGCATCGCATACGGTAGTGGTATGTCCGATGGTTTCCCACAATTCTTCGCATACGTGTGGAGCAAACGGAGCCAGCACAATAATGACTTGTTCCAGGATCTCTTTCTTGTTGCACTTCAATGCCCAAAGTTCGTTGATACAGATCATAAATGCACTTACCGAGGTGTTGTACGAGAACTGTTCGATGTCATACGATACCTTCTTGATCAGTTTATGGAGTGCTTTCAATTCTTCTTTCGTAGCCGGTTCGTCTTTCACGAGGAAGTTGTTGTTCTTATCGTAGAAGAGTGTCCAGAGTTTGCGGAGGAAACGGTGTACGCCGTCGATACCGTTCGTATCCCAGGGTTTGGATTGCTCCAACGGACCGAGGAACATTTCGTACATACGGAGTGTATCGGCACCATACTTATCGACGATCATATCCGGGTTTACTACATTGAACATCGATTTGCTCATCTTCTCTACTGCCCATCCACAAATGTATTTACCGTCTTCGAGGACGAATTCGGCTGTTTCGTATTCCGGACGCCAGGCCTTGAAAGCTTCCACATCGAGGATATCGTTTGATACAATGTTGACATCTACGTGCAGGGGAGTTGTTTCGTACTGATCTTTCAGGTTCAGTGAAACAAACTTGTTGCTGTCTTTAATGCGATATACAAAGTTACTGCGTCCCTGGATCATGCCTTGGTTGACCAACTTCTGGAACGGTTCTTCCGTAACCGAAACGCCCAGGTCGTGCAGGAACTTGTTCCAGAAACGCGAATAAACCAAGTGTCCGGTAGCATGTTCGGTACCGCCTACATAGAGATCTACATTCTTCCAATAGGCATCTACCGACGGATCGACCAATGCTTTGTCGTTATGCGGATCCATGTAACGGAGGTAGTAAGCCGATGAACCTGCAAAGCCCGGCATGGTATTGAGTTCGAGCGGGAAGATGGTCATGTTGTCGATCTTTTCGTTTTCTACAACACACTTGTTTACCGTATCCCAAGCCCACTTCGTGGCATTACCCAACGGAGGTTCGCCGGTTTCGGTAGGCAGGAACTTGGTTACTTCCGGCAATTCGAGCGGCAGACTGGCTTCGTCGATCATGTAAGGCATGCCGTCCTTGTAGTACACGGGGAACGGTTCTCCCCAGTAACGTTGGCGGGAGAAGATGGCATCGCGCAAGCGGAAGTTGACTTTTACATGTCCCAATCCCGATTCGCTGATGTATTCTTTGGTCTTGGCAATAGCTTCTTTTACCGTCAGCCCGTTCAATACCAATCCGCCTTCGGGTGCACCGGGGCGGGGAGAGTTCATCATGATACCCTCTTTGGCATCAAAACTTTCTTCGCTGATATCGCATCCTTCGATGAGCGGACGTATTTCGAGACCGAAGTGTTTGGCAAAGGCATAGTCACGACTATCGTGTGCAGGTACCGCCATGATGGCGCCTGTACCATAACCGGCCAGTACATAATCACTGATCCATACCGGAATGGCTTCGTTGGTCAGCGGGTTGATGGCATAACTGCCCGAGAACACACCACTTACACTGCGGTCGGCAATGCGTTCGCGTTCGGTACGCTTCTTGGTACGGTCGATGTATGCATCTACTTCTGCTTTCTGTGCGGCAGTAGTGAGTTGGGCTACCAATTCACTTTCGGGAGCCAGTACCATGAACGTTACTCCGAATACCGTATCGGCACGGGTGGTAAAGATGGTAAATTCAATATCCGAATCTTTCACCTTGAAGTTCATCTCGGCACCTTCCGACCGACCGATCCAGTTGCGTTGTGTTTCCTTCAATGAGTCGGTCCAGTCTACTGTGTCCAGCCCGTCGAGCAAACGTTGTGAGTAGGCCGATACACGCAGACACCACTGGCGCATCACTTTCTGCACCACCGGATGACCGCCACGTTCGGATACACCGTCCACCACCTCGTCATTGGCAAGCACTGTTCCGAGAGCCGGACACCAGTTTACCATCGTATTGCCGAGGTAAGCGATGCGATAGTTCATCAACACTTCCTGTTGCTCCTTCTCGCTCATGGCTTTCCATTCCTCACCCGTAAAGCTGAGTTCTTCACTGCAAGCAATGTTCATCCCTTCGGTACCATACTGTGGGAATGCATCAATCAGTTCCTGGATGGGGCGTGCTTGTTGTTCGTCGTAGCAATAATAGCTGTTGAACATCTTAATGAACGCCCATTGTGTCCAGTGGTAATACTCCGGTTCGCAGGTACGTACCTCACGGTTCCAGTCGAAACAGAATCCAATCTTGTCCAACTGTTCGCGGTAACGGTCGATATTCTTTACGGTGGTAATTGCAGGGTGTTGTCCGGTTTGGATGGCATATTGTTCGGCCGGCAATCCGTAAGCGTCGTAGCCCATCGGGTTCAACACGTTAAAGCCTTGCAGACGTTTGTAACGGGCATAGATATCCGAAGCAATGTATCCCAGCGGATGTCCCACGTGTAGTCCGGCTCCCGACGGATACGGGAACATGTTCAACACATAGAACTTCTCTTTTGAGTTGTCTTCTTTTACCTGATAGGTTTGATCATCTACCCATCTTTTCTGCCATTTCTTTTCGATCTCCCTGAAATTATATTCCATAGCGATGCTCCTTTATTTTATATAGTTATATACCTCTTTAATTTTAAGGTGCAAATTTACATGATTATTTTCAGATAACACATCTTTCATGGTTGAATCTTACGGAGTTAGTGGGTGTTGCTATCTTTTCCTCAAGAAAGTTGAAAAACTACCCCCGCAGTCCCGCACCTGTGCTCAAACCCTTTATTCATCGGCGCTACAGGTGCGTGAGAGACCCTATTTTCTCTCACGCACCTCTCACGCACCTATTTTGTTAGTTAACTGAAAATCAGTGGAGATGACTGAAATGCCACTGAGAGTCTTGTTGCTTCTAACGAGCATTGTCTTGATAACAAGCGAGGAAACGACAGATTACAAAGGAAGAAAGTCTTGTCTACACCCGGGTGTACAACCGCTGTACATGTGGGTGTACAAGCCTTCTCCACCCGGGTGTACGAGGGTTGTACACCCGGGTGGAGACAAAACTTTCCGCGCTTGATATTGGAACTTACAAGGTATGATACACAGCTTTAAGTACGGACAAACGCGTGCTTTGCCCGCTTCATCCTTGGATTTACCTGCCTATTCAGTCTTTTATTATCTCTATCTATCGCACGGACTGAATAAATTACTGTATTTTTGTGGTGGATATACACTATCATATCATGAAAAACAGGATGTTAACATATTTCATTACTGTACTACTGGGTACCACGTTGTTTGCACAATCTTCCGAGCGGAAGATGTTGGCCGGCACTTACCCTCCGGCTGTGATCGAACAATCGCTTTGTGCTCCGCTGGCTTTTGCGCCCATTCCTTGCATGTGTAGCAATTATTGGCGCGATTCCATTCCCGAAACGATGCGTCTGAGCTACATCAAAGCCGGTGAAGCCTACCTTGGTGCAAAGTGGGAAACCCTACCTGTTACGGTGTTCAGTCGCTTCCGCACTGATGGAGTACGGGTGGATTACGAAAACATCTCCTTTGCCCGCCGCCGGCAGTTGGCTACGCTGGTAATGGCCGAGCTGATGGAAGACGAAGGACGCTTCGTACCCGATATTGTCAACGGCATCTGGGTACTGTGCGAAGAAACGTGGTGGGGAATCCCGGCTCACTATGGGCCCAAGGTAACGCTTCCCGACGATCAGAACGTCGATCTGTTCCAAGCAGAAACAGCCGGTATGATGGCTTGGATTGGTTATGTATTGAAAGAAAGCTTGGATGCGTTCTCACCGCTTGTCGCCCAACGGATCACGAAGGAGATCGACCGCCGTATGCTTCGTCCTTGTCTCGACACGGCTTACGGCTGGAAGCGGAATACTTCCAACTGGAACCCATGGATTTGCAGCAACTGGCTTTCGTGTGTACTGCTGTGCGAGACTGACCGCGAACGTCAGTTACGGGCTGTACAGGAAATCGTGGATTGTCTCGACTTCTATATCGACTCTGCCCCCGACGATGGCGGATGCAACGAGGGCCCGAGCTACTGGACGCATGCCGCCGGTTCATTGGGGCAGTGCTTGCTGCTGCTTCGTCAGGCTACCAACGGACGGATCGACCTCTCCGGCAAGGAGAAGGTAAAGGCACTCGGTTCGTTTCTCTATAAAACGTATATCGGCAACGGCAATGCTGTGAACTTCGCCGATGCTTCCGTACATGCCTCTACCGAGGTGAATATCGTCTATCCCTTCGCCTACTACCTGAACGATCAAATCATGGCTCAGTACGCCGCACTGGTGGCCCGGCAGGAGAACCTCTTTACCGATCCCGGAACGGTGTACCACAACAGTCATAACTACCCGAGCATCGGCCATGAGTTGATGATGCTCGCGCGGCTGAATAGTTTCCTGCATACCGAACCACACGAACCGTTGATAGCTGATGCCTGGTTGCCTCATTTGCAGGTAGTGGCTTCGCGCTCTGTGGAAGGAAGCACGAAGGGGCTGTTCTTTGCCGCCAAAGGAGGAAACAATGCCGAAAACCACAACCACAACGATGTAGGCAGTTACGTGGTGTATGCCGATGGCGAACCCTTGATCATCGATGTGGGTGTAGGAACATACACCGCACAGACATTCGGCAAAGACCGGTATGAGATATGGACCATGCAATCGGGTTATCACAACCTGCCTGTCATTAATGGTATCGACCAAAAGGAAGGGGGCAAGTACAAAGCATCCGATGTGCAATATACCCACAAAGTCAAGCAGGTGACTTTCAGCCTGGATATAGCCGGAGCTTATCCCGATGAGGCTGCGGTGGATAGCTGGAAGCGTACCTTTCGATTTACGAAGGGCAAAGAACTCGTTGTTCGTGAAACGTATCGCTTGAAAGAATACAAAATACAGCCCGAGATTGTCCTGATGACTTGTTGCCTTCCGGAAGTAACATCCGGAGGCATTGCCCTGCAAACATCTACCGGTTGGCGGATGATTGCATTCGATGCATCGCTCTGCACGCCCCAGATAGAACCCATCGAAATAACCGACAAGCGCCTGCTCGAATCGTGGAAGCCCGATATGTGGCGCATCCGGTTGAAAGTGAACAGCCAGGCACCGAACGGAAGTATGGTATATACTATTCGCTAATCTCTTTTTTCTTCTGATCCCGGTAACTCTTGGGCGTCATGCTGAACTTCTGCGAAAACTGCCTGAAGAAATTACCCCTATTAGCAAATCCAGCCTTGAACAGTATCTCATCCACAGAAAGTTGAGTATTGACCAACAAGCGTTCGGCGAGATTCAACCGGTAGTCGCGGATAATCTCGTTCGGGGTTTGTTCGGTAAATCCTTTCAGTTTACGGTACAGTCTCCGGGTGCTGCATCCCATCAACTTACTCAACACATCTACCGATAAGTCAGGATTCGAGATATTTTCGTCGACAATCTGAAGCATCTTCTCAAAGAACTCTTTATCGTCTAAGTGCACATACCGCCCTTCTTCCAGTTCGAAAGCGCTGATACCCGAATGGTAGTATTCCTTCAGATCTTCTTTTCGCTGGATGAGGCGTGATACGATCTTCTCCAGATACTCCACATTGAATGGCTTGGTGATGTATGCTTCGGCACCCGACTCTATACCGGTCACCTGTTCAGTGACATCATTCTTGGCCGATAACAGGATCAGCGGGATATGTTTGAGCAACTTGTTCGACTTGATGGTCTTGGTCAACGATATGCCGTCGATATCGGGCATCATGATGTCAGAAATGATCAGGTTGGGCTGGGCCTGTTTCAGCAGATTCATCACTTCCGTGGGATCGTTGACAGGAATCACGTTGTACTTCTCCGATAAGATTTGGCTGACGAACCAGAGCATGGCAGGGTCATCATCTACAATCATAATGGTGGATTTCGACTTATCGTGAATAGGCAACACGTGTTCGAAAGAGATGTCTGTCCCGGCGCCCGGTTGCGGAACTTCTTTTTCTATGTGGAAGATCTTTTCCGTTTCACTATGCTCGGGAAGTGGCAGCAAAGGTAATTTTACCCTGAAAGAAGTATATTCGTTGAGGGTGCTGGTGACTTCAATATCCCCTTCGAGCAACTTCACCATACTGTGACAAATGGCTAATCCGAGCCCGTTCCGGGAGAAACCGCCATTCTTGGCTCCTCCTTCAAAGTCGTCGAGTATGCGGTAACGGTCGAATATGGCAGAGATATGTTCCTTTTCGATTCCTTTTCCGGCATTAGTGATAACCAGGTTCAATACCAGTTCTTCCACAAAGAGTT
Source organism: Bacteroides sp. (assembly GCA_031554665.1). Lineage (GTDB taxonomy): Bacteria > Bacteroidota > Bacteroidia > Bacteroidales > Bacteroidaceae > Bacteroides. Next base: position 33,570 of record JAVBVA010000020.1, on the reverse strand, counting down.
CGACCTTTACCTCCCCGTGATCAAATGTATATTTGAAAGCATTAGAAAGCAGGTTGGTGACGACCTTGCTCAGGCATCCGGCATCCGAGTTCCACTTTATGTCCTGCTGGATGTTGATCTGGTAACTGATACCCCTCGATTCGGCCAGTTCGGCGAACGAATCGGCAATATCCTGCATCAGCTCCGAAGCATCTACTTCCCGGATGTCTACCGTCTTGTTTCCCGTTTCCAATCGTCGGAATTCGATCAACTCCTGGATCAGCGCATTCAACCTTTCTGCATTGTGTTGTATCAGTGTGGCATACTTGCGGATGTGGAGGTCGGTCCGGGTATATGAAAGTATTTTCTCACACGGTCCGTAGATCAAGGTCAACGGGGTACAAAGCTCGTGGGTGATGTTGGTAAAGAAGCGGAGCTTGGATTCATAGATCTCCTCTTTCTGCTGTCTGTTCAGTTTTTCGAACATGGCGTCGCGTTTCATCTTGTACCATTTCATACTCATACGTATGATGGCGATGATCAGGAACGCTATCAGTATGGCATAGCAGAGGTAAGCCCAACTGGTTTCGTACCAAGGGGGGAGTATCTTGATGGTCAGTGTGTAGACCGGGCTGTCCTTGCCGGTGATGTTATTCCGGTATTTCACTGACAAGGTATAGTTGCCGGGCGAGATATTGGTGAAGGTGGCAAAATTCACATTGCCCGTTTCAAACCAGGTATCGCTCAGTTCGTCCAACTTATATAAATAGGTATAGTTACTGCCGTTTATGTAGTCGATGGCTGCGAAAGCGATGGTAAAGAAGTTCTTGCTGTAATCCAGTGTCAGTATTTCTTTTCCCCGGCTTTCTGTCAGGAAGTCGTAGATGTTATAGTCTTTTCCGAAGATGGAAAGTCCGGTGAACTGGATAGGAGGGAGGTAGTCCTTTTGCGAGTATTCATTCTCACTGATGGTGACGAAACCGTTGATCCCGCCAAACATAAGCGCGCCGGTGAGGTTATCCTTATAGAATGCCCCATCGCTGAACTCGATTACTTCCAATTCGTTGAGCTGATTGTACGCCTGTACGGTCATCTGTTCCGTGTTGAACTTGACCAGCCCTTGGTTGGTGCTGAGCCACAGGTTGCCTTGTTTGTCTTGCAGGATGGTATGTATGGTGTTGTTAGGGAAGCCGTTGGCCTCGTTGAATACCTGTTTCTTTCCATCCCTCCAGAGGACCAGGCCGAAACTGGTACCAAACCAATAATCGTCTTTGGTCTTTACGATACTGAAAATATCGTTCAGGGTTTGATTCGTATTATCCTCGTCCAGATGATACATGACGTATTTTTCCGTGTTTACATTCATCCGTAGAGCTCCGTATCCCCTGTTTCCGAACCAGAGAATAGAGTCGCTCTCCTGGTAGATTGTAAAGAAGTAGTTGGACGAAAGACGTCCTTTGTCAATGGTTATCCGGTGGGCGTGGGTAATTACAGGGGTGTCGGCAGAGCCGGAGAGATGCGCTTTCACAATTCCTTCGCCCACAGTGGCTATCCAAAGTGTAGAATCATTGAACTCACAGATGGAGTGAATATACTTCACTTCCGTTCCTTCGGCCGACAAAGCGATGTTCTTGATCTTCCTGTCTTTATAAGAATAATAGTTCAACCCTTTTTCGCTGCCTATCCATAATAAGTTCTTTCTGCTCTCAGAGAAAGCATATACCTGGTTGTTCTTCAGCAGGCTGTTGCTCGACAGTAAATGTTCGGTTTTGTTGGTCTGGATGTCGCTTCCGGGAGTATAGTCGTACACCTTGAGGATACCGTCGCCCTTGGTACCTATCCACAAGGTCTGTTCCTTGTCAAGGAAAAGTGATCTCACCGGGTTGTTAATAGGGTACAGCAGGCCGTTGAACAAGGTCGATTGGATAGAGAAAGCATCTACGAAATACATGAAGACCCCTTGACCGTCCGTACCTACCCAGATCACGTCCTGGAACTTATCCTTTACTAAGCAGAAAATACCCGATTTGATATTTATTTCTGTGATATGAAATGGGCTTTTTTGTTCGGGAGTAGCCTGAAGACGTATCAATCCGCTTGTCTTGAAACCGATATAGTAATCGGAATGATGCTTGATGATGGACGAGATTTCTCCGTTGGACATTATTTCCTGATGCAGGTCATAGATATAATAAGGTTTCCCGGTTGCCAGATCGTATTCATACAGCCCATCGCTTTTGCTGACGAAGAACACCTTATCGTCCTCATGGAAGCAATACCGTAGCTCTTCATTATTCCATGCCGATGGCTCGGGAAGAAGATTGATCCGGTTCTCTTCGGGTTCAATCCGGAACTTGCGTATCTCTTTGTCTTTGCTGAATATCCAGAGAACATCATTCGAGTCGATAGTGATATCCAGAATACTGCCGAATGGTAGATTAGGGATGGCTATGTTCTCGATATTTTCTGTTTGCCTGTTGTAGTATCCGATGGAGTTGTTCCCGCTGATAATGAACAGGTCTTTCTGGTGGCTGACCGCAAAGTGGATGCGACTTTTGTATTCCTTGAATGATTGGATGGTTTTGTTTCGCTGGTCGAAGCGGTCCAATCCGTAATTGGTTTGAACCCATAATGTATGTTGATCGGTACGGATGATGTTTTCGATCAGGTTACCCGAAAGGTTGTTGGCGCTATTGGTAGGCTTATAGATGTGTACGTTCAGTCCATCGAACATATTCAGCCCGTCACAGGTGCCGAACCACATGAATCCGTGTTCGTCCTGGCAGATGGACAGGATGGCACTGTTGGATAGTCCGTTCTTACTGGAGAATTGACGCAGGCTGTACGCCTGTGTTATAGCTATTGGGAGAAGAGTGGTTAGTACAAGCAGGAATAACCGGGGCAGAGGGGGATAGTTTTTCATACGAGTAACAGAATAAAGATGATATAAAGTGTATTACCGTACAAAAATACGACTTTAAAAGGAGTTGATTATAAAAGTGTACAGCTTATTTTAGGGGTGTACAGCTTAAAAAAGTATACAATTATGACAAAGTAGTATACTTTTCTGACCCAGTCCAAAACCTATACTATTTCGGTTTTATATCGTACTTATTTGTCTTACATTTACCCGTAGATTTGCTCATGGAAACGAGAGTATCTAACTTTTAAAATGAACTGCATGGGTAATACTAGTTGAAAAACCAAGGGGAACGATTAATGAATCCTTCCCGATTATTAATGATGTGAATATAAAAAGAACATTCATGTAATCTTAAATTTATGAACACTAATCTTAAAGTGAGAAGCATTTTCATCCTTTTATTACTACTATTGAGTATAGGGATTGTGAACGCACAACAAAAAATCAAAGTGAAAGGCAAGGTAATGGATAGTAAAAAAGAAACCATTATCGGCGCCAATGTTCTCATCAAAGGAACCACCATCGGTACCATTACCGACATTGACGGTAACTTCACACTCGATGCCAATATCGGTTCCGTATTAACGATCACTTATCTGGGGTATGTTCCACTCGAAGTATCAATCAAAGACGCCAATCCGCTTACCATTGTGATGGAAGAGAATGCCAAAGTACTGGAAGAGGTAGTAGTGGTTGGATACGGTACGCAAAAGAAGATATCCAGCATCGGAGCACAATCGGGTCTTAAAATTGTCTCCGACCTGAAACAACCTGTAAGCAACTTGTCGACAATACTTTCCGGACGCATTTCGGGTATCGTGGGGGTACAGAGAAGTGGCGAACCGGGACGTGAGGATGCCAGCATTTGGGTGCGTGGTATTGCCACCATGACTGGTAGCAGTCCGCTGGTGCTGGTGGATGGGGTGGAACGTTCGTTTACCGATCTTAACCCGGAGGATATTGAAACATTTAGTGTCCTGAAAGACGCCTCTGCCACAGCCGTATATGGGGTACGGGGAGCCAATGGAGTAGTTATTGTAACCACAAAGAATGGACAGATAGGCAAACCCCGCGTGAGCGTGGAGTATAATGAAGGAGTTACCCAATTTACCCAACTACCCGAATTGGCAGATGGTATTACCTACATGCGTGTAGCCAATGAAGCATTGACAACCCGTGGGGATAAACCGCACTTCTCCGAAGAAACGATTTACCGGACCATGATGGGAGAAGACCCATATTTGTATCCTAACGTAGACTGGCACGATCAGATATACAAGGACTTCGGACACAATCGCCGTGTATCTGTGAATGTCAACGGAGGTTCGGATCATGTTCAGTACTATGTATCTTTATCGTACTACCAGGAAACAGGTTTGTTTAAGGCGAACGCATTGGAAACTTTCGATTCGCAACAGAAGAACATACGCTACAATTTTAACTCCAGTCTGAATATGGATATTACTTCCACCACTAAGTTGAAACTGAATGTAAAAGGTAACATGAACGACCGCAACTATCCTTGGTATTCCTCTCAAGATATGTTTTCACTGGTTTACAACATGCCTCCTACTCAGATGCCCGTTGTATACCCCGATGGAAAAATACCTTTTATTTCTTCTGGTGGCGGGTTGATGAACCCTTGGGCCGAACTGACCAAGAAAGGGTATAAATCGTATAACTCATCTAAAATCATGTCCGACCTGCGTTTAACGCAGAAACTTGACTTTCTTACCAAGGGACTTTCTGCAACTGCCATGTTTGCGTACGATACCGAGAACAAGACTTATTTAGGACGGGAAGGCTTTTATACGGCCTTCTGGGCAAATGAACGCGATGCCAATGGTGAACTTATTTATGTACAACAAGGTGCTACTGCCCAGACTTCGTTGAATTATTCCCGGAATACCGATGCGCTGGACCGCAAGTATTATCTGGAAGCGTCCTTGAATTACAGCCGTATATTTGATGAAAAACACAACGTAACGGGACTGCTGTTGTACAACCAGAGTGACCGTACCAACATGAATGCTGGTAACCTGGTGGCTTCGTTCCCGTATCGTAGCCTGGGTATTGCCGGACGCGCTACCTACGGTTACAAAGACTTATACATGGCGGAGTTCAACTTCGGTTATAACGGCGCCGAACAGTTCCATCCCGACAAGCGTTTCGGATTCTTCCCTTCTTACGGTGTGGGTTGGGTGGCTTCCAATGAGAAGTTCTTCGAACCGGCAAAGAAGTATATCCAGTTGCTGAAATTCCGGGGTTCCTACGGTAAGGTAGGTAACAGTAATATCAATATCAATAATTCGGAAATTCGTTTTGCGTATCTGGATGAGATGGGAAACACAGGTTCGTATTCCTTTGGCAAGAGCCGTGACAATAGTTATACCGGTATCGACGTATCCAAATATGGTGTGGATGTGTCGTGGGAGACTTCCACCAAGGCCAATCTGGGAGTTGATCTTCAATTATTGGATGGTAGTTTGAGTTTGACCTTTGATGTGTTTAAAGAAAAACGGGATAATATCTTCCTGAACCGGGCATCCGTTCCGGAGTCGATAGGATTGAGGGCCAATGTGGTAGGTAACCTTGGGAAAACAGAAAACAAAGGGTTTGAAACCAGTCTTGATTATTCTAACCGGATAGGCAAGGTCGATCTGTCTATAAAAGGAAATTTCACCTTTAACAAGAACAAGGTGATTGAGGATGATAGCCCGATTAAACCGTACCCCTGGATGGATAGCCGCGGGCATAACATCGGACAACGTTTTGGGTATATTTGTGACGGATTCTACACGCAGGAAGAAATTGATGACCCGAATGTGGCCAAAACTGCTGAAAAAGTAATGGCCGGTGATTTGAAGTACCGCGACTTGAATGAGGATGGAGTTATTGATGATTATGACAAAACAGCTATCGGCAATAACGATATTCCCAAGATTGTGTATGGTTTCGGTATCACGGGTGGTTGGAAAGGATTTACAGCCGGTATCTTCTTCCAGGGAGCAGCCGAATGTAACATTATGATAAGCGGTAGCAGTTTTGCCCCTTTTGTAAACTCGTTGTCCAAGGGTAACGTATTCTCCAACATTGACGACCGTTGGACAGAAGATAACCCACGTCAGGATGCCTTCTATCCTCGTTTGGCAATGGGTAACATCAACCAGAACTACGCAGCCAGTAACCATTGGTTAATGAACTCAAGCTACTTGCGACTTAAAACTATTGATTTCGGATACACATTCCCCAAGGAGTGGACCAAGAAAGCCGGAGTATCCAATGTGCGTCTTTTTGTGTTGGCCAACAATGTATGGACTTACTCGCCGTTCAAACTTTGGGATCCGGAATTGGGTGATGGTACCGGAACCAAGTATCCGAATATCAGTACATATAGCTTAGGACTGTCGTTTCAATTTTAATAAAATCCATGCATATGAAAACAAGAAATATCATATACACGCTGATGTTGTTCGTTGCTTTCGGTTCGTTAACCTCTTGTAGCGATTATTTGGATCAGGTTCCCGACAATATCACATCATTGGAAGAAGTGTTCAAGAAAAGATCACTCACGGAAAGATATTTGGGAGGCATTTATTCTTCCCTTCCCTCAGAACTGAAGGTGAACGGAAATACCACAGGTATTGGTGACGAACTGGACATTACGTTCAATGACTACGAAGAAAATTATATTAATATCGGTAGTATGACTCCTTCCAAAGGGTATCGCCAGAGTTGGGGATATTATTACAAGGCCATCCGCTCAGCCAACATCTTTATGAACCGGGTAGAGGGTAATATGGACCCTGAATTTCCGGAAGCTTTGAAGATTCAGTACAAAGCGGAGGCACGGTATCTCCGGGCATTCTACTACTTTATGCTGTTCCGCTGGTACGGTCCGTTTGTGAATGTAGGCGATGTGGAAATACCTGCCGATGCCGACCTGAACACCATGAGTATGCCCAGAAGCAGCGTGGACGATTGTGTAGAATACATGATAAACGAATTGGACAAGGCTTGTGAGGAGGGACTTCCCGAATGGTATATCAATGATTCCGAATACGGGAGGGTTACTGTTCCGGCAGCACGGGCACTGCAAAGCCGGATACGTCTCTATGCTGCCAGCACTTTATTCAATGGGAATACGGATTATGCCGATTTCAAGAATAAAGACGGAGCTAACCTGGTGAACCAGACATACAGCAAGGAAAAATGGGCCAAATCGGCTGCCGCTGCCAAATATTTCATTGATAACTTCCCGCAGTTTCAGCTATACACACGGTTGGTGAACAATAAGGCAGATCCTTTTCAATCGTATCAGTATCTGTTCCTGGAAGACTGGAACAGTGAGATTATCTTTGCACACAATAGCAGCAGCTATTGGGACCAGGAAATGAACTCACCCCGTTTCTGCAATGGATGGACGGGATGGAATCCCACCCAGCAGATGGTCGATGCCTACTTCACGGCTTCTGGTTTGCCTATTAAGGACCAGTTGTATGTGAACAAAGATCCAAACTATATAGAGAGCGGAACGATCAGTGCCGCCAAAGGGTATGCCCCGGCAGGTACATTCAAAATGTATGTGGACAGAGAACCTCGTTTCTATGTGTCTATTTGCTATGACAACAGCGTATGGGTGGCTACAGCGTATGCACAGAGTTGCGGATTGTACTTTAATGGCAATACCGGTAAGGTAGGCGGAACGCGTAACTACTCCCGGACAGGCTATCTGTTGCGTAAGTTCAGCAACCCTGCAGCCGATGTGAAAAACAATAAAATGCCAAACCGTTCATCGGTGATTTTCCGACTCGGTGAAATTTACTTGAATTATGCGGAATCATTGAACGAATCTGATCCCGGTAATCCGGATATCCTGGTGTATGTAAACAAGATCCGTGAACGTGCCGGGCTACCCAAATACGGAACGGATGAAGGAAACGTATTCCTGAAATCAACCAGCCAGGAGGCTATCCGTGAGCTGATTCGCGCGGAACGCCGGGTAGAGCTTGCCTTTGAAAACCACCGGTACTTTGACTGCAAACGTTGGAAGATTTCCACGCAAACAGATGATGGACCGTTTTATGGCATGAATGTGGACAAGGGACGACCGGAGTTTTACGAACGTACCGTGTTCGAAGAACGGGTATTTGACCCCAAGAATTATTTGTGGCCTATCCCACAAACGGAAATCTATAAGAATAAGAACCTGGTTCAAAACCCGGATTGGCAATCATTCTAACAGTAATTCTAAAATACTTGAAAAATGAAAAGATTCATAAATCATATATCGATGTTCCTACTTGTTTCCGGCTGTCTGGTGATAAGTAGCTGTAAAGACGATGAAGGTGCACTGGTGAATAAGATCTCGATCATGCAAACTACGTTCGATCCGCAAGACAAACTGTTGTATATTGACATTAAGGACAACCAGACATTGGAGCTTGTTACGCTTATCTTCCCGCCAGATGCCGCCAACAAGGCAGTGACCTACGAAACGGAAAACGCATCCGTGGTGGAAGTGAGCAGTACGGGAGTGCTTACCGGCAAATCACCGGGCACGGACATGCTGACGATTCGGGCGAAAGACGGATCGGGTACAGTGCAGCGTTACAAGATTCTGGTAAAGGATCATAAGATTAAAGCGACCAACATTGATTTTGTTGAGGCTGATAAGAATATCTCCATCGATACGGATGGCACCGTAAACCTGGCATCAAAGGTGATATTCACTCCGGCTGATGTGTGGGATAAAACGTTGACGTACCAATCATCGGATCCTGCGGTGGCAGCAGTAAGTGCCAATGGTGTAGTAACCGGCGTGAAAGCGGGAACTGCTACCATCACCGTAACAACGGGCGACGGAAGTAACAAAACCACGCAGACCGCCATTACAGTGAAACCTGATTTGTATCGGGCTAACTGGGTCATGAAACTCACCTGGGAGAGCTCGGCCAGTCCTGATTTCCCGAATGTGATTGATAATAACCTGACAACGTTTATGAATATTCCCAAACCTGTTCGTCATGCTGCCGGTCCGCCTGAGGGAGTTCCGTTCGGCTTTATCATCGACCTGGGGGCGTCGAAGACCATCAATTATTTCCGTCTGTCGCACCGGAATGACCAGCTGGGACTGCGCGTTCGTAAACTCTCCTTGTTTGGAAGTAACGACGATGTAACTTACCAAGCTATTACTCCGCAAGGCATCAGTATTCAGTATGAGCCACAGAGCTTCCTGACAATTGATGACCAGATGATAACCGAGTCAACGTACAGGTATTATAAAATAATATGTGACGAGTGGGACAAGAACGCCAACTCTGTGATTCAGATTACGGAGTTTTATTTAGGGCGGAAATAGCAGGAAATACCCACTCTTTTTTAAGGTAAGATTGATTTCACTTGAATTGACGGGTGGCTGCTAAAAGCTACCTGTCAATTCTTACTTAACTTTTATAAAGAAAATAAGAATGAATACAAAGAAGGTTTGGTTGATTCTGTTTCTGTGGCATACCGGTATGGTTCTGTCCATGGCCCAGGAAACGAATCTGACGAGGTTCCCCAAAGGAAGTACTCCGCAGGAAATAGGCAGGAAGATAGCTCAACGCTATGTCTCGGCGCCGTTTCGCAATTTTGATGGCATCAAAACACCCCCGTCGGAAGTTACGTATCCCGAGGTATGTACTTGGTATGGCGCCTTGAAATTTGCCAACGTATCCAAAGACAAACAACTATTAAGGCAACTGGAAGAACGCTTCCTCCCTTTGCTGGGTTCAAAGAAAGAACTCATGCAGAAACCTGACCACGTGGATCATACCGTATTCGGTTCCGTGCCTTTGCAGCTTTTTATGCAAACGGGCAATGAGTGCTATTATTATATCGGTATTGACTTTGCCGATCGGCAATGGCAGATGCCGGTTAATACCAAGCATAAAGAACAATATCAGAAGTATCTGGACAAAGGACTCTCCTGGCAAACCCGCTTCTGGATTGACGATATGTTTATGATCACTACCATTCAAAGCCAGGCCTATCTGGCCTCCAAGGATGCGAAGTATATCGACCGGGCAGCCTACGAAATGACGGTTTACCTTGACTCTATCCAGCAACCCAATGGTCTGTTTTACCATGCAGGCAACGCACCCTTTTACTGGTGTCGGGGCAACGGATGGATGGCATCCGGAATGACTGACCTGCTGAAACATCTCCCAGCAAATAATCTCCACCGGGAGCGAATCCTTACCCAGTACCGAAAGATGATGGAAACGCTCCGGAGCTACCAGAATGAAGAAGGTCTGTGGGGGCAACTGGTGGACGATTCTGTCTCGTGGACCGAGACGTCCGGATCAGCCATGTTTACCTATGCCATGATTACCGGTGTGAAAAAAGGATGGCTCGATGCCAAGGTATATGCACCTGTGGCCAGAAAAGCTTGGCTGAAACTGCTGACCTACATCAATGCGGATAATGATATTATGGAAGTGTGTCAGGGAACCAATGTGGGTACTACCAAACAATACTATTTGGACAGGAAACGGGTAGTGGGTGACTTGCACGGGCAAGCGCCTATTTTGTGGTGTGCCGCTGCTTTACTGGAATAAGTTTTAACCTCAATAATATATATAATGAGACGAATACTACCTCTATTTATTGCTATTTGGTGTATCTGTAACCACTTGTCGGCACAGAGCACCGAACTCTCATCGCCCAATGGTGAACTCAAAATCTCAATCCGCATAGCCGACAAGATTTACTATTCGGTTTCCTGTAAGAACGAAGAATTGCTCACGAATTGCTACCTGCAACTTTCCCTGAAGGGCGATGTGTTGGGACAACAACCCAAACTCACCGGACAGAAACGTACACAAGTGAACGAAACCCTTACTCCGGTTGTTCCAATGAAGTTTTCTTCCGTATCGAACCATTACAATCAGCTTCAACTGAAATTCAAAGGTGACTATATGGTGGAATTCCGGGCATTTGACGAAGGAATAGCCTACCGCTTCGTTACCAACAAGAAAGGGGAGATTGATGTGATGGGCGAAACCTGTTCTTTGCAATTCCCTTCACCGGATTACCTGCTGCATGTGCAGCAACCGGGAGGATTCAAAACGGCTTATGAGGAGCCTTACACGCATGTATTCGCCCGGGATTGGAAACCGACTGACCGAATGGCTACACTTCCATTATTGATTGATACCCGGAAAGCTTACAAACTATTGGCATGCGAATCGGACCTGTACGATTATCCGTGTATGTTCCTGAAAGCGGATGGGATAGGAGGGATGGAATCAACCTTCCCCAAAGTTCCGCTGGAGTTTGGCGAAGATGGCGACCGTAGCCTTAAGATTACTAAGGAGGCGGAGTACATTGCCCGTACCTCCGGAAAGCGAACGTATCCGTGGCGCTATTTTGTCGTTGCACAGAACGATGGCCAATTGATAACCAATACCCTGAACTGTAAACTGGCAAGTCCCAACCGCTTGGCGGATATTTCCTGGCTGAAGCCCGGACAAGCCAGTTGGGAATGGTGGAACGACGCCTGCCCCTACGGTCCGGATGTCAACTTTGTATCGGGCTATAACCTGGATACCTATAAATACTACATCGATTTCGCTTCTAAGTTCGGTATACCTTATATTATTATGGATGAAGGATGGGCCAAGTCTACCCGCGATCCTTATACCCCGAACCCGAAAGTGGATGTACACGAGATCATCCGTTACGGCAAGGAAAAGAATGTAGGCGTAGTGCTTTGGCTCACCTGGCTGGCGGTAGAAAACAACTTCGAACTCTTCAAGACCTTCCGTGAGTGGGGAGTGAAAGGAGTCAAGATCGACTTTATGGACCGGAGCGACCAGTGGATGGTGAACTATTACGAGCGGGTGGCCAAAGAAGCGGCAGCGCATCAGTTGTTCGTAGACTTCCATGGCTCTTTCAAACCTGCCGGACTGGAATACACGTATCCGAATGTACTTTCGTACGAAGGCGTACGGGGCATGGAGCAGATGGGTGGATGCCAGCCGGACAACAGCATATACTTCCCCTTTATGCGTAATGCTGTCGGCCCGATGGACTATACCCCCGGCGCCATGAACAGCATGCAGCCCAATGTGTACCGGGCCGACCGTCCCAATTCGGGCAGTATCGGTACGCGTGCCTATCAGATGGCTCTCTTTGTGATCTTCGAAAGCGGCATACAGATGTTGGCCGATAATCCTACCTTGTATTACCGCAACCAGGAGTGTACGGAGTTTATCACACAAGTTCCTGTGACCTGGGACGAAACCCGTGTATTGGAAGCCAAGGTCGGTGAATACGTGATCGTTGCTAAACGCAAAGCGGACCTGTGGTTCATCGGCGGCATGACAAACAACGGAGAAAAAGAACGCACCTTCGAGATCAACCTCGACTTCCTCAAAGATGGGCAGTCGTACCGGATGACATCCTTCGAAGATGGTATTAATGCCGGACGTCAGGCTATGGACTACCGCAAGAAAGAAACCAGCGTAAAGAAAGGCGGTAAGATGACCGTTAAAATGGTACGCAACGGAGGCTGGGCGGCTGTCATCAGATAATAAAGTAAAGTAACTGTATTCCCAACAGCCCTATTGTATGTAAATACATTCAATGAATCGAACCGATGCTCGTAGAGCGAGCTACAGATACTCTACGAGGCAGGTGGTTTAGGTCTACGAGGGTCGATGTACGAGATGTACATCTCATACAGTACCAGATGTACATCTCGTGCTGCTCCAGATGTACATCTCGTACATCGATGGTCGTAGAGTTTCATAAGCTTGGTCGTAGAATAACACAACCTACCTCGTAGAGTTTCATAAGCTTGCTCTATGAGAACAATAAGTTAGCAAAGAAAAACAGATAAAAAAAGCAATTATGAAGATTACAAATCGAATTTACAGCCTGTTGTGCCTGGCTTTATTGGTTTTTACTTGGGCACAGGCACAACCGGTACCATCGGATGAATTTTACCACACTGCCCGTGGCACTTACGAGGAACGGAAAGAACAATTCCTCGACTATTGCGTGAAATACGGCGAGCGCGGACAGCGTGTTGGTATCTTCACACAGATGGCCCGTCTCATGTCTGGCCTACCTACAGAAGACACACTGGTACAGGATGCCATCGACAAGATCCGTAGTAATTGGGATTGCAATGACTTTTCCCTCAACGGCTTGCTTCGTATGGCCTACATGGAGAAGGAGAAACCACAACTCTCGCCTGCGATGGCGCAAAAGATGGAGAACTGCATCCTCGACTTTAAATACTGGTGGGACGATGCCCGCCGCGATACTACCTATCGTTGCTATCACACAGAGAATCACCAGGCACTCTACCACACTGCCGAATTGCTTGCTGGACAGTTGTACAAGGACCGCACCTTTACCGATGGGCAGAGTGGTGCCGAGCATATCCGCCATGCCGAACGGTTGCTTGCTCCCTGGCTCGAATACCGTTTTCGTTTCGGCTTCAGCGAATGGCTTTCCACGTATTATGAAGTCGAAATCCTGTTGTTGGCCAACCTGTATGATTATGCCGAAAATCCTGCCATCAAAGAGCGTGCCCGCATGGTACTCGATCTGTTGATGTTCGACATGGCCCTCGGGAACTTTCATGGTCTGCTCTCTACTACCACGGGACGCAGCTATGCCCATTCGCTGGTAGCAGGCCATCATGCCATGTCGCCTACCCTGAAATTGCTCTTCGGCGAAGGGATTTATATCCCCGCTGCTATCATGGCAAACGTTGCCCTCTGCGGAAGTACCTACAGATGCCCGCAAGTGATTCTGGATATTGCTACTGATTATACAAAGCCGATGCTTAATCGCCAGAAAGTGAGTATTGAGGTGGATGATGCTGCCAAATACGGACTTTCGTACGATAAGGAAGAAGACACGCACCTCTTTTGGGGAATGCAGGAGTTTATTCATCCCAAAGCCATCCGTATGTCCAAACAGATCTCGGAAAAGTATGATGTATATCCCTATCGAAATTACGACGATTACATCCGTCGGTATGACAAGCAGATCGAAGAATATGGGAAGATAGTGAACAACCGCCTGGATCGTTTCGCTCTCTCTGAATCCAATCTGGAAACCTATCGTACCAATGACTATATGATGAGCTGTTCGTTCGATTACCGCAAGGGGGCCGTTGCCTATCAACAGCACATCTGGCAGGCCACTCTCGACAACCGCGCCTCTGTTTTCACTACCCATCCGGGGCGGAAAGGACTGAGCGGAAGCACCACTTACTGGGGCGGAAGCGCTGTTCTGCCACGTGCGGTGCAACATAAAAATGTGGTGATTTGCATCTATAATAGTCTTATAAAGGAGGGTATGGACCTCACGCACGCTTATTTCCCAAAAGCCGATTTTGACGAGGTAACGGAACAGAACGGTTGGGTATTCGGCCGGAAAGGAAATGGTTATGTGGCGCTGTACTCCCAACATCCTGCGGTGTGGCAAGCCGATGAGAGTGGTAAGGTAAACGATTATGCTGTTGCCGGGCGACAAAATAGTTGGGTATGCGAAGTGGGCTCTGCCAAAGAATGGGGAACCTTCCATAAATTTGTCGATGCGATCAGCCGGGCTGCTATCAACTGTGACGGGCTGAATGTGGCGTATGGCTCTCCTTCCATGGGAAAAATGGAGTTCGGCTGGGAGACCCCTTTCCTGCTCAAAGGAAAAGCAATGCCCCTGAAAACCGACTATCGGTATGATAATCCATATTGTCAGGCACGGTTCGATACCCGTGAGTTAGCCATCCGGAAAGGTCGTAATACGCTTCAACTTAATTTCGATACATTGAAAAGAATCGAAAAATGAAAAAGTATAATTAAATAGATTTTCTATCTTTGTCTTTCAATCCGTAACAACCATGAAAACAATACATCTCTTGCTGATTGTTCTGTTTATCAGCCTTGTTCTCCAGTCATGTACAAAATCCGAAGTATCTCAACCCAATGTGAACCTGGAAAGAGCCCAAACGACTCTCGATTCGCTGTATGTGCATTATGGCGTGCCGGGCTCTGCCCTTCTCCGGGAAACCTGTCCTTTCGATACCGCATACTCGGCCACTTATCTGGCGTCCGAACCTCAGAGTAGTGCTCCCAACTCCTATTCGTATCTGTGGCCTTACTCGGGCACCTTTTCGGCAGTAAACGTCTTGCTGGAAGCCACGTGCGACAAACAATACAAGACGTTGCTGGATAACAAAGTGTTGAAAGGGCTCGAAGAATATTACGATTGTATGCGTACCCCTTGTGGATATGCGTCGTATGTTAACTCCGCTCCACAGTCCGATCGTTTCTACGATGACAATGTATGGTTGGGCATCGACTTTACGGATATCTATCTGCAAACTAAGGAAAAGAAATACTTGCAGAAAGCCGAAGAGATATGGCAGTTTATCCTTAGCGGGACGGACGACCAACTGGGAGGCGGCATCTACTGGTGCGAACAAAAAAAAGGAGGAAAGAATACCTGCTCCAATGCACCCGGAAGTGTCTACGCGCTTAAATTGTTTGAGGTAACCGGAGATGTCAACTATCTCCACTCCGGTAAATCGCTGTACGAATGGACGGAACGGAACCTGAAGGATACCACCGACTGCCTGTATTACGATAACATCAAACTCGACGGGCGGATAGGAAAGGCCAAGTATGCCTATAACAGCGGACAGATGATGCAGGCGGCTGCATTGCTTTGCAAACTGACCGGTGAAAAGGCTTATCTGGCTGAGGCTCAACGAATAGCAGCTTCCTGTTATAATTTCTTCTTCGATTCGTTCACTACTCCCGAAGGCGAGAGCTTCCGGTTGCTCCGGAAAGGCGACATCTGGTTTACAGCCGTCATGCTCCGGGGATTTATCGAGTTGTATCAACAGGATAGGAATCCGGTTTATCTGGATGCTTTCCGGAAGAATTTGGAGTATGCCTGGACACATTCCCGTGGGACCGATGGGCTGTTTGGAACCGACTGGAAAGGAGAAAATGGAGAAAACAAGAAATGGTTGCTCACACAAGCCGCCATGGTGGAAATGTATGCCAGAATGGCTATCATCGATCGCAAATTAATTCTATCAAATAAATAAATTATGAAGAAACAACATTTGGGTGTAGCTGCCATCGCTTTGGCGGTATTGGCAGGAACTAAGGTTCAGGCTACGGAGTATGTAGCAATACAGGACAATACAGTGGTCAACTATTCGCCATCGTACAAGAGCAACCGTCCCGAACCGAAAAAACGTCTGTTTACATCGAAAGCCGTGGAGGAAGAAATCGTCCGGGTAAAGAAACTCCTGCACAACCAGAAGTTGGGTTGGATGTTCGAAAACTGTTTCCCCAATACATTGGAAACAACCGTACATTACCGTACTACGGATGGTAAGCCCGATACTTTTGTCTATACAGGCGATATCCATGCTATGTGGCTCCGCGATTCTGGTGCACAGGTATGGCCGTACGTACAACTGGCCAACCGCGATCCGGAGCTGAAAAAGATGTTGGCTGGAGTTATCAACCGCCAGTTCAAGTGCATCCTTATCGATCCGTATGCCAATGCTTTCAATGATGGTCCGGTGGGTGGCGAGTGGATGAGCGACCAGACAGCTATGAAAAAGGAATTGCACGAACGGAAGTGGGAGATCGACTCGCTTTGCTACCCGCTCCGCTTGGCTTACCACTACTGGAAGACGACGGGCGATGCCAGTATCTTCACCGAAGAGTGGTTAAAAGCAGTTGAATTGATCCTCCGAACATTCAAGGAACAACAGCGTAAAGAAGGGGTAGGCCCCTACAAGTTCCTGCGTGTTACCGACCGGGCACTCGATACTCTGAACAACGGCGGGCTGGGTGCACCCGTGAAACCGGTGGGACTGATTGTTTCCTCGTTTCGCCCTTCAGACGATGCTACCACGCTGCAATTCCTCGTGCCTTCCAACTTCTTTGCAGTAACTTCCTTGCGCAAAGCAGCCGAAATCCTCACAGTAGTAAATAAACGGAGCGACTTGGCACAACAATGTACCGATTTGGCACTGGAAGTAGAAACAGCTCTTAAGAAGTATGCCACCTACAACCATCCCGAGTTCGGCACCATCTATGCGTTCGAAGTGGATGGCTTCGGTAATCATCTATTGATGGATGATGCCAATGCACCAAGCTTACTGGCCATGGCCTATCTGGGCGATGTGGATGTCAACGACCCGATCTACCAGAATACCCGTCGCTTTGTGTGGAGTGACAGCAATCCTTACTTCTTCAAAGGCAAGGCCGGCGAAGGAATCGGTGGTCCACACATCGGTTACGATATGATCTGGCCTATGAGTATCATGATGAAAGCCTTTACCAGCCAAAGCGACGAAGAGATAAAGACCTGTGTGAAGATGCTGATGGATACCGATGCAGGTACAGGCTTCATGCACGAGTCTTTCCACAAAGACAATCCTGCTAAATTTACCCGTGCCTGGTTTGCCTGGCAGAATACACTTTTCGGCGAATTGATCCTGAAATTGGTGAACGAAGGAAAGGTCGACCTGTTGAATAGTATACAATAATTCAAATATAGACATACAAGCTGTACAATCTGTTTCAATAATACTTTCCCCCCGCTCACTGCCAAAAGTGACCGGGGGGAAAGTTTTTTAGAAAAGAATAGTTATCTTTGCCGCCGTAAATCGAAGATTATAAATAAAATAACAAAATAATGGCTTTACAATGTGGTATTGTAGGACTCCCTAACGTGGGTAAGTCCACTCTTTTCAACTGCCTGTCGAACGCGAAGGCGCAGGCGGCAAATTTCCCTTTTTGCACGATAGAACCGAATGTAGGTGTAATTACTGTGCCCGATGAACGACTAAATAAATTAGCAGAGCTTGTGAACCCGCAGCGCATTGTTCCCACTACAGTGGAAATTGTGGATATTGCCGGATTGGTGAAAGGCGCCAGCAAAGGTGAAGGACTGGGAAACAAGTTTCTGGCTAATATACGTGAGACAGATGCCATCATCCACGTACTCCGTTGCTTTGATGATGAAAATGTGACGCACGTGGACGGAAGCATCAACCCGGTACGTGACAAGGAGATTATCGATTACGAGCTCCAACTCAAGGATCTGGAAACGGTAGACAGTCGCATACAGAAAGTACAAAAGCAGGCACAAACGGGTGGCGATAAGGCTGCCAAACTGGCCTACGAAGTGCTGGTACGATATAAAGAAGTATTGGAACAGGGTAAATCGGCCCGTACCGTGACGTTCGAGACAAAGGACGAACAAAAGGTGGCACGCGAGCTCTTCCTGCTTACTGCCAAACCGGTGATGTATGTGTGCAACGTAGACGAAGCCAGTGCCGTAAACGGTAATAAATATGTAGACATGGTGCGCGAAGCAACGAAAGATGAAAACGCTGGTATCTTGATTGTAGCTGCCAAGACAGAAGCCGATATCGCCGAACTCGAAACTTATGAGGACCGTCAGATGTTCTTACAGGAAGTAGGATTGGAAGAGTCGGGTGTAGCGCGTCTTATCAAGGCGGCATACAGCTTGCTGAACCTGGAAACTTATTTCACGGCCGGGGTACAGGAGGTTCGTGCATGGACATACGAGAGAGGTTGGAAAGCCCCGCAATGTGCTGGGGTAATTCATACCGACTTCGAGAAAGGATTTATCCGCGCCGAAGTGATCAAGTATAATGACTTCTTGCAATACGGTTCCGAAGCAGCCGTGAAGGAAGCCGGTAAGATGGGTGTGGAAGGTAAGGAGTACGTAGTACAGGACGGCGACATCATGCACTTCCGCTTTAATGTATAAAGAATGAGCGATTTACGTTATCTGATAGCAGGAACAGGTGGAGTAGGGGGTAGTATAGCAGGCTTTCTGGCATTGGCCGGGAAGGATGTGACATGCATTGCCCGTGGCGCTCATCTGGATGCAATCCGGGCAAATGGCCTGAAACTGCATTCGGGACTCAAGGGAGAACACGCTGTTCCGGTCAAGGCTTGCACCGCTGAGGAGTTCAATGGGAAAGCCGATGTAATCTTTGTTTGTGTGAAAGGGTATTCGGTTGATTCGATTATTGACTTGATCCAGCGTGCGGCGCACGAGCAGACCATCGTCATTCCGATATTGAATGTATATGGCACCGGGCCGCGTATTCAGCGGTTGGTACCCGGAGTGACGGTGCTCGACGGATGTATCTATATCGTTGGCTTTGTATCGGGCATCGGAGAAATCACCCAGATGGGAACGATTTTCCGTATGGTATACGGTGCTCATAGAGGAACGATAGTACCCGAAGGATTACTCGAATCCGTACAAAAGGACTTGCGAGAGAGCGGCATCAAGGCGGAGATATCCGATGATATCAACCGCGATACATTTATCAAATGGTCGTTTATCTCGGCGATGGCTGTTACCGGTGCCTATTACGATGTACCGATGGGCGAAGTACAGAAACCGGGTAAGGTGCGCGATACTTTCATTGGCCTGACCACAGAGAGCATTGCATTAGGCAAGAAGCTCGGCATTGAGTTCAAGGAAGATATGGTGGCATACAACCTGAAAGTGATCGATAAGTTGGCTCCCGAAAGTACCGCCTCCATGCAGAAGGACATTGAGCGCGGGCATGAGTCGGAGATACAAGGCTTGCTCTTCGATATGCTCGAAGCGGCCGAAGCCAATGGAATCGATGCGCCGACCTATCGTGAAGTAGCAAAGAAATTTAAACAATAAACATATACAGTTATGAATACCATGCTTTTATCTATCAACTGGGATCCGAACCCGGAGCTCTTTAACCTTTTTGGTATTTCCATCCGGTATTACGGATTATTGTGGGCACTCGGCATTGCGCTGGCATACCTGGTGGTTCACTACCAGTATCGTGATAAGAAGATCGACGAGAAGATATTCGACCCCTTGTTCTTCTACTGTTTCTTTGGTATTCTGATTGGGGCGCGGCTGGGGCACTGTTTCTTCTACGACTGGGCGCAATACAAGGATCATTTGTGGGAGATTGTCCTTCCCGTTAAATTCCTGCCCGATGGAGGCTGGAAATTTACCGGGTACACAGGGCTGGCTAGTCACGGTGGCACATTGGGCCTGATGATCTCTCTCTGGTTGTATTGTCGCAAGGTGAAGATGAATTACTTGGATGTGGTCGATATGATTGCGGTTGCCACTCCAATCACGGCTTGCTGTATCCGTCTGGCCAACCTGATGAATTCTGAAATTATTGGTAAGGCGACCGATGTACCTTGGGCGTTTTGTTTTCTTAAAGCCCAGGGAGTGGCTGATCCTGCGACTCCCCGCCATCCGGCGCAGCTTTACGAAGCCATTGCTTATTTCATTCTTTTCCTTATAATGATTTATTTGTATAAGAAGCACGACAAGCAATTGAGACGTGGCTTTTACTTCGGTCTTTGCCTGGCTGCCATCTTTACGTTCCGCTTCTTTATCGAGTTCCTCAAAGAGGATCAGGTAGATTTTGAAGCAGGCATGATGCTTAACATGGGCCAATGGCTGAGCATACCGTTCGTGATTATCGGCTTTTACTTTATGTTCTTCTACGGAAAGAAGAAGTCTTCGAAGAAATGAAACAAATCATTGATATAGAAACCTGGGAGCGGAGGGATAATTATAATTTCTTCCTTACCTTACAAGATCCCAGCATCGCTGTCACTTCCGAAGTAGAATGCGGCGGCGCCAAAGCAAGGGCAAAAGCGGCAGGAGAGTCTTTCTTTCTTCATTATTTGTATGCCATCCTCCGGGCAGCCAATGAAATAAAGGAGTTTCGTTACCGTACCGATAAGCTGAAGCGGGTGGTGCTTTATGACAAGGTACACGCAATGGCTCCTATCAAAATAAATGAGAATGGTAAGTTCCTTTCGGTATACATTCCTTATGACGAGGATTTTGCAACGTTCCATCGGTCGGCCACGGAGATTATACAAAGTTTGCCGGAAGATGGTAACCCTTATGCATCTGAGAACAGCCGGCTGGAGAGCAACGAAACCGATTTGATCAATATTAGCGCCATTCCCAGTTTGTATTTCACGGCCATATCTCCTGCCCAACAGAGACAGGACGGAACCAGTTATCCGTTGATGACGGTAGGTAAGGTGGTGGTACGCGAAGGAAAGCAAGTAATGCCGGTAGCGATCTATATCAACCACGGTTTTGTCGACGGACACCACATTGCTTTGTTCTATAAAAAGGTGGAAGAGTTGCTCAAGTAGCACCTGATAAAAGAATACTAGTAAAGCAAAGCCCCTTGTCGCCGGTTCAACCAACGACAAGGGGCTTGCTTTATGGACGATCTGCGTTATTTCAGCTCTTTGATCTTTACATTCTTGAACCATACTTCGTCGCCGTGGTCTTGTAACAGGATGTTTCCTTCGGCTGCGTTTCCGAAGTTGGGCCAGTCTCTGTATTTGCTGTAAGCTACCAGGGCATTCCACATTTGGTTGTTGCGGGTGTATTCGATGATTTTTACTCCGTTGAGCCAATGTTCAACCTGGTCGCCCTTCACTACGATCATGGCGGTGTTGAATTCCGCTTTGCGGAACGACTTATTGGCCGGTGCGGGAATCAGATCGTACAGCGAACCCAAGGTGCGGTTACCTTTCACACCGAGTTTGGCATCCGGGTGCTTCTGGTCATCCAATATCTGGAACTCGCAACCAATGGCCGAACCTTCGCCTTTGTTCAGGTCCGGGTTGACGAAATACTTGATACCGCTGTTGGCTCCGTCGGTGATCTTGAAGTCTACTTTCAGGACAAAGTTCTTGTATTTGCGGGTCGTAACGATGTCACCTCCGTTAGTAGATTCGCCACCGCCGCTCTTCATCACTTTCAGGATACCGTTTTCGATGGCCCATCCATTGGCCGGGAATGTAGCAAGCTTGGCGCCTTTCCAGCCGTTGTTGGTCTGTCCGTCCCAGAGTAATGCCCATCCTTCCTTGCTTTCACGCGGGGAGAGGGTATTGAGTGTGGTGTTCACCTCCGGGGCTGCTTGAGCTTCCGGTGTCCGGAACTTCTCTACATCGGTGGTGCAGATGCGGATGTTCTTCCAGGCAATGCTCTTTCCTTCTTGTTCAGCTTTTCCGATGGAATGCACCTGCAAGGCGATGAAACCGCTGGGAGTCATGTCGTCCCACAGGTTGGCACAAGGAATGCCGTTGACCCACGTACGGATGGAGTTGCCGATGGCCTCGATACGGGCGGTGTTCCATTCGTTGTTCTTGAATGCCTTTTGAGAAGCGGTATTGTAGGTCATCGGGTAGAGCCAGCCACGACGGGCTTCGTCGTAGATACCTCCTGTCCAGGCACGCGGTCCGGGATCGATTTCGAACTGATAACCATGCACCCGGCCGTTGTTGTACTCTTTTGTGCTGAGGCTGCGGAACTGTACGCCGGAATTAAGGGCGTCGTCCACCTGGAAGTCGAATTCGAGGATGAAGTCTCCGTAATTCTTCTCCGTAGCTAAGAATGTGTTCGGTGTATTCAGTTTGGAATACCCTACGATGGTGCCGTCTACTACTTTGTATTCGGCCTTTCCGTTCAGCTTCTTCCAGCCTTTGAGGTTCTTGCCGTTGAACAGCGGTTCCCAGTTTTGTGCCGACAAGGAGGTAGCCAGTAGCACGATCAGTGATAATAGGATGTTTCTTTTCATGATATTTTGAAGAATTGTTATTAGAGTTTATAGAATTCGTCCCAGCCCTTGCGTGGCGGTATGCCGGTAAGCAGGGCATTGGCAAAGGCATTGTTCGTGATTTCCTTGGTGCGGCTGTCGAAGAATAACTGTGTGTTCAGCCGTTGTGCCATCACGCCCAAGGAGAATACCTGACTGAGCACGCCATTGATCTCGAACGGCGAACGGGTTTTCTCTATGCCGTTGCAAGCCAGGAGGAAGTTCTCGAAGTGATTGGACGGGCTTTTGGGTACTTCCGGCAGTTTACCGGCCATCTCTTTGGCTTTCTCTTCGGGGATGATGGAGAGTGTACTTCCGTGGCTTCCTCCTTTGAAGATCAGGTCTTTGGTGTAGATGATCTTTCCCGGGTTGAGCTGTGATGCCGGAGTATTGCCCTGATTGGTGGTGGGAATGTTCGGATCCAGACCCGACACGCCATAGCCGGGCGGGATAGGAGGGAGGTTGTCCAACCCGTCGTACCAGGTGATGTCTACCGGCGGCATACCTTTCCGTTGCGGGAAACGGAAGAGGATCGTGGAGGAATATGGGAAGAAGTAATCGTTGTGCCCATTCTCATACTGCATTGTCACTTCGTAGGGAAGTCCCAGTTCGAGGAATTCGTGTACCGTGTCGAGGATATGTGCTCCCCAATCGCCCAACGCTCCCATGCCGAAGTCGTACCAGCAACGCCATTCGCCCTGGTGATACTTCTCGTTGTACTCGTGGTAAGGGGCGGCACACAGCCAGGTACTCCAATCCATATCTTTTGGGATAGGCTGTGCCTCGGGGTATTTATAGATATTCGTATCCCACTTGTGCCAGCGGCGTGGGTTGTTCATGTGGGCGGTGACAGCCGTTACATCCTTAATGATACCGGCATCCATCCAGGCCTTGAACTGGAAATAGTTGGCTTCGGAGTGACCCTGATTACCTACCTGAGTAGCCAGATTGGGTCGTTTGCGCGCCGCCTGCATCAGCAATTCTGCTTCGTAGAAGGTGCGCGCCAGTGGTTTTTCTACATAGACATGCTTACCCGATGCCAGCGCCAGCATGCTGATAGGGAAATGCGAGTGGTCGGGGGTGGCAATAGCTACCGCCTCGAACTCATTGCCTGCTTTGTCGAACATCTGCCGGAAGTCTCTGAACTGTTTGGCTTTGGGGTACATACTGATCACCTTCTGGGTGTGTTTGGCTCCCATATCTACATCGCACAGGGCGACTACATTGACCATTCCGGTTTTCTCGAAATCCTGAATGATCTGTTCTCCGCGATTGCCTATACCTACGTATGCAATGTTTACTTTCTTGTTGGCTCCAATGACTTGCTTTGAGCTTTTGTTTTGAGCACTCAATAGCTCGTTACTCCCGATGGCAAGCCCCGCGGATGTCAGTGCCATCGTTTTCAAAAAGTTTCTTCGTGTAACCATAAGTCTATTTATATAAGTTGTTAGAGTATTATTTCGTGCATTTCCAGGATGGACGGCAACCGGCGTATACGTTCCCGCTGTTCCGGTGTGGCGGCAAACAGAGCTGTGGAATAGATCTCTCCCCTGGCAGCATTTTCCGTAACGACGGCTATGCTCCGTGCTCCGGAAACCGGCTCTCCTATTTGTGGAGAGATGATATGCCTTCGCTGATCTGTCTCGTTACCCGATGTGGTGAGGCACTGGTTGTACAGTTGCAAACTGCCTGAGGGATCGGCAGCAAACGCCACTTTCCATCCTTCGCCATACGGATGGTTTCCCATTGCCAGCACCGAACTGTTTCCCATACTCAGCAAAGCGTTTTCTATTTTCCGGCGGGTAAGTATCTCTCTGGCTCTTTCCAAAGCATACCCTTTCAGGAAGCCGGAAAGGTCTATCCGGATACCGGGACGCTTGTAAAAGATGGTAGAGGTATCCGAAGCGAGCACTACCTCTGCAAGGGTACCCCGGTTGTACGAATCGGACTGAATAGTGATGTCGAAACACCCTTCGGTCCGGGGGTGATAGCGGAGGCATATTGTTAGCATATCGCATAAATCGTCACTGATAGATACGGGTTTCTGCCAGGTCGTATGATTCACTTGATAGAGCTCGCTTCCGGTATCGTAGAAACTGCCGATCTGCTCCAACCGTTTCCATTCTGCTGCTATCTCATCAACAATATCCGTTGCTACTGTTTCTCCCCGGACACACAGAACCAGATCGGCCCGTGTGTGCATAACCGGAAACCAGGCGTACAGTACACCTTGTTCGTCGCTGAGGGGTTTATACAGATGAGGCATCGTTTACGGAGATTACTTTTTTTTGATCAGGATACTTTTCATTCCATAATAGAACAGTCGCAACATGCACCATACTCCATACAGGAAAACAGTAGCTACCAGTACGTATCCCATGGAAGTCAGGAGTTCGATGGCCGGAGTTTCGTAAGCGATGATGGCATACACATTGGCTAAGTTGGCAAGCAGAAAGCAAACCACCCCGGCGATCAGTTCTTTTTTCTTCCGTTGAGCGGTGAGGATGGTATCTTTCATACAAAGGAAGTTTGTTGGTGATTCAGATAATTGATTTTATATTCGTCGGGGAAGGTCAGCGTACGTTCTTCCTCGATGGCTTGGTCGCCCAACAGGCAGAGGGCACTGGCATAGTATCCTTCTTCGGCAATGTTTTGCGGTTGTCTGCGGGTGATGGCAGCCTCTACGAAAGCATCCAGCAAGAGCGATGTTCCGTCTCCTTCAGGGCGTTTGCCCAAGATGTATTCCCCCTTGTTCTCATTGGCGGTTTCGGGTGCCCAACTGGTGCCGGCAAAGGGAACAACATCGAACAGCTTGTGTTCCACGTCATTGACCATTTGCAGGAATCCGGGAGCGGGCGGGATGGTTTCGTAGAAGAATTTTCCTTTTTCCGGTTCTACGGTGCCGAGACTTCCCAGAATCTGTTCTTCCAGTCCATAGAACTTATTGGAGATCACCGAGTCGAAGGTGATCTTCTTGCCATTGGCAAAGGTGTAGATGCAGCTTACATTGTCGTGCACTTCACGTCCGTCTTTCCAGTAGGTGATGGCGCCGTGCCCCATGACCTTCTCAGGTATCTCGCGTAGCGCCCAGCTGCCTATTTGTAGCTGGTGGCAGGCGAGTTCCGTCATCAGTCCTTTGGAGTATTCGCGGTACAACCTCCAGTTGATGTGCCTTTCCAGCTCCGGCGAGGGAACCGGGCGTCGCCAGTCGCCATTGCGGAACCAGAATGTACGGATGGCATTGATCTCGCCGAATTGCCCGGCATGGACCATCTCCATCGCCTTGATGTAGCGGGGGTCGAACAACCGTTGCTGTCCGGTGAAGAAGACTTTTCCGGTAGACTTATGCTTGTTGTACATCCGGAAACATTCGTCCAGGTTATAACCGATGGACTTCTCGCAGAACACATGTTTGCCTGCTTCAAAGGCATCCATTACAATCCGGAAATGTGTGTTGAGGGGAGTGGCTACGACAACGGCATCAATGTTTTTATTATCCAGCAGTTGGCGATAGTCTTTGTACACGGTAGCTGTAGGAGCCAGTTTGAGGGCGTCATCTATCGAAGGCTGATAGATATCGCTCAATGCAACGATTTGAGCTTTGGGGTTACGACACAGGAAACTCATCAGGAACTGGCCACGCGAACCCGGACCTATAATTCCGATGCGTAGTTTCTCATTCGTTGTATGCGCAGTTTCTGAGAAGGCTGATAGCCACGGGCTTGATGCTAAAAGAACGCCCATTCCGGCCATACCCATATTCTTTAAGAAATCTCGTCTACTAATTAAGTGGTCTTTCATAAGGGTATTGAATAGTAGTGTGTTATCCGTAAAAGTGTATAAATATAAAACGAATACATGAAAGGAGTGCAATAAAATGTAAAATACCTTGAATTGTTAACTATTATTTTCAGTTTGGTGAGGTTTTGGTTCTTAGGAAGAAAGAAAAAAGGGGGATTTTACTTCCCCCTTACTATCTTCTTGATGTCGTTCAGCTTGTTGAGCGCTTCGAGTGGCGTCAGGTTATTTACATCGAGATTCAGTATCTCGTCGCGTACCTGGCAGAGGATCGGATCGTCGAGCTGGAAGAAGCTGAGTTGCATGCCGCCCCGCTCTTCGCTAACCTTGGCAAGCGGCTTGTTCGAGATACCCTGCTTGCGGTTATCTGTTTCTAATTGTTTCAGGATGTTATCCGCACGCTTCACGATGCTCTTCGGCATACCGGCCATCTTCGCCACATGGATACCGAAAGAGTGTTCGCTGCCACCCCGTTCCAGTTTGCGGAGGAAGATCACTTTATTATCTATCTCTTTCACCGATACATTGTAGTTCTTGATGCGCTTGAACGATTTCTCCATCTCGTTCAACTCGTGGTAGTGGGTGGCGAACAGTGTACGCGCCTTTGCTTTCGGGTGCTCGTGGATGTACTCTACGATAGCCCAGGCAATGGATATACCATCGTAGGTTGAGGTACCGCGCCCCAACTCATCGAACAGGATGAGGCTTCGTTCCGAAAGATTGTTCAGGATATCGGCAGCTTCGTTCATCTCCACCATGAAGGTCGATTCGCCCACAGAGATGTTATCGCTGGCTCCTACACGGGTAAATATCTTATCGACCAGACCGATGTGGGCGCTTTCGGCAGGAACGAACGAACCGATCTGTGCCAGCAAAGTAATCAAGGCTGTCTGGCGAAGCAAGGCCGACTTACCCGCCATGTTCGGACCGGTAATGATGATGATCTGTTGGGTCGAGCTGTCCAGCATCACGTTGTTGGCAATGTACTTCTCGCCAATGGGCAACTGTTTCTCGATGACCGGGTGACGTCCCTGGCGGATATCGAGTACATCGCTGTCTTCGAGGACCGGGCGGATGTATTTGTTCTCTCTGGCAATATTGGCAAACGAATGCAGACAGTCGAGCCGGGCTATCTGGTTGGCATTGATCTGAATGGCAGGAATAAACTCGGAGAGCGATTGAACCAGCTCCGTGTACAGGCGTGTCTCGAGTGCCAGTATCTTGTCTTCCGCTCCGAGTATCTTTTCTTCGTATTCTTTCAACTCCTGCGTGATGTACCGTTCGGCATTCACCAGGGTCTGTTTGCGTATCCACTCTTGGGGTACCTTATCCTTGTGTACATTGCGTACCTCGATGTAGTAGCCGAATACATTATTATAGGATATCTTCAGACTTGGAATCTCAGTGGCTTCACTCTCACGTTGCTGCATCTGCACCAGATAGTCTTTCCCTGAGAAAGCAATCTTGCGCAGCTCGTCGAGCTCAGCATTTACACCGTTGCGGATGACGCCTCCTTTATTAATAAGTAAGGGAGGATCGTTGTTTACCTCCTTGTTGATCCGTTCGCGGATGGAGAGGCAAAGGTTCAACTGCTCGCCGATGCGGTTCAGGCTTGCATTGTCGGCTTGCAGGCACGCTGCCTTAATGGGTTCGATGGCTTGCAGGGCTACCTTGAGTTGCACTACTTCACGAGGCGATACACGGCCCACGGCTACCTTGGAGATGATACGTTCCAAGTCGCCCACTAAGTGAAGTTGCTCTTCGATGAGTTCCTTGAACTCCGGTTCGCGGAAGAAATACTCCACCACGTTGAGACGTTCGTTGATGGGTTGCACGTCCTTTAACGGGAATACCAGCCAGCGTTTCAGCAGGCGGGCACCCATCGGACTGATGGTTCGGTCGATGACGTTCAGCAGACTGCTTCCCCCGTCGTTCATGCTGCCTATCAATTCCAGGCTGCGCACCGTGAACTTGTCTAAACGCACATATTTATCTTCTTCAATACGGGCCAGCGAGGTGATGTGCCCTATCTGTGTATGTTGCGTCATGGTGAGGTATTGCAGGATAGCACCCGAGGCGATAATACCATTCTTCAGGTGTTCCACGCCGAAACCTTTGAGGTTCTTCGTCTCGAAATGTTTCAGTAGTTTCTCGCGCGAACTGCTTTCGGTGAATACCCAGTCTTCCAGCTCGAAGGTAAAGAATCGGCTGCCGAAATTACCTTCGAACATACCTCGTTTGCCACGTTCGAAGAGCACCTCTTTCGGGGCAAAGTTGTTCAGCAGTTTGTCTACGTAGTCGAAGGTTCCTTCGGCCGTCATGAATTCTCCGGTAGAGATATCTAAGAAAGCCACTCCGCAGGACGATTTGCCGAAGTGTACGGCAGCCAGGAAGTTGTTCTCCTTATAGTTCAGAACATTGTCGTTAATAGAAACCCCCGGTGTAACGAGTTCGGTAATACCCCGTTTCACCAGCTTCTTGGTCATCTTCGGATCTTCTAACTGGTCGCAGATAGCCACCCGCTTACCGGCACGAACCAATTTGGGTAGGTACGTATCGAGTGCATGATGCGGAAACCCTGCCATCTCGACGGTCTTCTCCTTTCCGTTGGCACGCTTAGTCAACGTGATACCCAGAATTTCGGAAGCCACAATGGCATCGGTGGAATAAGTTTCGTAGAAGTCTCCGCACCGGAACAGCATTACCGCATCGGGGTGTTCTGCTTTCAGTTCCAGAAACTGCTTCATCATCGGGGTGAGTTCTATATCGTTGGGGTTGTTCACGGTTTACTGCTTAATTAAAATGAATAATGTAGGCAAAGATAACAGTTTTCGGAAGACGTCGCAAAAAAAGTTTTTGTTTCCTGAGATAGGAACTGATAATTGCTTATTTTTGTCTACAAACCAATCTGTAATGGGATATGAATAAGATAATCTTAATTTTATGTATTATGGCGTTAAGTGCATGTAGTAAAAATGTGGAGAATACCCGGCCGGATAACTGGAAGGGCGAATTTGAAAAAACTCTGCCCATGCTGGGACACAGAAACTGGGTCTTGGTGGTCGATAAAGCCTTCCCGTTGCAGAATGCGGCAGGGATGAATGTAATCAATACCGGTGAGGAGATAGACGAGGTACTCGTTTATGTTCTCGACAAGATGAATAGTTCCACGCATGTGACTCCTATCATTTATACCGATAAGGAGTTGGAGCTTATTCCGGCTTTCGGCGAGAAAGAAACAGTTATCGTCGAACGTTATCACCAACTGTTGTCGGGCATGGAAGTGAATTCGATTCTGCACGAAGAAGTCTTTTCAAAGTTGGATGCGGCTTCCAGGTTGTTTTCAGTCGTAGTACTAAAAACAGAATGCACCATCCCCTATACTTCGGTATTCATGGAGCTTGACTGCAAATACTGGAATGCTGCTAATGAGGAGCGGCTCAGAGGAATGATGGAGCAAGGAAAAGAGTGATTCGGGCATTAGATTTGTTCCTTAGTTAGTGTTGAATGTACAACAACTCTTAATAAACCGATTTAATATATTAAAACGTGTTATTAAACACGTTTTTTTGCTTGGGTTATTTGGCGTTTTGTGGGAAGTCCATATCTTTGTACTGTGTTTTTCATAGTATTAGATTTAAGGTTAACAAAGGTTGGGATACAGCGGTATCCCTTTTTTTATGTCTGCATGTTTCGTCTTTTCACTTTATTTTGAATCACCCGATAACTGTGTATACTATACTTGACATCCCTCCTTGTGGTGGGATTGAAAACAAAACAGTCAGGCCTCTATGAGCACCTGACTGTTTTGTTATTTGATGTAGTGACTTATGGTATTACTTTGCTGTTATCAGCTGGAGTCATATACCAATTTGCAGTTCTGTCTATAAAGTGGTAAGCCTCATCAATAGGCTGTTTCTCCCGACACCACTTAAACATGAAATCGGCAGTAGCATGCGGAATGTCCAACACATAAGGATATTCACCCGTATTGTAGGTAGTCGGGTCGACAATCTTATGTTTCCCGTTTTCCAGATAGGGCAGAATTTCGCCAAACATTACTTGGGATACCCACCCGCCAAACGGTTCCAGAGCTGCTCCACTTACATTTTTATATCCTGTAATATCAGTAATGAATGGAACGTAGGTAGTGCCTTGCTTAAATCCAAACGTATTGTTATAATCACAACCTTTGGCCAGCAAACGAACTGCCACTTGCTTGGTTTTGGTAGAACTCTTATAGAAATCTACAATGTCATACTCCACAACGGCATCATTGAAGTCATAATCGCCACGATCCGGATAGTTGTCTTCGAAAAGGTACACGCCTTGGTATCTCTTGGTTTCGGGCTTCGTGGGATCGTCAATCTCTTCTTGGGGTTTGAGGGCCAACGGATTCGATTCAATCAGCAAGAGCATATCGTTGTAGTCGCCATCATAAGCCGACTCGCCCGGAGCCCGGTTCTCCATTCCCAGGACATTTCCTTCGAATATGCTGCCTTTGGAATCCTCGATTTTGATATGACGCATAAAGCCATTGGACACTTTCCCATTGACAATGTAATTCCCATCCGTACCGCCATACTTGAGTGTTTTGTTATCAACCGCTGTATTCAGGTAAGGGGTAGAGAAACGGGGTACACCTGTTCCGTAATAGACAAAACCGATATTCAGACCTTTCTCGAACTCTCCTAACTTTATTTTCTTAAAGTTGGAGATTCCTTCTACTTGTTCATTTTTAGAATAAAACAAAGGGTATTTCGCATTATTCCCTTTAGCAACTTCAGTGGCGTAGGCCACCTGAATGATTTCCTGCGTGGCTGCGTTCATTCCGTAGAAGGTCACGTCATTGATGGTCATGTCTGGCCCCAACTTGTTGGTCGGGTATGTATAGAACCACAGGCGTCCGTAACCTCCGCCTATGTAGAATCCGCCATCATTGAGATACGTGATCCACACTTCGGCTTTATCGAATTCGCCTGTTTCGGCAGAACTTTGAATTACCAGGTCGGTGCATTTAAACAGGTCTGCCTTCCGTACATTGTAGGCAGCTTCCGGGAAACAGCTACCATTGATATACTCCATCACTTTGGCATCGATGGCATTGGTCGAAACGATACCGCGGGTAGTAGCAATCTCCACATCACCTACATTGAATGTACGGAATATACCATCACCCACCACATACAGTTTCTTCACGTCATTGGGTACATCCAATGTCGTATTAATCGGGGTCACGCCGGTAAGTACAGGCGTTTTCACCAAATCACCATCTTCGTAGGGGTTTTCGTAGAATACTGAATAGTACGCCGTATTATACGGAGAACTAATGTTTACATTGACCGTGGTAGTGTTGCTGAACGATTTGGCATACGATTCGCCACCATGATCCTCATACAAATCTTTGTCGTTTACGCAAGAGAAAAGACAACATGTGAAAAATAATAAGCTAACTAACTTCCTCATAACAAAAACTGTTTAAATTAATTTTTTATTCATAGAGCTTACAAAAATAGAATATTTTAAATGAATAAGCAAGAGTTTTTGTATTTTTTTATGGTGCAAACGACAAAAAAAATGAGTACTATCAAGCGAGTGCATGACAGTTTTTAAAACTTCTTGAGGAAAAGTGAGATTCTATATTTTATTTATATTGAGTAGGCAACACCCCAAATGCTTTCTTAAACGACTGAGTAAAATACCCCGGTGTATTGAACCCTACGCTGTACGCCACTTCTGCTACCGTCAGCCGACCTTCTTTGAGGAGTTCGGCAGCATGTTTCAGGCGGATGTTCCTAACGAAATCGGTAGGAGTATTTCCGGTGATGGAATTGATTTTCCGGTAGAGGCTTACGCGGCTCATGGCCATGTCACTACTTAAGTCTTCGATGCTGTATTCGGAGTTACTTATGTTTTTCTCAATAACTTCCAGCACTTTGTTCAGGAACTGTTCGTCCATAGCGGAGATGGTCAGTGTGTCCGTATTCACTTCTATGTTTGTTTCGAAGGCCTGTTGACGTTGCAGCTTTTGCTCCATCAGATTCCGGACGCGCGATAGCAGGATGTCCCAATGAAATGGCTTGGCGATGTAGGCGTCTGCGCCTTCTTTGTATCCGCGCCTTTCGTTCTCAATATTGTCATTGGCGGTGAGTAGGATGACCGGAATGTGAGATACTGCCAGATTATTTTTAATCCGGCGACAGAGTTCGAAGCCATTCATTTCAGGCATCATCAGGTCGGTGATGATGATGTCCGGCTCTTGCTCCAGTGCTTGCTTCTCGCCTTCAACACCGTTGGCTGCTTCGTAAATGATGTACTGGTGGTTGAGCTCGTTCTTCATGTAGGTGCGGAACTCTGCGTTATCCTCAACAATCAAAATCTTCTTTCCGAGCGCATCGGCAGAAATGGTAGAAGGATCGCCCATTTTTATTTCCGCAACAGCGTCGGTTAGTTTCTCTTCCGGCATCAGATCGGTTGGTAGAGAGATGGAGAATGCAGAACCCTTTCCCGGCTCACTTTGAACTATCACCTCGCCCCGATGCATAACAGTATATTCCTTGACTAAATGCAAGCCGATACCGCTTCCTGCGCCACGTTCGCTGGATTCAGCCTGATGGAAGCGTTCGAAGATCTGTGTGAGTTCGTGTGTAGGGATTCCTTGTCCGGTATCTTCTACACGGATGGTCACAAAACCTTTTTTTTCTTCCCGGAGCAATAGTGTGATATGCCCGCCTTCTGCGGTGAACTTAATGGCATTGCTCAGCAGATTATTTACCATCTTCCGCAGTTTATCATGGTCGTAGAACATATAGAACGAAGAGAGCGAAGATTCATAATGGAATTGCAGATGCTTCTCGTCGGCCGTCAAACGGAAGTTTTCGTAGATAGATGACAGGAACCGGTCGATATCTCCTTTAGCAAGCGAGAGCACCTCGCCGCCCATTTCTACTTTGCGGAAGTCGAGCAACTGGTTCACCAGCGCCAGCAGACTTTGTGCATTCCGGCTGACCGATTCCAATTGTTGTTTGATGCTTGTGTCCGAAACCTTGCGGATAAGTGTTTCCAAGGGAGTAATGATCAGTGTAAGTGGCGTCCGCAACTCATGGCTCACGTTGGTGAAGAAACGATATTTCATCCGGGAGATCTCTTCTTCCATCCG
>JAVBVA010000110.1:0-25526 GCA_031554665.1 Bacteroides sp. | reverse complement strand
GTAGAGTAAGCCACAGATACTCGTAGAGGAAGGTAATTTTGGTTTAAAAGGGTCGATGTATAAGATGTGCATCTTATGCAGTATAACATGTACATCTTATACAGTCAAAGATGTACATCTCGTACAGCATAAGATGTACATGTTTAACATTGACCCTCGGTGAATAACATAAGTTAGTTCGTAGAGTGAAGCACACCTTGCTCTTTATAATCAAGCCATTCCTTCAGAATTAGTTCCTTCTACCATGGGTCATTGATCTCTTTTAGCTGTTTTTCCATCAATAAGCAGAGTGATTTAAATACTTCCGGGCGGTCTTCTTGTCGGAGGTTATTCATCTGATAAGGCTCCTCTTTATCGTCAATGAAAAGGACTTTCTTTAGTCGATTCGTTTTCACATAATGTATAACGCCAACGTATAACGTGCTGTTTTGATGCCCTTCGCATGAGGCAGATAGGTCTGCACCAACCTGTTCTCATCCTGAACCCATGCCGACGTTCGGCAGACGTATAAGCATCCCACACCGGCCATCCCCCTTCCACGTCCCCGGATGTTCAGGGTCGTTGGGGTGGGGAATACATAAATAACATTGGGCAACGAGACCTCTTCTGCCGGGAGTGTCGTAGGCATAAACCTGCCGGAAGAATCGTCCGGTTCTGTTTTACTTTTGTACAATTTGTATGTGATTCTCTTCTTCTTCTATTACTTTGGCTTCATTACCAACTATTACATCCGTAAGTTTGACCAGTTTAAGTATTTTGTGAATTTCCGGATAATCCTTTTTCACATTGTAAGGATAATCAATCGCTGCCAACAAGTGGGTTCTGGATATCATTATATTTTCTTTTTCGTTGCATACTTCCCGAATCATTAAGGCAGACGTAGATGAAATGAAAAGATCGGAAGGTTTCAGTCCGATCCATAAGTTATCATCAATTGGCGAGGACCCTAAATAAAACTTTTTCGCTATTAGGTTAAGCAGTCGGGCATGGAGTTGTTTATCCTTCGAAATAACTTTTCCTTTTACTAAAAATGCTTTGATGTCATTGAGGGAATACCAATTGATATCCCCGATTCTTGTGTAACGAATCATAATTGTTTCTTGGTTTGATTGATAATTAGAGTAATATTGTTTCTGCGAAAGCTGCCTTTGTTCTCACTCATGTAATATCTTTACGTAGAAATGCGAATGATTTTTGTCGATTTCTTTACATACCTCTTGAGGAGTCATGGCTGGAGCTAACATACTGTTGTTTGTTCTAATTGACTAAGTTCATGCTCGTTTATCAAAGGATCAGACAAAATACATTTTCGTGCGATAGAGCCTAAGTTCTTGATTCTCTTGCATGGAAAAGTTTCCAAATGTTATTGGCCGATTCTTCAATACATTTATGTTTCTAAGTTACAATATAAAATTGACGATTGAAGCAAACCGATGCAAAAAATATAAAAAGGAGGGTTGTTTCTTTGAGATGCTCATGGCGGTTTTATGCACAGATGTAGTGCGTAAGTTTATGGATATTTACTTTTCGATGTGGCTTATTTGCGAATTTGACTGACAGTATAGTTGAAAATTTGACTAACAGCGTTCTACGCTCTAAACGGTACAGACCTCATTTCATCCGAATCGTCTGCATTGAAAAGACTGATGCTCCCATACCAAACAAACCGGTTTTCTATGATGATGTATTTCTATTGAATATCAGACTCTTGTGTGATTCTTAGTTTAGTTTGTAGATTCCCTCTTTGGATCATCGGTAATATATTCGACTTTGACTTCGTCGACCGTTGGTTTGCGTGTGAATAATTATACAATATACAGGTTCATAGTACGCGCACTCATGAATATTCACTTGCAAACCAACGGCCGGCGAAGTCAAAGTCGAATTAGTGATTACTTATCTGTATTTACCATCTTTGTCTGAAATGCCCCCACCGGCATTCCTTCTATAGAAAACAGATTACCGATGCTATCATCATCAAAGCAATAACGAATAGAAACAGGTAATTTTAGTCCACTTACAGGCACCATTAGTTCGTTCCCTTTCAGCTTTGCCTCAGTCTCCTTCCATTCCATATCGGCTCCGGCTATTTTCAACCCTACTATCCGCTCTCCGGAAATCTTAAGACCTTTTTTTACCCCATCAAAAGAGACAACAATCTTATCACCTTTCAAGTGCGCTGCTTTAAATACCGGACTTTCATAATCGCCCACAAACTTACCATACGTATCGTCCAGCGCCAGATACGAGAGCCGCAGCCCTGCACCCCTCTTATCACGCGGGTGTATATCCGCCGGATCATCTACCAAATCAGATACGATAACCATTTTGACTTTATTCATCATTTGGGGGAGCATGGCTTGTTGTTCACGTAGCCGGGCCGGCCCATTGTCCGTGGAATGGTATTTGAAAGGAGCGATCTGAACCAGATAGAAAGGCAGTTCCTTGTTAAATCCTGTGCGCCAGGAAGTGATCAGGCGTTGCATCAGGCGGGCGTATGAATCGGCACGGGTGTGATTGGCCTCTCCCTGGTACCAGATGCATCCGGCAATTTCGTAGGGTATTACCGGACGGATCATACTGTTATACAAAGATCCGGCCTCTACAGGCCACCAGGGAGTGATCCCGTAGGAATAATCGGCCAGTACAGGGTCGGACATCACACTCTCGCGGGGTGTCCACACCTCAGCGGGGCTACCTCCCCAAGCGGCAACGATAATCCCGACGGGGACGTTGAGTTCCTCACTGATCTTCCGGCCGAAGAAGTAGCCGAGGGCGCTGGTCTTACGCATGGTTTCGGGTGTGCAAAGCGTCCATTCCGAGAGGCAGTTCTCTTGAGGCGAAGAAGCGCCCACCCGTGGGAGCTGAAAAATACGGAGATTGGGGAAATTGGCGTTGCGGACCTCTTCCTCACCGTTCTTGATACCGTAGTTGGCAGGCCATTCCATGTTGGACTGGCCGCTGCACAGCCAAACTTCGCCCATCATCACGTCTGAGAGGGTGACTTGCGAGGACCCGCTGAAACGAATCTTGTAAGGTCCGCCTGCTTCTAAGGTACGGATGCGTGCCGACCATTTGCCCATGTTGCTTACCGGTGCCTTTATCGTGTCGCCATTCAACCACTCGGGTACAATGGAGATGGTTTCTCCCGGATTCCCAAACCCCCAGATGGTTACTTCCGAGTTTCGCTGCAGAACCATGTGGTCCGTAAAAACGGCAGGCAGGAAGATTTCCGCCCAGGCGTGCGCCAGAAAAAGAGTTTGAATAAATAAAAAGCAAAGAATTCTGTTTATCATGTTCATGGCTGTTGAATTTTAGATGTCATTTTTAGAGTTCCATTTTTACTTCTTAATCTTATAGTTTATACCTTTTACTTGTCCTTTCTCAATCCGGTAATCGTTTCCCGACCGGGTCAGCACAAGATCCGTTAATTTATTATCCGAAGGCAGACAAATCAGTCCGGTTGCTTTTTCTTTGTTTCCATAAACTTTCAGCGAGATATCCGACCAGTCTATTTTGTCGGTCGACTGTGCCAGTGCGGCATGCGGGATCACCGCGCCTTCGCGTACCAGGATAACGGCAGGTATTTCGCCTGTTTCTATGGTATTCCATCCTTGCTGATATACCTTTCCGTTTTGGTAATCGATCCAGCTTCCTGCGGGCAGATATACCTGGCGACTGTTTCCGGCTTCCATCAGTGGGGCTACCAATAGGTCGGAACCAAAGAGATACTGATCTTCAACCAGCCATGCTCCCGGATCGTTGGGGTATTCTACAAAGAGCGCCCGGACCATCGGCAAGCCTTTTTCCGTACACTGTTTGGCCTGGGCATAGACGTAAGGCATCAGCTTGTATTTCATTTCGGCCGACAGACGGAAGGCCTTTACGAAAGCTTCGTTGTATAACCAGGGCTCTTTCGGCGGAGCACCATGTGCGCGACTGTGTGAAGTCAGGAAACCGAACGGCAGCCAACGCCGGTATAATTCTTCGGGTGCAGCTACCACGAAGCCGCCTATGTCATGGCTCCAGAAGGAGAAACCGCTCAACCCGAACGAGAGCCCCCCACGCAAGGTAGCATCCATGCCAATGTCCGTATTAGCAGCATCTCCGCCCCAATGAAGCGGATAACGCTGGCTTCCGGCCCAGGCGCTACGTGCCCAGATAATGTTTTCGTTGTTTACGTTTTTGGTAATGTCTGCCACAGCCTTGTTGTAGCGAAGGGGATAGAGGTTGTGCTCATACCAGCCACCCCTGCCGGACGCGTAAAAACCTTCTAAGGGTGCAGCTTCGCCGAAATCGACTTTGATGGCGCCAACACCCATTTTGAGCAGTCCGGCCAGTTTTTCCTGGTACCACTTGACGGTTTCGGGATTGGAGAAGTCCAGCACGGCATCTTCATAAGGCATTTCGCCTTTCGCGTTCTTTACATGCAGGTTCTTTTCGATGATTTCATTGAAATACTTGTTTTTCGGGGTGAAGTAGGTCAGTTGCCACAACGAGATGTGGAAGCCGTCTTTTTTCAGGTCGTTTATCATTTTTTGTGGATTGGAGAAGCGCGACGGGGCAAACTTGTAATCGCATTGCCAGTCTGTTTCGAACCATCCCGTATCGAAATGGATAACATCCGACGGAATTTTATTCTGACGCAGTTTCGCCGCCACATCGTACCCTTCGCTTTGTTCAAAATAGGTGATACGGCTCATCCAGGTGCCAAACGACCACAACGGGGGCATCGACGGTTTGCCTACAATATCGGTGTATTCGTTGAGTATGTCCTTCGGTTCGCCGATAAAAACAAACAGGTCAAGGGCTTCGTCGCCCATAAACAGCTTATTGGCCCCTACATAGGTGCTCCCGAAATCGCAGGTGACCGGCGCCGAGGTATGCATAAACATACCATAACCGCGGTTACTCATAAAGAAAGGCACCGGTTTGTACATCTGGTCGGTTTCCGGCCCTTGAGGATCGGTAACGAAGAGGTTTACTTTTTGCCCCCGTTTATCTAGCTTGGTGACGGATTCGCCGCAGCCGAATATCTTTTCGCCCGGGGATAAAGAGAATACCGGATTCATGGCACGACTGTTGTCCACTCCCCGTTTGATGAAGTTAAAAGGTATCACCTTGACCTGCGAAGAATCATTGTCGCACCAGCGCCATGTATCGGTCAGTTGCCTGCCTTTTTCATCGCGCAGGGTGATGCGGAACGGGTTTTCTTCAATCTCGATGCTTCCGTAATTGCTTTTGTAACGATGTGCCTTTCCCGATTGGGAGTATTTCCATGAACTGTCTTTGCCCGGTTCTTTGGCCAGCATAGGCGAGTCGAACGGTTTGGGCTGCACAGGTGTTGTCAGCATCCTGATCCGGAGGGTACGCGGGGTGATGAAGTCGATGGTGAAATCCAGTTCCGGATCTTGTTCGTATGCCTCGCCCGGAAAGTCGAGCATCTTTAAATCTTGCGGCAATATCGTGTTTACATTAAATGCCTGACGGGTATAGATCGATGAACGTTTCCATGCGATTTTCCCTTTTCCGTCCGTTGCGTTGAACGATGCCAGTTTGTCGGCAAAGAAAAATGTGTTGTGGAAATCTTTGAAGTCGAGGCTCATATCTACGGGCTCGCCCAATATTCGTTTTTGTTGCGCTTCCAGTTGCATGCTGAAGCATAGAACAAAGCATAAAATCATCCGTGTTTTCATAACGTTGAAATGGATTTATTTGATCTGTATTTTTTTAGTTTGCCTGATATCTTCGGAAGAAGCGCCTATCAGGATGTTTACCGTTCCCGGTTCGATGACATACGCATCTGTATCGTTGTCCCAATAGGCCAGTTCATCGGCACTGAGGGAAAACTCAACCGTTTTGCTTTCTCCTTTTTTAATCGCGACACGTTTAAAACCCTTTAGCTGCTTCACCGGTCTTACCGTTTTCGATGAAGGAAAAGACACATAGAGCTGAACCACTTCTTCTCCATCCATGCCACCCGTATTGCTGATATGGAAAGACACCTTGACTTCTTTTCCCTGGGACAGCGTGGAAGAAGACAATGTGATGCCCGAATACCGGAAGGTGGTATAACTCAACCCATATCCGAAGGGATAAAGCGGTTTCTCTTTCGCATACATATAAGTACGTCCGTTGCGGATATCATAATCCATCATGGGAGGCAGGTCGGCAATTGATTTTACCCACGTCTGATTGGTTCTTCCCGCAGGGTTAAAGTCTCCGAAAATCACATCGGAAACCCCGTTACCCAGTTCCTGACTATTATGAGAGACGTGCAAAATGGCCGGCAGGTTTTCCTGCGACCAGTTAATGGCGAACGGGAAACTACTCACCAGGACGAGGACGGTATTCGGATTGGCTTTGTACACTACTTTGGCCAAGTCTTCCTGTTCCAGCGTTAATGCCCTGCGGTCTACGGCCTCCCTTCCATCGCTGGGAACAGGGGCGTATTTCCACTTCGGGTCGGTGCCATACACATGGTTGCCTATGCATACAATGGCTACATCGGCCTTCCGGGCAGCGATAGCGGCTTTATCCATTTCGTCGACCGCTTCGTAATAGACTTTCACGTCATTGCCTACCGCGTTTTTAATGCCTTGCAGGATGGTTACCGCATAAGGGGGTGTGCCGCTATACCAGTCGAACAAGACGTCGTCTGCGCGGGGACCGATGACGGCAATGGATTTTATCTTATTTTTGTCGAGCGGTAAAAGTTTCTTTTCATTTTTTAGCAGCACGACGGATTTTGCAGTAACCAGGCGGACGAATTCCTGCACTTCCTTCTTATTCCACGGGGAGATGGTATCCGTAACGCCGATCTGCGCGTAGGGTATATTATCCTGATTACCATCGAGCAGACCCAAACGGAGGGCAACGTAATAGTTGTTCCGGACGGCTTTGTCGATGTCCTTTTCCGTGAGCAATCCTTTTTCAAGGGCGTCGTAGATAGAAGGCTTATATCTGTCGAGGAATTGCCCTACACCTGCTTTGACCACAGCAACTGCCCCCTCCGTCAGATTGGGATAATATTTATGCGCGTTCACCAGTAAGCTCAACGCCCCGCCATCGGTGCAGATGATGCCTTTCATATTCCAGTCTTTGCGAATCTTTTCCAATACCGGATGTATAGTCATCGGAATACCGTTCCAACTGTTGTAGGCTGCCATAAAAGATTGCGCACCCCCTTCTTCAACGCCTTTGCGGAATGGATAGGAGTAATATTCCTGAAAAAGGCGGTTGTCGAAATTGGAAGAGGTGGAATCGCGTCCGGCTTCATTGCTGTTGGCCAGAAAGTGCTTCATCAGGGAGGCCGACTTCCAGTAGCGCGGGTCGTCGCCTTGCAGTCCTTTTACAAAGGCTACTGTCATCCTGGCTACGAGGTGGGGATCTTCGCCGAAGGACTCTTCCGTGCGGCCCCAACGAGGATCGCGTGCCAGATCGGCATTGGGAGCCCGCATCACGAGGCCTCTTTTCTGGTATCTGTCGTTCTGCGCGTAATAGCGAATTTCGGTGGATTCAATATCGGCCACTTTCTGAATCAGCTCCGTGTCCCATGTCTCCCCCAGACCATACGCCTGTGGGAAGGTGGTGGTGGGGTATACGTCGGGAACACGCTGATAGTTTACCATTTTGAATCCTCCCCAGTTGCCGGGGCCTCCCAGAGCTAATCCGTGGAGGCCTTCGGAATGTCCCGTGGGGCGTATGCCTAAGCGGGGTACACCTAAATCGGTAGACAGGGCGCTTATCTTTTCATCCATCGTCATCAGTGATAACAGGTTGTCCAACCGTTCGTCATCACTCAATTTCGTGTTCTGGAACGGATAGATGTGCTGGGCCGATAAAAGGCCGGCGGATAAAGCGCAAAAGAGAGTCAGGATTATTTTTTTCATGATATTAGTATGAATAGTCAAACCATTCAAAATCAGCCACTCCTTTCGAAGTCTTCTGCGAAGCCGCAAAAAGTGCGAAGTAAACCCCTGTAAATCCTCCTACGGTTTCGCTGCTGATATAGCGTACATTCATCTTGCCCAATGGATGGAACGTTTTATTATCGGTAGAATAGGCGAAACTGTAGAAATCCTTGCTGCCTTCTACGTGCAGGTAGAATTTCCCTTTCGGCAGTTCCACTTCTTTCTCGGTGTGCTTTATTTCGCCTAAGCGATAGCGCAGGGTAATCACCTGCTTGTCCTTATCCGCCTGACGCACGAGGAGGTCATAACGATGTTCATTGGTCATATACACGGTGATACCTCCTTCATCATTCAGGGAAGCTTTGTCGAGTTCAATGGCGGTTGTGGCGGTGCAGTTGATGTGTTGTTGCCGTCTGCCGACGAACGTGGGGGTCACACTCCGGTCGTCCAGTTGTACGGGCGATGTTTTCAGCCGCAGGTAGCCCGGACGCTCTTTCAGCGAGTAGTTGGAAGTGACGGGGTTGTACAGGTAGTTCCACTCCATTCCCAGTTTCGGGCTGTCGAAGGTGGTACGTACAGGAGCCGGATCATGCGGTTTCAACGGAAGCGTTTCGCAATCCATCTGCAGGTTGGCAGTACCGTCGCCGTTGACCACGGGCCATGCGTTTTTGTCCCATCTCACAGGAGCAAGGAACGTTTCCCGGCCGAGCAGGTGGTGTAAGCCCGATTGCGGACGGAAGCCGAGGAAAACCATCCACCAGTTGCCATCGTGCGCCTGAACCAGGTCGCCGTGCCCGACACCTTGTATAGGGTTGGTTTGCGCGTTCTCGTTGATGTGCGTTAGGATGGGGTTGGCGGGATTGGAATCGTACGGGCCATAGATGTTACGGCTACGGGCGATGGTTATCTTGTGACCGTATTCCGTTCCCCCTTCGGCGATGAGCAGGTAGTACCAGCCGTCTTTCTTATAAATGTGCGGGGCTTCGGGGTAGCGTCCGCCTGTACCGCCCCAGATGGGTTTCGATTCAGTCAGTTGCTCTCCGGTTTTGGGGTTGATCTCGCACAACGTGATTTTGTTGGGGATGGAGGTCATGTAGCACTTGCCGTCTTCAAAATAGAGGGAAGGGTCGATACCGCCCTGTTTTAGCCAGACGGGATCCGACCACTCTCCGGCAGGGTCCTGGGTGTGAACGATGAAATTGCCCTTGTCGCTCACGTTGGTGGTAATCATGTAGAAAGTGCCTTCGTGATAGCGGATGGTGGGAGCATATATACCGCCGGATGGGCCCGTTTTTTTCAGGTTGAGTTGCGATTCACGGGTGAGACAGTGGCCTATTTGTTTCCAGTTGACAAGGTCTTTACTGTGGAAAACGGGTACGCCGGGGAAGAACTCGAACGTGCTGTTCACCAGGTAATAGTCTTCACCTACCCGGCATACGCTGGGGTCAGGATAGAAT
Organism: Bacteroides sp.; assembly: GCA_031554665.1. Classification (GTDB taxonomy): domain Bacteria; phylum Bacteroidota; class Bacteroidia; order Bacteroidales; family Bacteroidaceae; genus Bacteroides. The sequence continues at coordinate 16,156 of JAVBVA010000110.1, read as the reverse complement.
CCGGGGATGACAGGGTTGTTGTACCCCTTTTGCGCGAGGCAGGGGATGGCCAGATACAGGCATACGAGCGTTTGTAAAATAAGTCTTTTCATTGATCAAGTATTTAAAATATTAATTTACTTTAGAACGAACGGATGCCGAGCGAGGTGTTGTAATCATCCACTACCTGGCCGTTCTCTATCACCTGCGTGGTGATCTGGTACATGTACAGGTGGGTGTCCGATCCTAACACCGGCTTCTCCAGTTTCATCACTTGTACCATTTCCTGCTTCTCCTCTTTAGGAACGCTTATGCGGCTGCTCACCCGGGCTTTTACAATCCCGTCGGCATCGGTAATTACGGACATCAGTTCGGCATCTCTGACCTCCTTACTATTGTTTTCGAGTGTAATCCGGAGGTTCACATCGGCCGATTCTGTCGTAACATTCTCTATCGTAACAGATGTATCCCAGTGTGCTACGTGCAGAGAGTTTACCGTCACCAACCTGACGTTGCGGTAGAGACCCGCTCCGGTATGCCGGAGCGAATCAGGTTGCATACTAGTATCTACTCTGACTGCAATCGTGTTTTTTTGTCCATACTTTAGGTAAGGAGTCAAGTTAAACCGGGAAGAGGGAGAATCACCTTGTCTTTCGTTCAGCAGATTTCCGTTGATCCATACGGAGCTGTTCCAGCAGATACCATCGAAATCGATGTAGGTATTCTTTTCCTTGTCTGCCATGTCCGCCGTGAATGTTTTGCGGTACCAGCCTACACTTCCCGGTACTATGCCACCATGGGAAGTACCGGCGTTTCCGGTCGTAAGACCGGTCTCGATGTTCCAATCGTGCGGTAGGTTGAGCACGCTCCATGCAGCATCGTCAAAGCTTTCTATGTAGGACCGAGGGTCGTCACCCAATATGAATTTCCAACCGGTATTGAAAAGGGAGACTTTCCGGACCGGTTCTCCGACGGAATTTCGGTCGCAGCCTTGTAAGGCGACCAGCAAGAGAATGAACAGATAAGTAGTGGCTATTTGCTTTTTCATGATATTCTGATTATATAAGTATCGCAAAAATAGTGGAACTTATTGTCATTTACGGGCTCGTTTGTTTTGTAAGTGTATCCTGCGGGTGGCTATATTGTTACAAGATAGGGTAAGTTCTGATAACAGCCGTCATTCTATACATTTGCTACCTGCTTTTTCAGGGGAATTGTTTTATATTTGCTTTTGGTTTAAGGTTGCAATGGACAAACTCTTGTTGTATGGGTGCTGCCAGTTGGTTCCCCCTGGCTACAGAAGACACACAGCCCCTCTGGGGCAGGGAACCCAACGGTCAGCGAAGCTAAAGAAAGCGGATAATCATAAATATAATTCAAATACATGAAGTACATAAAATACATGAAAAAGCAATCCTTGTTACTCCTGTTCCTGGTTTTATCCGCCGGTTTATCCGCGCAAGATAAACCCTTCCTCCAAGACCTGTCGTTCTACATCGAAAACCCCGCCGTTTTCGAGAAAGGCCAGGAAGAAGCCCGCGCCTTCCACCTCCCGCAGAAGCGTCTTTCCCTGAACGGAAGCTGGAAATTCTTCTGGTGCGACACTCCCCAAGGCATACCCGGAAACTTCTTCGAAGCCAATTACCCTGATAAAAACTGGTCACGCATCGACGTTCCCTCCAACTGGGAAATGAAAGGTTACGGCGACAAACTCTTCCGCAATGTAGCCGCACCTTTCCGTGCCGACCCGCCTCATACGCCGAAGGACTACAACCCGACAGGCCTTTACCGCCGCACGTTCAAAGTCCCTGCCGACTGGAAAAAAGATAGTGAGATATTCCTCCGGTTCGAAAAAGTAGCTTCTGCCTCCTTTGTGTGGATCAACGGCCGGGAAGTAGGCTACAACGAAGGCGCGCAGGAACCCTCGGAATACAACATAACCTCCTACCTGAAACCCGGCGAGAATACCCTGGCCGTTTGCGTGATGAAATACTCCGACGGATACTATCTGGAAGGACAGGATTATTGGCGATTGGCCGGTATATTCGACGACGTCTGGCTCTACGCCGCACCCACCGTCCGGATATTCGACTGGCAGGTGATAACCGGGTTCGACGAAACGTTTACCGACTCCGAACTCAGTGTCCGCGTAAAAGTGAAAGACTATAAAGGAGTAAACGGCCAAAACTACCAGTTAAAAGCGAGACTGATGGACAAAACGGGTAAGACCGTCGCCCAATTTGCCGCAGTGCCGTTCGACATGAGTGCCACCGATGCCATCGTCCCCCTGCAAACCACCGTCAAAAGCCCGGCAAAGTGGACATCCGAAACGCCCGATCTCTACACGCTGCACTTCGATCTGCTAACCGCCTCAGGCACCCTACAAGACCATATAGCTACCACCATCGGATTCAAAAAGACCGAAATCAGGGACGGCGTGTTTTACCTCAACGGCGTACCCCTGAAAGTCAACGCGCAGAACTCGCACATGCAGCATCCCGAAGGGGGGCACGTGATGGACGAGGCTACCATCCGCAAGGATTTCGAACTGCTGAAGCAATTCAACTTCAACGCTGTGCGCACCTCTCACTATCCTCCGGTGAACAAATACCTGGAATTGGCCAACGAGTACGGCCTGTACGTGATTGATGAAGTTGGCGACGAAGCGCATGCCACCGAATGGCTTTCGAACCGTCCGGAATATGAAGCCATGTACCGTGACCGCTGCCGGAAAATGGTGCTGCGCGACCGGAATTATCCCTGCGTTCTCTTTTGGAGTGCGGGCAACGAGAGCGGCGAGGGCAAAAACATCACCCATGTGATCGACGAAGGCAAGTCGCTCGACCCCACCCGCTACTGGATGTATGGCGGCAATGCCTTCTCGCATCCCGCCGAAGACATCATCGGTCCCCGCTACCCCACGCCGATGGAACTGGAAATACAGGTAGGCATCGGCACGGATGCCGACCGTCGTCCCTCGTTCATGGACGAATACCTCTCCGTAGCCGGCAACGGTGGCGGTGGGATGGACGATTACTGGGACGTCATCTACCGCCATCCCCGGCTGATGGGCGGCGCCATCTGGGATTTTGTCAGCCCCGGCCTCACGGAAAGAATCCGCCGGGTGGACGACAGTTCGCCTTACCACACCCCTGCCCACCTCATGGGCAACGCCCGGCTGGTGAAAGAGAAAAAGAATACAGTTCTTGACCTCAACGGGCACGACCAATGGGTGGAGATTTACCGTGCCGACAACGTGGAACTGGCAGGAAACGCGCTCACACTCACCTTCAAAGCCTATCCGCGGAAACTGATCAGCAGTTGCGGATCGTTCATTACCAAAGGGAACTACCAGTTCGGCGTGCAACAGCATGGCAAAGAATCGCTTGAATTCTATATCTACACGGATAAAAAGCACTCCATCTTCGCCCCGCTGCCTGCCGACTGGGAATACAACTGGCATCAGGTAACGGCTGTGTACGACGGCAGCAAAATGTTACTATATATCGACGGGCAGGAACTCGCCGCGGCAAAGGTTTCGGGTGCCATCCGGAACTTCCCGTTCCCTATTAACATCGGCCGCAATGCCGAAGCGCACGGACAGGAAACGTCGGTTTACATCTGCGACGCGCTACTGGACGATGTCGGTGTATTTGCCAAAGCCGTATCATCGGATTTTCGCCCCGAAGAAGCGAACCTCTGGCTCTCATTCGATGATGGGGAAACCATGCCGAATGGGAATCCGGTGACTGTCAAACCCGGCAGCCCCGCCCCAGGACTCTTTTACAGCTACGGCATCGGCGCGCGTACGTACGGCAGCATCTGGCCCGACAGAACCGTTCAGCCCGAAATGTGGCAGATGAAGAAGACGGTTCAGCCGCTCTCTTTCTCCCTGATCCATGCGGAGAATTGTGTACTTGAAATCTGGAACCGCAACCATTTTACGGATGCTTCGCAGTATGATATACAGTTGGATTTGAAGGAAGACGATAAAGTGGTCCACTCCGGTACGATACCTCTTTCCATCCCCCCCTTAAAGCGTTGGCAAATAGCAACGCCCTATCCCACAATCGCTCTCAAACCCGGTAAAGAGTACCGATTAGTGGTGCGCGCCTTCCTGAAAGAAGATAAGCTTTGGGCCAAAGCCGGGCACGAAGTAGCGTGGGACGAGTTCAAGCTCCCCTGGAAAGCGTATAGCCCGGAAACCAATCAAAGCAGCGCCCCCGAAGCCAAACTAACCGATACTCCCGTCCGCGTGGAAACAGCAGGCCATCCGGACGGCAATTCACCGCAGGATCTTGTCGTCTGCGGCACAGACTTCCGCTATACCTTCCGTGACGCCGACGGGCTGCTCATCTCCTATATATATAAAGGTAAAGAGATGCTGAAATCCCCCCTCCGCCTGAACCTCTGGCGGGCCCCGCTGGCTAACGAACTCGATAACTGGAATGCCTGGAATGCCGCCATGCCCTATTGGAAAGAAGGCTACGGACGTACCCTGGCTACCGAAATGTATTCTACAGGCATCGACCATCTTATCCTGTACCCACTATCGTTCTCCGTCACAGAAATGAACGGCTGCGTACACATCCAAATCACCAACGCCGAGCTAATGGGCGCAGGCGGGACAGAGAAGAAAGACCTCTACATCGAAGGTGTACCGTGCAACGGCATCCTCAACACCTACCAATACATCATCCACGGCGACGGAACCATCGAACTGACCCATACCCTGAAACCCGAGGGCAAAATGCCCCTCTGGTTCTCCCGTGTGGGACTGACCCTCACCGTCAGCGATGCCCTGAGCAATGTGGAGTGGTACGGACGCGGTCCGCAGGAAAACTACCCCGACCGCAAGACAGGATACCGCACAGGCATCTACGCCAACACCGTAGAGGGTATGTACGAGCCTTACCTGATGCCACAGGATTACGGTCTGCGCACGGATACCCGCTGGCTCCGCCTCACGGACGACAACGGAACAGGGCTGCAATTCGAAATGGACGAGTTGTTCAACTTCAACGCTTATCCCTACAGCACGGATAACCTCACTAAAGCCATGTACACGTATCAACTGCAAAAGCAGGACGGAATTACCGTCAATCTGGACTATGCCACTACCGGCGTAGGATGTACCGCCCGCGGGGTATTCCCATCGTACCGGGCACAGGTGCAGCAATACAAGCGAACAGTCACTATAAAGCCCATACAGTAAAGGCCATGAAGAAACTCCTTTTCGCCACGCTCGTACTCTCCGTACAGATACTCTGTGCGCAGGAATCGTCCCTGCAAGAAAACCCGTCCGCGACGTCCCACCCGCGTTACTACCTCTCGGGCAAGGATAAAGACACCACCGTACCCTGGGAGTTCCTCTGTACTTCCGGACGCAACAGCAATCGGTGGACCCGGATCCCCGTGCCCTCCTGCTGGGAGACACAAGGTTTCGGCACCTACTACTACGGTTGGGAAGAACCCGAAACCTCCACCGAAACAGGGTTCTACCGCTATTCCTTCAAGGCCGACAAAGCCTGGCAGGGACAGCACATCGAGATCGTCTTCGAAGGTTCCATGACCGATACCGAAGTCAAGATAAACGGCACCCTCGCAGGCGATATTCACGAAGGGGGCTTCTACCAGTTCAGTTATGACATCGGCCACCTGCTACACTACGGCAAGAAGAACCTGCTCGAAGTAAAAGTCAGCAAACGACCTGCCAACAAATCCATCTACCAGGCCGAGCGGCAAACCGATTTCTGGCTCTTCGGCGGCATTTACCGTCCCGTCTTTCTGGAGATAAATCCTCGGCAGCATATACAATCCGTTGCCATCGATGCCCGGATGGACGGCTGTATCACCGTCCGTCCCTACCTGTCGCCTGGTAACGAAGCCGCCTGCGTCTCCATGTATGTAGAAGAGCTCGATGGCACCCGCGTTTCGGACGTCATTACCGCTCCGGCCGGAGAAGACCTCCATACACAGATCAGCGGCATAACTTCCTGGAACCAGGAACAGCCCTACCTGTACCGTGTCGTCACCGAACTTCATCAGGAAGATGGACAACTCCTGCACCGCATCAGCGAGAAAGCCGGGTTCCGCACCGTCGAATTCCGTCCGGCAGACGGTTTCTACCTCAACGGCCGGCGCATCATCTTCAAAGGGGTGAACCGCCACTGCTTCTGGCCCGAAAGCGGACGCACCCTCTCCCGCAAAATATCCTTAGACGATGCCCTGCTCATCAAAAGCATGAACATGAACGCCGTACGCATGGCGCACTATCCGCCCGACAAAGATTTCCTCGAAATCTGCGATTCCATCGGCCTGCTCGTCATCAACGAGCTCTGCGGCTGGCAAAAGAAGTACGACACGCCTACCGCCCGCTGCTTGGTCAAATCCATGGTGGAGCGCGACCGCAACCACCCTTCCATCATCCTCTGGGCCAATGGCAACGAGGGCGGATGGAATACCGATGTGGACGATGATTACCTGCTGTACGACCTTCAGCAACGCTTCGTGATGCATCCGTGGGAACGTTTCCGCGGCACCGACACCAAGCATTACCCCGATTACAACTATGTGGTCAACTCCATGATTTACGACAGTGACGTCTATTATCCCACCGAATTCATGCATGGTCTTTTCGACGGTGGCAATGCAGCTTCCCTGCGTGATTTCTGGGACGTGATGATGAAGAACCGCGCCCCCGCCGGCGGATTCCTCTGGGCGCTGCTCGACGAAGGTGTTGTGCGTACCGATCAGAATGGCCGTATAGACTGCAAAGGCAACCTGGCGCCGGATGGTATCGTAGGGCCTTACCGCGAGAAGGAAGGGAGTTACTATGCTGTCCGGGAAATATGGTCGCCCGTGCAGGTGGCTAATCGCACCATCCCCGAACAGTGGGACGGCAACCTGCTCGTGGAAAATCAGTACATGTTTACCAACCTTTCTGCGTGTACCTTTTCATATCAGCTGGCGGATATAGAGTCTTCGGCTGGCGGAAGTTTTCTGGGGAAAGATAGAGGTTTCCCGGAGATAATTAGAGTCGAAGGCAATCTCCCCGCCCCATCGTTGGAGCCTGGCGAACGGAAGAAGATAACCTTACCCCTGCCTGCCGACTGGCAACAACACGATGTTTTGTATTTTACTGCTACCGATCCGCAGAACTGCGAAATATATACATGGAGTTGGCCTATCGGTAAAGCCGATAAGCTGCAAGACAAACTGCGGACTGCTTTCAAGAGGAGCAAGACTACCGTAACAGAAGATGATACAATGCTCTCCAATGGAAACGAAACCATCGCCACGGAAAGCGATTCACAACTCTCCATACAGCACGGAAACGCCCGCCTTATTTTCAGCAAAAAAACCGGAATGCTCGAAAAAGTAGAAACCCCTTCCGGACAGTTTTCCCTGAACGGTGGTCCTCTCGTCGTAACTTCGGCAAACACCCTGAAAGAGCTGAAACACTACCGTGAAGGCAACACCTATATCGTAGAACCATTATTCGAAGAAAGCCAATGGGTACGATGGGTATTCGCTCCCGGCGAACCGCCCCGTTTCGATTATACGTTCCACGTAAAAGGTGAAACCGACTTCATCGGAATCGGCCTGAACTATCCCGAAGAGAATATCCGCGCCATGGAATGGGTAGGCGAAGGTCCTTACCGCGTATGGAAGAACCGGATGGAAGGCACTCGCTTCGGCTGTTGGTACAAGGAGTACAACAATACCGTCACAGGCGAATCATGGAATTACCCGGAGTTCAAGGGCTACCATGCCAACTGTCGTGCCGTGACCGTGCATACCAGCGAAGGAGCTTTCAGCATGATACCTTCCCGCCCCGACCTGTTTTTCCAGATGTTGAAACCGGAACGTGCCAAAGGTGCCGGGAACGACAATACCGTGCCTGCCTTTCCGCAGACGAATCTGGGATTTATGCATGCCATACCTGCCATCGGCACTAAGTTCCAGAAACCGGAGTTGTTGGGACCTTCGGGACAGAAGAACATGCAATTGAACTGGGTGCCCATTAAGGGGAGTTTGTGGTTTGTGTTTTAACACTACAAACAGAAAGTCATATAGGCAGGCAGATACACCACTCCTTCTTTTACAGACAAGTTCTTGGGATGAATCACATAGCACTCCCCTATGCGCTGACGAAAACTCTCGTTGAACCGGGCAAGCGAGCGAATGGTATATTTGTCATTCGATTTCACCTCGATCGGAAAGATTTTATATTTCAGTTTGCTGTGGTTCGACAGGATAAAATCTATTTCCATGTCGTTGCGGTGCTTCTCCTCATTGTATCGCGTGTAGAAGTAAAGCTTGTGCCCGGCAGCCACCAACATCTGTGCGATTACGTTCTCATAGAACATACCCTCGTTTACCGACAGTTTTCCCAATAGGATGTTCCGGTAAAGTTCTCCGTCAGAGATTTCATTCTCATCAAATGTATGGCTGATGAGTAGTCCGGTATCACCCATATAACACTTCACGTAGGTCCTGTCTTCATTCAGCGAGAGTCCCACGTTAGGATCTGAACAGTTAAAGCATTCATTGGCTATTTTCGAATCGGCGAGCCAAAAGAAAGTATCGTGATACTTGGGGAAGCTCGCTCCCTTTTCGATGCGACTCATCACTACCCGTCTTTCCGAACGCGAAAGAAAAGCCGGAATCTGGTCAAATATGCTCAGTAAGCTCGATCTGTAACCTGACTTTATCTTCATGATGTCATTCCGGTACAGCGTCAGTATATCTCTTTTTTCGATATCGGTCATTTCGAAACTCCGGTTGTTCTCCAGATACACCGCCACGCTTTTCGGCATACCACCCACAATCATGTATTGACGGAACAACAGCATAGCCTTCGCGTGAAGACCCTGCTCCAAAGGTTCCTTTTTGTCAAAGCATTGGCGGATATAAGTCATCAATGGCTCTTCATTCATGGCCCAGGCAAATTCCTCGAAGTCCATAGGATACATAGACAGAGCCCTTTCTTCCGAAGGAATGGTAATATCCTTTACATTCTCCTTTATGGAAATGAGCGAGCCCGTCTCTATATAGTCGAACCGCCCATCTGCAACCAGATACTTTATCGCTTGCCGGGCTTTGGGGAACTGTTGTATCTCATCAAATATGATAATGGATTCCTTTGGGTAAAGTCTCACACCATATTCCGAAGAAAGAATCAGGAAAAAAGTGTCGAGATCGTTCATGTAATTGTTAAAGTCCGAAATAACCGAGTCGCTTACCTTGTTGAAATCGATCAAAAGATAGCTCCGGTATTCATTCTTTGCGAACTGTTCCACAAGGGTGGATTTGCCTATCCGTCGGGCACCTTCTATCAAAAGTGCCTTAGTGCCTGCTGTCTGCTCTTTCCAGGCAAGCAGTTTGTTATACAATTTGCGCTTAAATATCATGTAATTCAACTATTTATCATCTTATTAATACGCAAATCTAATGATATTTTCTGCAATACGCAAATTTAATACATCGTTTATACCCTGCAATGCGCACTTTTGAAAAGAGTTGTTTTACCTGCAATACGCACTTTTTCCTGTTCAACTGCGGATTCTCTTGTTTCTTAGGAGGATTCTACCTGTCGAAAAAACATTAACCGTAATTACGCAACAACCTGCTGCGCAAATGGAGTAACTGTTTTTATCTTCTTGTGTTTTCCGGATTAATTGGGCAGGGCATGTGATTTGATAGTCATAAATACTTATTCAATTCTTCCACCAACCGATATACGGTAGTAGAAGATTCTTCCTGCGCCGGATTCTCCCCATCAAATTGAGGCATGACCATCCTGGCATGATGGATGGCTTGCACTTGCTTAGACAATAACACATTGAACATCTTGAGGCTCACTCCTGATTTTTTCGAATAAGCAAATCCGAGCAGATCGTTCAGCATCCCTTCATACATGGAACGATGTAAGGCTCCCTGGTACAAGTTGAAATGAAGCAGGAACCAATACTCAAAAGCCTGATTGCTGTATGCCACTTCAAAACCGTTTTTAGTAGCCAACTGAATGGCGGCATTGAAATCTTTCTCCGGAAAATCGTCTCTATCAAAAACCACCCAGTTCTGATTATATACCCGGCCTTTTCGCTTTTCCTGCTCCTTGAAGTTGATTGCTTTCTGCACCAATGAGAGAGTGTTCATACCTTGTCCGATGGCTTTCACGTGGGCAGAGGTCAGACGGAAAGCATTGAAATAATCCGGCTCAGTATTCACACCCTCGCACACAATAAGGAAGGTTTGCTTCACCTCGCGCGTGCCGCTTAGTCTGTTCAGCTTCCTTTCTGCTCGTGGGTTTGTTTGTTTTCTTCTTGCTGCGCTCATGTTATTCCCCTTGTGCATGAAACAACCGGGCTAAATCGCCCATGACAGGAATAGCGCCGTATTTACCCGACAGGTAATCTTTCTCAAACGAAGCATCATTACGTACCTTGTATTCGGCCAATGAGTAGAGTTCGGTCGCTCCATACCGGTCTTTTTGTGTGAACCAGACCTGATCCCTGCGGAAAATATTGGCGCTCAGCAGATTGGTGTCGTGGGTGGTAAATATCAACTGGGCATTTCTCGGATTGGTTTCTTTTGAATTGAACAGGGCAATGATCCGGCAGGTAAGCAACGGGTGCATCTTCGAGTCGAACTCGTCGATAATCAATCGTTTGCCATTGTCCAGTGCGTCTATGATGGGATAAGCCAGGGAGAAATACTTGATTGTTCCTTCCGATTCATTTTTTTTGAATGGGAATGTGATGGATTTCACCTCGTTTCCTTCTTCATCGTACTGCGTGTGGGTACTGACGATTGTATTGTCTATTTTTTCAATATCTTCAATGCCTAAATCGGCATAGCGCGAGAATTCGACTATACGCTGTTTCATTGGGACGTCGTTCAGTTGCAGAGTAGCCATGTTCCAGATTTTCTCGTCGTGGGAACCGGAGATAATGGTAGAGTCGTTCAGCCATCCCATGATTTCCACGGCAATCGGGTCGTTGAACTGGGCGGCTACTGAGAGCAACAAGGCATTGGCCCTGACCATGCGTTTGCCCGCCAGTTCTTTGCCTACCACAAATTTGGGGTGAATATCGAAATTCTCTTTTTCCCGGTAGAAAAGTTCCACTTCCTTGGCTCTTTTCTTATTGGTTTTCTGATAAAGCCATTCGGTATGGATCAGGGTGTTGTCTGCCTCAAAACCATACCGGTACTGATTCTTTTCATCACAAAAGATAACCTCGAAATAACTGGGTTCTCCGGCTGTTACAGAGTTCAACCGGAAACTTTCGATGTCGATACGCTCCCCTGCCTGTATATCTTTGGCGGAGTTGATGGCATACCATTTGAAAAACTCAAGGGCTTTGATGAAATTGGATTTGCCCGATGCGTTTGCACCATAGACGACTGCGCTTTTCATTAACGAAAGCCCTGTATCTCCGACACTGAAAACGATGTCTTCGGATGAAACCTGTATCTCTTTCAAAGCCGAAGCAACCAAAGAGAGTGTGGAATGCTCTTTGAAGGAAAGGAAATTGCCTGTTGTAAACTGAATAATCATATTATAAATGATTTATTTGAGATTATTCCACAAATATAGCAATTGTTTTTGAAAAACAGCATATGGAATGAGTTTTCGCAGGAATTATCCATTATAAGGCTTATAGTCAGAATGCAGGCATTTAGTAGCACATACAGATATTTACTTACTTATACCTGTCACTTTTGCTGCCTCTGTTCATCTTTTCTATGTTTTAACAACCATTTATATATTTGAGGTTTAGTCTCGTACAAGTACTCAATTCCATGTCCCTCATTTTGCAGTTTGTGAACTTAATTTTTCCTTTACATTTTTTCACCCCGCTTACAATTCGTTCTGTTTCACTGATTAGAATTTTATCGTCTGCTGTACCATGAAATGTCCAAATCGGAATATTGCGAAGATTACAGACTCTTGAAGTATCACTATCATTAATTCCGCCGCATAATGGCACTATCGCAGCAAATTTATCAGGAAAGTCCATTGCTACAATATATGCTCCATAGCCGCCCATACTTACACCTGTACAATAAACCCGATCTGTGTCGATTCTGTATTGCATGATTAAGTCCGAATAAAGTGAGTCAAACCAATTCTCTGTTGACCAATATTTATTTTCAGGACATTGTGGTGATGCAATTATGAAATCAAAATTTTGTCCCTTATCAATGAGATAAGGCAATCCGTATGTTTTTAGTTTATTTAAGTCGTTCCCTTTCTGAGAACCTCCATGAAGGTGAATTAAAAGTGGATATTTTTTTGTTTCGCTTGAGTAATCCTTTGGTAAATACAAGAGGTAATCATATTTAGCTTTATCTTTTACTTGCCCATACGAAACTATGGGAAAAAGAAGTATTAGAACTATCAAAAAACGTTGTCTGATTGTCTTTTGATTATGTTTGAAGTTTATTTTAATATTCATCGATTTGGAATGTTTGCTATCTCGGCACATCCTTCTGCAATACCCTGTATGATCTCTCTACCTCTTTTCTGAGGTATACGAATGCTCTCTCCAACGATCAGCATATCTTCGATGGTGGGGTTGCCGTGGTTGTTCACAGAAGTAGCATGTTCTCCGTTATATCCGTTGCTACACCGGGTGAGGTCATATGCCGGTGCTAATGACCAGATTCCTTCCCGGCAAATGAAGCTGAAGTTTTTGGCATGGTCGTCCTTGTTCTCCGTCAATACATTGAAAACCATGCGGCGGAACATTTCGTCTACCTGCCTGGGGTCTTGCGTAAGGTAGCCGGTGAGGTGGAGCAGTGTTTTATATTCCAATTTGGGTTGCGAGATAGATTCATTAAGAAGCGCTCCTGCTGTGGCGATATGCAACCGGACGCCGTTTTCTATATCAAAACGTTTGGTGGCGAAGTACTTTCCGTCCATCAACTTAAAGTCGGGTACGGTAATTCCGCATTTGCGGGCGATTTCATTATAGCGGTATTCCATTATTCCCATATCCCGGGGATCGTATGTGTGCCTGAACTTCACCAGCCAGGATCCTTCTGCATCGTGGAGCAAACATTTGGGGCGGCATCCACCGGAATTGCCACTATTGAAGTAAAGCAGCTCTTCGCCGGTATCGGACTTCTCGGACAGTACGTTCAATGCCATTTGCTGAAGGTCATCCAGTTTGGGGAGTGATTTTTCTTCACCAATATATGTTTCGGGAATGTAGCAAAGGGCGCCCATTCCCGATGTTCCGACAATGCTTAACCGTTGCAGGGGAGTTAGTTCGTCGTCATTTACTCCTTGCTTTTTTAGTAGGCGATGGAGCAGGTAACGTCCGTAACCATCGGGCAGGCTGTCTTCAAAAATGCCGAAGTTTCCCCAGAACGGCTTGGGTTTGGCAATGAACAAGTCTGGCTTTAAAGGCAGTTCGAGCGGAGATATGGAAAATCCGTTAGCCAACCACTCTTTGTCATACTGGAAGGCGCACAGGCGATTGTCGGGCGTCATGCTAAGCGTCCCGACGTTCCGACCGTGACAGGTTATTGTTAGCTTATTTACTGATTTCATTGCGGCCCTTCTTTCTGTTTTTATTCTTGTTGATCATTTCAAGCTCTTCCATGGTGCTGAATAGCGGTTCGGAAAGGAGTTCTTTGATCGCTTTGGAATAGCCCAATGCTTTTGCCAATGCCACGTAGGATGCCAGTGAGATGGTGTGTTTCTGCTCAAATTTTGCAATGGTAGGAGTTGGAACGCCACTCAGTTCGGTCAGAGCTTCCCGGGAAAGCCCTTTCTCAAGCCTGCGTTTCTGCATGTTCTGAGCGAGTGTTGCCAGTAGCTCTTCGGGCTGTTCTATATCAAAATTATAAAGCAAAGGCATACAGTTGTATCTTATTCGTTTGAAAATACTTTTATTTAGATATTATTGTATCTAAATACAAAGATACTTTCTTTACTCTTGAAATCAAAATTTAATGAATGAGAATTTGTTCTTGTAGCTTTATTCCCGCTTCATGTCAAATGTCATCCCATTTTGTTTGAGAATCATCTTATTTTCTGCCGGGATAAATTCCAACTCTAATCGTGCCTGGTCAAATTTAAACTTATCTTTTTCCACACATTCCAACGGGAACGACGGTTGGCCTGTCCCTTGCGCTATTAAAGTATTTCCGTTCCGGCTAATGGTTATTTTCAGCGGAAAAGCGCTGGTAGAATAAACTCCCAAGTAGATATCCAATTCTTCTGCAGTCAATGTAATGGTTTCGCTAAATGGAGGAAGCTGGTACGCTTTCCCGAAATAAATGCTCAAAGAGCCCACTATAATGTCGTTCAACGGATAGACAACGCCATTCGAAGCTAATGCGATAGATACTTTTTCTTCGGGAAAATAAAAAGCATTCGCTTGAAAACCGTCTATCCCTCCCGTATGTCCATATCCTTTCATGTCATAAAATGGAACCCGGATCAAACCCAAACCAAAGTTGTCTATGACAGTAGTCATCTGCTTCAGGCTTTCTTCCCCGACCAGTTTTCCTTCAAATAAACAATTCAAAAAAGTATTCAGGTCAAACGGTGTCGAAACGATGAATCCTGCTCCCTGCGGAATACTCATATCGGTTTCCTTTTCCAGTTTCCACTCGGATAGCTTGGTATATGACAAGGCTTCGTTATGATCCGTGTTAATCCGGCTCCCGACAAACGTGTTTTTCAGATGACAGGGTTGGACGATTATTTCTTGCAGCAATTCAGAAAACGTCTTTCCCGTAACATCTTCCGCAATACATGTAAGCAGTACATAATTTGAGTTGGAATATTCAAACTTCTCGTTGGGTTCAAAGGATACACCGCCTGAGGCGATCCGGCTTAAAAGCTGTTCTTTCGTTTGTTTCTCCGTATTCCATTGCAGGTAGTCGGCCACATTCGTAAAGTTAGCGATTCCGCTCCTGTGTTGCAACAAGTGGGCCATGGTTATTTTATCCGCATTCTGTAGTTGAGGATAAAAGTCACTGAGCTTTGCGGATAACGACAGTTTGTTACTTTCGACCAGTTTCAGGATGATCGTGGCCGTAAATGTTTTAGAGATAGAACCGATACGGAACTTTGTCGAAGCATCATTCTTTGACTTTTTCTCCAAGTCGGCATAGCCGTAATTTTTTTGATATACCTCTTTCCCGTTGTGGAAAAAGGATACGCTTCCCATGCCTCTGTCATACTTCTCAATGATTGAAAACAAGCTATCCATCTTTTGTTTGTCGAAACTCTGGGCGCTCAATGCCAGGTTTACTCCTAACAGGATTGTGAATACGATAATTCTATATTTCATTCTTTTCAGTATTAATTTCTATGACTTCATGCTAAGGGCAAATTTAGGCAATATTATCAGATGGCGCCTCATGGATACCTGATATTTTTGAAAAATGACCGGACACTCGTCGTTGTCCGGTCATTTTCATGGGGCTTACGTTCATCGTAGCGCCGTTACATCGTCTGGATGCCTAATGCACCGAGTGCAGCCGTGGCTACGGCAATCAGCACTTTCAGGATTTTACTCCAGGGCAGATTCTTCATTCTTCAACACCTCCTTTCTTGTGCAATTTAAGTTAGTTACGCTCCCGGATCGAATGGTTTAGGATCTTTCGAATCGTCGTCCTTACCCGTCTGGTAGTCCTCCACATCGTAGAAGTCGATACCTTCACCATCGGCACGGGTAGTCGATGCCGAGAGGTTGGGGCGTACGCTGGACGATGCCCGGAAGTTGATGCGCAGGGAACGGATGTTCTTCGACGTGCATTCTTCGCGTTTCTCGGTGCCGACAGTTTTAGCCGAAAGGCTGAATACGCCGAAGTTTTCGACATTCACAGACTTGCCGTTAAAGAGCAGGAAGCGCATCGCTTCGACAAAGTTGGTGAGCACGCTCTTGATATCGCCATGCGACAGGGAGCTCTTGTCTTTCATCAGGAAGGCTACGGTGTTCAGGGTAGATGCCTTACCGGCGGTGATTACTTGCGGGTAGTATTTGCCCGCCTCATTGGTTTTGCGCGGATCTTTCCGCAACACTTTTTTGAATGGTACTGACATAATAAAATAAGAATTAAAGATTAATAATTAGGAGTTTCCTCCTTTTGTTGATACAAAGATATGGCAGGAGCGTGAGGCCAATGGAGAGTTAAACAGAGTTAG
>JAVBVA010000074.1:0-22721 GCA_031554665.1 Bacteroides sp. | reverse complement strand
ATAACCTTGCCAAGGTTAGGGTCGCGGGTTCGAATCCCGTCTTTCGCTCACTTAGTGCGCCCAGGTGGCGGAATGGTAGACGCGCTCGTTTCAGGTGCGAGTGTTGAGAGACGTGCAAGTTCGAGTCTTGTTCTGGGCACTACGAAGTAAAAGAGATCTTTTTAAGTAAGTATGGAGAGATGGCGGAATTGGTAGACGCGCTACTTTGAGGGGGTAGTGTCAATTATGACGTGTGAGTTCGAGTCTCATTCTCTTCACTTTACAGTGATTTTGCGAAAGTAGCTCAGTTGGTAGAGCATAACCTTGCCAAGGTTAGGGTCGCGGGTTCGAATCCCGTCTTTCGCTCCACAAACAGGAACCTGTTCGGCAACGGATAGGTTTTTTTAGCCCAGGTGGCGGAATGGTAGACGCGCTCGTTTCAGGTGCGAGTGTTGAGAGACGTGCAAGTTCGAGTCTTGTTCTGGGCACCGGTTATTATTTTTGCGAAAGTAGCTCAGTTGGTAGAGCATAACCTTGCCAAGGTTAGGGTCGCGGGTTCGAATCCCGTCTTTCGCTCAGTCGCTGATGGCGTACCTTGTTCAGGGTACGCTTTTTTTGTATCCGTATCCGTGTTCGTATTCGGTCGGAGTGTTCGTTTTCGGACACTTCGTTTTCGTATAAGTGTTTGATAATAAACAGTCTGTTGTTGTGGCATACTATTTGGAAAGTAAAACATATAAAACTTTCGAAGTATGAAAAGAAGCATAATATCATCTGTTTTAGTCGCATGTATGTTTGTACTGCCGGCAGGAGCGCAAAATGACCGTTCGATTTCATTGGAAGAAGCCATCGCACTGGCCCGCACTCAATCGGTGGATGCAGCTGTGGCATTGAACGAGTTAAAGACAGCATATTGGGAGTACCGTACATTCCGCGCCGATCTGTTGCCGGAAGTGAACTTTACAGGAGTGTTACCCGATTATAAAAAGTCGTATAGCTCGTATCAGAATTCGGATGGATCGTACGGATTCGTACGAAACAATACACTGGGGTTGAACGGACAGTTGTCCATCGATCAGAATATCTGGTTTACAGGCGGAAAGCTGTCGCTGACCTCTTCGCTTGACTATCTTAAACAGTTGGAAACCGATGGACGCAAGCAGTACATGTCGGTTCCGGTGAGCCTGGAGTTGACGCAGCCTGTTTTCGGGGTAAACAACCTCAAGTGGAGTCGCCGCATCGAACCGGTGCGTTATGCCGAAGCCAAGGCGGCATTTATTACGGCCACGGAAGAAGTGACCATCCGGACCATTACTTATTTCTTTCAGTTGCTGTTAGCCAAAGAAGTAGTAGGTACTGCCAAACAGAACGAACAGAATGCCGAACGGCTCTATGAGGTGGCAGTAGCCAAACGGGAGATGGGACAAATATCGGAGAATGAGTTGCTTCAATTGAAACTGGCTGCACTCAATGCCAGGGCATCTGTAACGGAAGCTACAAGCAACCTGAATGCCAAGATGTTTCAACTCCGGGCATTTCTGAATATTAGCGAAACCGAGAATCTGCAACCGGCTTTGCCCGAATCGGTTCCCGATTTGAAGATCGAATATAATAAGGTATTGAATAAAGCGCTGGAACGAAATTCGTTTGCACAGAACATTCGCCGCCGGCAGTTGGAAGCCGATTATGCCGTAGCTACGGCCAAAGGTAACTTGCGGAGTGTGGATTTGTTTGCCAGTATCGGCTATTCGGGACTGAATGAAGACTTCTCTGCTTCTTACCGGGATTTGCGCGATAACCAGATTGTGCAGGTGGGAGTACGTATACCTATTCTCGATTGGGGGAAGCGGCAAGGCAAAGTACGGGTAGCCAAGAGTAACCGGGATGTAGCACTTTCGCGCATCCGTCAGGAACAAATGAACTTCAATCAGGATATCTTCCTGTTGGTAGAGCATTTCAATAACCAGGCGCAGCAATTGAGTATCGCCACGGAAGCGGATAAAATAGCCCAGCAGCGTTATAAGACAAGTATCGAAACATTCCTTATCGGAAAGATCAATACGCTCGACCTGAACGATGCGCAGAATTCGAAGGATGAAGCACGGCAGAAGCATATTTCGGAACTATATAGCTACTGGTCGTACTATTATCAGATACGTAGCCTGACGTTATGGGACTTTCAGAAGAATGAAGAGCTGGAGGCGGATTTTGATACAATCGTTCGCTGAAGCTTGAATAAAACTATATATTTGCAATAAAAAAACGGGAATTATGATATTAGTGATAGATGATGATAGCTCCGTACGCTCTTCGCTCAGCTTTATGCTGAAGCGCGCGGGGTATGAGGTACAAGCTGTTTCCAACCCTCGTGAAGCAATCGACGTGATTCGTACGGTAGCTCCTTCGCTGATCCTGATGGATATGAATTTTACGCTCTCCACAACAGGGGAGGAGGGGTTGACGCTTTTGAAACAAACCAAAGTGTTTCGCCCTGATACACCGGTTATCCTGATGACGGCTTGGGGAAGCATCCAGTTGGCTGTACAGGGAATGCAGGCAGGAGCATTCGACTTTATAACCAAGCCATGGAACAATGCAGCACTGTTGCAACGCATCGAAACGGCTCTGGAACTTACTGCTGTAAAGAAAGATGAACCCACTTCGCAGGATACTGCGTTTCTTCGTTCTCATATTATAGGGAAAAGTCGCGAGCTGACGGAGGTGCTGAATACGGTAGCGCGTATTGCACGTACCAATGCATCGGTGCTGATCACTGGTGAGAGCGGCACCGGTAAAGAGTTGATAGCCGAAGCATTGCATAACAACAGTCAACGTTCCAAGCAACCTTTTGTAAAGGTGAATCTGGGAGGTATCTCTCAAAGCTTGTTCGAAAGCGAAATGTTCGGTCATAAGAAAGGAGCGTTTACCGATGCCGGCGCCGACCGTATCGGACGTTTTGAAATGGCCAATAAAGGTACTATCTTTCTCGATGAAATCGGTGAACTCGATCTTTCTTGCCAGGTGAAACTACTCCGGGTATTGCAAGATCAGACATACGAGGTATTGGGCGACAGCCGCCCCCGTAAAACGGATGTACGAGTGGTTTCGGCTACTAATGCCGATCTTCCCCGCATGGTACAGGAGCATTTGTTTCGCGAAGACTTGTTCTATCGTATCAACCTGATAACAATTAAGTTGCCTGCTTTACGCGAGCGGAAAGACGATATCCCGCTGCTCGCCCGCCACTTTGCCGACAGGCAGGCGGAACTGAATGGACTGCCACGTACGGAATTCTCGGCCGATGCCATGCAGTTGCTGAGCCGTTTACCTTATCCGGGAAACATCCGCGAATTGAAGAACCTGGTAGAAAGAGCCATTCTGGTGAGCGGAAAACCTGTACTGACAGCGGCGGATTTTGATGCCCAACATCATTATTCCGAACCCCGGAAGACATCGTCGCAATCGCTCGCCGGCCTGACGTTGGATGAGATAGAACGTCAGACCATCCTTCAGGCATTGGAACGCTACAAAGGTAACCTCAGTCAGGTGGCTACGGCATTGGGCATCAGTCGTGCCGCTCTTTACAGACGATTGGAAAAGTACAACATCGCCGTGAACGGATAAAAACAAAGGAACATGCGCATCAAAGGTTACTTCTTCCTGCTTACCGTATTGCTTCTTGGCATCAGCGGTCTGCTTGTCTATTTGGGTAAATGGGTAGACCCGTTATATGTATACATAGCCGAGGGAGTGATTCTGCTTATATTGTTGTATCTTATCCTTTTTTACCGGAAGATAGTAAAACCCCTCGATACAATCAGCAACGGTATGGAATTGTTGCGCGAACAAGATTTCAGCAGTCGCCTGAGTAAGGTGGGACAGTATGAAGCCGACCGCATGGTGAATGTCTTCAACCGGATGATGGAGCAGATGAAAAACGAACGTTTGCGGCTACGCGAACAGAACCATTTCCTTGATTTGCTGATTGGCGCTTCGCCGATGGGAGTGCTTATCCTGTCGCTCGATGGGGAGATCGATCAGGCTAATCCGATGGCACTGAAGATGTTGGGGGTGCATTTCGAGGAGATCCGGCAGATGAAACTGAGTGAGCTCGATTCGCCCTTGGCCGAAGGACTGGCTGTTATCCCGAAAGGAGATACGGAAATTGTGCGGTTGAGCGATTCCAATATCTATAAATGTACACATTCTTCGTTTGTGGACCGGGGATTTCAACATTCGTTCTTCCTGATCGAAAGCTTGACAGAGGAATTGATAAAAGCCGAGAAGAAAGCATACGAAAAAGTGATCAGGATGATCGCTCACGAGGTAAACAATACAACTGCCGGCATTACATCCACACTGGAATCTGTAGTGCAAGTCCTTGCTGAAGTCGACGGAATGGAGGAACTGGCCGATGTGATGAAGGTGAGTTCGGATCGCTGCTATTCCATGAGCCGGTTTATTACCCGTTTTGCCGACGTGGTGAAGATTCCCGAACCCCATTTGTTGCCTGTTAAATTGCAAGAAATTGCTTTGTCCTGCATGCGCTTCATGGAAGGGGTATGTATGGAACGCAGCATCAAACTGACAGTGGATCCGGGAAAGGAAGCGATTGTAAGAATGGACGCCGTGTTGTTCGAACAGGTGCTGGTGAATATCATCAAGAATGCTGCCGAAAGTATCGGGCAAGAAGGCGAGATACATATTAAAATAACCTCGCCCGATTGTATTGAGGTTGCAGACAACGGTAAAGGGATCTCCAAAGAGACGGAAGCTAAGATGTTTACTCCGTTTTTCTCGACCAAACCGAATGGGCAAGGTATCGGGTTGATCTTCATTCGTGAGGTGTTGATGAAGCATGGTTGTTCGTTTTCATTACGTACGTCGCTCGATGGATGGACTCGTTTCAGGATACTATTTCCCCATAATTTAGCCCTCTCCAAACAGGAAACGTAAAAAAATGTATATGTTTACGTGGTATTGATCTAAATTATGTATATTTGCCACCATATTTTTGTGCCAGGGTGAATATATGATAAACAAAATACGTTATGGGTTGCTTGTGCTATTACTGGTCACTTCGGTGTGGTCGGCCGCTTCCGAACGCTCTTATAATGTTTTGTATATTCAGTCGGATACTCCAAAAACTCCTTGGATATCCGAACATCTCGAAGGGCTGAAAGCCGGATTTGCGAATGCGAAAGTAGATGTAAATATCGTTACGGAGTATCTGGATGCAGAAACGTGGACTTTTGCTGCCGAACAAGTAATCATGCGTCGATTTTGTAGCAGGGCCAGAGAACGTAAAACGGATCTTATCATAACTTCCGGTGATGAGGCTTTCTATACTCTTTTCCATTGCGGTGATTCACTGCCTTATCAGCTTCCTGTTGTTTTTTATGGTATAAAATATCCTAATGAAGATTTTATCAATAATCTCTCCAATGTCTGTGGATATACTACTACCCCCGATTTCTATGTGATGTTGGAACAGGCCAAGAAGATATTTCCTGAAATGAAAGAGGTAATATGTGTTACCGATAACAGCTTTCTGTCGAAAAGAGG
This sequence comes from Bacteroides sp., assembly GCA_031554665.1. Classification (GTDB taxonomy): domain Bacteria; phylum Bacteroidota; class Bacteroidia; order Bacteroidales; family Bacteroidaceae; genus Bacteroides. The sequence goes on along the minus strand of JAVBVA010000074.1, from coordinate 17,177 downwards.
ACTGGTTGAGTTCGAAAAAGGGTGGGAGAAATATGCGGCAACTCATTCCTGTTGCAATCTTCAGATGTTTAATATACAGACGGATTTTACGAATAAGATTATAGCTACGATCTGTAACTCGCGCAATAGTTACGGGCGTGTAGTAATTGCTCCCAAATGGTCGGACTTCTTTTCTTTTCTGGGAAAAAACTCGAAAGCTCCATTCTTTTCGACACAGAGCGAAACGTTGACTAACGGTGTTTTTGCTGCTTATGATACCGAAGCTTATGAGATTTCCCGAATGGCCGCGTTGCGGGCCGGGAAAGTGGTTTTGGGGGAAAATCCCAAGGGGATAGGCGTGGCCCCTGCTCCTCTGAATTTTATTTATGATTACAAGCAATTGGGATTTTTCCATGTGAACAAGGAACGGGTGAAAGGAGGTATTATCCTGAATACACCTTTCAATGAAAAATACCAATGGTGGTTTATCCTTCTGTATGGCTTTGTATTAGCTCTTTTTATAGTGATTGTTGTATGGCTGGTGCGGTTGAACCGGAAAGAAGCCCGCCGGCGTATACATGCGCAAACTCGTTTGCTTGTTCAAAACCGCTTGGTGGCGCAACGGGATGAATTCGACAATATCTTTCACTCTCTTCGCGATGGTGTAATCACCTATGACACCGATTTGCGGATTCATTTTACCAACCGCTCCTTACACCGGATGCTTCATCTGCCCGAAAATACGACCAATCGTCCTTATGAAGGAATGATGGTGGGAAGTATTTTCAAAATGTTCAATAACGGGGAGGAGATATTGCCCCGGATGCTGAAGCGGGTAATGAAAGAGGAAACGCGCTTAGTGATACCCGATAATTCATTTGTTCAAGAAGTGCACAGCGGAAACTATTTCCCGGTATCGGGCGAAATGGTTCCTCTCTATATGGATAATAGGGTGAGTGGGGTAGCGCTTTCATTCCGGAATGTTTCCGACGAAGAGATGAATAGACATTTCTTTAGCCTGGCAGTGGAAGAGAGTGCTATTTATCCGTGGCAATACAGTGTACGTAGCGGGCAGTTTACTTTCCCGGTAGGCTATCTCAAATTGTTCGGTCTGGAAAATTCCCAGGTAACGCGTGAACTTATGGAGGAGATGATGCACCCGGACGACATGAAAGAGGTGAAAAGACTGTTTGAGACTGTGTTGTCCGGTTTGAGCCCGCGAGCCCGCATGATGTATCGCCAACGTAATGTAAATGGTAAGTATGAGTGGTGGGAATATCGCATGTCGACCTTGGACGGGATGACTGATGATGCTCCTTACAATGTATTAGGAGTCTGCCAAAGCATACAACGATATAAAGATACCGAGGAACAACTGACCGATGCCCGCGATAAGGCCTTGCAGGCCGATCGGTTGAAAACGGCTTTCCTTGCTAATATGAGTCACGAGATACGTACTCCGTTGAATGCAATTGTCGGGTTCTCCGACTTGCTCAGCGATACGAGCGATTTCAGCCAGGATGAAATATCAAACTTTATTCATACCATCAATCGCAATTGCGGCTTGCTTCTGGCTTTGATTAACGACATCCTTGATCTGTCGCGTATTGAATCGGGGACGATGGATTTCCAGTTTACGAGCCATAGCATTCCTTTGTTGCTGAAAGAAGTATATGCATCGCAATTGCTGAATATGCCTCCTGATGTGAAGTTGGTTCTGGATATGCCCGAAGGAGTCAAGAAGTATATCCGGACAGATAATGTCCGCTTGCAACAGGTGATTAATAACCTGATAAACAATGCTGCTAAATTTACTTTCAACGGCTCTATCACTTTCGGATTCCTGGAAGAGGAAGAAGGCTTTACCACCTTGTTCGTAGAAGATACTGGAAAAGGTATCTCGGAAGAGGGTATCCGGCATATATTCGAACGGTTCTACAAAGTCGATAACTTTACGCAGGGTGCCGGTTTGGGACTTAGCATCTGTATGACGATTGTAGAACGTTTGAAAGGTACTATTTCTGTTACCTCCGAAGAGGGAAAAGGTACCCGGTTTACAGTAAAATTGCCTGATAATTGTGGGCATTGACTGAAATCGCTGCCAGCTGAAAACATTTTGCATGGGTAAAGTGTTAATTGTAGTTAGAACTTAACATCGTTTAAATGATAGGAAGGAAAGCGTAAATGTTTGTTTAAGGGGAGAACTCCATAAAATGAAATAAGTCCTTTTTGACTATTTTATCCGACTTATGGAACTTTCTTGTTAAATTCATAGCATCTACCTTTGTCGTCATTAATTTTATTTTTTTAATAACAAAGAAATGGAATACAAAATTAAGCCGGCGTCAGGCCGTTTAGGCGTACTTGTAGTCGGAGTAGGTGGAGCTGTAGCATCCACATTCATTGTAGGGACATTGGCTGCCCGTAAAGGACTAACAACACCTATTGGTTCTATAACACAGTTAGCGACTATCCGCTTGGGTAAACGTAATGAAAACCGTTTCCCAAAAATTAAAGATGTAGTGCCCTTGGCCGGGATGAATGATCTGGTCTTCGGTGGGTGGGATATTTTCCCGGAAGATGTATATGCTGCCGCCCAGCATGCCGAAGTACTCGAGCAGAAGGATCTGGATGGAGTGAAAGAAGAACTTCAGGCCATCAAGCCGATGAAGGCTGCTTTTGATCAGGAATGGGTGAAGCGTTTGCATGGTACACATGTGAAGGAAGCTGCTACCCGTTGGGATTTGGCAGAACAACTGCGTCAGGATATCCGTGATTTTAAAGCTGCCAATAACTGCGAACGCGTGGTAGTTATCTGGTCGGCCAGTACAGAAGTATATTTGCCTTTGTGCGATGAACACCAGTCATTGGCTGCTTTCGAAAAAGCAATGAAGGAAAATAATACTCAGGTAGTAGCTCCGAGTATGTGCTATGCGTATGCTGCCATCGCCGAAGGTGCGCCATTTATTATGGGTGCTCCGAACTTGTGCGTAGATATGCCTGCCATGTGGGAGTTTGCCGATCAAAACAAGGTAGCTATCTGTGGTAAGGATTACAAGACAGGTCAGACGATGTTGAAGACTGTATTGGCTCCGATGTTGAAAACACGTATGCTGGGACTGGACGGTTGGTTCTCTACCAATATCCTTGGTAATCGTGACGGCGAAGTGCTCGATGATCCGGATTCATTCAAAACAAAGGAAGTAAGCAAATTGTCGGTTATCGATACGATTCTGCAACCGGAACTTTATCCGGAACTTTACGGAAAGATTTATCATAAGGTGCGTATTAACTATTACCCGCCCCGTAAAGACAACAAGGAAGGTTGGGATAATATCGACCTCGTAGGCTGGATGGGATACCCAATGCAGTTGAAGGTGGATTTCCTATGCCGCGACTCTATCCTGGCTGCTCCGCTGGTACTCGACCTGGTGCTCTTTTCCGACTTGGCCCAACGGGCAGGTATGTATGGCATTCAGAGCTGGTTGTCGTTCTACTTCAAGAGTCCGATGCACGACTTTGAGCATATTCCCGAACATGACTTGTTTATCCAGTATACCAAGTTAAAAAACACATTGCGTAAAATGATTGGCGAAGAAACGATCGATTATATCGACTAATCTTCTACCTGAAATGAAATATGCATTGATTGCTGCCGGAGAAGGATCTCGTCTTGTTTCTGACGGGATCCTTACTCCTAAGCCATTGGTAAATGTAGGCGGAACACCCCTTTTGGGGCGATTGTTCCGCATTTTTCTTGAAAATGAGGCGGAGTCGATCTGTATCATTATCAACGAAGAAATGGAGGAAGTACGCCGCTTCCTCGAACAACAAAACTTGCCCGTTCCTTTGCAGGTGGTTGTGAAATCTACTCCGGATTCTTTTCAAAGCTTTTGTGAGCTGATGCCATTCCTGCAGGGAGATGGTAAATTTTGCCTGACTACGGTCGATCCTGTTTTTAAGGAGCCGGAGTTCAGAGCCTATATCCGTGCTTTTAAGGAGAATAAGGAACTGGATGCTTTGATGGCGGTGACCGGTTTTATAGATGATGAACGTCCGTTGTACGTTAAGACGGATGTTGGTCGGCGGATTACAGGGTATGCAAACGAATCGTATCCGGGGGCATGTTATATCTCTGGTGGAATTTATTGTATGGGGCAGCGTGCTCTGGCTTTGTTGCCCAAAGCACGGAAGAATGGAATCTCACGCATGCGGGGTTTCCAGCAATATATGGTCGATTCCGGATTGCAGATGCAAGCATATCCTTTTTCCAAAGTGATTGATATTGATCATGCAGCTGACATACAGAAAGCTGAACAATTTTTAGAAGAAAAATAAAGCAAATGACTTCAAAGATTTTTGCCGGGATACAACGGTTCACTCTTTTCTCACCTAACCATGTGGGAAATGATGCGTCGATCTTTGCTGCGGTAGCAAAGCATCTGACGAATGCCGGACATACGGTGAACATGTATACGGAACAGAATTTCCTGACAACCCCGTTGAAAGAGAAATATGTGTTTACAATGATGCGTAGCAAGGCTGCTGTGCGCAATTTACAGAAACTGGAACGCCAGGGAGTAGTGGCTGTGAACTCGGCTGTAGGTATAGAAAACTGTACCCGCGAACAGATGACAACACTGTTACTCGAAAATGAAATACCGCATCCTGAAAGTTTGATATGGAATACGAATGAGATAATACCCGAACATCTGATTGCAGGGACATCATTCGAACATTGTTGGGTGAAGAGGGCTGATTTTCATGCCATTCACCGGGAAGATGTGACGTATGTTCGTACGTATGGCGAACTGAAGGAAGTGATTGCCGAATATGCCTTGAGGGGTATCGAAAGAGTGGTGATCAACGAGCACCTGAAGGGTGACCTGATAAAGTTTTATGGGGTCGCCGGGACCGATTTCTTTCATTGGTTTTATCCTTATAATGGCCAGCATAGCAAGTTCGGACTTGAAGAGATTAATGGGATCCCTGTAGGCACTACCTTTTCGGAAGCCGGTCTGAAATGGCTGTGCAATGAGGCTGCACGTGTGCTGAATGTACGCGTGTATGGGGGCGACTGTATTGTAGCTCCTGATGGTAGTATCCGGATCATTGATTTCAATGATTGGCCCAGTTTTGCTCCCTGCCGGGAAGAGGCTTCCAAGGCTATTGCACAGGTAATCTTGCAAGAAGCTGAACTGGCAGAAATATCAAATGTCCAACTCAATGAACAAAATAGATAAGAATGCCGAGCTGCAAGCTTCTTTGAAGTCGGAAGATACGGAAGAATGGATTGATTTGTTGTTCTATCGTCCGATAGGTTACCGATGGGCTGTCTTTTTCCGTAATTTGGGCATATCTCCTAATGTAGTGACGATTGCCTCCATCTTTTTGGGGATAGCCGCCGGAATATTGTTTTATTTTTCCGAGCTTTGGATCAATATTATAGGCATGTGCCTGCTGGTGTGGGCCAATATGTACGATAGCGCCGACGGACAGTTGGCGCGTATGACCGGACAGAAATCCGAGATGGGGCGTATACTTGATGGTGTATGCGGTGACCTTTGGTTCATCTCAATTTATGTAGCACTTTGTTTGCGGATGACGCCCGATTGGTCATATACTATTTGGGTATTGGCAGCAGTGACCGGTTTTTTTCATAGTAAACAGGCTTCGATGGCCGATTACTACCGCAACATTCATTTGTTTTTCCTCAAAGGAAAGTCGGGAAGTGAGTTGGATAACTTCGCCCAGCAACAGGAAATTTATCGTTCCATGCCTTGGAAAGGTAATCTGTTCCGTAAAGTGTTTCAATGGTTTTACTGTAACTATACACAGTCTCAGGAACAACTTTCGCCCAAATTTCAGCGGTTTTTTGCTGAAGTGAAGCGACGTTATGGGCATGAAGCAGTGGATGCCGCCCTTTGTGAAGAGTTCAGGCAAGGGAGTCTTCCGTTGATGAAATATACTAATATTTTATCGTTTAATACCCGGGTGATCGTGCTTTTCATAGCACTGATTATCGGGATTCCGTGGATTTATTTCGTATTCGAACTCACGGTGTTGAATATCCTTCTCGTATATATGGTGTACAAACATGAAGCATGGAGCGATCGGTTGTACAAACAAATCCGAACAAAGTAATGAAGAATAAGGTACGCAATCTCTTTTTGCTTTTTGGCATAGTGGCAGTTGTCATCATGCTTTTTACGTTCGATATCTCGTATGAAGAACTATTAGGCAACCTGAAGCGTGCCGGTTACTATCTGCCACTTATCTTGTTGTTGTGGGTATTTGTCTACCTGATAAACAATACCGCCTGGTATATTATTGTGCGGAGTGGCGGAGATACCGGGTCGCTTACATACCGGCATTTGTATAAGTTAACTGTATCGGGATTCGCATTGAACTATGTCACTCCTGTAGGACTGATGGGAGGAGAGCCTTATCGTATCATGGAACTTACACCATACGTGGGGGTGGAGCGTGCTACTTCTTCGGTTATTCTGTATGTAATGATGCATATCTTTTCACATTTCTGTTTCTGGTTATGCGCTGTGGCTATTTATGCGCTGTTCTTTCCGGTAAAGTGGGTGATGGGAATTGTGCTTTGCCTGATTGCATTGTTCTGTGTGTTGTTGGCTGTTTTGTTTGTGAAAGGATATCGCGACGGAATGGCGGTGGCTTGTGTACGTTTGGGTAGCCATATCCCTTTTTTGCGGAAACCGGTAAGGCGCTTTGCTGAGAAGAATAAAGAACGTCTGGAAACAATTGATAGCCAGATAGCCTTGCTGCACAGGCAACGGAAAAGCACTTTTTACAGTGCCTTGCTGTTAGAGTTTTTAGCTCGTGTGGTAGCTTGCTTAGAGATATGGCTTATCTTGAATATACTCACCACCGATGTGAGCTTTATGAGTTGTTTCCTCATTGTTGCATTTTCGTCCTTCCTGGCCAACCTGCTCTTTTTTATGCCGATGCAAGTCGGCGGGCGTGAAGGTGGTTTTGCCCTGGCGGTGGGAGGGCTCTCGTTATCGGGGGCGTATGGCGTGTATGCTGCATTGATTACCCGGGTACGTGAGATGGTATGGATTGTTATTGGTCTGGCATTAATGAAAATAGGTAATGATAAATAAAGAACAGGTAAAAGCGATAGCATTCGATTTTGGCGGAACGCTCGATTCGCCGTTTTTGCATTGGATGGATATCTATTTGCAATTGTATACCAACCAGTTGGGGTTGCCTTTGACCCGTGAGAGTTTTCGTGATTCGTACGTACATGCCGAACGAATGATGGAACGGCTTCAACCTGTCAAACCTCATCATTCGTTGCTGGAAACACAGCAGTTCAAAACCCGTTTGCAATTTGATAGTCTCATTGAACGGGGTGTCTTGCCGGATACCCCTGTTTATAGGGAGCAGATGCCACCCGAGGCCGCCCGCTTAGTTACATCATATTCCTCTGCTTATGTGGAGCAATCCAGGGGGGTACTGGCAGTACTTTCAGAGCGTTATACATTATTGCTGGTATCCAACTATTATGGTAATATCAGGCAGATCGTTACTGATCTGGGAATTGCTTCCTACTTCCGTTCCATAACCGATTCTACTATTGAAGGGGTTCGTAAGCCAGATCCTGCTCTTTGGCGGGTAGCCATCGAACGCGCATGTTTTGGGATGAGCGAGGTGGTTATTGTGGGCGACTCGATGAAGAACGATATTTTACCGGCTTTGGCATTGGGCTGTCAGGCTGTTCAAGGCGTGCCCTCGCTGCCGGCTGAAGCGGAGCCGGAAGTCAATCGCATCACTTCTTTAAATGAACTGCTTTCTATGTTATAGCACGAAGGCATTGATACTGTAAAAAAATAAGGCGATCCATTCTGTATGGTCGCCTTATTTTTTCTATTTTATCTCGATTTCCTCTTTCATATCAATCTCTTCGCCATTGGAATCATAAAAGATATATTCCAGGAAGGCGAGTTTCTGATTGGGGATAACCTTGATACCGAATCCGTACTTCATTTGCCATTTACGTTTCATGGAAACGATTCCTTGATTTACATAAGCGGCGATGTACGGGTGGATGTGCAGGGTAAAGTTCTTTGTCTTCAGTTTATTGACCAGGTAGTCGATTTTACTCTCCAGTGTATCCGTGAACAGGATAGATGATTTGATGGTGCCTTTGCCGAAGCAGGTAGGGCAGGTTTCTGCCGTATTCACGTCCATAGCCGGACGTACACGCTGGCGGGTAATCTGCATCAGCCCGAATTTGCTGAGCGGCAGAATATTATGCCTTGCCCTGTCTTTCTGCATGTTGGCACACATGCGCTCGTAAAGCTTTTGACGATTTTAGGCTTCGTTCATATCAATGAAGTCGATTACGATGATACCACCCATATCCCGGAGTCGTAACTGGCGTGCCAGTTCGTCGGCTGCTCCCAGGTTTACTTCCAGTGCGTTAGCTTCCTGTCCATTGGCATTTTTCACCCGGTTTCCGCTGTTTACATCTACTACATGTAGCGCTTCGGTGTGTTCAATGATAAGGTAGGCACCGCTTTTGTAGGATACAGTCTTGCCCAATGAGGCTTTGATCTGTTTGGTGATACCGAAATTGTCGTAAATGGGAAGCTGTCCTTTGTACAGTTTAACGATACCTGCCCGTTCAGGGGCGATTAGTGTGACGTAATCTTTGATCTCGTTAAATACCGGTTCATTGTTTACATAGATGTTCTCAAAAGAAGGATTGAACAGATCGCGTAGCAAACCTACTGCGCGGCTGGTTTCTTCGTAGATCATCGTAGGCAACTTGGTCGATTTTTGTACCTTTGTGATGGCTTCTTCCCAGTGCTTTAGCAAAACTTTAAGTTCTCCGTCGAGTTCGGCAACACGTTTTCCTTCAGCTACAGTACGTACGATGACACCGAAGTTTCTCGGTTTGATGCTCATCAATAACTGTTTGAGCCGGGCGCGTTCTTCGCTCGATTTAATTTTTTGCGAAACAGAAACCTTGTCGTTGAAAGGAATCAGCACCAAATATCTCCCGGCGAATGATATTTCCGAGGTAAGGCGTGGTCCTTTGGTCGAGATTGGTTCTTTTACAACTTGCACCACTACTTCTTGTCCTACCTTTAGTTCGTTGGCGATAGAGCCTTCTTTTTCAAGGTCGGGAAGAATGGTTGCTTTGGTAATTGAATTTAATTTCTTTTTGTCGCTTAAAGTCTGCTTTACGAACTTTTGGAGAGAGTGAAACTGTGGTCCCAGGTCTAAATAATGAAGGAAAGCATCTTTTTCGTAACCTACATCCACGAAACAGGCATTCAGTCCGGGCATCAATTTCTTGACGCGTCCCAAATACATATTGCCCACTGAAAAGGAAATGTTCCTTCCTTCGCTCTGAAGCTCTACCAGGCACTTATCTTCGAGTAGTGCGATAGATACTTCTTTGGGCTGTACGTCAACTACTAATTCGCTTGTCACAGTTGTTGTCTCTATAATTTAAAGTTTGTAGAATGAACGAATCAGGGGAGTGATTGTTCATTAGGAGCGGGTTCTTACAATAAAGAACAAACCCGTAAGACGTTGCTTCTCAAGTTTGTTCTTTATTTCTGTCTTTAAGTTTTCAGACTAAAAATTATTTTTTGCTTTTATGTCTGTTCTTTCTTAGTCTTTTTTTACGCTTGTGCGTTGACATTTTATGTCTTTTTTTCTTCTTTCCGCTTGGCATAGCTTCAAAATTTTACGGGTTAATACTATTTGTTGATTATTTCTTTACCGAAAGGGTGAACGTTTTAGCCGGTTTAAACGACGGAATGTTATGTTCCGGAATAATAATTGTAGTATTCTTAGAGATGTTACGAGCTGTTTTCTGTGCCCGTTTCTTTACTACAAAGCTACCAAACCCACGGAGGTATACATTCTCCTCTTTCGATAAAGAATCTTTAACTGCTTCCATGAAAGCTTCAATGGTAGCAAGCACTGTTACTTTGTCGATTCCAGTACTCTTGGTAATTTCATTTACAATATCTGCTTTAGTCATTTCTGATAAAAAATATTATTAATATTTGTTCTTGTTCTACCTAATTTTTTGGACTGCAAATATATAGCTTTTTAAGCTCTCAAAAAAATATATTCTGAACAATTTTCTAAAAAACTCTTTGAGTAGAAGGTTCGTAGCGCCAAATGAAGTACTTTTGCCGCAGTAATAGTAAAATATAACCGAATTTGGCATGAATGAGTTCAGCAGAATTGTAATAGATTGGTATCAAATAAACAAGCGTGACTTGCCTTGGCGGGCATCGTCCGATCCGTATGTTATCTGGATTTCGGAGATTATTCTTCAGCAAACCCGAGTGGCGCAAGGGTATGATTATTTTGTTCGTTTCATCAGTCGTTTTCCGGATGTGGATTCATTGGCATCGGCCGATGAAGACGAGGTGATGAAGCATTGGCAGGGATTGGGCTATTATTCGCGTGCCAGGAATCTGCATGCAGCAGCCCGGAGTATGAACGGAGTGTTTCCATCGACTTATTCCGGAGTCCGGGCACTTAAAGGGGTGGGCGACTATACAGCGGCGGCTATCTGTTCGTTTGCTTATGGCATGCCTTATGCGGTGGTCGATGGAAATGTATACCGTCTGCTTGCCCGTTATTTCGGAATAGATATTCCTATTGACTCCACGCAAGGCAAGAAGCTCTTTGCCGCCTTGGCTGATGAGACCATAGACAAACGCTCTCCGGCTGTTTATAATCAGGCAGTGATGGAATTCGGAGCTATGCAGTGTGTGCCTCAGAATCCTGATTGCCTGGGTTGTCCTTTGGCAGATAGTTGTATGGCTTATAGCAAAGGAACGGTATCCCAACTTCCGCTGAAGCAGCATCGGACGAAGACTACCAATCGCTATTTTAATTATATGTACGTGCGTGCAGGCGCAGATACTTTTATTCATAAGCGTACCGGCAACGATATCTGGAAGAATCTTTTCGAACTTCCTTTGATCGAAACTGTCGATCCGGTTTCGGAGGAGGCTTTTCCCGGACTTCCCGAGTTTGTGGCATTGATAGCCGAAGGAGAAACGCCGGTGTTACGTTCGGTGTGCCGGGATGTAAAACATGTATTGTCGCACCGGGTGATCTATGCCAATTTCTATGAGGTGATATTACCCGGGAATTGTGCTTCATTTGCCGCCTATCAGCGTATTCCTGCGGATGAAATACATCGATATGCAGTTTCCCGTCTGGTCCATGCCTATTTAGAGAAATATACATAAATTCTACCATATATTTGCGTCGTTGCGTAATTCTCATTATTTTTGGCACAGATTCATTTAAAAACTATAGTTTATGTCAATTAATAAAGTGATTTTGTTGGGTAACGTTGGTCGCGACCCCGAAGTGCGTTATCTGGATACAGGGGTAGCTGTAGCTACTTTTCCGCTGGCAACAACCGAACGCGGATATACATTGACTAATGGTACGCAGGTGCCCGAACGTACCGAATGGCACAATTTAGTATTATGGCGGGGCTTGGCCGAAACGGCTGAAAAGTATGTTCACAAAGGCGATAAACTTTACATTGAGGGGAAAATAAAGACTCGTTCGTACGATGACCAGACCGGTGCGAAGCGTTATGTGACTGAGATCTTTGTCGATGTGATGGAATTGCTTACTCCCAGACAAGCCGGTACAACTTCGCCGAGCGCTCCGCAACAATCTGTTTCAACGCAACAACCTGTGCAGCCAAGCACTTCTTCTCAAGATAATCCGGCAGACGACCTGCCATTCTGATAAAGAGATTGATAACTAAATAACAACCCCTTTGGACCCTGACGCTTATTTATGCCAGTTGGCAGACATCTTTAACGGTATTACCGTACACGCACCTTCTGTTTCTGCAATCATTGCCATTGTTCTGGCCGGATTGCTTCTGCTCGCTTCGGGTTTTGCTTCGGCATCGGAGATCGCTTTTTTCTCCTTATCGCCCTCCGATCTCAATGATATAGAGAGCAACAACCACCCCTCCGATGAGAAAATCAGCCTCCTGCTCGGTGACTCCGAGCGGTTGCTGGCTACCATTCTCATCGCTAATAATTTTGTGAATGTAACCATCATCATGCTTTGCAATTTCTTCTTCATGAATGTATTTGTGTTTCATTCACAGGTGGCAGAGTTCCTGATCTTAACGGTGATTCTTACGTTTCTCTTATTGCTTTTCGGTGAGATCATGCCCAAGATCTATTCGGCACAGAAGACACTGGCTTTTTGTCGCTTCTCGGCTCCGGGCATCTATGCGTTGCGAAAGCTTCTTTGGCCGTTTTCTACCATGTTGGTACGCTCCACTACATTCCTGAATAAGCATGTAGCCCGCAGAGGACGTAATATATCTGTCGACGAACTTTCGCAGGCATTGGAACTGACCGATAAGTCGGAACTTAAAGAAGAAGGAAATATCCTCGAAGGCATTATTCGTTTTGGCGGGGAAACAGCCAAGGAGGTGATGACTTCCCGTCTGGATGTGGTCGATCTGGATATACATGCCACTTTCAAGACGGTGATGAAGTGTATTATCGATAATGCCTACTCACGTATCCCGGTCTACTCCGGATCACGCGATAATATTAAAGGTATACTCTATATCAAGGACCTGCTCCCGCATGTAGATAAGGGGGATACTTTCCGTTGGCAATCGCTGATACGGCCGGCATACTTTGTGCCCGAAACAAAGATGATCGACGATTTGCTGCGCGACTTCCAGACTAACAAGATACACATTGCCATTGTAGTCGATGAGTTCGGTGGCACGTCGGGCATCGTTACAATGGAGGATATTATCGAAGAAATCGTGGGTGAGATACATGACGAGTATGACGATGAAGAGCGTACGTATACTGTAATCAATGATCATACCTGGGTATTCGAAGCTAAAACGCAGCTCACCGATTTCTATAAAATCACCCGTTTGGATGAAGAAGAGTTCGAAAAGGCGGTGGGCGATGCCGATACATTAGCCGGCTTGCTGCTGGAGATCAAAGGCGAATTTCCTGCACTTCACGAAAAGCTTATTTACAAAACATACGAGTTTGAAGTCCTGGCCATGGACAAACGCCGTATTCTGAAGGTGAAGTTTACCATATTGCCTGCCGAAGCATAGATCATACCATAGAACATGGCTGTTTTTCTGCAATATAGGGATGATGCGGTGCGGTGGGGAGTCTGGAAAATGGACGAGACTATCGACGAACTGCTGAATTTGCTTCCCCGGAAGGAATGGTACCGGGAACATATCGCTTCCCGTTTCCGTACCACGCACCGGCAGATGGAATGGTTAGCGGTTCGTGTGTTGCTTTATCAAATGCTGGGCGAGGAGAAGGAGATCACTTATGCACCTACCGGAAAGCCTTATCTGGCCGATGGTTCCTCTCACATCAGTATTTCGCATACCAAGGGTTATGTGGCTGTTATTTTGGATAGTGCCGGTGGGGTAGGTATCGACATTGAGCAGTATGGCAACCGTATACACAAAGTGGCGTATAAGTTCATGCGCGATGACGAGGCGCCTCTTGCCTGGCAGGGGGATGATACGTGGGGATTGCTTTTACATTGGTCGGCCAAGGAGGTGATGTTCAAATGCATGGATGCCGATGGAGTTGATTTTCGCGATCACCTGTATATCGAGCCGTTTATGCTGTCACCTGCCGAAGCAAACGAAGAATACCCGCAGGGAATGTTCCGGGCTTTTGAATATAAAACGGAACGGCAACGTCGTTTCCTGATACACTACCTGATACATACCGGCTTTGTTCTTACCTGGTGTGTGGAGAATGAACAGATTTGCGCCCGGATTTATCAATGATCATGGCAACCGCCGCGTCGCCTGTTACGTTCACCGAAGTGCGTAGCATATCCAAAGGCCGGTCGATCCCCAGAATAAGCGCTAAACCTTCGGGCGGGATTCCCACTGAAGTAAGTACCATGGCCAGCACCACGTAGCTACCGCCGGGAATACCCGGGGTTCCGATGGACGATAGGATGGTCATGAGTAATACGATAAGCAGCTGTTGAAAGGTTAGCTCCAATCCCAGCACCTGCGCGATGAATAAGATGGCGATAGCTTGATAGCAGGATGTACCATCCATATTGACAGTTGCTCCCAACGGGAGAACGAACGAACTCACTTCGCGGGATACTCCCAACTTATGTTCCACAGTCTCCATTGTCACGGGCAGGGTAGCCGAACTGCTGCTGGTACTGAAAGCAAATAGCTGAACAGGAAGCATGGAACGCATAAAGTCTTTCACCTTTCCACCAGCGAATAGGCGTACCAAAGCCGGGTAAAAAAACAACAATAAGATAAACAGGCAGGCTGCTACCGTCAGTGCATATACTGCCAAAGCGCTGAATAGGCTGAGATTCCCCTTGAAGTCGGTCACCAGGCCGGCCATCAGGGCAGCTACCCCGTAAGGGGCGATGCGGATGATGTATTCCACCATTTTGAGGACAATGTCGTTCAGTCCGCTTATGACCTTCACTACCGGGCGCACCTTCTCTGCAGGCAAAGCCAGTATGGCGATACCGAAAAAGATAGCAAAGAAGATGATTTGCAGCATTTTCGAGTTGTCGCTTCCGGCACTGAGGATGTTAGATGGTACAATGTCGTTCAGGAAAGCCAGCGGTCCTTGACTGGTCGTTTGCTCGGCAGCCAGCTTTTTCTCGCTGGCAACTGCCTGGTAGCTCTCCTGCATCAATACGATCTGGTCGCTTTTTACTAATTTGCCGGGTTTCACCAATAGCCCCATCGATAACCCCAAAATGACTGCTATCGCTGTTGTACCTATATAGATAGCGATGGTTCTGCCTCCTATTCGGGAGAAGCGACTGATGTCGTTCAGATCTGCTACACCTTTAACTAACGAGGTGAATACCAATGGTATGGCAATTAACTGAAGCAGACGAATAAACAGCTGTCCCCATGGGCGTACCCAGTGTTGGACAAATGTTATTTCGTCTGCCTGCAGGGCGATGATCCCGATAACAATCCCGGCAACCATTCCCAGTAATATTTGCAGATAAAGCGGAAAGGAGTATGATTTCTTTTTGCCCATTTTGATTTCGTTTAGGCAAATATACGTAAATTTCAGTCAACTGCTATTTACGGATAAACTATTTCTCTTTCCGTTTCGATGGCTTATGTGCTTACAATCT
The DNA here is from genome assembly GCA_031554665.1 of Bacteroides sp. Classification (GTDB taxonomy): domain Bacteria; phylum Bacteroidota; class Bacteroidia; order Bacteroidales; family Bacteroidaceae; genus Bacteroides. The sequence goes on along the minus strand of JAVBVA010000074.1, from coordinate 2,003 downwards.
TTCCAATTGTACGGTGAAGTGGCGCATCAACGGTGCTTCCCACGCAATGCGTACGCCACGGGTGATAGCTTCCCGCCGATCGAATACATTCTTCAGGGCGGCAGCGATTACGTTCATGTGATTATCGGTATACACGCGGCGCGGGATGGCAAGACGAAGCAGGTCGAGTCCGCCGAAACGGTTTTCGCGCGTCACCGGGTCACGGTCGGCCAGCAGGTATCCGATCTCGCAGGCGCGGATGCCGGCTTCCAGATACAGTTCGACCGTCAGTGTTTGAGCGGGGAATTCTTCTTGCGGCACGCAAGTCAGTACTTTGGGTGCATCTACGAAGATGGCGTGTCCACCGGCTGGGCGTTGGTATGGGATGCCGTACTCATCGAGTTTTTGTGCCAGGTAAGCTACTTGTTTGATACGGGTTTCCAGGTTGTCGAACTCCGTGTTCTCGTCCAGACCGATAGCTAATGCGTTCATGTCGCGGCCATTCATACCGCCATACGTAAGGTAACCTTCGTATTGCACACAGAAGCCTTTGGCGCCGTCGAACCAGTCCTGGCGACGGGTAGCGATGAATCCGCCCATGTTCACGATACCGTCCTTCTTGGCGCTCATCGTCATGCCGTCGGCCAGATCGAACATCTCGCGCACGATTTCTTTAATCGTTTTGCCGGCATAGCCTTCTTCGCGGGTTTTTATGAAGTAGGCATTCTCGGCAAAGCGGGCCGAGTCGAACAATACCGGTTTGCCGTATTTGTCGGCTATAGCACGTACTTCGCGCAGGTTCTGCATGGATACCGGTTGACCGCCGGCTGTGTTATTGGTGATGGTTACAATGATGAACGGTATACGGGCAGCATGTTCCTGCAAAGTTTTTTCTAATTTCGTCGGGTCTACGTTCCCTTTGAAAGGTACTTCGAGTTGGGTGTCTTTGGCTGCATCGATGGTGCAGTCGAGGGCAATCGCTTTACGTCCTTCGATATGTCCTTTGGTGGTATCGAAGTGCGAGTTGCCCGGAATGATTTCGTTTTCGTGTACGAGATACGAGAAGAGTACGTTCTCGGCCGCACGTCCCTGGTGGGTAGGGATGACATATTCGAAGCCCGTAAGACGGGTAATCATATTTTTCAGGTTGAAGAACGAAGAAGCGCCGGCGTAGCTTTCGTCGCCTACCATCATTCCCGCCCATTGACGGTCGCTCATAGCTCCTGTTCCCGAGTCGGTGATCAGGTCGATGTACACTTGTTCGGATTTGAGTTGAAATACGTTGTAATGCGCGTCCTTGATCCATTGTTCGCGTTCTTCACGTGTGCTTTTACGGATGGGTTCTACCATCTTGATCTTCCATGATTCTGCAAAAGGTAATTCCATATTCTGTATATTTTATTTTTGTACGGCAAAGTTAACTGTAATCTTGTTTTTACGAAATGATTTGCTGACTTTTTGTTAGTCTATTTTTTATTCGTTAACTTTCTTTCTCCCATGAACGAATAAATGAATTTCATTCGCCATTCGCCATGTTTTTTGACTTATCAGCTTGATTAAGTGTTGATTATCCGATGGTGAATACCGTTTTTATTCACCATTCATTCACCATTTTCCAAGGTATTCACCATTGGGAGTCAATCATTCTTCAAGTCAGAGTTGTTTTCTGTTTTCCATAAATGAATATCAATTAATCACAGATACGTCAGAGGATGATCGCTTGTGTACGGTTGTTTCAAGCGGGCTAACGGAGTGTTTCGTCGGGCGTAACACACTGTTTCGCGGAGTGACACAACCTGTTACAGCCCGTGAAACACTCTATTGTAGCCGGCGAAACACTTCGTTACCACTCTTGAAACAAAATGTTCAGTCCGATGAAACAGGTTGTTGCCCGTAGTGAAACAGTGTGTTGCTCTACGAGAAACAGAGTGTTTCACACCGAGAAACAAAGTGTTTCAAAGGATGAAACAAGTTGTTTCAGCAGCATGAAACAGTTTGTTTCAAGCGGGGTGAAACTTTCTATC